>NZ_JBEPNP010000001.1:0-534087 GCF_040546335.1 Arthrobacter sp. UYEF20 | reverse complement strand
CGGGGTGGCACGATCCGGCACATTCAACCAATCCATATAAATAAATTGGTATCAACAAACTTGGCACACTATTGAGTTCTCAAACAACAGACACACCCGGCACCACCACGACTTACCCAGTCGAGGATCGCTCCGGAGCAACTTTTCAAACTTACCCGGTTCCGGCCCCCGATGCAAATCCCGCTTCCAGGACCACACCAGCAACCCAACCAACCCCACCCGAACCCGCAGCGCACAAAACGCCAACCAGATCCTGGCCTTGAAAATTTAGGGGATTGGCCGCCTCCGGTTCCCAGCATTTCCGCTGGTCTCCCTCGTGGCGACTTAAAAAACAATACACCCAGACAACCCCCACCGCAACTCGGCCACTCTGAGCGCTCCGTCATCGCCCGGCCACCCGAAGGTGCCCGCTGGCTTAAACGCGAGAAGGGCCGGCAACCAAACGGTTGCCGGCCCTTTTCAAGCCGCTGGCTTCAGGATTGCTGAATTACCAGGAAGACTTCGTGATGCCCGGGAGCTCACCGCGGTGAGCCATGTCGCGGAAGCGAACACGGGAGATGCCGAACTTCTGGAAGGTACCGCGCGGGCGGCCATCGATGATGTCGCGGTTACGCAGACGTACCGGTGAGGCGTTGCGGGGCAGCTTCTGCAGGCCGAGGCGAGCAGCTTCGCGTGCTTCGTCGGTTGAGTTGGGATCAACCAGGGCCTTCTTCAGTTCGAGGCGCTTTGCAGCGTAACGCTCGACGATGACTTTACGCTGTTCGTTCTTAGCGATCATTGACTTCTTAGCCATGTGTTTAGCGCTCCTCTCGGAATTCGACGTGCTGGCGGATTTTGGGGTCGTACTTCTTCAGAACCATGCGGTCCGGATCGTTACGACGGTTCTTGCGCGTCACGTAGGTGTAACCCGTGCCCGCGGTCGACTTGAGCTTGATGATCGGACGTACGTCCTTGTCCTTTGCCACTAGAGCTTCACTCCTCGTGCCAGGATGGCGGCTACGACTGCGTCGATGCCACGCACGTCAATGGTCTTGATGCCACGCGCAGAGACCTGCAGGGTGACGTTACGGCGCAGGGACGGAACCCAATAGCGCTTCTTCTGGATGTTGGGGTCGAACCGGCGCTTATTGCGGCGGTGCGAGTGCGAAATGCTGTGTCCAAAGCCCGGCTCGGCTCCGGTCACCTGGCAGTGTGCTGCCATGACGACTCTCCTCAAAAATAAATGAAACGGTTGGCGGAGTTCCCGCTTAACCGTGCGACAGGCAGCGTCCGCATCCAGCCCCCACCGCGATCGGTAGTCCGCAGGGTTCAGGCAGACGGCACAAACCGGCTGTTTTCCTCACTGCGGCGAAGATTGTGGGCCACGGTCACGGGCAGCGGAAACCTTACGGAAAGCCACTGCGAAGTGCCGGGATACTGGGCGAATACAGGAGTGCACGCAACTTGAGCCCCTAACTACCGGCCATCGGGACTGTCAATTCTGCTGACAAATCCCGCCAACCGGAGCAATTGCACACGCTCCGCGCCACCTAGCGCCTACCAAGTCTATGAGCTAGGCGAATTAAAGACCAATCCACCGTCGTAGGTGTATGCGCTGCGGGGTGTATAGGGCCCCGCCGCAAACCCCGGCCAGTCACATCTGCGCCCTAGCGCTTTCACAGCCAAATGAAAGGCTGCGAGAGGACGCTGGAGTCATGAATCCACCACTCCAGTCGACTGTTGCAGCCGGCCCCCGAGCCCCGGGCGTGACAAACCGTCCACCCGGTTCGGCTGACCCCTTCCGGGCACAGTCCCGCCGAAGGTTGCTCAGGGCGGATCTGCTGACCGTGCTCGCTTGGGCGTCGGTGGCCGGCGCCGTGGCGTTGTGGCTGGCCGACGGCGGCGCTTCCGGGTTCTCCAGCCTCGCCGGATCCTTCACAGCGGTTGGAATCGTCGCCGGACTTGCCGGCATGGACCTGGTGTTGCTGATGCTGCTCCTGGCGGCCCGGATCCCGGTGATCGACACCACCGTGGGCCACGACCGCGCCCTCGAGTTCCACCGCAAACTCGGGAAGCCGGCCTTGTACCTTCTGCTGGCGCACGGGATCCTGATCGCTGCCGGCTACGGAATGGCCGAGGGCCTGGACCCCGTCAGCGAGGCAGTGGCCTTGTGGGTGCTCGTTCCCGATATGTGGCTGGCATTTGTGTCCATCGCCCTGTTCGTCGCCGTCGTGGTGACTTCCCTCGTGGCGGTCCGACGCCGGTTCCCCTACGAATTCTGGCACGCCGTCCACCTGCTCACTTATGCCGCCGTGCTGACCGCGGTCCCGCACCAGTTCAGCGTCGGCCTCTTCGCCGCAGGCACCTGGCAGCGCTGGTACTGGCTCGCCCTCTGCATTGCCAGCGGCGCCGCACTCCTGCACTACCGCGTCCTGGAGCCGCTCGTGGCCACGTTCCGGCACCAGCTGACGGTGAGCCGCGTGGTTCCGGTGGCCCCCGGCGTGGTCAGTATTGAGATGAAGGGGCTCCATCTCCGTGACCTCGCCGGAAGCGGGGGCCGATTCTTCATCTGGCGGTTCCTCGCTCCCGGTCTGTGGTGGCACCCGCATCCCTTCAGCCTCTCCGCAGAGCCTATACAGTTCGACGTCGCGGGAACCGGGGTGCTGCGGATCACCGTCCGCAATCTGGGCCGCGGCTCAAGGCAGCTGGCTGCCGTGAAAGCAGGGACCAGGGTGGCGGTGGAGGGCCCGTACGGGCTGTTCAGCACCGCGGCCCGCAGCCGCAGCCGGGTGGTGATGATCGGTGCCGGAATCGGGATCACGCCGCTCCGCGCCCTGCTTGAGCGCACGCCGTTCGAGCCCGGCAACGCCACGGTCCTGCTCCGCGGCCACAATGAGGCCGAGCTGTACCTGGGCGGGGAAATCCTGGAACTCTGCCGGCAACGCGGCGCCACACTGTTCCACCTGACCGGGCCACGGGCCGCCGGCGGACCAGGCTGGCTGCCGGAGACCGCCGCGCGTGCGGGGCACGGGCTGGCCAGCTACGTGCCGGATCTTGGTGATTCCGATATTTACATCTGCGGGCCGGCCGCCTGGGCCCGCAGCGTCATCCACGACGCCCGCGCAGCCGGTGCCGGGGAGGAACAACTCCACTACGAAAGGTTTGACTGGTGAGAATTCGCGCAGCGGTTTCAGCATCACTCGCGTCCGCCGGAATTCTTCTCGTGGGCTGGCAGTCCGGCGGACAGATCGCCGAAACGGGAAGCGCCGCAACCGGAACCTCGGCCGGCGCCTCCGCCGGCTCGGCCGGCAGCACCGGACCCGCGCCCGGGTCGTCCGGGTCCAGTTCTGCAAGCGGCGCCGGGTCCTCGGGCTCGTCCGGCTCGTCAGGCGCCGATGGCAGCGCCGGGGCCACTTCAAAAGCGGCCGGAACGTACGACGGCGCCGTCGTTCAGACCCGCTTCGGCGCCGTCCAGGTGCAGATCACGGTGCAGTCCGGCACGATCACGGACGTCAAGGCGCTCCAACTGACCGATGCGGAGCGAAAATCCGTGCAGATCAGCAACCGGGCCGCACCCCTGTTGCGGGCCGAGGTCCTCAAGGCCCAGTCCGCCAGCGTGCAGACCATCAGCGGCGCCACGGTGACAAGCGTTGGCTATCTGAATTCGCTCCAGGCGGCCCTCGATGCAGCGAACCTCTGAGTTCGAGAACCCGGGCGTGGCGCCCCCCGCCCTGAAAACCAGGACTTTCGGCTGCATGGGCACGGTCATCAGCCTGACGATGCCGTTCAGTGCCGCCCACGCTGGAACTCTTCCCCGAACGAACGGGACTGAACACCCGATCGATGCAGCCACGGCCGCCGTCGAACGGTTGTTTGGCGGCCTGGACGAAACGTTCAGCCTGTACCGCCCGGAGTCCGAGGCGAGCAGCTTGGCGCGCGGCGAAATCACGCTCCGGGAAGCATCACAGCAGGTGCGGGACCGGTACGCGGAGGCGGCCGGCTGGCGGCTGTTGACGCTGGCAGCTTTCACTCCGGAACGGCCCGACGGCGTGCTGGACCTGTCCGGGATCGTCAAGGGCTACGCAATCCAGCAGGCCGGTGCCACGCTTCGGAGCCTCAAGCTCGAGGACTGGTGCCTGAACGCCGGCGGCGACGTCCTGGTGGGCGGCGCCCCCGTCCCGGGGTCCCGGGTGCCGTGGCAGTCCGGGATTGTCGACCCGCAGGACCGTGCGGCACTCCTGTCAGCTTTTCCGCTGGGCGGTTGCAGCCGTTTCTCCGCCCTGGCGACGTCCGGCTCCGCAGAGCGCGGGGACCATATCTGGTCGGCAGGAGCGCGCCGCTCCGAATTCCGGCGCTCCGAATTCCTTCAGGTGTCGGTGGCAGCCGCTGACATTGTCACCGCGGACGTGCTGGCGACGGCGATCGTGGCCGGCGGGCGCCCGATGCTGGACCGGGCCACGGGCACGTGGGACGTGGAAGTGCTCGCCGTGCGCTGCGACGGCGGGCTGCTCGCGACACCTGGGTTCCGGGCCCAGGTCCCGGCCGGCCCGGCCGCCCGGGGCTCGACAGCTTCGGCGACCGCGCCTAAAGGTGCGTGAGCTTCCCGTACCGCGGCGCCAGTCCGTCGCCCGAGGACTTGCCCGTGACCCGGCGGACCACCCACGGCGCGGCGAATTCGCGGACCCAGCGGGCGTTGGCGCGGACCGTTTCGGCCCGGTTCAGTTCCGGCACCGGCGTCATGGGCGGGACGTCGATTGAGTGCTCGTGCTCCAGGACGGTGAGGACGCGCTTGGCCATGTTCGCGTGGCCCGCGGGGGACATGTGCATCCGGTCGGTGGCCCACATGCCCCAGTCGTAGTACTCGCTGAAGCGCCAGTAATCCACCAGCAGGGCGCCGTGGTCGCCGGCGATTCCGCGCACCAGTTCGTTGTAGATGGCGGTGCGGCCGCGCGTCGTGCCGAAGATCTTCGAGCCGCGGGAGTCGAAACCTGTGAACATCACCACGGTGGCGCCGGTGGCCTTGAGCTTGCGGATGCCGGCGTCGTAGTCCACCAGCAGGTCGTCGATGTCGATTTTGGGCCGGAGGATGTCGTTGGCGCCGGCGTAAATGCTCACCAGCGTGGGTTTAAGTGCGACGGCGGCATCCACCTGCTCGGCCGTGATCTGGCGGAGTTTCTTGCCGCGGATGGCAAGGTTCGCGTAGCCGAAGCCCGGATCGGCGGCGCCGAGCTGCTCGGCCACCCGGTCCGCCCATCCCCGCACGCTGTTGGGACGGGTGGGGTCGTCGTCGCCGACGCCTTCCGTAAAGGAGTCTCCAAGGGCTACGTAGCGGGACGTGAAATCCATGGATCCAGTCTGCCAGCAGTTGCCCCAAGCAAACAAAGCAGGGCAACAAAGCTGGCGCCAACACAGCCGGACAAGCAAAGCGGCTACTCCCTGATCCGGACCGCCGATTCGCGCAGGTACTGCTCCACCCGGGTATACGCGTCCCGGGTGAGCGCCTTCCACAAGGCGATGGCCAGCCGCGGGTCGGTGCCTTCCAGCTCGCTGATGGCCTCGGCGCTCAGCACCATGACCGCCACCGGCCCGACCGCCCGCACCGTGGTTTCCTGCCGGTTGCCGCTGCCCAGTGCCAGTTCGCCGAACGTCATGCCCGCACTGAGGGTGTTGAGCTTGACCCGCTCCGCGGTGGGTCCAGGAGAGGTGCTGCTGACCTTGCCGGAGGTGATGAAGTAGACCCCGCCGAACCGCAGCCCGACGCGGCGGATGACATCGCCGTCGTCGTACTTCTTCGCCGTCATGAGCGCCGCCAGGGACTGGGCGTCGGGCTCGTCCAGCGGTGCCAGGGCCGGCGAGGCGGTGACGGGGACGTGGTCCGGCAGCAGCAGACGGTCCCCGTAGCGCTCCAGCAGGCGGTTTTCGCAGTATTCGACGGCGGCGCTCCGGGTGGCGAAGGACGGAACCTTGCGCCGGTCCGTTTCCGCGGACTCCTCCAGCGATGCCGCCACCGAACCGTCCGCTTCAATCAGCACGAGCCCGCGGCCCGCCCCGGCCATCCCCTGCCAGGCCCGGCCCAGCATCCGCAAGGCCACTTCGCTCACCTGGTCGGTGCGTCGCAGGTCCAGGACGGCCAGTTCGACGTCGTCCTCGAGGGCGCTGAGTTCGCGCATCATGGATTCGGTGCCGGCAAAGAGCAGGTCGCCGTGGAGTTCGATCACGCGGGCCCGGTGGCCGTGCGCGCGGAGGATATCGGCGGCCTCGTCGTTGCGCCGGATTCCCGAGGGTGTTTCGGTGACGTCGTAGGCGGCGAGGATGGCGGAGCGCCCGGTCCGCGCGGCCCGGACAAAGTGCAGTTCCATGTCCCGGGAGAGGCGCTGGGCCGTGGCCAGCCCGCGGACGCTGCTGCCGTGCTCATCCAGCGGCGGCGAGTAGACCGCCAGCCCCACCTGGCCCGGCAGGACGGCGATGATCCCGCCGCCCACGCCGCTCTTGCCGGGCATGCCGACGCTGCTGATCCAGGCCCCGGCGTCGTCGTACATGCCCGAGGTCATCATCACCGAGAGCACACGCTCCACCGGCCCGATCTCCAGCACCTGCTTGCCGCTGAGCGGATTGCGGCCGCCGTTGGCGAGGGTGGCTGCCATGATCGAGAGATCAAAGCAGTTCACCAGCACGGAGCATTGCCGGAAATAGTCCTCGAGGACCGGCGCTGGGTCGTCCTCGATGATGTTGAAGGAACGCAGCAGGTGGGCGAGGGCGGTGTTGCGGTGGCCGTGCTTGAGTTCGGACTCGTAGACCCTCTCGCTGACCGAGAGCGGCCGGCCCGCGAAGGCCGAATACGTGCTGAGGATCCGCTTGAAGCCGGACTGGCCGCCGGAGCCCTTGATCAGCGAGGTTGCGGTCAGGGCGCCGGCGTTGATCATGGCGTTCGCCGGACGGCCGGTCCCCTCGGCCAGGGAGATCTCGTTGAAGGAATCGCCCGAGGGTTCAACGTCCACCTTGGCGTCCACGGCCGCACTGCCGAGGTCCTCCAGCGCCAGCCCGTAGGTGAAGGGCTTGGAGATGGACTGGATGGTGAACTCCTCGCGGGTGTCCCCCACCTCGTACACCTGGCCGTCCACCGTGGCGAGGGCGATGCCGAAGTTGTCCGGATCCACGTTGGCCATCGCCGGAATGGTGCTGTACGGCCTGCCGTCCTTGAGCTGGGCAATCTCGGCGTGGATCTGGCGCAGGTAGCTCTTGATCGGCGATTCCATAGGACCACCCTAGGCGACGCCGTGCGGCGGGCCTGCGGCTGACCTGCCGGCCCGCCTACTGCCCGTCCTGGTCGCTCTCGCGCAGGATCCAGTGGTCGTCGTCGAGCCGGGCCACGATCTTCTCGCCGATCCGGGCGAGGTCGGCGACGTCGTCCTCGCTGAGGGCATCAAGAAGCAGCGAACGGACGGCCTCGACGTGCCCCGGGGCGAGCTGCTCGATGGTGGCCATTCCGGCGTCGGTGAGGTGCGCCGTCGTCACCCTGGCGTCCCCGGGGTGCGGGCGGCGCTCCACCCAGCCACGGTTCTGCAGCTTGGTGACCACATGCGAGAGCCGCGACAGCGAGGCGCTGGTGCGCGCGGCGAGTTCGCTCATGGGCAGGAACCGGCCCTCGGTCTCGGACAGCATCGCCAGCACGTTGTAGTCGAAGAGGGAGAGCTTCCCCGCGTTGTGCAGCTGCGTGTCCAGGGCGGCGGGCAGCAGCGTGTTGATGCTGAGCTGGGCCAGCCAGGCCCGGCGTTCGTCGGCGGTGAGCCAGCGCGGTTCGGTCATGGCTCCATTCTAGGAGACTTGAAGCTTGACGGTTCAACTTCGCCGGGCGGGTCGCCGAAAACCGCCGGCCTGAGCGCCCGGGGCACGGGGTAGGCTGACCGTATGTACGTAGTCTCCCTGAGCTATAAGGTCCCCGACGAGATCGTTGAATTCCATCTTCCGGCGCACGTGACGTGGCTGCAGAAGGCTTTCGACGACGGCGTCTTCATGGTTGCGGGGCGCAAGATTCCGCGCACCGGCGGGCTGCTGCTCTCCAATGCGGACCGGGCGGCCCTGGATGCTTCGCTGGCCAAAGACCCGTTCTACGTCAATGGCGTGGCCGACTTCGAGGTCATGGAGTTCCATGCCAACCGGGTGGCCCCGGGCTACGAGAACCTGCTGGACAGCTAGCGTCACCGCCGGCGCCCTGCCGGCGCTTCACCCACGGACAAGTTTCTTGAGTCCTTTCCGCGGGACCCGGATGGGGTCCGGCCAGCGCGGACTCAGCTGGTCCCCGAGGGTGACGCCGCGGAGTTTGCGCCCGAAGAGCGGAAGTACCCAGTCGTGCACCCAGCGCCGCTGCCGGCGTTCCCAGTCCAGGAGCCCCTGCCGGGCGGGTGGATCCCATTCCTTGGGTGTGATTTTGTGCGGCACTCCGAGTTGGTCGAGGACTCGCCCGGCGAGATACCTGTGGCCTGCCTTGGACATGTGCAGCCGGTCCGTATCCCACATCCGCGGGTCATGGAACGCGTCAAAGCACCAGTAGTCCACCAGCACGGCTTCGTAGCGGGCCGCCACTTCGCGGACGCGCTGGTTGTAGATGGCGTTGCGCCTCTTCAGCGGTTCAAGCAGCGCCGAGACTTTGACGTCAAAGCCCGTGAACAGCACCACCGTGGCCCCGCTCGCGGCCAGCGTGGCGACGAGGGTTTCGTAGTCCTTCATGAGGGCGTCGACGTCGGTCCCGAAATCGAGGATGTCGTTTCCGCCCGCGTACAGGGTGACGAGCGTCGGTTCCATGGCCAGCGCCGGTTGCAGCTGCTCGGCGATGACGTGGCGCAATCGCTTGCTGCGGATTGCAAGATTGGCATACTCCCATCCCGGTTCCGCCTTGGCCAGCTTCTCCGCCACCCGGTCCGCCCAGCCGCGCACCCCATTGGGCAACCGGGGGTTGTAATCCCCCACCCCCTCGGTAAAAGAGTCCCCCAGGGCAACATAAACCCGCCGCCCTCCCGGGCCCGGGTTCACAAGATTCTCGGCCATGACGACACGCTATCCCCGCCACACAACGTCGGGGTTAACAGGCGGGGCACGGCAGGTGAGCCGACCGCTGGGCCGCTGGGGGTCACATCAGGTGACCCGACCGCAAGGCCGACGCCGGTGCTTTGCGAAGGAGCGCATCGCCGACCAGAGCCGAGCGAGGCCGCCAGCGGCCGAATGCGGCGTCGGGAGGTGTCTAAGCGACGGCAAAGCAGCGGTGGCGGGCGGAAGCCCGGAAGGACCTGCAGGAGCATCCCAGCGAGAACCGCCGAACCTGCGGGAGCGTCGCTTAGAGCTCGGCTTTCCCCTGCCGCCAGTACCCCATGAAGGCGACCTGTTTCCGGTCGATGCCAACGTCCCGCACCAGGTACCGGCGCAGTTCCTTGATGGCCCCGGCTTCGCCGGCGATCCAGGCGTAGAACGGCATCACCCCTGCCGGCTTGTCCGGATTCCGGCTGGCACCGAGTGCGGCGGAATCCATCCGGGCCGGGGTTTCCCACAGAATGTCCTGATCCACGTTGACGTCCTCAGGCTCCGGGCCGGCGGCGGTGCCGGTGGTCTTGATGCCCACCCAGCCGGGCACGGGCACGGCGGCACGGACCGCTTCGTCCAGCAGTTCGCCGTGCGGACGCGAGCGGCCGATGGCCGCACCGCGTGCCAGCCAGGTGATCTTGACGTCGGCGGCAGTGCTGAGGTCCTGGAAGTCACCGGCCTCCGGGACTTCCAGAATGGCGTGCCCGCTCATGTACGACGGGAGGCTTTCGAGGATGGCGCTGATCGCCGGAACAGCTGTTTCGTCCCCGGCGAGCAGCACGCGCTGGGCCAGGCCCGGCCGCCATTCGATGCCGGAGTAGGTTTCCGCGGTGACGCAGTGGGCGGCCCGGTTGTTCGGTCCGATGAGGGTGAGTGCGTCCCCCGGCTTGGCCGTCAGCGCCCAGTTTGCGGCGGGGCCGCCGTGCCCCGAATCGTCGAAGTGCAGCACGAAGTCGACGTCGATTTCCGGGTAGACGGCGTCGAGTCGTTCCTGCCGCACGGTGTAGGTGCGCATGGATCCCCGGGTGGCCGGGTCCATGGCGAGCCATTCCCGGTACCAGCCGGACTCCGCCATCCGGAACTCCGGCAGCGGCACCTGGGTTCCGTCCGCGGCCAGTGAGGGAATCATCAGTTTGACCCGCAGGTCCAGGGTGCTGCCGTGGACACCGAAGCCGCGCAGCGAGTAGCCGCCGAACGTGATCCGGCGGAACGTCGGGGTGAGCTGCTGCACCGCCGTGACCTGGACATCGAACGCCAGCGTCATCGGTTCGGTGCCCAGTACGGATTTCACGGACGCGGCCGCGCGGGCCGGGCTGTTGTTGACGGCGCTCATGGGACCAGCTCCAGGGTTGTGGGTACGGTGTGGGACTCGGCGTGGTGGCGGCCGAGGGGAATGATCAGCGGGGTTCCGGAAACCGGATCCGGGACGACGCGGGATTCGAGCCCGAATACGTCGCGGACCAGCCCCTCGGTGACCACCTCGAGGGAGGTGCCCTCGGCCACGATCCGTCCGGCTTTCATGGCGATGACGTGGTCCGCGTAGCGTGCGGCGAGGTTGAGGTCATGCAGCACGATCGCCACCGTGGTGCCGCGCCGGCGGTTCAGGTCGGTAATCAGGTCCAGCACTTCCACCTGGTGCGCGAGGTCAAGGTACGTGGTGGGCTCATCCAGCAGCAGCACCTCGGTTTCCTGTGCCAGGGCCATCGCGATCCACACGCGCTGGCGCTGCCCGCCGGAAAGCTCATCGACGTTCCGCGCCGCGAGGTCCAGCGTCTCCGTGGCGGTGAGCGCGTCCTGCACGGCCCGCTCGTCGTCCGCCGACCAGGATCGGAAGAAGCCCTGGTGCGGGTAGCGGCCGCGGCCAACGAGGTCCCTCACCGTGATCCCGTCGGGCGCCGTCGGGTGCTGCGGGAGCAGGCCGAGGATACGGGCGACCTCGCGCGCGGGGCGGCTGTGGATGTCCTTCCCGTCCAGGGTGACCATGCCGGAAGCGGGTTTGAGCAGCCTGGCCAGGCCGCGGAGGAGGGTGGATTTCCCGCAGGCGTTGGCGCCGACAATCATGGTCACCCGGCCCTCCGGGATTCCCGCGGACAGCCCCTCGATTACGGTGCGTTGATCGTACTTGAGCGTCAGGGCTGAGGCGTGCAGAGCGGCCATCTCAGGCATCCTTTCGGTTGGACGTGACGAGGAGCCACAGCAGGAAGGGCGCACCGAGCGCACCCGTGACGACGCCGACGGGCAGGACGGTTCCGTCCAGCAGCAGCGGGGCAATGTTCGCGGCGAAGTAGTCCGCGGTGAGGACTATCAACGCCCCGGTCAGGGCCGACGCCGGCAGGCTGGCCTTTCGGACGAAGCGGCGGCCGATGGGGCCAGCGAGGAAGGCGACGAAGGCCACCGGGCCGACGGCGGCCGTCGCCACGGCGGCGAGGGCGACGGCGGAGACCACCACCGCGAGGCGGATGGCCCCGACCCGGACGCCGAGACCTGTTGCGGTGTCATCGCCGAGTTCGAGGATGCGCAGCGGGCCGGCCAGGACAGCGACAGCAGGGACAAGAACCAGCAGGGTCAGGGCCAGGACACCGGACCGGTCCCAACTGGCGGAGTTGAGTGAACCGTTGAGCCAGATGAGGGCGTCGGCGGCGGTCCGGATGTCGGCGCGGGTCATCACGAAGCTGACGAACGCGTGCAACGCGGCGGCGATCCCGACGCCGGCGAGGATCAGCCGGTTGCCCGCGGCCTCGCCGCCGCCCGAGGAACGGCCCTGGGAGCCGAGGGAGCCGCCGCGGGAGATTGCGTAGATAAGCGCTGCTATGGCGAGGGCCCCGCCGAGGGCGGCGCCGGAGACTGCAGCGCCGGATGCGCCGAACACCACGATTGCCGTCACGGCCGCGGCGCTGGCGCCGTAGCTGATGCCGATCACGTCCGGGCTGGCCAGCGGATTCCTCAGCATGGTCTGGAACAATCCGCCGGACAGGCCGAAGGCGGCACCGATCATGGTGCCGATGACGGCCCGCGGCAGCTTGTTTTCCATCACGATGAAGCTCGCGCCGGGGATCTTCGGGCCGCCGGTGAAGTGTGCCGCCAGAATCCTGAAGAAGTCTGGAACGGTCACGGTGTAGCTGCCCAGCAGCACGCTCGCGGCGAAGACGGCGACGACGCCGAGGGCCAGGGCGGCGGTGCGGCTCACGAACGCTCCGCGAGATGGCAGATAATCCCAATGTTTGCGGGGAACATTGCCGCGAGGTGTCATCTCGGCGGTGTCCGGACGGGGCGCGGGCGCGGTCCTCACAACCCGGCCCCCTTGCCGCGGCGGACCAGCCAAACAAACACCGGCGCGCCCACGAGTGCAGTCATGATTCCGGCGGGGACTTCGCCCGGGAGCAGGATGACGCGGCCGATCACATCCGCCGACAGCAACAGCGCCGGGGCCAGGATCATCGAAAACGGCAGGATCCAGCGGTAATCGGGTCCCGTGAGGAAGCGGACGGCGTGCGGGATCACGAGCCCCACGAAGCCGATGGGTCCGGTGAGCGCCGTGGCCGATCCGCACAGCAGGACAATGCCCAGCGCGGTGACGCCGCGGGCCAGGCCCACGCGTTGGCCGAGGCCGCGGGCCAGGTCGTCGCCCAGGGCAAGGCCGTTGAGAATCCGCCCGGTGGCCAGCACAATCACCGCGCCGAGGAGCAGGAACGGCAGCCCGGCGAGCACCACAGACCAGTCGCGGCCCGCGATCCCGCCGACCTGCCAGAACCGGAAGCGGTCCAGGGTGTCCTGGCTGGAGACCAGGATGACGTTCATCAGGGAGAACAGCCCGGCGCTCAGCGCGGCGCCCGCGAGGGCGAGCTTCACCGGCGTCGCGCCGTCCCTGCCCAGGGAGGCAACGAGGTAGACGACGGCAGCGGCGGCAGCGGCGCCGATGAAGGCGAACCAGATGTACCCGGTCAGCGAGGAGACACCGAAGACGTAGATCCCGGTGACAACGGCCAACGCGGCGCCGGCGTTGACGCCCATGATGCCCGGGTCAGCCAGCGGATTGCGGGCCACCCCCTGCATGGCCGCACCGGCCAGCCCGAGGGCCCCGCCGGCCAGGAGCCCGAGCACGGTGCGGGGCATCCGGGCGTGGACCACGGCATGGTCGCCGTTGGCCGGATCGAACTGCGTCAGCGCCTGCCACACGGTGCCCAGGGGAACGCCGCGGGCACCGATGGCCAGCGATGCCGCGGCCAGGAGCGCAAGTACGACGACGGCGGCCAGCAGCCAGGCGGCTTGGTTTCGCCGCGCGGGCCTACTGTGCGCTTGCCGCGCGGCGGGGGCCGGCCGGGCAGCGGCGCTGGCCGCCGTCGTCGTCATTGGGCTCATGGTGTGGTGGCTACTTCGCTGCTTTGTCCGCGGCACTGGCGAGCTGCGGCAGGAAGGTGTCCAGGGACCACGGCAGGCTCAGCGGCGAGGAGGCGGAGATGGACAGCGTCAGGGTGTTGTCCGAATCGGCCACGAGGGCCCCGCTCTTGATGGCCGGGATCTGCCCGAGCAGCGGATCGGCCGTGATCGATCCGGTGGTGGCAGCGTCGGGTACCCAGGTCACAAAGATGTCCGAGTCAAGTTCGTTGGCCTTTTCGGCGGACCAGGGGATGAAGAACTCCTTGGAGCCCACGGAGTTCTGTTCCACCACCGGGGCCAGCTTCATCCCGAGGGAGTCGAGGAAGCGGGGCCGGTTGTCGTTTGCCGTGTAGACGTTGACGCCGTCGCTCTTGGCGGGCTCAAGGTTGCCGTAGATGTAGGTCTTGCCGGCCAGCTGGGGGTACTTGGAGACCTTGTCCTTGATGGTGGCTTCGGTGCCGGAGATCAGCTTGGTGGCTTCGGTCTCCTTGCCGAGGGCCTTGCCGATCATGCTGGTGGTCTCCTGCCAGGGCGTGCCGTAGGCGAGCTCGGGGTAGGCGACCACCGGGGCGATTTCGCTGAGCTTCTTGTAGTCCTCTTCCTTGAGGCCGGAGTAGGCGCCCAGGATGACATCGGGGTTGAGCTTGGCGATTTCGGTGAAATTGACGCCGTCCGCCTCGGAGAACTGGACCGGGGCCTTCTCTGAGCCGAAACCTGCGCCGACGGCCTCAAGCGCGGAGTCCTTCCAGGGCGTGGAGCCCTTGTCATTGCCGCCCCACTCATTCTTGGGCACCCCCACGGGAACGACGCCCAGGGCGATCGCGACGTCGTCGTTGACCCACGAGACCGTGACCACGCGCTTGGGCCGTTCCTTGATGGTGGTTTCACCGAAGACGTGCTTGATGGTCACCGGGAAGGCGCTGCTGGCCGACTGCGCGGCGGCGCCTGTGCCGCTGCCGGGCGCGGAGCCGGCGGGGCCTGTGGAACAGGCGGTCAGGGAGAGTGCGGCTGCGGCCACGACGGCCGTCGCCTTGCCGGCTGTCTTGAGCAGGGCACGGCGGGACGGGCCGGGGAAGAGGGGGGAAGTCACGGAACTCCTAAGGTGAGTGATGCAAACCTAAGTAAGGCTAGCCTATCCTTCGGCTAATTAAGCAAGGTTAGCGTTACGTAATTGTCTCCATCGCACTCCCGAAGGGGATTCCCGACCCCAGAAGTGGGCAGCCACACGGCGCCAGATGTTGATTTCAGGGGGTGAACGATGGTTCACTCGAAGGAGTAAACGAGCGTTCACCACCCCGGAACCGCCGTCGCGCAGCAGGAGGCTCCCGCCCATGACACAAAACAGCACCCGATCCCTGTCCCCGGGAGCCATCACAGCCGTGCTGGCCCTCAGCGGAACCCTTGTCGCCTTGATGCAGACTCTCGTCGTGCCGCTGCTGCCGGACTTCCCCCGGATCCTCGACGTCACCTCCGACGACGCCTCCTGGCTGGTCACGGCCACCCTGCTGTCCAGCGCCGTGGCCACTCCGATCGTTTCCCGCAGTGCCGACATGTACGGCAAACGGAAAATGATGGTGGTGTGCCTTGCCATCATGGTGGCCGGCTCCGTCATCGCCGCGGTGGGCGGCTCGTTCCTGTGGCTGATCATCGGACGGGCCCTGCAGGGCTTCTCAGCGGCCCTGATCCCCGTTGGCATCAGCATCATGCGTGACGAGCTGCCGAAGGAGAAAATGGGATCTGCGGTGGCACTGATGAGCGCCACACTGGGGATCGGCAGCGCCTTGGGCCTGCCGCTGGCCGGGGTGCTGTACGACAGCCTCGGCTGGGAATCGATCTTCTGGGTGTCCGCCGGCGCGGGCGCCCTGCTGCTCCTGGCCGTGGTGCTGGTGGTGCCGGAATCCCGTGTGCGGACGCCGGGCCGGTTCGACTACCTCGGCGCGGTGGTGCTCTCGGCCGCCCTGGCGTCGCTGCTCCTGGCCATTTCCAAGGGAGGCTCGTGGGGCTGGGGATCGGAGCCTGTGCTGCTGCTGTTCACTGCCGCCGCACTGCTCCTCGCGGCGTGGGTTCCCTATGAACTCAAGATCGGCCAGCCGATGGTGGACCTGCGCACATCCGCCCGCCGCCCCGTGCTCCTCACCAACGTGGCCTCGCTGCTGATCGGCTTTGCCATGTTCGCCAACATGCTCCTCACCACCCAGCAACTGCAACTGCCCGCGTCCACCGGCTACGGGTTCCAGCTGAGCGTCGTCACCGCGGGCCTCTGCATGGTCCCGTCCGGGCTGGCCATGGTGCTATTTGCTCCCGTCTCAGGCGGCATCATCAGACGCTTCGGCGGACAAACAGCCCTCATCGCCGGTGCCGCCGTCATGATCGTGGGATACGTGGGGCGCGTCTTCTTCTGGGACTCAGTGGTCTCCGTCATCATCGGCTCCACCGTCGTCAGCATCGGCACGGCCATTGCGTACGCCGCAATGCCCACGCTGATCATGGGAGCCGTACCGATCACGGAAACGGCGTCGGCCAACGGGCTCAACAGCCTCGTGCGCTCGATTGGAACGTCGACGTCGAGTGCCGCCGTCGCCGCCGTCCTCACGTCCGTGACGCTGACTGTTGGAGCTGTCCGCCTTCCGTCCTTCGAAGCGTTTAGGGACGTGTTCTGGATGGCGGCCCTGGCCTCGACGGCATCCATCGCCGCGGCCGTCTTTATTCCCCGCGCCGCGGCCGCCGCCAAGGCCGCAGCCCCAGCCCCGGCTGCAGCCCCGGCCCCGGCCGCGCATGAACTCGTGGTCCAGGGCCGCGTCCTGACGGCGGCACACCGCCCCCTGACTCCCGCCGTCGTGACTGTGCTGCAGACCACGGGCGAGCCGGTGGACTGGAGCAGGGTGGACAGCGACGGCAACTACTCGGTAGCGCTGCCCGGCGCGGGCAAGTATCTGATGGTGGCCAACGCCGCCGGCTGGGCGCCCATGGCGGAAGTGTTCGACTTCGACGGCCGCACTCTGCAGCAGAACTTCCACCTGGACAACCGGCTGGAGCTCGACGGCGTGGCCAGCGCCGGGGGGACACCGGTCCCCGGCGCGGTGGTCACCCTGCTCCAGGCCACCGGCGAACACGTCGCCACCACGCTTGCGGACGCGTCGGGCAGGTATGTGTTGCCCCTTCCTGTGGCGGGGCGCTACATCGTGACCATGCTTCATCCCGCGACACATCAAGCCGTGGCCCGAAAGCTCGCCGTCGATAACCGCTCCCTGACGGCCGATCTCGACGCCGACCCCCTCCGCGCGGAGCCGGTGCACGCGTGAGCAGCCCGAGCCATGCCGCCGTCCTCGACGCCGCCGGCCGGCTCTTCGGCGAGCGCGGATACCGTGCCGTGACGGTGCGTGACATTGCCGCCGACGCCGGAGTGTCTGCCGCCCTGGTGATGAAGCTGTTTGTGTCGAAGGACAAGCTGTTCGCCGCCGCGCAGCCGGACGAATCGCTGCTGACGGACTTGGACGTCCCGGCGTCGGAACTGGGCAGCGCCCTGGTGTTCCGTGTCCTGATGCGGCGGGAACGCGGGATGCAGGAGCCCTGGGCCATGATTCCGTTCACCATCCAGGACTCACCGGATCCCGACGCCGCCCGGGGAGAAACGCGCGAACGGTACCTGGCCAGCATTGCGGGCCTGCTCGGGGATTCAACGCCGGACCGCAGGTTCGCCTCGACAGTAATCGCCCTGATGACGGGATTCGGCGAAACGGTCCGGGCGCTCGGGCTGTTCGACGGCTGGGACTTCGACCAGCTCGTGGCGTACTACGGAGCGATCGTCCAAGCCCAGATCGACGCGTGCCACGCCGCACGCCCCTGACCCCTCCGGTTTCGACGCTCCCTCACATCCCGCAACCCAAACGCCGACGCTCCCTCAGCTCCCGCAACCAAACCCCCGACGCTCCCTCACATCACGTGAGGGAGCGTCGTGAAAATCAGCGCCAAACGTGAGGGAGCGTCGTGAAAATCAGCGCCAAACGTGAGGGAGCGTCCGGGTTGGTCAGCGGAGGACGATGTCCACGGGATTCGCCTCGGATCGCCATAGACCTTCGCCGCCCGGGCGCGGCCGGATCACGGGAGCCGTGAGCACACCGGAACGGTTGGTGCGCTTGTCCCGCAGGATCTCGGTGACCGATCCGAGGTGCCGGGACAGGTCGATCACGTTTTCGGGGGCGGCCAGGAGCAGCTGGAACCCGAACTCGTGCAGGGCCTTGATGCCGGCACCGGCGAACTCCTCCGAGGCGAGCACAAACGCCTCGTCCATCATCACGGTGCCGTAGGTGGTGAACCCCTGTTCGGCGATCCCCAGCTGGTAGCTCAGGGCCGCGGCCATAATGAAGGCGGCGAAGCGCTGCCGCTCCCCGCCGGACATCGAGCCGGTGTCGGCGTGCATAAAGACGTCAGTCTTCAGGCCGTCCTTCGCGGCGCCGGACCCCTGGCCCTCGCGGTGCTCCTTGCACTGGATGAACACGTGCCCGCGGACGTCCAGCACCTCGGCACGCCAGCGCCGGTCCTCCGGCGTCTGCGAACCCAGCCGCTTCACGAGCGTTTCGAGCGACTTGTAGCGGTTGGTGAGCTCGGCGTCGTCGTCCGACGTCCCGGAAGCTCCGGAATCCGCGGAAGCCCCCGAAGCGGCGCCCCTCACCGGGCGCGCGTGCCGGACCTTGAGCGCGTTCTGGATGGCGTCCTTGAACTGCTTGGCCGTGGCGGGCAGGGTCTGCTTGATGTCGAGTTCCAGGAAGCTGCCCTCGTGGAAGTTGACCTCGGACAGGATCCCGTTCAGCGGCAGGATGCGGCTAGTGATGGAGCGGCGTTCCTCGTCCAGCAGGTGCAGCAGAGTGCTGAAGGATTCGTGCGTGCGCTGGTTGAAGAACTGCCGGAATTCGGCTTCCTGCGCGGGCAGGCCGTCGCTGACGATCGCGTGGTAGCGGCCCTCGAACTCGCCCGCGGCGCCGATGGAGGCGCCGTGGTCCGTGGAGATCGCCGTGCCCCACTCGCGGACGAAGCCCTCGAAGATGCGGGTGAGCCGTTCCGAGGTGGCCTGCCCGCGGGATTCGGCCGCGTGCAGCTCGGCGAGGAGCCGGGTCCGCACCTGGTTCGCGAGATTGTCCACCTCGTGCATCTCCAGGACGTCGCCCATACCGGCGAAGTACGGTTCCAGCGCGGTCACGGTGGCGTCCGACGGCGGCGACTGCGCCAGCCGGCTGCGCGCGGCGTCGAGCAGCGCATCGGCGGCCGTGAGCTGCGAATCGAGGGCCTTGTACTCGCTCTGCAGCACGGCCGCGGCCTCGGTGCTGGACTGGTGCTTGTGCCGGGCCGCTTCGATGTTCGCGCGCAGGGGTTCGAGGTCGGCCTGCGCGGCGAGGGCGTCCTGGAGCCGCTGCTCGATCCGGGCGAGCTCATCCGTGGCCACGGCGGCCGAGACCTGCTCCCACGGGCGGTGGTCATCCGCCACGCGGCGCAGGGCGTCGAGCTGCCGGGTCATGCCCTGGTGCGATTCTTCCCGGCTTTGCGCCAGCTCGGCGGCCTTGGCCAGTTCCTGCTGGAGGTCCTCGACCTGTGCGGCGACGAGTTCGAGCTTGGAGGCGTTGTCGAAGCCGAGGACGTAGTCCTGCCGGGACGTGAAGCGGTCGTCCTTTTCCA
Source organism: Arthrobacter sp. UYEF20 (assembly GCF_040546335.1). Taxonomy (NCBI): domain Bacteria; kingdom Bacillati; phylum Actinomycetota; class Actinomycetes; order Micrococcales; family Micrococcaceae; genus Arthrobacter; species Arthrobacter sp. UYEF20. Next base: position 514,986 of record NZ_JBEPNP010000001.1, on the reverse strand, counting down.
CGGTGTGGCGGTTGCGCTTGACCACGCCGCCCAGGCTCAGGCCCTTGTCCAGCCGGGCCAGCTCGTCGGGGTCCTCGACGCAGGGGTAGGCGAAGTCGAGGGCGATCCGTTCGCGGATCCACTCGCCGGCCTCCCCGGCCGGTACGGCGCTGAGGATGTCCAGCTTGCCCAGCAGGTCGCCGTCGGCCGCGTCCTCCACGGCCAGCGCGCCGCCGGCCAGCGGCTTGGACACGTCCACGGCGCGCACGGCGCCGCGGACGGAGTGCTCGTTGAGGTAGCGGGTGACGGCGGCGAAGTGCTCGCCCGGGACCAGCAGCGTGGTGGCGAGGCTCCGCAGGGCGCGCTCGGCGGCCGGCCGCCACTGTTCCTGCCCCTCGGCGAGGTCGATCAGCTCGCCGCCGAAGGGCATCCGCTCCTCGGGAATGCCGGTGGCGGCCGCGATGGCGCTCCGGTTTTCGATGCTCGACGGCGGCAGCAGGGACTTACGCGTCTTCAGCGAGACGAGCTCCTGCTGGGCCGCGGCGAGTTCGCGCTTCTTCGTGGCGTGGCCGTCGAAGGCCTCGAAACGCAGTTCCTTGAGCGCCTCCGAGTCGTCGTGGAGTTCAGCGGACCGTGCGGCGGCCTGTTCGTGGGCCTGTTCCCAGCCGGAGGCCGTCCACTCCAGATCCAGGCCGGCGTCGGACAGCGCCTTGCGGGCCGATTCCTCCACCTGTTGGCGGAGCTTGAGGCCCACCCGGGCGTTTTCGAGCGACTGCTCGATGGCCGAGATCGCGTTGCCGCCCTGGTTGTTGTAGTCCGCCTCGAGCTGGCGCAGTTCCTTGGCCAGGCCGTCCCGGACCGCGCGCTCGGCGCCGAGCTCCTTGGCCTTTCCCTGCGCCTGGTCCTTGAACCGGACGAGCGTTCCCTCGTGGACGGTGACAGCCAGCTGCTGCCTATAGGCCTCGAACTCCTCGCCGCCGAGGTCGCGCAGGCGGTTCGCGTCGAGCAGGGACTGGGCATATTCCCTGTTCAGTCCTGGGACAGGTGCCAGCTGGTCGCGCTGCTGGCGGACGTCCTCGAGGCGCTGCCGGATGGACATCAGGTTGCTGAATTCCTCGACGACGTCGTCCGCGGCGGCGAGCGTGGCCGGGGCGTCCAGGACCTGGTCCCGGAAGAAGGTGTTGACGCTGCCGCCGAGGCCTTTTCCGGCCTGGATGACGCGCAGCAGCGGGAGCGCCTGATCCGAGTTGATGCCCAGCAGGCGCCGGAAGCGTTCGGCGAACGCCTTGTGGACGTCGAAGATCTGGGCGTCCGGGAAGATGGCGTCCAGCGCCGCCCTCGTGAAGCGCTTCCCGGCAATGCCCTCGATCGCGGCCAGGTCCAGCGGCGTGTTGTCGATCAGGTAAAAACGCCCGACGCTGGACTCCGTGCCGTTCTTGGGCAGGTCGAACAGGGCCGACACCGTCACTTTCGTGCCGGCGGCGTTGTCGAACGTCAGCGCGACGGCGGACCAGGTGGCGCCCGGGCGCTGGAAGGCACTCGCCGAACCCTCGCCTACGGCCTTGTCACCCACCTTGCCGCGCATGTACGTGAACGTGGTCCGCTTGTCCTCCACCGCGCCGCCGGCACGCTGCGCCGCGGCCTCGTTGGAGCGCGGCCGGGCGTCGAAGACCCGCAGCATCGCGTCGAACAACGTGGACTTGCCGACGCCGGAATTGCCGGTCAGCAGGGTTCCGTTGCGGTCCACGTGCATCGTGTGGGCGCCATGGAATGTGCCCCAATTGACCACCTGGACCAAGACGAGGCGCATCTGGCCCGGGTTCGTCAGCTCGCCCATCGGGAGCATGGTTGCGATGCTCACTTGGCTTCTCCGTCTTTAGTCGTGGTTGCGTTAGACGCCGACGGCGATGCCGCCCCCGCCCCTTCGCCGGACGGCCCAGCTGCAAGCAGCAGGCCGTCCGGCTCCGACAGGCCCGATGCCACTCCCGGGGCGGCATCGCCGTCGTCGTCGCTGTCCAGGTCACCTTCTGGCTCGTCGCCGACCTCCGTTTCGTCGCCATCATCCTCGGCAGCAGAGCCGGCCAGAGGAGTGTCGTCGAGCTCTATCAGCGGTTCCGTGCCTGACTGGTCGGTGGCGGCGGCTATTAGGGCTTCGATTTGGGCTGGGATGTCGCCGATGTTTTCGAAGGGGAGGGCCAGTGGGAGGGCGTTGGAGATGGTGTAGACCTCGTCCAGGCCGGTGGCGAGGAGAAGCTGGCGGGCCAGGAGCTTGGTGATGGCGCGGCTGACGACGTCGGAATCGCGCAGCGCGTCCTGCTGGCCGGAAGGCTGGTAGTGGGCCACGAGTTCGGCGATTTCCTCGCGCGTGATGGTGGGGTCGGTCTGGGCGGTGACGTGGCGGTCCAGGAGCAGGCGCAGGCGGAGCAGCACGATGGTTTCCACCCGGCTGAGGGCGCGCTGCTGGCGCAGGATGCTGGAGCGGGTGCTGCCGCCGATCGCCTCGGGGTCCACCGGGCGCAGCACGGCCACCTTGCGTTCATGGTCCAGCTGCAGGGTCAGGAAGAGTTCGGACAGGCGGCTGCGCAGGATCAGCTGGTTGTCCAGCAGTGTGGTCCACAGCTTTTCGTCCCGGCCGCCGTCGATGTACGGGCCTTTGAGGAGTTTCACGAGGGCCTGGCGGACCTTCATCGGGAGCACGCCGCTGTCCCCCGGGAAGAGCGCGGCACCGTCCACGAAGGTGTCCCGCGGGGTGACCGTGAAGGGGTGGGCGTGGACGTGTTCGGGCTCAGCAGCCGACGCCGCCCCCTCGGCGGAAGCCGCCGTCGTCGTCGTAATCTCTTCAGTCATCTTCAATCCTTCTTGAGCGTGACCACCGGCAGGTACGCGGTGCGCGTGGAGCCGTCGATCTGTTCGAAGTCGAGGGCGTCCCAGGCCCCGCGGTCAAAGCCGGCGCCCTCATGCAGTGCGTGGGAAAGCAGGGCACGGATGGAGTTGATGTGCCGTTCCTCGGCCGGCAGCCGGGCCCAGGCCTCCGCCAGGGAGGAGGTGCCCGCAAACGCGGCCCGGACCGCCGCGGGGCTGGCCTTGCCCGTCCGCGGCGAGCGCACCCGGTCCGAGTCGCTGAAGGCGATGGGGTCGGCGAGCTTCGGCGGCGCGGCGAACTCGTCCGGGTCGAAGAGTTTGACCATGGCCAGGGACTCGAAGCCGGCGTTGAACAGCACCGGGCCGCGGACCAGTCCGGGACGTTCGCGCTCGTACGGCAGGGTGCGGATGGCCTGCTCGGCCTCGCGGAGCACCTTCCGGAGCCGGACCGACTGGCGGAAATCGTCGCTCTGGACGTAGGTGTTGAGGCTCTCGCTGAGCTTGCCGTAAATCCGCTGGATCTGGCTGTGCTGGCTGCGGAGTTCCGCCACGAGGTTCTTCAGGGTCTCGCGTTCCTCGTGGCTGAGGTCATCGGCGAACTGTCGGCTGAGCACCTCGCCGATCGCGGAACGGAAGCGCAACTGCTGCTGCGGATCCTCCAGGAACGCCGTGAAGGAGCGGAACGTCCTGCCCTCGGGGCTCTGCCGGAGCCGTTTGTCCGCGTCCAGCACCTGGGCCATCGTGGCGCCCTTGCTGAGCGACTCCTCGATGATCTGGTTGCGGAGCTCCCCCACCAGCTCCTCGATCCGGTCACGCATCTTCTTGTAGTCGGCGGGCAGGCTGGCGGCGAGGTCCAGGATGTTGCCCGCGGCCTCCACGGCCTCGTCGTCGTCGAGCAGGCCGTCGAAGTCGCCGGAGCTGATGTCCTCGATCAGCTGGCGGCGTTCGCCGATCTCCTCCTCGAGGGACTCCAGCCGCGCGCTCTGGTCCGGGTTGGTCTCATTGGCGAGCCTTTCGACGTCGCCCAGCAGCGTCCCGAGCCTGGACCCATTGAGGGTGGAACGTTCACTGGAGAGGCTGTCCAGGAAAGCGAGGACGCGGGCCGCGGGTTCCGTGACCTCGTAGACGATCTGCCCGGACTGGTTGCGCCGGGTCAGGAAGTTCTTCCGGGTCCACTCGTCACCATATTTTCTTCCTGACGGCGCGCCGTTGGCGCTGCCGCCCTGTTGATCTCCCGTACCGGGAGCTTGGCGGCGGAGTTGCTCAAGGAAGGCGTCGACGTCGGCGTGGAACTGTTCCAACGGGAGCTGCGGCCGGGTGCGGGTGAAGGAGGCCTGCAGCACGGCGATCACCCATGGCGCGGAGCGGGTGAGTGCCCAGGCCGGCCCCTTGGTGAGCAGTTCGAGGTCCCGGAGGCGGCCGCTGATGGCGTCGGCCGAGGACACGGCGGAGCGGGACACGCATTCTCCTTCAGCTGCATTGGGGGTCTTGGTGGGCAGCGGATACGGAAAACTGCCAGCTACAAGGTTAACGCAGGCCCGCGCTGTGCATTCATCGTTGTCTGCTTTCCGGTTCAGGAGCACACTATTGACACCACATGAGAGGAGACAGTCATGCGCAGGAAGACTCTGCTGATTACCGGGGTGGCGGCGGCCGCCGTGGTGCTGGGGGGCGCGACGGTGGCGGTCGCGGCAGCCAGCACGCCGGCCGGCCCTGCGGGCAGTTCGATCCGGGTGCAGAACCTCACCGGCCCCGAGCGGGACGACGACTCGGACGTTGGAGACAACGATTCGGACCACGGTCCAGCGCTGAGCGCTGCGGACCACGACAAGGCCGGAAGCGCCGCACTCGCCAGGGTGGGCCAGGGCCGGGTGAGCGAGGTGGAACGCGAAAACGAGGGCGCCACGGCCTACGAGGTGGAGGTGCGCCTGGACAACGGTTCCGAGGTCGAAGTCCAGGTCGGTGCGGATTTCCAGGTCCTGAACCAAAGCGCCCCCGAAGCCGACGACGACTGACCGGTTCCGCGGGCCACAAATCACGGGCGGGGAGGCTTCCGCAACCGCTCCGTGACCTACGCCCCGGTAGCATTTCGATCCCATATCAAGAGCCCCGGTTCGCCCCGAGGACTCTGGTTGGGCACGCCTCCCGCACCCTACGCTCAGGCTACTGAGTCAGGAGAAGCAACGGTGCAGGAGGAAGAATGCAGTTCGACCTAAGCGCAGTGGAAACGGGAACCATGGTGTTCATCGGAACTCTCGTGTTTGCCCTGGTGATCACACTCTTCATGATGACGGCGGCCTTCACCGCCCTGGTGCTGGTGGGCGTCGGACGCCTCGCCTGGCTGGTCGCGGCAAATATCCTGCTGGGACTGGTCCACGGCCTCAACCACGGGTGGGACCGGCTGGTCCACCACGCCTCCACGGTGGAGCTGCCCGGCGATATCGCCGGTGACTTCGCGACTGACTTTATGGGCCAATCGGCCCCTAGCACGGGCACTTACCCGCGGGTAGGATTGCGGGACAGCTAACGGGTCCTCCACCCACGGCGGATCCAGGGCTCAAGCCCGTCACCCGGTTAGAGGAGATGCCCGATGAGCTCCGCCGTCGAAAATCCAGCCACTGAAAATCCCTCACCTGAAATTCCCCTCAACGGCCCCGCCGCCGACGGTCCCGCGGCGGGTGGTCCGGTCTCGCCTGGCGCAATCGGCCCGGAGGCCACGGAGGCCGATGCGCGGGCCATCACAGAGGCAGCCCGCGAGACGAGCTGGGACAGGCCCAGTTTCGCCAAGGGGCTGTATCTCGGCAGCTTCGACCTGAGCCTGATCCACCCCTGGCCGGAAGCCCCCGCGGACGACGTCGAACGCGGCGAATCGTTCATGGCCCGCCTGACCGCCTACTGCCGGACGATGTCCGGACGCACCATCGAGCGCCACGCGCTGATCCCGGACGAGTACCTCAGGGGCCTCGCGGAGCTGGGCGTTTTCGGGATGAAGATCCCCCGCGACTACGGCGGGTTGGGCCTCTCGCTCGTCTACTACGGCCGGGCGCTGGCCCTGCTGGGCTCGGTCCATCCCAGCCTGGGCGCCCTGCTCTCCGCCCACCAGTCCATCGGCGTCCCCGAACCGGTCAAGGTGTTCGGCACCCCGGACCAGAAGCAGGAGTACCTGCCCCGCTGTGCCGCCGGCGCCATCACCGCGTTCCTCCTGACCGAGCCCGACGTCGGCAGCGACCCCGCCCGGATGGGCAGCACCGCCGTCCCCTCGGATGACGGGGAGTCGTATGTCCTGGACGGCGTGAAGCTCTGGACCACCAACGGAGTGATTGCCGAACTCGTCGTCGTGATGGCGCTCGTCCCGGCCCGCACCGATGCTGACGGCACGGTCCACAAGGGCGGGATCAGCGCCTTCGTGGTGGAGATGGACTCGCCCGGCATCACAGTGGAAAACCGCAACGCCTTCATGGGGCTGCGCGGCATCGAAAACGGCGTGACCCGCTTCCACCAGGTCCGGGTGCCGGCGGCCAACCGGCTGGGGCAGGAGGGCCAGGGCCTGAAGATCGCGCTCACCACATTGAACACCGGCCGGCTCGCTCTTCCTGCGCTCTGCGTAGCCTCCGGGCGGTGGAGCCTGAAGATAGCCCGTGAATGGTCCAATGCCCGCACCCAGTGGGGCCGGCCGGTAGGCAAGCATGAGGCCGTGGGCAAGAAAATCGCCTTCATCGCCGCCAGTGCCTTCGCCCTGGACGCCGTGTTCGAGCTGACTGCCGAGCTGGCCGACGCCGGGCAGAAGGACGTCCGGATCGAGGCGGCCCTCGCCAAGCTGTGGTCCACGGAGATCAGCTGCCGGATCGCCGACGAGCTGGTCCAGATCCGCGGCGGCCGCGGTTTCGAGACGGCGGACTCACTTGAGGCCCGCGGCGAGCGCGCCGTGCCGGCCGAACAGCAACTGCGCGACCTCCGGATCAACCGGATCTTCGAGGGGTCCTCGGAAATCATGAAACTGCTGATCGCACGGGAGGCCGTGGACGCGCATCTGGCGGCGGCCGGGGACCTCGCCTCGGAGGATGCCAGCCTGTCGGACAAGGCGAAGGCCGCAGTGGGGGCTTCCGGTTTCTACGCCAAGTGGCTGCCCAAGCTCGTCGCCGGCGCCGGGATGGACCCGCGCTCCTACCGCGACTTCGGCCGGCTTGGGAAGCAGCTGCGCTTCGTGGAGCGGTCCTCCCGGCGGCTGGCCCGCCAGACCTTCTACGGGATGGGCCGCTGGCAGGCCAAGCTGGAGCACAAGCAGGCGTTCCTGGGCCGGATCGTGGATATCGGGGCCGAGCTGTTCGCGATGGCTGCCTGCTGCTCCCGCGCGGAGATGCTGCTGCGTACCGCGCCGGAGCGGGGCGCGTCTGCTTTCGAGCTCGCCGAGGCGTACTGCGAGCAGGCCCGCGTGCGGGTGGACGAATACTTCGACCAGCTGTGGAGGAACACGGACGACGGCGACCACGTGCTTTCCCGCAGGGTGCTGGACGGCGACTACGTGTGGCTTGAGACCGGCGTACTGGACCAGTCCGAGGGCACCGGACCGTGGATTTCCGACGCCAGCCCGCGGGCCTCGGTGAAGGAGAACCTGCACCGGAAGTACCGCTGAAACCGGACCGTAACGGACGCCCCGCGCTACCGGTCGACGGGCGAGCTTCCCTCAGCACGGCATGGTGGGACTGCATGAGGCGGCCGCCAATAACCTGGACCTGACGGACCGGAGCCGGATGCCTCTAGGCCACCTTCGGCGATCTTGTTGCCAGCTTGAAAATTCCGCCCGGGCTTTGAACGCGCAGGCTCCCGGGATCGTCTATAAAACGAGCCCGACGTTCCTGTCGGGCCATACCCGAGGAGGGGCACGATGAAGAATCCTCGTCCGGTGTTTGCCACGGCAGCACTGGGCACCACCCTACTGCTAGGAGCCTGCTTCGGTGGACAAGCAGTGGCGCCGGCACCGGCTCCGTCCACCGTCACCACAGTCCCAGGCACAGGGACCCCGTCCCCACAGCACAACGCCGGGACAACGACCCCGGAACCAACACCACCGCCGGTTGTTCCGGCCCCGGCCGCACCGCCGGTTGTTCCGCCACCTGCGCCGGCCGCACCGCCGGTTGTTCCGCCACCTGCGCCGGCCGCACGGCCGGTTGTTCCGCCCCCTGCCCCTCGGGCACCCATGGGTAGCGATCATGACGCGGACAACAACGGGGGCCCGGACGACGGTGATGGCAACAAGTAGCGCGCAGGGGGCGCCCTGCCCGCCCCGCCAGCCCCGCCAGCCCCGCCAGCCCCGCCAGCCCCGCCAGCCGGAATATCCAGTCACCAGAACTGACTTTTCCAGTGATCCGGACGCGCGCTTGTCGCATCGGCGCGTGGTCAGATCGAAGGCATCGTTGTCCGGAAGTTCGGTGGGTCGCCGCAGGGCAAAGCTGTTCGCCGGGCTGCTCGGGGCCACCGCGGTGATGGTCACGAGTGGCTGCAGTTCTCCGGGTCAGAACCAGATGCCAGCGGCCGCCCCATCCGCATCAACACCGTTCGCTTGGTTCCAGGCTGGTCCGGCCCCGGACGGGTGGAAAACGATGGAACTTCCAGACGGTACGGCAGTGCTGTCCATCCCGGCCGGCGCATCCCCGGTGCAAAGCGACACCGGCAGCGTATCCGCAGGAATCACTGCTCCGAACGGTGACCTCCTTGTCTACCTCAACGCCACCCCCCGGCAGGGCGAAGAGTCGCAGGTCAATTGGCCCCAGTTCCGCCTCGACCACCTCACGGGCGAGAACGCCGCATCCGCGACCCGGATCTCTAACCGAACTGGAATGGTATTCCGTGGGGGCACCGGTTCGTGCGTGGCCGACAGCTATGTGACCCGCATCGGCGCCCACCGGTACCGTGAAATAGCTTGCCTTGTGGCAGGCACCCGGGGCGGCAGTGTTCTGGTCGTGGCTGCTCCCGCCGAATCCTGGGACGTTTACAGTCCCTTACTGGAGCAGGCGGTGGATTCCTATCTGGCCGAGTAGGCGACGCCCGTGACCCTGCCCGTCTTGAGCGTCGTCAATACAAAGAGTCCCGCTGCGAGTCGTAGAACGGGATGGGACCTGCACTTCGTTCAACCCCCAGATGAACCATTGACGGCTCCACATCGTCCTAGATAGGGAGGTGAAGATGCCTGATCAGGAGGCAGAGTTGCTGCGCTCGCTGCACGGGACCCATGCGCCGGCCCTGTGGCGATTCGTCACGGGACTTACCAAGGACCGCGCCCTGGCCGAGGATATCGTGCAGGAAACACTCATCCGCGCGTGGAAACACCCCGAAGTTCTGCAGGGCACCGAGCCCGCGGTGCTGGCCTGGCTCTTCAGGGTCGCCCGCAATCTGGTGATCGATGAGTGGCGCAGCGCCCGGCAACGCCATGAAAAAGGAGCCGACCAGGTGCCGGAGATGCCAGCTGCGGATCCGACCGACCGGATTCTGGACGCGTGGCTGATAGCGGATGCCCTCGCCGGACTCTCCGCTGAACATCGGGAAGTCATTTTGCACTCCTATTATCAACGCGAAACAACCGCTGAAATCGCCCAACGACTCGAAATTGCTGAGGGCACGGTGAAGTCCAGGCTCCATTACGCGGTCCGGGCCATGCGGCTGGCACTCCAAGAAAGAGGAGTAACGCGATGAACCCGAACGGGGCGGACAAGTACCGCCAGTGGGATGCCGCATATGTTTTAGGATCCTTGGTTCCCTCCGAGCGCCAGGAGTTCGAGGAGCATCTTTCCGGATGCGCCGGTTGCTCGGCCGCTGTGGACGAACTTGCCGGGATGTCTGGTCTGCTGGCGGTCCTGGCTCCGGAGGAGGCAGAGGCCTTGGAGAGGGCTGGCAGCACAAACACGCCCCCGCAGCTGCTAACCGGGCTGGCGGAAAAGCTGCGACGGCGGCGGCAGCGGACGCACCTGGCCATCGCCGGACTCGTGCTCGGCGCCAGTGCGGCCACCGTAGGGCTAACCGTGGCGGTCACCACCCCCGCTACCCCCACCGTGCAGGCACCGGCGGTGGCAGCAACCAGGCTGACCTTTGAGGCAGCCGGTGCCAGTCCGCTGACCGCCACAGGGTCCATCACCGAGCAGCCGTGGGGAACCCGGATTGACTGGCAATGCAGTTACGGGCCCTCCCCCGAAGCCTATCCATCACCTTCCGTCACCAATGACCCCGGAGCCGTGGAGTACAGCCTCGTGGTGGTTGACACACGCGGCGCCACAACCCAGGTCGCGAGCTGGACGGCCGGGCCGGGAATGGTTGTGGCGCCGACGGCAACCACCGGCATCAAGGCAGCAGACATCAGCCGCATTGAAATCCGCTCCGTCGCCAACACAAGGACGCTGTTGGGCGCCCGGCTCTAGCGTGGAACGGGATGAACGGCTTCGGACCCGGACCAAGCCCAGGTCGAGACATGGTAAGCATCCTTGCTAACCGGCTTTTCGGCGTGGTTAGGTGGAGATAAGACCTACACACCGGTCTCCGCCTTGAGGTGCCGGTTCAAACCATGAATCCGGGTCAGCCAGTGAAAGCGAGCAATCCTCATGAGCAGCACAGCAGGCCCCGAAGGTCGATCGCCCCGTCGCCCCGAGGACGGGACTCCCACCCATGCGGGCCGGATTCACGACGCACGCCAGGACACAGCGCACCAGGACGCCGTCAGCAGCGAGCCCATCAAGGATGAGCCCGTCCGCAACGGCCGGACCGACGACACCCGGGCCTTCCCCACAGCCCCGGCGGCCGGCGCGGCAACATCCCGGATGGACGCTCCCGTCCACGGCGAGAAGCCCATACCCTCTGGCCGGACCCACGACACCCGAACTGACGCGATCCGCGAAGAGGTACCCACCCGCGAGACCGTGGTGGCCCGTGAGAAGGAGCAGTTTGGCGGCATCCAGATCGGCTCGGCGTTCTTCGGCTGGTTGGCGGCCACCGGTACCGCCGTGCTGCTGACGGCGCTGGTCGCCGCGGCAGGGACCGCCGTCGGACTCGCCACGAACACCGACGTCAACGAAGCGGTCAGCGGCGGCAACGAAACTGTGGGACTCGTCGGCGTCATCGCTCTGCTCATCATCCTGTTCGTGGCCTACTACTGCGGCGGCTACGTGGCCGGGCGGATGGCGCGCTTCAATGGCGCCAGGCAGGGCTTCATGGTGTGGGTCTGGGCCATCATCGCCGCAATCGTGGTGGCAATCCTGGGCCTCGTAGCCGGCCAGAAATACAATATCCTGGCCAATCTGAACAGCTTCCCGCGGATCCCGGTCAACGAGGGCCAGCTCAACACCATGAGTATCATCGCTGCCGTGGTGATTGCCGTGATTGCCCTGATCGGCGCCGTGCTCGGCGGGCTCGCCGGCATGCACTTCCACCGCAGGGTGGACCGCGTCGGCTTCACGCCGGTGGAAACTGTCGAGGACCGCTAGGCCGCCGGCTTAGCGAAGGGTCCGGATCCTGCCAGGGTCCGTCCCGTCAGGTGCCCTCGCGTCAGGTTGCCCCAAGGGCGTCAAGGTAATACCACCGGCGATCCACCCGCAGGAAACGGCTCGTTTCGTGATGGACGCCGCGTTCGCCGTCGTGCCGGAAGTGGGCCTTGAACTCGACGGTCCCCTCGCTGTCCAGCGGGCCTCCCCGGCTGGTGGAGACGATGTCCAGGCGGCGCCACCGCATCTCCGGATCCAGTTCCAGCCCGGCCGGCCGGGTATCGGGATGCCAGGTCCGCAGTAGGTACGCGGCGTCCAGAACCACAAAGGCGCTGTAGCGGGAGCGCATGAGCTGTTCCGCCGTCGGCGCCTCCGCCTCCCCGCAGTGGAAACGGGCGAAGCAATCGCCGTACTGCTCCCCCGAAAGGCACGGGCAGTTCCCTTCAAAGGTGCCGCGGTGCCGGTGGGCGTCCGGCCCGGGAGTGGTGGAAGCAGGACGCGTCACGGGGGTATCCTTCCGGCAGGCCGGACGACGCCGGCGGGGGCTTGTTCCGACTATAGACGCTGGCCTCCGCGACCGGCCCGCGCCCCGGCCCGCGCCCCGGCCGATAACAGCTTTGAAACGTCTTGGCGGACAACGGTGATCCCTGCGTGTCCGGGGGAAAAAGTCCGTATGGTTAAGGGGTGCTGTTGCCCGCCACAACCTTTACGGCGGGGACGATTCTGCAGGCCAGATTGGAGAGGTGAAGTGGGAGATCTGACGACCATCGCAAACCTGACCTTCCTCGGGACCCTCGGTGTGGCGTTCGTCATGTTCCTCGGCCTCTTCGCCGTATTCGGCGCCACGCTGGTGTTCGCCGGGATCGGGCGGCTGACGGTCTTCATCGTCATGGCCACCGCAGGCGTCCTGTCCAGGCCCGCCGGAGCGCGCACCAAAACCACCCGGCCCGCACTGCCCGCTAACACCGCCAGCCTCGCGAACGCTGGACGTCCCGCGAGTGCCAGGCAGCCCGCGTCTTCCGCGAAGTCTTCCAAACTTCCCAAGCCGGCCCGGTCCGCCCGGAAGGAAGCCCCGCAGTTGTCACCGGAGTGGGCCGCCGCCGTCGCGCGGGCGGATGCACGCGCCGCCGCGAGGTCCAGGGCCGAGGCAGCCCCGGCCGTCAAGGTCTCCGTCCGCGACCTGCCCAGCCCCACGGCTCCGGCGCGGGACATCACGAAAGTGGCCCCGCTCGTGGAGTCGGCCACGGACCGGAATGGCGAGCTCCACACCGTCCCGCGGGCCTTCAAGAAGCCGCCCATGCCCGCCGCGAAGTCCCTGCTGGACACCGGCTCGCTGGTGTCACTCGGCCGGCTGCCGCTGGGAACGGACAAGCGTCCCGTGCAGGAGCGCAAAGCCGGCTGAGCCCTTACCCCCGGCTGGCAAGTCCGCTACGGTGAAACCCATGGAATTCAGATACCTCGGGGACAGCGGCTTCAAGATTTCGGAAATCACCTTCGGCAACTGGCTCACGCACGGCTCCCAGGTGGAGAACGACGTCGCCACCCAGTGCGTCCGGGCAGCGCTCGACGCCGGTATCAGCACCTTTGACACGGCGGACGTTTACGCGAACACGGCTGCGGAGACCGTGCTGGGCAAGGCTCTCAAGGACGAGCGGCGGCAGTCGCTGGAAATCTTCACCAAGGTATTCGGCCCCACCGGCCCCAAAGGCCACAACGATGTTGGCCTGTCCCGCAAGCACATCATGGAGTCCATCGACGGCTCGCTGACCAGGCTCCAGACGGACTACGTGGACCTGTACCAGGCCCACCGCTACGACTACGAGACCCCGCTCGAGGAAACCATGCAGGCCTTCGCGGACATCGTGCGGCAGGGCAAGGCGCTCTACATCGGCGTCAGCGAGTGGACGGCCGGCCAGATCCGCGACGGCCACGCCCTGGCCAAGGACCTCGGTTTCCAGCTGATTTCCAACCAGCCGCAGTATTCGATGCTCTGGCGGGTCATTGAGGCCGATGTGATCCCCGCCTCCGAGGAGCTGGGCGTCTCCCAGATCGTCTGGTCCCCGATGGCGCAGGGCGTGCTGAGCGGGAAGTACCACCCGGGCAGGCCGGCGCCGGAGGGTAGCCGCGCCACGGATGCCAAGGGCGGCTCCAAGATGATCGAGCGCTGGATGTCCGACGAGGTCCTCACCGGCGCGCAGCAGCTCAAACCGATTGCCGAGCAGGCCGGGCTCACCATGGCCCAGCTGAGCATCGCCTGGGTGCTGCAGAACAAAAACGTGGCGTCCGCGATCATGGGCGCCTCCCGGCCGGAGCAGATCGAGAAGAACGTGGCGGCCGCCGGCGTGAAGCTGGATCCGGTCATCATGGACAAGATCGACGCCGCCATCGGCTCATTGGCCGAGCGCGACCCCGCGCAGACCAAGTCGCCCGCCTCGCGGGAGGCCTAGGCCATGGCATCTGCTCCTGAACTCGCCGTCACCGGTTCCACCGGGTACCTGGGCGGGCTGGTGGCCCGCGAGCTGGCCGACGCCGGCAGCCCGCAGCGGCTGCTGGTGCGCGACGCCGGCCGGGCACCGGAGCTGGAGGGCGCCGTTCCGGTGGTCTTCAGCTACGCGGATTCGATGCTCGCAAAGGCGGCACTCGAAGGGGTGACGACGCTCTTCATGGTCTCCGCAGCCGAAGCCGAGGACCGGCTGCAGCAGCACTACACCTTTGTGGACGCGGCCGCCGCCGCCGGCGTGCAGCATATCGTCTACACCTCGTTCTTCGGAGCGGCCCCCGACTCGATCTTCACCCTGGGCCGGGACCACTACGCCACGGAGGAGCGGATCAAGGCCTCCGGAATGGACTACACCTTCCTGCGGGACAATTTCTATCTCGACTTCCTGCCGCTGCTGGCCGCGGAAGACGGCCTCATCCGCGGACCCGCCGGGGACGGCGTGATGGCCGCCGTCGCGCGTGCCGACATCGCCCGCTCCGCCGTTACGGTGCTCCGGGATCCGGCCCTGCACGTGGGCCGGACCTACGACCTCACCGGGCCCGAGGACATCTCGCTGGCTACGGCCGCTGAAGTCCTGACCGCAGGGACCGGCCGCACCATCACCTTCCGGAACGAAACGCTCGAGGAGGCCTACGCCTCACGGGCGCCCTACGGCGCGCCGCCGTGGCAGGTGGACGCCTGGGTGAGCACCTACACCGCGATCGCCGCGGGTGAGCTCGCCGGCCCGACGTCGGCGGTGCACGAACTCACCGGCCGCGAGCCGCTGGGACTGGCCCAGTTCCTGGCCGAGTCACACTCACTTTAGGCACGTGTACTCCTGAGTTGCATCTTCCGGCGGCACCGGCCCCTTGCGGGTATGCTCTGCGTGAGATGCATGGAACCGTCACCTTCGCCGGAACAACTTTGGGGGCAATTTTGAAAAACCTATTCGACCTGTCTTTTACACGATTCGTTTCTCCATCGATCGCCAAGATCGTCTATATCCTGATCATGATCGCGTTGGGCGTGATGTACTTGGGCTTCGTCATCGCGGCCTTCGCCAGCCGCAATGCCGTTTTGGGCGTTCTGGTTCTACTGGTGATCGGGCCCCTGTTTGTGATCATTTACCTCGCCCTGGCGAGGATTGGCTTGGAATCGCTCGTTGCCGGCATCCGCACCGCGGAGAATACCGCTGAGTTGGTCCGACTTCAGGGCGGTTCGCCTCCGAGCGGCGCTCAAGCCGGCCTCCAGACTGGTCCGAACAACCCGGCTGCTTGGAATGCACCGGCCAACCAGCACCCCGTACCGCCGCAGACACAGCAATATCCCGCTGGATACCAGATGCCAGGAGAGCCCCCGACTCCTCCGACGCACCACGGCTAACCACGGCTTACCGCTGCTATCCACGTCAAGAGTTTGCCCTGCGCCGCGCCGGCTGGCCCAGTATTGACGGCATCCGCGCTCCGGCGTAGACCTGAAAGCAGATGACACCGGCCAAAACCGGGCTGGTCCGGAGCAGAATCGCAGCACGCCATGCCGAAGCAGATGTCCAGACACTCGTCCGTCCTGAAGGCCCCTCGCCGCGAGGCCCAGAGGCTCACGCCGCATCCCGGCGAACCGAGCCACGGGCCGCTGACCGCTGAGGAGCTCCAGCTCGCCGTGCGGAACCATTCGATGCCGCTGGAGGCGCTGCGGAATGACATCACACCGGCCGGGCTGCACTACCTGCTGAACCACTTCGACATCCCGTTCATCGATGCGGACCACTGGCACCTGCGGATCGGCGGCGCCGTTCAGCGGGCCGTCGAACTGAGTATCCGGGCGCTCCGCCGGGCACCAAGCATCACCCTTCCGGTGACCCTGGAGTGCGCGGGCAACGGCCGTTCGCTGCTCACGCCCCGTCCGCTGAGCCAGCCGTGGGTCCTGGAGGCAGTTGGCACCGCGGAGTGGACCGGCGTGCCGCTGGCCTACCTGCTGACCCAGGCGGGCGTGGACGACGACGCCGTGGAGGTGGTGTTCACCGGGGCGGATTCCGGGATCCAGGGCGGTGTGAGCCAGCAGTTCGCCCGGAGCCTGCCGATCGCCGAGGCCCTCCGGCCCGACGTCGTCCTGGCCTACCGGATGAACGGCACCGCGCTGCCGCCGCAGCACGGGTACCCGCTCCGGCTGGTGGTCCCGGGCTGGTACGGCATGGCGAGCGTCAAGTGGCTGACCTCGATCAAGGTGGTGACCAGGCCTTTCGACGGGTTCCAGCAGCAGGTCGCGTACCGCTACCAGCAGGACGCGGACGACGCCGGTTCCCCGGTCACGTGGATCAAGGTCCGCTCGCTGATGGTCCCGCCGGGGGTACCGGACTTCTTCACGCGGCGCCGGATCCTGCCCGCCGGACCGGTAATGCTGACCGGCCGGGCCTGGTCCGGGCAGGGCGCCGTGCAGCGCGTCGAGGTGGGGATCGACGGCAAGTGGGCACCGGCCCAGCTGGAGCGCCCCGCCGCTCCCTTCGCCTGGTGCGCCTGGTCGATGCCGTGGGTGGCCGACGCGGGCGAACACGAACTGTCCTGCCGCGCCACGGATGCCAGCGGTGCCACGCAGCCGCTGGAACAGGTGTGGAACTACCAGGGCATGGGCAACAACGCGGTGCAGCGGATCCTGGTGAGCGTCGAATAGCCGTTTCCCCGTCCCGCCTTCCCGGGCGCTTACGCTGGGCACATGACCGAGCAAAGAAGAACCTGGCACGCGGAACATAAAAAGGGGCTCAGCAAAGGCCAGCGCGCAGCGGACGTCATGCGCAACGGCATGGGCAGCTGGCCCTTCGTGGGTACCTTTGTGGGCTTCATGATCGTCTGGGCGCTGCTGAACTCCGTGGTCCTGGCCACGGTGGCCTGGGATCCGTACCCCTACATCCTGCTGAACCTCTTCCTGTCCATGCTCGCCGGGCTGCAGGGTGCCATCCTGCTCATCGCCGCCAAGCGCCAGGATGCGATTGCCGCCGCAATGGCGCAGCACGACTACGACACGGACCTGCAGGCCAAGGCCGAGATCGAACGGCTCACCGCGCTCAACAACCAGCAGCTGGAAATCCTGCGGGAACTGCGGGAGATCCTCGGCGAGCGCGGTGAGGGCCCGGGCCGGAACGCCGCGGGCGGTGAGAAGCTGCGTCAGTAGTCCACGATCGCGCCGGCGGAGATATTGACCGTGGCGTCGGTGATGGCCCCGGCCTTGTCCGAGGCGACGAAGCACGCCACGCTCCCGACGTCGGCCAGGGTGGCGGTCCGGTTCAGGTGGGCGGCCTTGGCGATCTCCGCCACGATCTCCTCCCGCCCCTCGGCCTGCCAGGGAATCGTCTCGATAATGCCGCCGGAGACCATCGTGACCACCCGGATGCCGTGCCTTCCCAGCTCAAGGGCCCATTGCCGGCGCAGGCCCGCCATCGCGTCCAGGGCCACCTTGAAGCCCCCCAGCCCGGGCAGCGTCTGCGGCCCGGAGCCGCCGAACATCAGCACGACGCCGGAGCCCTGCTTGATCATGTGCGCGGCCGCGGCGCGGGTGGTGAGGAAATGGGTGCGCGTGGCCAGCGTCACCGGCTGGGTGAAGTGGTCCACGTCAATCTCCATCAGCGGCTGCTGGATGTCGCCAAAGGAGATGACGTTGAAGGAGATATCGATCCGCCTGCTCTTCTTGGCCACCCGGGCGACAAACGCGTCGACCTGCTCTTCGTCGAGGGCGTCGACGACGGCGGTCTCCGCCTTGCCACCGTCCCGGTGGATGTCCCGGGCGACTTTTTCCAGCGGCGGTTCGGTGCGCCCGGCGAGGTGAACAAAGGCACCCTCCGCCGCGAAGGCCCGGGCCACGGCCCCTCCGATGGCGCCGCCCGCACCGTAGATCAGGGCGGTCTTGCCCAGCAGCAAACCGTTTCCCGGCACCTCGACGTTCTGCATGGTCGCCTGCCTCCCGCTGCGGAGTGGTAAATTCCCTCAACTATGTTCTCGCCCGGGCGCGGTGGCAAGGGGGCAGGAGACGCTAGGGCCGGGGCGGGGTTCCGGGCCCAGGTTCAGCTTCAGGTGGGCCGTCCGGTTCCACGTGGCCGCCCGTTCCCCCATGGTCCGCCGGGCCGGCGGACGCCGCGGGCCAGGCGGGAGGCCCGGCGTGGGGAAGCGCCTGGGCATCCGCCGGGTCCACTGGACCCATGTCCAGGTGGAACGGCGGGTATTCGTCCCGCATCAGGGCTGCGTAGGTGACAACACGGTAGATCCAGCGGTTCAGTCCCAGCAGCAGGTCAAACAGGCCGCGCGAGTATTGCCCCGTGAAGAGCAGGATGACGCCGGCGATGAACACCAGCAGACCAAGGAGCGAAATGCCACCGCCCTGCTGCACCGACTCGCCGTCGCGCACCACCCACGTCCGTGCCGCACCCGTCAGCACGCCGATGATGAGCAGATGGGGAATGGCCAGCAGCCAGGACTTCACCAGCACCAGGCCCCGGGACAGCCCCTCGGGATAGTCGACGTCGAAGTCCGCCGGGTAGTCCGTGCGGGCGAGGGTGAACGGCGGGTAGCGGTCCGTGCCCAGCGCCCCGTAGGCGTAGAAGGACACCCGCCAGTTCCAGCGGATCACGCCGACGCTGAAGTTGAACAGCGAGCGCGGATAGCGGCCGGTGAAGAGGATGGCGAACCACGCCGCGATGGTGACCACGATGAAGGCGAACCAGAGGAAGAACAGGATGATGAAATGCGGTATGGCCAGGAACCATTTCACCAGCCACAGCCAGCGGGACAGATCGGGGTCCAGAACACCGTTGAGCCGGGCCGGGTACACCACCGGGCCGGCGCCGGCCGGGGCACCCGCCGGATAGGGCTGGGCTGGATAGGGCTGGGCTGGATACGGCTGGGCTGGATAGGGAGGCCCGGCATAGGGTTGCCCATAGCCCTGCGCCCCGTAGGGCTGCCCGGGGTGCCCCGGCCCGGACGGCGGCGGTCCGGCGCGTCCCAGTCCCGCGGCGCCTGCCACAATCAGCGGCACGCCGACGGCGAGGAGCACAATCCCGCCGATCAGCAGACCAAGGAAGATCGGCCAGAGCAGGTCGGAGCGGGCGCCGGCGCGAAGGTCAACGGCCACCGGCGTGCTGGCGTCGGCATTCATGATGACGACGGCCCAGTTCCCGGACCGCAGGTTCCATTGGAGCTCTTGGGCCCCCGGCCCGGTGGCCGACGCTGTCCAGAAGCTTTGATCGGCCGGCCGCGGCGGGGTCTTGGTGCCGGGAACGTCGCGGTACTGCGCGCGGAAGGGGGAGAATCTGACCTCGATGAGCTCGGTGTGCTTTACGGCGGCCAGATAGGCCGCCGCATCGGCCTGCGGGGCGATCCCGATGAAGATCGCCTTAGCCGCATCGGCCGCGGAGCCCCGGATCTTGATGCTGCCCGGCACGTTGACAGGACCCGTCTCGGGGAAGCGGCCCTCGGTCATGACGTCCAGGCGTGGAGAAGTGAGGGCGTAGGAATCGGCAGCGTAGCGCTCCGAGGGCGTACTGAAGAATCCGTTGTCGCGCTGCTGGTAGTTGGCCCACCCGGCGGCGCCGGCACCGGCCAGAAGCCCCAGTCCCAGGAGTGCGCTGAGCGTGCCCAGCACGAGCATGACAATCCGGCCTGGTCGCATGACCGCCGTCCTTTCACAAGGTCCTTTTCAGGACTCCCCGTTCAGCCTGGACGCTGCCTCACCCTCCCGCAGACGTCAGCAGGGCCCGCGCCCAGGCCGTGGCCTTCCCAATCTCGCCGCTGCGCAGGGGCCCCTCGGTGCCCTTGACATAGAAGGGCATGGGTTCGGAAACGATCTCGGCGCCGCCCGAGCGGAGGGCCTGGGTCATCTTCTTCGCGGCATCCCCGTGGATGAACATCCTCACGCGGGTGTCGAACGCGGCCGCTTTGACCCCCTTGAGCGAGCCGTCCCCGAGGGCCGAGAGCAGCTCGGTGATTTTCGGCGTCGGACGCCAACCGTTAATGGGACTGCCGACCACCAGGAGGTCCCCCGCGGCGAGCACGCCGGGACTGAAATCCCCCACCGGGACTGCGGTGGCCTTCAGGCCGTCGAGTGCGTCCGTGATCGCCTCGGCTACCGACTTCGTGTTCCCGTAGGCGGAATCGTAGACAACATGGACTTTCATGCGATCTCGTTGGTTCTGATGATGCTCGGGGGGTCCACGATCCGCAGGCGGCAGGGCGTCACTGAGGCATCGATTCCGGAGGACAGCAGGGACAGCCGTGCGCGTTCGCGCAGTTCCTCGATGGCGCCGGCTGTCACCCGTGCGTGGGCAAGATCGATCACGATTTCATGGCCGGGCAATTTGGTGCTGACCCGGCGGCAGACGACATACAGGGCCCGGATGTTGGCGGCCGACACGACACCATGGACCTCGATCCGGGACGTCTCCAAGTTGTCGTTGATCCGGACTGTCACTTTCAGCCGGGGACTCCTGGCGTGGGTTTCCATGAGCCCGCCAGTGCGCAGATGAGAGCGGTCTTGGATCTCGAGTGGTCTTCTTTGTACATTCATGGCCGTGGTCTCCTGCTATTTCCTGCCGACGCGGGAAAGTGCGAAGCGCCATTTCCTTCCCCAAGGTTCCAGCGAGACCAGTACTGCGTTAGAAAAGTACTGCGTTACAAAGGCGGTTCGTCCCCCAATGGCCGTGCAGGAACCGCCCCAAATACAGCATGCGGCGTGCTTGCGGCCCGGGTAAGGGGCGAAAGTCCCTTGTCCGGCGGCGTGCGGTCGGGGCGGGGCGGCGAGTCCGGATTGGCGCGCTGCGGACGGAGCGCTGCGGACGGAGCGCTGCGGACGGAGCGCTGCGGCGAGTCCGGATTGGCGCGGGGCGTTCCGGCGCCTAGCCTGTTTCCTATGCCTGAGACGCCTGCCGATGCCGCGACCAGCCTCGTTCTTGCCGCCGTGCGGCTCCCCGGCGAAACGGCGCTGCGCGATGTCCACGTGCTGGACGGTTTGGTTTCGCGGATCGCTCCGGCCGGGGAACTGCCCTGTGTCCCCGGATCCCGCGTGCTGGACCTGGACGGACGGTACGTCATCCCGGGGCTCTGGGATGAGCATGTCCACATGACCCAGTGGGCCCTCGCCGCCAACCGGATTGACCTGTCCGGCGCCGCCTCGGCCCGCGAGGCGGCCGACGTCGTCCGGTCGAATATCGCGGACCACGGCCCTGCAGAAGGCAACAGCGACGCCGGCGGCCGCGCCGTGGTGGGCGTCGGCTTCCGGGACGCCGTCTGGGGCGACGTTCCCAGCCTGGACCTGCTCGACGGCGTCACCGGCGGCCTGCCGACCGCCCTGCTCAGCCACGATCTGCACTGCGTCTGGCTCAACAGCGCGGCGGCCGCACGCTACGGGATGCCGGTGGACGCGTCCGGGCTGCTCCGCGAGGAGCCGGCCTTTGAACTGACCCGCGAGCTGGGCAGACTGCCCGACCCGGTGGTGGATGCCTGGGTCCGGGAATCCGCGCAGGCAGCGGCCGCGCGCGGCATCGTGGGGATCGTCGATTTCGAAATGACCTGGAACCGGGACGTGTGGCTGCGTCGGGTGGCGGGTGGCTTCGGCTCCTTCCGGGTAGACGCCGGTGTCTACCCGCAGGACCTGGACCGCGCCGTGGCAGAAGGCCTACGCACCGGGCAGGTGCTCGACGGCGGGGCGGGACTGCTGCGGGTTGGCCCGTTCAAGGTGCTGATCGACGGCTCGCTGAACACCCGTACGGCGTACTGCGTGGACCCGTATCCGCACGGCGGCCGCGGCCTGCTCACTTTGAGTGCGGCGGAGCTGCTGGACTTGCTGGTCCGCGCCCGGGAGTCCGGCTTTGTTCCGGCGGTCCACGCGATCGGCGACGGCGCCAACGAGGTGGCCCTGAACGCGTTCGCTGCCGCCGGGGTCCGCGGCAGGATCGAGCATGCCCAGTTTGTCCGCAGCCAGGACTTCGCCCGCTTCGGCGAGCTGGGCCTGACCGCGAGCGTCCAGCCCGCCCACGCCCTGGATGACCGTGACGCCGCCGATTCGAACTGGGCCGGACGCACCCACAGGGCCTTCCCGCTGCGGTCCCTGCTGGCTGCCGGCGCCACGCTGGCGCTCGGTTCCGATGCCCCGGTGGCGCCGCTGGAGCCCTGGCTTGCCATGTCCGCGGCCACCACGCGGGCGCGCCAGGACGGGAGGGTGCCGTGGCATACGTGGCATCCCGAGCAGGCCCTCACCCGGACGGAAGCCCTGACCGCCTCAACCCGCGGGCGGGGCAGAATCAGGCTTGGTGACCCGGCTGATCTCGCGGTGCTCGACGGCGACCCGTTCGACGTGTCCGATGCGGCGTTCGCGGCGATGCCGGTAGCCGCGACGCTAGTGGCGGGGCGGTTCACGCACGGCGGCGGTGTCTAACGTAGGGCCCGGTCCTGTCACGCACCGTCGCGAAGAATCCTCGGCAGGAAATCCAGCTCGTTCAGTTGTTGCACCAGTAAGCCGGTCAGGTCACTTGGCGCCAAGCGCAAACGATAGCTTCGCTTTCCCTCGCCAATTGGCTCAATGACGCCGCGGTCCAGGAGCTTGCGAATGCCCTGGCTACGGGTTGCCGCCGAACCTGGAAAGGCGGTCCTGAGGTCGGCGGCCTTAGCCTCAGTGATCCGCGCGATGATCCCCAGCGCTGCGGCTTCCGGCACGGTGAACCGTGCTGAACGCAGTCCACGGTCAATCGCGGGGAGCAGGAGCTTGTTGGTCACGAACTCCTGCTTGCCAAGCATCGACAGTTTCCCCAAGTCAGCGAGCAGCCCTTCGAGAACATAGGTTGACCATCTGATAAGGGCGTCCGGTTCCAGGGAATCCGCGTCCTCCAACCGATCGTAGTAGAGCTCGCGGTTCTCGCCGAAGACTGCCGTGGGGTTCAATCCGCGGTATCCGGCGACGTCCGCGAAACCCTGCCGCCGCATTGCTGCGTATGTCAGGAGCCGCCCCACACGACCATTGCCATTTCCGAACGGGTGTATCCAGACAAACCGGTGGTGCGCCAGCGCAATCTTCAAAAGGTCGTAGTTCTGCTCGACATCCTCATTGATGAAGTCCAGTAGCAACGTCATGTCGCTGTGCACATCCCCTGGGGACGGCGGACGGTGACGCGAGCCGCTGATAGTCACATCACCCACCCTGTAGGCCCCAGGCGTCTTGTCGCCCTCCCGCTCCAGCCCGGAAACTGAAATGCGATGCAGCTCTCTGACGAAGCCATGACTGAGAGTGGTGCCGCGCTCCACGGTGCGATCCACAAACGCGGTTGCCTCATGGAGTTGAACAATCTCCTGTACCTCGTCGTTCGCCCGTCCGTCGACGGCCTTGTCTGACGCCGCCACACCCGCCACCGCATCAACAATCGAAGTGCGGTTGCCCTCGATCCGGGCGCTCATAATCGTCGAAAGCAACTGGAAGAGCGACTTCAACTGTCCGAAAACGACGGGACGAGTGGTTCCGTCCCCCAAGTCACCCCTGAGCCGCTCCAGCTGGATGATGGCTTTGGCCAGCGGCGAGCTGAAGGGGAACTCAGGGTACGCAATGGGCCGCATCGCTTGCATTCTTTCGTCTTGGGAAATGAACATTTAAGACGATGCCTTGAATTGGGCCTGAAAGTCAAGGAAGATGAACCGGCCAACGTTCGCAACAATTAATCTAGCGGAAGGCAAGATTTTAGTCGGCAGGAGGCGAGCCGCGTCCCCGCCGCGAGAAAATGCGGCTAGCTCGTCCGGGATTCACCTGCTGCGGCGGCGACTAGCTGCCTTTGACGCGGGCCTGGACCAGGTTCGCGAACGGGAGGCGGCCGAACTCCTCCCGGAACTCGGCGTGGTACCCGGCCTCGGCGGCGTTCAGCTCCGCTGCGGGAAGTTCCTTCCACGCGATGATCAGCGATCCTGCACTGGCGAGCTGCCAGATCAGCCTGCCGTCCCAGTGCCCCGGCGGCTTGCCCTGGCCGAAGTCGACGAACTCCTGGATCTGCCGGCGGAGCCCGCGGTTGCCCTTGCTGCCGGGTCCGGCCTTCCCGACGTAGAGGATATCGGCGTCGTCCACCCATTCGGCGGCGAGCGCGTCCGCCCGCAGGGTGGGGTCCTTCTTCTTGAAGATGCCTGCCGTGCTCCTGGACAGGAACTGCGGCCGGAATCCCTCGGGCCGCAGCACCGCGAAGATCCCGGGTTTCTGCGGGATCCGGTTGATCTCGAGGTCCGCCAGCGGCCGGAAACCGGTGAACCCGTCGGCTTTCAGGGTCTGTCTGTTGATCGGCATGGATTCCTTGGATCGGGGCGCGGGGCGTTCCTTCGAATTTTACGGATACGCAGCTTCGGTGGCCGCATTAATGTCGGTGGTCTTTATTGTCGGTGCCCCCTCTTAGAGTGGGTTCATGGACGGCGAGCAAGGGCCCGAAGTGGCTTCGAAAGCAGCGGTTGGTGTGGCGGTCACGGAGATGATCCGTAACCTGGCTGACGCACGGCCGGCCGCGGACGGTGCCGGGATGATTGACCAGCTCCGTAACCTCGAGGATTTGAAGTCCGCTGCGGCCGCGCTGCAGGCCCGGATCGCCGTCGCCTTTGATGTGCGGCAGCGCCGCGACCAGGCCGGCGCGGGCGTGCCGGCCGAGCAGCTGGGCGCTGGCATCGCGGCGCAGATCGCCCTCGCCCGCCGGGAATCACCGGCCAGGGGCAGCCGGCTCCTGGGTTTGGCCAAGGCGCTCGTCACCGAGATGCCGCATACCCTCGCCGGGCTGGAGACGGGCCAGCTCAATGAATGGCGGGCCACACTGTTAGTGCGTGAGACCGCCTGCCTGTCCGCGACCGACCGCCGCGCCGTCGACGAGGAGTTGGCGTCCGACGCCGGGACGTTCAGTGGAGCGGGCGACCGTGCGGTTGTTTCCGCGGCCCGGTCCGCCGCCTACCGACGGGATCCGCGGTCCGTTGCGGACCGCGCCAGCCACGCCGCCGCCGAGCGCCATGTCAGTCTCCGCCCGGCGCCCGACACCATGTGCTATCTGACGGCCCTCCTCCCGGTCGCCGCGGGCGTGGCCGCGTACGCGGCGCTGAGCCGCCATGCCGACGCGCTCGTCGCCGGCGGAGACCCCCGGGGCCGGGGGCAGATCATGGCCGATGCACTGGTTGAACGCAACACGGGGAAGGCAGGTGGAATCAACGGCATCGAGATCCAGCTCGTCATGACCGACCGCACCCTGTTCCAGGGAGACGGCGAACCCGCCCGGCTCCCGGGCTACGGCATCGTCCCCGCCGGGTGGGCCCGGGAGATCCTCGTCCCGGACCAAAACCAGGACCAAGACCAAGACCAGGCCATGAACCTTTGGCTCCGGCGGCTCTACACCGCCCCCGGCGCCGGCGACCTCGTCGCGATGGACTCCCGGGCACGGCTCTTCCCGCCCGGGCTGCGCAGCTTTGTCCAGGCCCGGGACCACACCTGCCGTACGCCATATTGCGACGCCCCGATCCGGCATCTGGATCACATCCGCCCGTGGAGCGGCGGAGGCACGACCACCAACATTAACGGCGCGGGGCTTTGTGAAGCCTGCAACCACGCTAAGGAAGCGCCCGGCTGGAGCGCGCAACCCCGGCCGGGGCCACGGCACACGTTTCAACTCACGACGCCGACCGGGCACAGCTACCAGTCCACCGCCCCGCCGTTGCCGGGATCTTCGTCTCCCGAAACAGCACCATCCCGCCACCGGCACAAACTCCGGCACCTCGCCAAGGTGCGCAAGCGCGCCGGACCTCGGGCCTCGGCAAGGGCATCGGCAAGGGCCACGGCAAAGGCGGCGGCAGCGGCCTGAGACGCTGCTGAATTGGCCGGCCGGCTATCGCCCGAACCAGGACTCGGCCAGTGACACGTCAGCCACCACGGTGTAGTCACCGGCCGAGTGCCCGAGCGCCAGGCGGTAGTTGCCACCGGGGGTATGCCACTGCCCGCGGCCGGTGTCGTAGGACGCCAACAGCCGCGGATCGACGTTCAGCCAGACGGTCCGTGATTCGCCGGGTTCGAGGTCCACGCGCTCGAGGCCGAGCAGCCGCATCCGGGTCCCCGCAGGATCCTCGAGGAGGTAGAGCTGGGGCACATCGGCCCCGCGTCGCGGCCCCGCATTGGTGACGGTGAACTCGGCACGCACCCCGCTCCGGCCCTGCACTGTCAGGTCCGCATAGTCGAACCGGGTGGAGCTGAGCCCGTGGCCGAAAGGGAACAGGGGGTCCTGCCCGGTCTTCGCGAACCAGCGGTAGCCGACGTCGGATCCCTCGCTGTAGTTGACCGTCGTCGGGGTCCCCCACGGCGTGCCGAGGCCCGGCAGCTCCGGCCGCGCTTTGCTCAAGATGCTGAGTGAGCTGGTTTACGAGGAGCTGCAGGCATGATCCGACCGGACTAGCAGGCGTACAATAAGTTGTACGCAAGGAGGTCCCGTGAAAACCCTTACCTATTCCCAGTCACGCGCGCATTACAAGGAGACCCTCGACGCGGTCACCGACGACCGCGAGGACGTCGTTATTACCCGCCCGGGAAAAGAAGACGTCGTCATGGTGTCCCGGTCCGACTACGAATCGCTGCGGGAGACGGCCTACCTGCTCCGCAACCCAGCCAACGCCCGACGAATCCTGGGCTCGATAGAAGAACTGGAAGCCGGCCGTGGTGTGGTGCGGGACCTGGCTGAATGAGGCTTGTCTGGTCCAAGGCGTCGTGGGAAGACTACCTATGGTGGCAATCCCAGGACCGCAGGATCCTCAAGCGGATCAACACGCTCATCAAGGACATTGCGCGCAACGGCAATGAAGGAATCGGAAAACCCGAGCCGCTCAAACACGGCTTCCACGGCTACTGGTTCCGCCGCATCACCGACGAGCATCGGCTGGTCTACAAGTTCGTCGAGACGCCCGGTGGCGTCGAGGTCTTGATTGCGGCCTGCCATTACCACTACGGAAACTGAATCGGCGGCTCGGGGCTCAACGCCCCCTAAACGCAACGCCCCTTAAACGAAGGGCCTGCAGGTACCTTCGCGATCTCGCTATGGAGATGGCTCGGACACTTACGTGTCCTGAACGACCCAACTAAATCAGATGGCTACCTGCAGGCGCTTTAAGCCTACGCCCGGCGATCGGCCATGACCAGTGGTCGGGCGTCTCTTGGGCCGGCGCCGCGGATCGGCTCCGTCAGCGCCCATCCTGTGACCCAAATCGCCCCTCAAAAACGCCCCCGCGCCCAAAAGCGTAGAGTGGAAGCAGACGCCTGTTTCTGGACGCTGAGCGCTGAGGGAGAAATCGTGACGATTGACTGGGACGAAAAAAAGGCCCTGCTGCAGGAACCGAACATCGCCGCCGTAACGCAGCTTTGCGACGAACTGATGGAAAAGAAGCCGGGGTCGGTCGTCCCCTACATCGATCCCGTCCATGACGAGGACGAGTGCCGGATCGTCAGCCTCCACATCGCCCCGGGCAAGGGCACCGAGTCGGGCTTCGTCTCCCACTTCAACGACGACGAGGCCGCCCGCCGCGCCACCTCCATCTACGACGCCGTCGAACTCGACCCCCGCTACGTGATGCCGTGGAACGCCTACCCCTGGGTCCGCGACCCCGAGCTCCCCTCCGCCCTGAACGTCCAGGAGAAAACGGACGGCCTGCGGCCCTTCCGCCAGTTCCTGAAAATCAACAAGCGCGTCTCGGCCGTCATCGCCCACGGCGCCGACGCCCACGCCTTCCTGACGCTCTTCGAGAAGACCTACCACTCGTCACTGAAGAACCGGGGCGTCAAGATCTACAAGGCCACCGCCCTCGGCGGCCGCGCCTTCGCCGTCTCGGCCACCAAGCAGGACGAACTCCTGGCGAAGAACGTCGAAGTTTACAAGGACGCCATGCAGCGGGCAGGCATCCAGCACCTCTAGGCCGGCCCCGAAGCCCGGCCGTCGCGTCTCCCCACCGGGCCTCCAGGTACGGGCGTAACGCAACGTCCCCGCAACCTGTCGTGCCCCCGGTTCGCATATGCTCAGCGGACAGGCTCAACTTGGCTCAGCGACGAACCACCCGGGAGACACCACATGACCAACTGGCGGATCAGGGATTTCCACTCGGCCGATCTTGACGGGATCCTCCACCTCTGGGAGTCCCTCAAGGCCAGCAATGTCGAGCCGGTCTACGCGCTCTCCGAGGTGCTCGCCTCCTGCGAAAAGGACCACGCCGTGGTCGCGGTGCAGGGCGATCAGCTGGTGGGCGCCGCCGTCGGACGGGCCGCGCACGACCAAGGCTGGATCGTCTTCCTGGCCACCCTCCCGGAATACCGCGGCCGCGGGATCGGCACCTCGCTGCTCGCCGCCGTCGAAAACCGGATGGCCCCGCACGGGCTGAACAAGCTCTCCGCGCTGATGCCGGAATCCGAAACCCGGGTGGAGGCGTTCCTGAGCCGCGGCTTCGTCCTGAAGAAGAACCTGCGCTACTTCGAGCGGAAAATCCCGGTCCAGCGCCAGGAACTTGAGCCGCTCAGCCTTCTCGGCGGCCGGATCCTGGCCCGCGACCTCTGGGAAAACGTGGCGGGCATGCGCAACGAGAAGGAACTGCTGGAACGCCGCCTCGTCCTGCCGCTCGCAGAGGCGGACCTCGCCGACGAGTACGGCGTGGTGCCGCCGCGCGCCGTCGTCCTCTTCGGCCCGCCCGGCACCGGCAAGACGACCTTTGCGAAGGCGATTGCCTCCCGGCTGGAGTGGCCGTTCGTGGAGGTCTTCCCCTCCCGGCTGGCCTCCGACCCCAAGGGGCTGGCGGGCGCGCTGCGCGAGACGTTCCTGGAGATCGCCGAACTGGAGCACGCCGTCGTGTTCATCGACGAGGTGGAGGAGATCGCCTCCCAGCGTTCCGGCGAACCGCCCTCTCCCCTGCAGGGCGTCACCAACGAGCTGCTCAAGATCATCCCGGCGTTCCGCGAGCAGCCCGGCCGCCTGCTGGTCTGCGCCACCAACTTCATCCGCGCCCTCGACTCCGCGTTCCTGCGCCATGGCCGCTTCGACTACGTCATTCCGATCGGCCTGCCGGACCGCCAGGCGCGCGAGGCCATGTGGCAGCGCTTCATCCCCGCCACCGTGGTGGACGACGTCGACGTCGAGCTCCTGGTGGACCGCACCGAGGGCTTCTCCCCCGCGGACATCGAGTACGCGGCCCGCAGCGCCTCCCAGCGGGCGCTGGAAAAAGCGGTGTACGACGACGGCGGCTCGGCATCCGGGGGCAGCGCCTCAGTCCGCGAGGCCGTCCGGAAGGGCCCGTCCACCCAGGAATACCTCGACGCGATCGCCGACACCCGGACCACGGTCAGCGCCGAAGTCCACCAGCAGTTCCTCGAGGACATCGACGACCTCGGGCGGGTCTAGATGGACTCAGTCAGTACGTTGTGACGGGGCCAGACCGCGATCAAGGTACCCCGCGGCGGTATGCTTGTGATTGGGGTCATACTTGGGCCCCACTTTCGCTTGACGACTATGGAGCCACCGTGCGTAGTCCCCGGTCGGTATCCCCACCCCCGGCAGCATCGAAGCAGCCCGGCATCAGGTCCGGGCAGGGGGCGCTTCGCAGAATCATTGAAGAGTCCTGGAAGCGTTCCTTGCGGCTGCAGGCCAACCCTGACATGCCGCCGTCCTCGCTACTCCTCGATGGTGAGGCCCTTGAGGAGTACCGCCGCGGCCATCCGCTGGCGTCAATTATGCCCGTGATCAATAAACTGCTGATTCAGCCCAGTTCCGATCAAGGGTTGCTCGTGGCCGTCGGTGATGAACTGGGCAGACTCCTGTGGGTCGACGGGGATGCTGCCCTGCGCCGGCGCGCCGAGCACATGATGTTCGTTGAGGGCGCGGACTGGTCCGAGGCCAGCGTGGGCACGAGCGCTCCCGGAACTGCCCTGGCGCTGGGCCGCAGCATCCAGGTCACCGGTCCCGAGCATTTCAACCGGGCTGTTCACGCGTGGAGCTGCACGGCGGTGCCGTTCCGTGATCCAGACACCGGGGCCGTGATCGGAGTCCTGGATATCACCGGCACCGAGATGGCAGTCGCCCCGCATACCCTTTCCCTCGTGGAGGCCACGGTCGCGGCCGCGCAGGCGCAGCTGCGCGTGGAGCGCCTTCAGCTGGCCGCCGCGAAGCGGGACCGGGTCGCGCGGCGGCGAAAACCTGTATCCGCCGGGCCCAGGACGGTTCCCGGCAGCCCGGTCCGAAGCCTCTATCGCAACAGCCTGCAGCTGCTCGGCCGCGACCACGCGCTGCTCAGCATCGAGGGCAGAACAGTATCGCTGTCTCCGAGGCACAGCGAGATGCTGGCGCTGCTGAGTATCCATCCGGATGGTCTCAGCGGTGAAGAGCTGGGCAGCATGCTGTTCGGCGAAGTCTCAGCCATGACACTGCGCGCGGAGATGGTCCGGTTGAGGAAAGTCCTTCAGCAGTTCAATCCTGCCGCCGTCCCGGAATCCCGGCCCTACAGACTCACCGTGGACGTACTGCCGGACGCCGGACAGGTCCTCAGTTGCCTCCAGCGCGGGGCACACAGGGTCGCCCTGGAAATTTATCGCGGCCCGGTGTTGCCTCGCTCCGAGGCTCCGGGTGTGGTGACGCTGCGGAGGCGCGTCTCCACACTCCTTCGGGAGGCGGTCCTAACGGACGGCAGCGCGGAAGCCCTGCTCCAGTATGCGGAACTTCCGGAAGCGAGCGATGACATTGCCGTCCGCATGGCGGCGCTGAAGCTGTTGCCGCCGCGCTCACCCAAGAGGGCTGCTGTGGTGGCCGACCTGGAGCGCCTGGAATCCGAGCTCGGCACAGACCAGCCCGGGTGACCTGACTCACAAGGCTGCAACCTCGTCGCAACCCTCCCTTCCCTAGGCTTTAGACCACGGACATCATCCTGCACAGCACAAGTGCCAGCGACGCCTGACAATCCGCGGGCCGCACCCGCACACCTCCGGCGAGGCTTTCGGCGGACAACGGGCATCACGCCCGGCCTCTGGCCTGATGTTCAAATTTCATGCCTGCGCATTATTTGCCGCGGCTACAAACGACGAAGGAATATCGACAATGACGACGATGAAAGCAGCTGTAGTTACCGAGTTCGGCAAGGACCTCCAGATCCAGGACCTTCCCGTCCCCACCCCGGGACGCGGTGAGGCCCTGGTCAAGGTCCTCACCACCGGCGTATGCCACACCGACCTGCACGCCGCGGAGGGGGACTGGCCGGTCAAGCCGTCACCGCCGTTCATTCCGGGCCACGAAGGCGTCGGCGAGGTCGTCGCCCTCGGCGAGGGCGTCACCGATCTGGCCGTCGGCGATTTGGTCGGCAACGCGTGGCTCTGGTCAGCCTGCGGCGACTGCCAGTACTGCCGGACCGGCTGGGAAACCCTGTGCGAGGCCCAGCAGAACGCCGGCTACAGCGTCGACGGTTCCTTTGGCGAATACATGCTGGTCGACACCCGCTTTGCCGCCCGCATTCCGGCCGGATCGGACCCCGTGGAGGTGGCTCCGGTGCTCTGCGCCGGCGTGACCGTCTACAAAGGCCTGAAGATGACCGAGGCCAAACCGGGCCAGTGGGTCACCATCTCCGGGATCGGCGGACTCGGGCACATCGCCGTCCAGTACGCCGTGGCCATGGGCCTGCGGGTCGCTGCGGTGGACATTGCCGATGACAAGCTGGCCCTGGCCAAGAAGCACGGTGCAGAGTTGACGGTCAACGCCCTGCACGAAGACCCCGTCGAAGTTATCCAGCGCGAAACCGGAGGATGCCATGGAGTCCTGGTCACGGCAGTGCACCCGTCAGCGTTCGGCCAGGCCATTGGGATGGCCCGGCGCGGCGGAACGATCGTGTTCAACGGGCTGCCGCCGGGGGACTTTCCGGCGCCGATCTTCGAGATTGTGCTCAAGGGCCTGACGGTCCGCGGCTCCATTGTGGGTACCCGGCAGGACCTGGAGGAAGCACTCGACTTCTATGCCCAGGGAAAGATCCACCCCACGGTGTCCACGAGGGAGCTCTCCGAAGTGAATGCCGTCCTCGACGAGATGAAGCACGCCAAGATCGACGGCCGCGTGGTCATCAAGTACTGATCAATCCCGGCTGCCTGCGGCGGCGGCGTATCCCTAGACGCCCTAGGGATACGCCGCCCGCGCACGCATTTTTCACCGCAGAATATGTAAGAAAGAACAGGGGTCACCCATGTCCAACGCCCGTACCGCGGCATCATCCACCCCTATCCAGGCAGGCGACGCCTTCAAAAATCTGTCCCAGGAGCACCGCCGTTTCGAGCCTTCGGCCGAGTCCGCGACGAACGCCGTGGTCACCGCCGGCGAGTATGCCGAGGCGGACGCGGACCGTCCCGCGTTCTGGGCCAGGCAGGCCCGGGAACTGCTGGACTGGTCCAGGGACTTCACCGAGGCGCTGGACTGGTCCAACCCGCCGTTCGCGAAGTGGTTCGCCGGCGGGGAGGTCAACGCCGCGTACAACGCCCTGGACCGCCACGTGGAAAACGGCCACGGCGACAGGGTCGCGATCTACTTCGAGGGCGAACCGGGCGATACCCGCACCTATACGTACGCCCAGCTCACCGAAGAAGTCAAGAAGGCCGCCAACGCCTTCGAGTCCCTCGGCGTGGCCAAGGGCGACCGGGTCGCGGTCTACCTCCCCATGATTCCCGAGGCCGTCATCACGCTGCTGGCGTGCGCCCGGATCGGCGCCATCCACTCGGTGGTCTTCGGCGGCTTCTCCGCCGAAGCGCTCCGCTCCCGGATCGACGACGCCGAGGCCAAGCTCGTGGTCACCGCCGACGGCACCTACCGCCGCGGCAAGCCCAGCGCGCTGAAGCCCGCCGTTGATGAGGCCTTGTCCCACGAGGGAAATGCTGACGGGCACACCGTCCAGAACGTCGTGGTGGTCAAGCGCAACGGCCAGCACGTGGACTGGCATGAGGGCCGTGACCACTGGTGGGCGGACACGGTCGGGGTGGCCTCCCCCGAGCACACCGCCGTCGGGCACGACTCCGAGCACCCGCTGTTCATTCTCTACACCTCCGGCACCACCGGTAAGCCCAAGGGCATCCTGCACACCACCGGCGGTTACCTCACCCAGGGCGCCTACACGCACAAGGCGGTCTTCGACCTGCACCCGGAGACGGACGTCTACTGGTGCACCGCCGACGTCGGCTGGATCACCGGGCACTCCTACGTCGCCTACGCCCCGCTCATCAACGGAGCCACCCAGGTCATGTACGAGGGCACCCCGGACTTCCCGCATCAGGGCCGCTGGTGGGAGATCGTCGAGAAGTACAAGGTGTCCATCCTGTACACCGCTCCGACCGCCATCCGCACCTTCATGAAGTGGGGCAAGGAGATCCCGGCCAAATACGACCTCTCCTCGATCCGCGTCCTGGGCTCGGTCGGCGAACCCATCAACCCGGAAGCCTGGATGTGGTACCGCGAGGTCATCGGAGCCAACGGGGGCAAAAACGGCGAACGGAAAGAAACCCCGGCCCCGATCGTGGACACCTGGTGGCAGACCGAAACCGGGGCGCAGATGATCGCCCCGCTGCCCGGGGTCACGGCCACCAAGCCCGGCTCGGCCCAGGTCCCGCTCCCCGGCATCGCCGCGGACGTCGTGGACGAGCTCGGCGAGTCGGTGCCCAACGGCTCCGGCGGCTACCTCGTGATCCGCGAACCCTGGCCGGCCATGCTGCGCGGCATCTGGGGCGACCCGGAGCGGTTCAAGGAAACCTACTGGTCCCGCTTCGAGAGCATCTACTTCGCCGGCGACGGCGCCAAGAAGGACGAGGACGGCGACATCTGGCTGCTCGGCCGGGTGGATGACGTGATGAACATTTCCGGCCACCGGCTCTCCACTGCTGAGATCGAGTCCGCGCTCGTCAGCCACCCCGCGGTGGCGGAGGCCGCCGTCGTCGGGGCTGCGGACGAGACCACCGGCCAGGCCGTCGTCGCGTTCGTGATCCTGCGCGGGGATGCCGTGGACACCGGCGACGCGATCGTCCAGGAGCTCCGCAACCACGTGGGCAAGGAAATCGGCCCGATCGCCAAGCCCAAGACCATCCTCGTGGTCCCCGAACTGCCCAAGACCCGGTCCGGGAAGATCATGCGCCGCCTGCTCAAGGACGTCGCCGAAGGCCGCGAGGTCGGCGACGCGACCACCCTGGCGGACAACACCGTCATGGCCCAGATCGCCCAGTCGCTGAAGAAATAACCGGCCCAACGCCGCGTACGATCCGACGACGACGGCGCCGCCCACTCCGGTGGGCGGCGCCGTCGTCATTTGCGGCCGGTGACGGCCGCTGCCTTACTAGCGTCCGCTTACGGCGGAGGCCCTGACGGGATGTTCCAGTCTGCGCATCACTCTGTCCGTGACGTCATCGATCCCGCCCATGCCGTCAATCTGGGTCAGGATCCCGCGCTCGGCATACTTCGCCACCACAGCTTCCGTCTGCTCGTGGTACAGGTCCAGCCGGTGGCGGATCACGGCCTCATTGTCATCACTCCGCCCGGTTTCCTTGGCACGGTGCAGGAGGCGGGAGACCAGTTCGCCGTCGTCGGCAGTCAGCTGCAAGACGACGTCAAGGACCTGGTCTCCGGACGCCAGAATGCCGTCCAGCTCGTCGACCTGGCACGTGGTGCGCGGGTAGCCGTCCAGGAGGAAGCCTGGCGTGGCGTCTTCCTGCAGCAGCCTGTCCCGCACCATCTTGTTGGTCACGCTGTCCGGGACGAAGTCGCCGCTGTCGATGTACTTCTTTGCTTCCAGCCCCAGCGGTGTTCCGCCTTTGACGTTGGCTCGGAAGATGTCGCCGGTGGAGATCGCAACGACGCCGAGGCGCTCGGAAATCCGTTCCGCTTGGGTGCCTTTGCCGGATCCGGGCGGGCCAATAATCAACATTCTCGTCATTTAGGAGTCCTTGGTGGTGCCGTTGTTGAAAGGGTGCGTCAAGGGCCCGCCGCTATGGCGGCGGGCCCTTGATCGGCTCTAGAAGAAGCCGAGCTTGTTTTCTGAATGGCTGACCAGGAGGTTCTTGGTCTGCTGGTAGTGGTCCAGCATCATGGTGTGGTTTTCCCGGCCGATGCCGGAGGACTTGTACCCGCCGAACGCGGCACCGGCCGGGTAGGCGTGGTAGTTGTTGACCCACACGCGGCCGGCCTGGATTTCCCGCCCGGCCCGGTAGGCGACGTTGCCGTTGCGGGACCAGACGCCGGCACCCAGACCGTAGAGGGTGTCGTTGGCGATGCTGATGGCGTCGTTGTAGTCGCTGAACCGCGCCACTGAGACGACGGGACCGAAGATCTCCTCCTGGAAGATCCGCATCTTGTTGTGGCCCTCGAAGATTGTCGGCTGGACGTAGAAACCACCGGCCAGGTCTCCGTCGAGCTCCGTCTGGTTCCCGCCGGCGAGAATCTTGGCGCCCTCCTGGAGCCCGATGTCGATGTAGGAGAGGATTTTCTCCATCTGGCCTACGGACGCCTGGGCACCGATCTGGGTATCAGTGTCCAGCGGGTTGCCCTGGATGATCTGCTGCGTCCGGGCCACGGCGTCGGCCATGAAGGAATCGTAGATGCCGTCCTGGACGAGGGCGCGGGACGGGCTGCTGCAGACTTCGCCCTGGTTGAAGGCATACAGGGTGAAGCCCTCCAGCGCCTTGTCGTAGAACGCGTCGCTGGAATCAGCAACATCGTTGAAGAAGATGTTCGGGCTCTTGCCGCCGAGCTCCAGCGTGACCGGGATCAGGTTTGCGCTGGCGTACTGGCTGATCAGCCGTCCGGTGGAGGTTTCGCCGGTGAAGGCGATCTTCCGGATCCGCGGGCTGGAGGCCAGCGGCTTTCCGACCTCCGAGCCGAAGCCGTTGACGATGTTCAGCAGGCCAGCGGGCAACAGGTCCGCGATGAGCTCGGCCAGCACCAGGATGGAGGCGGGGGTGTTGGATGCGGGCTTGAGGACGACGGCGTTGCCGGCGGCCAGGGCCGGAGCCATTTTCCAGACCGCCATGAGAATGGGGAAGTTCCAGGGGATGATCTGGCCCACGACGCCTAGCGGCTCGTGGAAGTGGTAGGCGGTGGTGTCGTCGTCGAGCTGGGACAGCCTGCCCTCCTGGGCCCGGATAGCGGAGGCGAAGTAGCGGAAGTGGTCCGCCGCCAGCGGGATGTCTGCGTTGAGGGTTTCGCGGATCGGCTTGCCGTTGTCCCAGGATTCGGCGACGGCGAGCATCTCCAGGTTCGCATCGATGCGGTCGGCGATCTTGTTCAGGACGGCGGCGCGCTCGGTGGCCGAAGCCTTGCCCCAGGACGGAGCGGCTTTATGGGCGGCATCAAGCGCCAGCTCAACGTCGGCGGCTGCCCCTCGGGCCACCTCAGTGAATTGCTTGCCGTTCACCGGGGAGACGTTCTCGATGTACTGGCCGGTAGTAGGAGCCACCCATTCGCCGCCGATCCAGTTCTCGTAGCGGTCCTTGAACTGGACCTTGGATCCTTCTTGGCCGGGCTGGACATAAACAGTCATGGCTACTCCTCATGGAAAACAGACGTCTTCGTCCTGGCCGCAATCTTAGAACTTCAAAGGTTGCGGCCACGCTGCAACGGGGCTGTCAGCTGCTCCCTGGCCCTCCGCCGAGCGGCATCTGCCAGCCATCGATATGCTCGCTGTGTCAGCACGTTTTGGCCTCGGTGCATGAGAGGAGGAGACCATGATCCTGTTTCTGACGATTGTGAGCGGTCTGGCCTGGACGGTGGTCTACGTCGATGCCATCCGGATCGGGTTCAGGGACAGGAGCTACGCGATCCCGGCCGCCGCGCTCGGGCTGAACTTCGCCTGGGAGGCCATCTACGCCACACGCTCCGTCGCGACGGGGATTACCGCCCAGGGGGTCTTCAACATCGCGTGGGGGCTGGCCGACGTCGTGATCGTGTACACCTTCCTGAAGTTCGGCCGCGCCGAGCTGCCGGGCTGGGTGACGCGGAGGCTGTTCATCGGCTGGGCGCTCCTGCTGGGTGTCGCGTCCTTCGCCGTGCAGCTGCTGTTCATCGTCGAGTTCGGCTGGGAGCTCGCGTCCCGCTATGCGGCCTTCCTGCAGAACCTGCTGATGTCCGGGCTGTTCATCGCCATGTTCGTCGCCCGCGGGGGCTCCCGGGGCCAGACCCTGCTGATCGCGGTGGCCAAGTGGATCGGCACCCTTGCGCCGACCATCGTCTTCGGCGTGTACGGCAACTCGCCGCTGATCCTGGGCGTCGGAATCCTCTGCAGCATCTTTGACCTGGCCTACGTCGGCCTGCTGTGGCGGTCACGGTCCGGTCCGCCGGCACGGCCCGTTACGGTGGCCCCGACGGATTACGCCTCCGGGGCGTCGTCGTAGGCGAGGTTCTCGTAGTCCGTGTGGTCCGCCTCGTCGAGCCTGTCGTCCAGTTCCTCGAGCAGCCACGGGTTGACCCGGGCCAGGATCTTCCGGGTTTCCTCGACCGGGACGGCGGCGTAAAGCACCGGGCGGGCTTCGTCGTACCGGGTGACCGGCGGCTTCTCCGGCCACTTCTCGGCCAGGGCCTTGACCCGTTCCGGCAGCGAGTTGTGGGCGTTGTCCGCGATTTTGACCAGCGTGGCGTCGTGGTCCTCGGCGATGTACCGGATGCCGGCCTGGTAGTCGTCCGGGTTCTCGTGCAGGCGCTTCGTGACGCGTTCGATGATGTCCGCGGCCCGTTCGGAGACGCCCATGTCCAGCAGCGCCTGCCGGGTCATCGGGGTGTCCTCGGCAATGTCGTGCAGGTAACCGGCGATCCGGATATCGTCGTCGAAGTCCGCCAGCGCATCCCCGACGGCGATCACGTGCTCGCGGTAGGGCCGCTTGAGTTTGTCCTTCTGGCGGTTGTGGGCCACTTCGGCAAGGATTTTGGCGGTCTCAACGGTGAATTTCGATTGAGCGGACTGCGGTTCCGGAGGGCGTGCTTCCGTGAATTCAAGTTCAGACATGCTTCCAGACTACGGGTCCGGCCTGCTCGGAGAATTCCCGAACCCCTCAGTATTTCCGCAACGCATCCATGGCGCGGGCCGGCTCATGGCCCCGGGGCGTCGGCTGCCCACACCGTCTTGCGGAGGATAGCCCGGAGGGAGGCCACCTCCTGGGCTGTAAGCATGCTCAAATGCGCAACTTCCGCCGCCTGGGCTGCTTTCTGGGCAGCGGCGTGGATCCGACGCCCCTCGGAAGTGGCGGTCACGAGTTTCTGCCGGCGATCCGAGATCCCTGGCTTCCGTTCCACCAGGCCGCGCTGTTCGAGTTCGTCGATGAGGGCCACAATCTGGCTGGGGTCAAGGCTGAGGAAGTCCGCCAGTTCCCGCTGGGTCGGCCCCAGATTGCCGCACGCCAGCGCCAGCACGGAATAGGAACGTTCCTTCAGCCCGAACTCCGCCAGGGCGGCATTGTTGAGCAGGGACCCTGCTGCGTGCAACTTGGCCAGCAGGAAGCCCACATCGTTGCTGATGGTGGATTCCGCCAGTCGCGCGGACGGCTCCCCTGCGCCTTCGATGCCGTCATTTACCTGAAGTGTCATGGTGCCTTTCGGGCGCGGAGCCGGCTAGGCCGTTGATTTATTCAATGATCGCACTGTTGCCGCGCCCGCGAAAGTTTGTGGACCTGCCGTATTTTGGATGCAGAAATAAATGATTGACATTTTCAAGGATTTGGTTTCTTATTGAACCAGCAGAGGGAGACGGCCGTCACACGCCGACTCCATAGGAGATCCGCCGCAAGGCGCAGTGCAAAGGAGCAGCCATGAGCCTGTCAGGGAAAGTAGCAATCGTCACCGGAAGCGGCCGGGGCCTCGGCCTGGCCTACGCCCGGGAGCTCGCCCGCCAGGGCGCCGCCGTAGTGATCAACGACGTCGACGCCGAGGTGGCCAACGAAGCGGTCCGCACCATCGAGGCCGACGGCGGCCGGGCCGTCGCCGTCGTCGCTCCGGTGGGCAGCTCCGAGGTTGCCAAGCAGCTCGTGCAGACCGCCGTCGAGATCTTCGGCCGGCTGGACATCCTAGTCACCAACGCCGGCATCCTGCGGGACAAGTCCCTGCTGAAGATGACGGATGAGGACTTCGACCTCGTGATCAACGTCCACCTGAAGGGCACCTTCACCTGCGCCCGCGAAGCGTTCGGCTACTTCAAGGAGAACGGCATCGCCGGCCGGATCATCACCATCGGCTCCCCCACCGGGCAGCGCGGCAACTTCGGCCAGACCAACTACGCCGCGGCGAAGGCCGGGATCGTCGGCATGGTGCGGACCTGGGCGCTGGAGATGAAGAAGGCCGGCGTCACCGCCAACGCCGTCATTCCCGTGGCCGCCACCGCTATGACCAAGACCATTCCGTACTTCCAGAAGGCCGTCGAAGCCGACGAGCGCGGCGAGGCCATGCCGGACTTCTTCCGGCACGAACTCGGCTTCGGAACGGCCGACGACGTCTCCGGACTCATCGCCTTCCTCGCCTCCGACGCGGCGGCAGGCATCACCGGCCAGGCCATCGGCGCCGGCGGCGACCGGCTGCAGATCTGGACGCACCCGGAAGCAGCCGCTACCGAGTACCGCGAGGGCGGCTGGGGCTACCAGGACCTCGTGGAAAACTTCGACCGGCTGTTCGGCGGCAGGCTGCAGAGCGTGGGCGAGGAATTCCTGCCGCTCCCCGAAGACCTCAAGCCCGAGGCCGCCCAGCCCGCAGCAACACAGGCGCGCTGAGATGGCAGCCACCCGCTACGAGCTGGGCATCGACGCCGCAAAGCTCGACGCGATCGACATGCACGTCCACCTCGAAGTGGACGGCCACGGCCACCAGTCCCTCCCGCCGGCCCTGACCGAGGCCTCCGCGAAGTACTTCAAGGCTGAGGACCGCACCCCGTCGCTGGACTCCATTGCTGAGACCTACCGCAGACTGAACATGGCCGCCGTCGTGTTCACCGTGGACGCCCGCACGCAGCTCCAGCACGAGCCGAACAGCATCCCGGACCTCATTGCCGGCGCCGCCCGGAACAACGACGTCCTGATCCCCTTCGGCAGCGTCGATCCCCGGACCGGCACCGACGCCATCCAGGGCGCCAAGCACCAGGCCACCGACCTGGGCGCCCGGGGCTTCAAGTTCCACCCCAGCCTGCAGGGCTTCGACCCCTCCAGCGAGCAGTTCTACCCGCTCTGGGAGGCGCTGCAGGAACTCGGGCTGCCGGCCATCTTCCACACCGGCCAGAACGGCATGGGCGCCGGGCTCCCCGGCGGCTACGGCATCAAGCTGGGCTACTCCAACCCGCTGCTGCTGGACGCGGTGGCGGCGGACTTCCCGGAACTGCAGATCATCATGGCCCACCCGTCGGTGCCGTGGCAGGACGAGGCCAACTCCATCGCCACGCACAAGGCCAACGTGTACATCGACCTCTCCGGCTGGTCCCCGAAGTATTTCCCGGAGTCGCTCGTGAAGATGTCCAACTCGGTGCTGCAGGACAAGGTCCTCTTCGGCACCGATTTCCCGCTCATCACGCCGCAGAAGTGGCTGGGCGCCTTCGCGGACCTGCCGCTCAAGGACGAGGTCCGGCCCAAGATCCTCAAGCACAACGCCGTCCGCCTGCTCGGGCTGGGGGTCTGAGATGAGCCTGGATACCGGCCTCGCGGATACAGCCGGAGCCCCGATACACGAGCGGCTGTACGGCGTCTGCGACTACTACGACGCCGAATCCCTGCTCACCGCGGACGAGCGCCGCGTGCTCGGCAGGCTGCGGGCCTTCCTCGACGCGAAGGCGCGGCCGCTGCTGGCCGAGTACTGGGAACGCGGCGAATTCCCGGATCAGCTCGCCCAGCCGCTGATCGACCTGGACCTGATGGAACCCGCCGAGCTGAGGGGCCCGGGACCGGAGAGCAGCCCGGCCCGGGGGATCTACCAAGGCTTCCGGGTCTTCGAACTCGCCCGCACCGACGCCTCCCTGGCCACGTACTACACCGCCCAGGCCGGGCTCTTCCGCACCGCCATCCGGGTGGGCGCCTCGGCAGAACAACAGCGCGAGTGGATGCCGAAGGTCATCGACTTCTCACTCAAGGGCGTCTTTTCGTTGACCGAACCGGACTCCGGCTCGGACATCGCCGGCGGGCTGTCCACCACAGCGCGGCGTGTACAAGACGGCGAGGATGACACCTGGATCCTTGACGGTGCCAAGCGGTGGATCGGCGGGGCCGCGACGGCCGACGTGCTGGCCGTTTTCGCCCGCGACGTCGCCGACGGCCAGGTCAAGGCCTTCCTCGTGGACCGCGAGGCGGCCGGCGTGACGCTGGAGAAGATCCACGGTAAAACGGCCCTGCGGATGATGCAGAACGCGCACATCACGCTCGAGGGCGTACAGGTCGATGAGTCCATGCGGCTGCACAACGTGAACTCCTTCCGGGACGTGGCGGCGATGCTGAAGGCCATGCGCTCGGATGTCGCCTGGATCGCGACCGGCATCCAGGCCGGCGCGTTCGAGGCGGCCCTGCGCTACGTCACGGAACGCCAGCAGTTCGGCCGCCCGCTGGGGTCCTTCCAGCTGGTCCAGGAGAAGCTCGCCCGGATGCTCGGCAACGTCACCGCCTCCCTGTCCCTGGTGGTCCGGCTGACCGAGCAGCAGGCCAGGGGCATCTACCGGGACCAGGACTCGGCCCTGGCCAAGATGCAGACGTCCCTGCTGATGCGCGAAACCGTGGCCCTGGCCCGCGAAGTGGTGGGCGGTAACGGCATCACGCTCGCCACCGACGTCGCCCGCTTCCACGCCGACGCCGAGGCCGTCTACTCCTACGAAGGCACCCACGAAATCAACGCCCTGATCATCGGCCGGGCCCTCACCGGCGAAAGCGCCTTCACCCGCTGACCCCACCAGCACCCCACTGAAACAGCACCACCCCGCTCCGGCGCCGCCGTCGGACAGTTCCCTACCTAACCAATCCCTCCAGGAGGACACCATGCCCAATCTCGTCGTCGACTTCGACAAACTGCTCACCCTCGCCGGCACCGACCTCGGTGCCACCGAATACCGCGAAATCACCCAGGAACAGATCAACAAGTTCGCCGATGCCACCGGTGACGACCAGTGGATCCACGTGGACCCGGAACGCGCCAAGGACGGCCCGTTCGGCGCCCCGATCGCCCACGGCTTCCTCACGCTCTCGCTCATCATCCCGTTCTGGGGCGAGCTGTTCGACGTCGACGGCGTCACCACCAAGGTCAACTACGGGCTCGACAAGGTCCGCTTCACCTCCCCGGTCAAGGTCGGTTCGCGGATCCGCATGCAGGCCACCATCGCAGAGGTCACGGAGGTCAAGGGCGGCGCCCAGATCAAGGTATCCAACGTCATCGAAATCGAAGGCCAGGAACGCCCCGCCGTCGTGGCTGAGTTCCTGGCCCGCTTCTACAAGTAACGCCCCGACCAGCCCCCTTTTTCTCCTCCGTTCAAAAGGAACAACCATGTCCGGACTCACCCAGCTTCAAGCCATGGGTACCGCCGAGCGTCGCAAGGAAGCGCGCACCGTCATCGCTTCCAGCTACCTGGGCAGCACCATCGAATTTTACGACTTCCTCCTTTACGCCACCGCGTCGGCCGTGGTCTTCCCCAAGGTCTTCTTCTCCGGCATGGACGACTGGGTGGGCGTTGTGGCCGCCTACGCCACGTTCGCCGCCGGCTACGTGGCCCGCCCGCTCGGCGGGATCATCTTCGGCCACTTCGGCGACCGGATGGGCCGCAAGGGCATGCTGATCATCTCCATGCTGGTCATGGGTGTGGCGTCCACCCTGATCGGCCTGGTACCGGGAGCCTCGGTCATTGGCCCCTGGGGCGCGGTGCTGCTCGTGATCCTGCGCGTCTTCCAGGGCATCGCCGTGGGCGGAGAGTGGGGCGGAGCTGCCCTGATGGCGCTCGAGCACTCGGAAGCGGGGAAACGCGGCTTTGCGGCCTCGTTCGTCAATGCCGGCGCCCCCACCGGCGCCGTCCTGGGCACGCTCATCATGGGCACCTTTTCCGCCCTGCCGAACGACCAGTTCCTCGCGTGGGGCTGGCGCGTGCCGTTCCTGCTCTCGTTCGTGCTGCTCGGGGTGGGCATGTTCGTCCGGCTGAAGGTTTCCGAAAGCCCCATCTTCAAAGCTGCCCTGGAACAGGAAAAGGCAGAGCAGGAAATGAGCGGGACCGGCGGAGACAAGCCGGTGATGCCGCTGCTGCAGGTGCTGCGTCGGCCCAAGACCCTCATCTTCACCATGCTCGCCGGCGCCGCGGGTTTTGGGCTTCAGGTGGTCCTGGCCACGTTCGCCGTAACTTACACCGTCTCCAAGGGCGCCGACCGGCAGGGCGTACTGTATGCCTATGCCGCGGCCTCCCTGGTCTCCATCGTGTTCGTGCTCCTGGGCGGCAAGCTGTCCGACAAGGTGGGCCGGCGGCCGGTGATGATCGGCGGACTGGTGCTCTTCGTCATCTACCTCGTGCCGATGTTCGCGCTGCTCTCCTCCAACAACATCGTGCTGATCTTCGTGGCCTTCGCCATCGGCCTGATGATCCACTCCACCCTCTTCGGTCCGTTGGCGGCGTTCGTGTCCGAGCAGTTCGGCACCACCTCCCGCTACACCGGCGCATCCCTGGGCTACCAGCTGGCAACCCTGCTGGGTGCCGGATTCACCCCTGGCATCGTGGCGCAGATTTTCAAGGACTCCGGCCAGCAGACGTCGTCCGTGGTCTGGTTCCTGGCAATCATGTCGGCAGTGTCCATCGTGTTCATCCTCCTGACCCGGGAACCGAAGGACAACGACCTCCAGACGGTCCAGGCCTGACCCGTATCAACCTCTTCATAGAAAGGACTCGCCGTGGAGAATTTTGGCATCGGCTCGTGGCTGCAACGTCGCCGCCCGAAGTCGGGCAGCAAGACTGCGCTGATCAGCGGGAACCATGAACTCAGTTATGACCAGCTCGCGGACCGGAGCGCCCGCCTGGCCAACGCCCTGCGGGACCGCGGAGTAGCCAAAGGCGACAGGGTCGCGTACCTCGGCGAGAACCACCCCGCCTTCCTGGAAACCCTGTTCGCCTGCGGGAGCCTGGGTGCGGTCTTCGTCCCGCTCAACACCCGGCTGGCGCCGCCCGAAATCCAATTCCAGCTGCAGGACTGCGGGGCCAAGGCCCTGATCCATGCGGGCAGCCTCGGCGAGCTGGCAGCCCGCGGTTCGGCCGGAACAGCGGTGGCGAGGCTCGTCGCCGTCGACGATTCCGTTGACGGTTCCCCGGACGG
Source organism: Arthrobacter sp. UYEF20 (assembly GCF_040546335.1). Taxonomy (NCBI): domain Bacteria; kingdom Bacillati; phylum Actinomycetota; class Actinomycetes; order Micrococcales; family Micrococcaceae; genus Arthrobacter; species Arthrobacter sp. UYEF20. The sequence goes on along the minus strand of NZ_JBEPNP010000001.1, from coordinate 470,916 downwards.
CGCGGCGTCCGGCGCCGCTGAGGGGCCGACGGCGGTGGAGGACTTTGAGGATGTGCTGGCCTCCGGCGCGGACCGGCCCATCGATGAACCGGTCACGCTGGACGACGGCGCCATGATCCTTTACACCTCGGGCACCACGGGGCGCCCCAAGGGTGCCCTGCTGACCCACGGGAACATCACCTGGAACTGCATCAACGTGATCGTGGACTTCGACTTTTCCTCCGCGGATGTGGCGCTGATGATTTCGCCGATGTTCCACGTGGCGTCGCTGGACATGGGGGTGCTGCCGACGCTCCTCAAGGGCGGCACCGTAGTTCTCGAGCCGAAGTTCAATGCCCGGCGGACCCTGGAGCTCATCGAAAAGCACCGGGCCACCACCATCAGCGGGGTGCCCACCACGTACCAGATGCTGTGCGAGGACCCGGCCTGGGAGACCACAGAGCTGGGCTCCCTGAACAAGCTGACGTGCGGCGGCTCGGCGGTGCCCATGCGGGTCCTGGAAGCGTATGAAGCGCGCGGCCTGCGGTTCTCCAACGGCTACGGAATGACCGAAACAGCCCCCGGGGCCACCACGCTTCCGGCCGCCCGGTCCCGGGAGAAGGCGGGATCTTCCGGGCTTCCGCAGTTCTTCACCGACGTCCGGATCGCCGACTTTGACGGCCACCCGGCGGCGCCGGGAACCGTGGGCGAAATCCAGATCAAGGGTCCCAATGTGATCCCTGAATACTGGAACCGGCCCGAGGCCACGGCCGAGTCGTATGCACCCGGCGGCTGGTTCAAGTCGGGCGACATGGGCTACAAGGACGAGGACGGCTTCTTCTTCGTCTCGGACCGGCTCAAGGACATGATCATTTCCGGCGGGGAAAACATCTATCCGGCTGAAATCGAACAGGCCATCGCCGAACTTGAGGCGGTGGGAAGCGTCGCTGTGATTGGCGTTCCCGATGAGAAATGGGGCGAGGTCCCGCGGGCCGTGGTGCTGCTGCGTGAGGGTGCCCAGCTCACCGAAGATCAGCTCCGGACCCATCTGGACGGCCGGCTGGCCCGCTACAAGATCCCCAAGTCGGTGGTGTTCGTCGACGAGATGCCACGGACCGCCAGCGGCAAGATCCGAAAGGCGGAGCTCCGCGCGCGGTCAGGCCAGCTCTGAGCCCGCGGGTTTGAGCCCCGGCCACACCCAGGGCTCCCGCGGCAGCGCGGCGGGATCGAAGACCGCGAGTGCGTACTCCAGCGGTCCGGCCGGCAGGCCGAGGGAGGCCAGCAGGGCGTCCCGCAACCGGTCCACCGCCACGCCGGTGAGGGCGAGGTCGGCGAGCGTGACGGCGCCGTCGCGCTTGGCCAACCGGGCGCCGTCGGCGTTCAAGACCAGCGGCACGTGGGCATATTCCGGAACGGGCATATTCAGCAGCGACGCGAGGTAGGCCTGCCGGGGCGTGGACGGCAGCAGGTCGTCGCCGCGGACCACCTGGTCGATGCCCTGCGCGGCGTCGTCCACCACCACGGCCAGGTTGTAGGCGGTGACGCCGTCGTTGCGCCGGAGCACGAAGTCATCCACCACGCCGGTGTAGCTGCCGTGCAGCACGTCCTGCACCGTCGCTTCGGTGACGGCGGAACGGAGCCGGACCGCCGCGGGCCGGGCAGACCGCTTGGCCTCACGTTCCGCCGTGGACAGGTCCCGGCAGGTGCCCGGATAGGCGCCCTGCGGGGCATGCGGCGCGGACGGGGCCTCCTGGATCTCGCGTCGCGTGCAGAAGCACTCATACGTCAGGCCCGCCGCACTGAGCCGGGCGATCGCCCCCGCATAGTGGGCCCCGCGGTCCGTCTGGCGGACGACGCCGCCATCCCAGCTCACGCCGATCGCCGCCAGATCGCGGAGCTGCTCCGCCTCGGCGCCGGCCCGGGCCCGGTCCAGGTCCTCCACGCGCATCAGGAACCGCCGGCCGGTGGAGCGGGCGAAGAGCCACGCCAGGATGGCCGTCCGGAGGTTTCCCACATGCAGCTCGCCGGAGGGGCTGGGGGCGAAGCGGCCGGCGGACGTCATGGGACCACCCTATTCCCAGCAGGACAGGAGCAAACACAAGAGCCCCCTCAGCTACCGATGACTTCGGGAAAACCGACGCCGGTGGCTCAGGGGCTCTTGCCGTGTGTGCGGAATGACGATGGTGTGAACAAGAGTCAATCAGCGGCGGGTTCCTTGCGGGAAGCCTCATCCAGGGTCCGGGTGGTGTGCCGGGGTGCCCGTAGCCTATCGGGATCCGGCGGTGGCCTGCGTCCCTTTGTTGCCACCATTTCAACAGAAGTCCTACAGTTGGTGCAATGGACATCATTCGCACTGGTCAGTCTGACCAATGCGGGCCGTGATGACAGACAGGAAGTGGTCACTTTGCAGGAACTCGACGCGACGGACCGGCGCCTCCTGGTCGCCCTCGATGAGGACCCCCGGGTGCCGATCATGGTGCTGGCCCAGAAACTGGGCCTGGCGCGCGGAACGGTGCAGTCGCGCCTGGAGCGGATGACGGCGTCGGGCGCCCTTCGTCCGAACAGCAGCCGCGTGCTGCCGTCCTCCCTGGGCCGGGGCGTCGCGGCGTCGGTCAGCGCCGAGCTGGACCAGAGCCACCTGAACGAGGCGATCGCCGCGCTGCGGAACATCCCCGAGGTGCTCGAGTGCCACGCGCCGGCCGGCGACACGGACCTGCTGATCCGGGTGGTGGCCCGGAGCCCGGACGATCTGTACCGGGTCTCCGAGGAAATCCGGCTCTGCCCCGGGATTGTGCGGACCTCCACCAGCATGTTCCTCCGCGAGGTCATCCCGTACCGCACTACCGGGCTGCTGGGCGCCTGAGGCGGACCGCATCCGAGCATCAGCGCCGGGTTAATCCGAAAATTTGGCTAGACGGGCGGCCCGATGTTGGTTTTCAGGTTCTTCATCACCAGCGTCGAGGTCAGCCGTTCGACGCCGGGCAACGAGGTCAGTTCGGCGTCGTAGAAGCGCTGGTAGGCGGGCAGGTCCTCGGCGATGACCTTGAGCAGGTAGTCGGGCGAGCCGAACAGCCGCTGGGCCTCCACGATGTTGGGGTTGTCCGCCACGCGGTTCTCGAAAATCTCCATCGTGGCGCGGTCCACCTGCCGCAGGGTGACAAACACGATGGCCTCAAACCCCAGTCCGACGGCCGCCGGGTCAATGTCTGCCCGGTAGCCGCGGATCACGCCGGAGACCTCCAGATCACGAAGCCTCCGGTGGCAGGGCGCCACGGTCAGCCCCACCTTGGCGGCGAGTGCCGTGGCCGTCATGCGGCCGTCCTCTTTGAGGTGGCGCAAAATATTTCTGTCAATGTGGTCCATTACGCAATAATCTTACCGCGCTGACGCGTTTCACCGCGAAAAAAGCGAACACTTTTGGCCCCTAATTGCCTAGACTTTCTCCTGTAACCACACCTCAGGAGTCCCGCATGAATCCCCAGCTATTTCTTGCCTTCATGGTCGTCTCCGGCGCACTCGCCTGCACGCCCGGGGTGGACTGGGCGTATTCCATCACCGCAGGCCTGAGGCAGCGCAGCTTCGTGCCTGCCGTCGCGGGACTCTGCGGCGGCTACCTGCTGCACACCGTTCTCCTGGTGGCGGGCCTGGCCGCCCTGCTCACCGGCATCCCGGGCGTGCTGGGCTGGCTGACCGTGGCCGGGGCTGCCTACCTCCTGTGGCTCGGAGCCACCACCATCCGGTCCTGGCGCGGAGCGAGCTCCGGCGGCGGTGCCGCTGAAGCTTTCCCCGCACCAGGACCTGAACCGGCGAACCAGTTCCGGACGTTCCTCCAGGGCATGGGCACCAGCGGCATCAACCCGAAGGGCCTGCTGTTCTATGTGGCGCTGGTGCCGCAGTTCGTCAGCCCCGAAGCGTCCCTGCCGGTGCCGGTACAGTCCGGGCTTCTGGGCCTGACCTTCGTCCTGCTGGTGGCCGTGGTCTACACCTGCGTGGCGCTGCTGGCACGGAAGCTCCTGCACTCCCGGCCAGGAGCAGCCCGGCGGGTGACCCTCGCCAGCGGAATCATCATGGTGGTGCTGGGCGTTGTGCTGCTCTCCGAACAGCTTGTGCCGCTGCTGGGCCAGGCCCTGTCGCGCGGCTGAGCCACCGCCCTTCGGGTGGAACCGTCACTTGCGCGGCATGTACCACTCGGTGAAGGACGACGCGCGGCCGTCCGCGGTGAGCTGGATGATCCAGAGGTTGTCGTAGCTGCGGCGGTCCCCCTGGTAGGTGGTGAGGCCCTGCACGAAGGCCCGGCCGCCGTCGAGCGCCAGCAGCTTCCACTCGAAGGTCCAGTCGCCGGGCTCGTCCCGGGCGGCAAGCCAGCGCTCTACGATCTGCTCCCGCCCGCGCCACGGCTCCGCCTCATCCGGGCGGGTGAAGTAGACGGCGTCCTCTGTGAACAGGGCCCGGATGTCGTCCGGCTCGTTGGAGCCCCAGGCCGTGATGTAGTGCTGAACCCAGCGGGCGGCGGCGTCTCTCATGCCTTGTTTGTACTCCCGGTTCCCTGGGCCCGCAAGGGTACCGGGCACCTGAATATGCGGCCTGAGCTGGGACGGGAGCACGTCAGCGTCAGCCACTATCGTCGTCGACCGCTATCGTCGTCGGCCGCCCGGCCGTATTCGCGGTCCCAGAGTTCGTGCATCTCGGCATCCTTCCGGACCACTTTCTCACTCTCCAGTTCGGCCGGCTTCCGGCGCTGCCATTCCCGCGGGTTCAGCGACTTCCGGCCGTTGTCCAGCAGCAGCAGCGCACGGTCGGTCAGGGCATCGCTGCGCAGCGTGAAGTCCGTCTTCCGGCGGCGCAGGACTTCCTGCAGCGCGGCCCGGGCGGCACCGTCGTCGCCGAGTTTCCGCAGCGAACGGGCCCGAACCAGCAGCAGCGCCGCCGAGAGGTCGTCGCCATTGAGAAGGCCCTCGGTGTCCGCCGCCACCTCCGCATCCCGCCCCAGCGAGGCCGCGAGGAAGCAGCGGGCCAGGGCCATCGGCAACGACGCCGGCATCCCGGCAAACGCCGCCAGCGCGGCCTCCGCCTGGCCGGGTCTCCCGTAGCGAGTGGGACAGGGCGAGGAACACGGCCTCCTCGCTGAACAGGACCGGAACCTCGATCCGCTCGGCCACCTCCACCCGGGTGAGCACACCGGAAAGGTACTCGGAGGCGTAGCGGTTTGCGTCGTCGTCGTTCCTGACGGACAGGCCGCGCTGGAGCAGTTCGGCGGCGCGCAGGTACCCGCCGTGCGAGTAGGCCAGCAGCCCGGACATCAGGTAGCAGAGCCCGGCCCGGACCAGCGGCTTGCGGAAGGGCGACAGGTCGCGGGTGTCGCGGTACAGGAGAGGTCGCTGGGGGGCGGATTCTGCGGGTCCGGCGCTCATGCACCCATGCTAGTGGGCTCCGGGATTGACTGACTGCGTCCGGAGGCAGGTAGTGCGTCGTTCCTTCCCGGTTGCTTCGTCGTCCCGCACCGGAACCCCATGCGTTTCCGGCGATCCCGGAGCAGCCGGCGCCTCGCGGGCGGGAGTAACTGGGCAGGAACGCAGCGCAGCGGCCACCACGACTGTCCAGACCCATCAACTAGGCGGCGGCCACCACCCAGAGGCCGATCACCCAGGTGCTCGCCGCGAGGCAGGCGAGGCCGAACTCGACCATCATGCCGAGCCCGGTGGCCTTCAGCGCGGCCCAGCTGGAGGCCACCGCGGTGCCGAAGACGCGGGTGCGGTGCAGTTCGCTGAGCAGAAGCCCGGCGGCGAAGCCCACGAACAGCCCCACGACGGGGATGATGAACATGCCCACCACGCCCAGGACCAGCCCGGCCACGACCGAGCGGCTGGGGTGCTGTGCTGTTTGAGCTTGCGTCCGGTCAGGACGGCACTGGCCGCCATCCCGGCCAGGACGAACACCAGGCCGATGCCGAACACCACCCAGCCGGTGGTTCCGGCGCCGCCCCAGACCGCCCAGGCCAGCAGGCTCAGCCCTATCAGGAGGCTGCCGGGGAGCACCGGGATGATGGTCCCGGCCACGCCCACCAGAATGGCCAGGCCGCAGAGGATCGTCACAATAGTCTCGGGGTTCATCGCCCCAGTCTATGGTTCAGGGCGTGGTGCGGCGGGCGGCGCCGGCTGCGCGGGCGACGACGGCAACGGCGACTGCTGCCCCGTCGGGAAAGGGGGTAGCGCCGCCGTCGTCGTCGGTTCAGCTGTAGTTACTCCGCTTCCACCGCCGCGGCGACGGCGGCCGAAACGGCCGGGGCCACGCGCGGGTCCAGCGGGCTCGGCACGATGTAGTCCGCGGAGAGCTCGTCCTCGGCCAGCGCGGCGATGGCGCGGGCCGCGGCCAGCTTCATCGCCGGGGTGATCCGGCGGGCGCCGGCGTCGAGGGCGCCGCGGAAAATCCCGGGGAACGCGAGGACGTTGTTGATCTGGTTCGGGAAGTCGCTGCGCCCGGTGGCGACGACGGCCGCGTACTTGCGTGCGACCTCCGGCAGGACTTCCGGGTCCGGGTTGGACAGGGCGAAGACGATGGAGCTGTGGTTCATGAGTTTCAGGTGCTCCTCGGCCAGCTTGGAGGAGGAGACGCCGATGAAGACGTCCGCACCCATCAGCGCCTCGCCGGGGCCGCCGGAAATGCCGCGGGGGTTGCTGCGCCCGGCCAGCTGGGCCTTTTTGCTGGCGGGATCAGCGGCGATGTCGGCGCGGTCCTTGTTGATCACGCCGCGGGAGTCCAGCAGCACAACGTCACCGATGCCGGCGGTGAGCAGGATCTCGGCGACGGCGATTCCGGCCGCACCGGCGCCGGAAATCACGACGCGCAGGCCGTCCAGCTCCCGTCCGGTCACCTTCGCGGCGCCCGTCAGGGCGGCGAGGACCACGACGGCGGTGCCGTGCTGGTCATCGTGCATGACGGGGCAATCCAGGGCCTCGATGAGCTTTTCCTCGAGCTCGAAGCAGCGTGGCGCCGAGACGTCCTCGAGGTTGACGGCGCCGAAGCTCGGGCGCAGCCGGACGAGCGTCTCGACGATCTCGTCGACGTCGGTGGTGTTCAGCACCAGCGGGATGGAGTCGAGCTCGCCGAAGGCCTTGAACAGGGCGGACTTGCCCTCCATCACGGGCAGCGAGGCGCTGGCGCCGATGTCGCCGAGGCCCAGGACGGCCGTGCCGTCGCTGACCACCACCACGAGGCGCTGCGCCCAGGTGAGGGTCTTGGCCAGCTCCGGGTCGGCGGCGATGGCGCGGCTGACCTGTGCGACGCCCGGCGTGTAGGCAATCGAAAGGTCGCGCTTGCTGGCGAGCGGGACGGTGCTGGAAATCGAAAGCTTGCCGCCCTGGTGGGATGCGAAGATTTCCTCGTCGCTGAGCACGGCTGCCGGCTCTGCGGGGGAAGTGGTGTCGGCGGGAATGATCGTTTCAGTGGACACGTCGTTGTCTCCTGGGGCTCACCGTGGGCGCACGGCTCATGGAAGCTCAAGCACAGGGATGCTCAAGATGGGCTGGGGGAACGTCGGTAGCGGCCCAAGGATGGCGGGCCGGCGGTGAAGCTCCGGGGACTGCTGGCGGCGGGGCCGCTCCGGTTCTGCAATGGTAAGCAACGCTGCACGCCGGCAAGGTGCCGGAAGACGACTGCGAAGATATGGTGAAACGTTTTTCCTCGTGCTGCCGCGACTTGTCTCGCTGAGAAGTGTGACTTTTGGCCGTTACTGGTCTAGACCGGTGACGGGGCCTGGCGGGCTCGCGACAGCAGGGAGCAGGCCTTCTTCAGGTCCTCCTCGGCCTCGAAGAGGGACAGGCGGCGGCAGCGGACCGACTGCACCAGGCCGGTGACGGTCTGCAGCAGCACGCGGGAAACGGCGGCGTCGCCGCTGGCTGCGGTGACGGCCTTCTCCGCCAGCGCGTCGATCTCGCGGAGCAGCCGGGTGGTGTCGGTGCCCTTCACGTAGACCACTTTGCTCAGGCACTGCTCGACGGCGGGCTGCATGAGGCGCATGTGGAAGATCTCCATCACCACCCCGGCGAGCGCCTGGACGGGAACCTCCCCCCGGGAGTTTCCCGCAGACGGATTCGCGGAACGTCCCGTCGGTTTCTTCAGGTGTACGGCGGTGGCGGTGGCGGTGGTGGTGGCGGTGGCGGCAGGGGCGCCGGGCGCCGGACTGTCCCCTGTCGCGGCCGGCGCCTCCGTGGCCGCGTAGAGTTCCGCGAGCTGCTTGCGGTACAGCGCCAGGACGAGCTGGGTGGCGGAGGGAAAGTAGCGGTAGAGGGTTCCCAGCGGGACGTCGGCCATTGCGGCGACCTCGGACAGGACCACGGAGTCGAGTCCCTTGCGGACGAATCCGGCGGCGACCTCGAGAATCCGGGTGTAGCGCAGACGCTGCCGGGGCAGGGTGGGCGGAGGGGCCATCGGTGGCAGGTCTGAGTGATTTTCAGGCATCAGCAGCGTTCCGGGGGTCGTTTTTCTCGGCAGCCGCAAGGAGTTCCTCCCCAGCGCTGCCGCGGCAATTCCCGTCCACTATACGTCACCGGACCGGGCGCCCGCCCGGGCCGGCCCGGGCTCCCCGGCCGCAACGTGCCCGGGTTCAGGGTTCAGTCAACGCCCTTGATTTTGACCACAAAGACGGCCCCCAGCAGACCGATCACCGCGGCCGCCACGTAGAGCGACACGTAGCCTCCCCAGAGCGTCACGAAGGGGAAGGCGATAAGCGGCGCGAGCACCTGGGGCAGGGAATTGGCGATGTTGATGACGCCCAGGTCCTTGCCGCGGTTCAGCGCCGTGGGGAGCACCTGGGTGATGAGGGCGAAGTCCACCGCGAGGTAGCAACCGAAGCCGATCCCCAGCACCGAGGCGCCGATCAGGGCCCCGGTCCAGGTCGGCGCGAAGGCCAGAATGAGCGAGGCCACCGCGATGATGACCGAGGAGATGATGACAAGCGGCTTCCGCCTGCCCATCCGGTCGCTCAGCGGGCCGCCGATCACGCTCGTGATGATGACCATGACGGCATACAGGCCCGTCAGGATCAGCACGCCGAACTCGGGTGCGATGCCCTGCGTTTCCTCCAGGTGGACCGCGTCCTTGAGGAAAAAGAGCAGGTAGAGCGTGACCATGTGGTTGCCGATGTTCACCAGCAGCCTTGTCAGCCAGGCCCACGCGAAGTCCGGGTAGAGCGCCGGGGAAATCCAGAAACTCTTGGCGAAGCCGGCCACGCTGAAGGGGGGACGTGCCTGCGGGGGCAGCGGGACGTCGTCGTTCTTGAAGAAATAGAGCACGACGCCGGCGAGCAGCGCCAGCGCGCAGACCAGGTACCCGGCGGCGAAGTTTCCCGTGACGGCAGCGGCGATCACCGCGCCGATGAGGATCCCCACGGTCTGGCCCATGGCGGCGAGGCCGCCCACCGCGCCGCGCTGCGGGACCGGCACACGGTCCGGGATAGCGGCCGTGATGGCGGCATAGGCGCCGTTGCAGCCGGCCTGCACGAGGCACCAGAGCAGCGTCATGACGGCGACGTTCGGCGCCCCCGCCAGCGCGATCAGGGCCGCGGCGCCGAGAACCGCCCCGAAGAGCACCCACGGCACCCGGCGGCCCAGCCGGGAGGTGGTGCGGTCGCTGAACGCACCGAACAGGGGGTTGGCCACCAGCGATACCGCGGCACCGGCACCGGTCACAAGGGCGAGGATGGCCTCCTTGTCCCCTTCGCTGAAGGCCGCCGCCTGCTGGCCGAGCAGCACCTGGATCGGGCCGAAGAACGCCGCGTTGATGCCGAGATTGACCAGGACCACGCCCGCGGTCCAGGCCGGACGGACGCGCCGCTCGGGCTCGGCGAGCGCCACCGCCGTCGCGCTTCCGGCGGGATGGCCGTCCGGGTTGCTGTCCGGGTGCCCGTTCGGGTTGCCTGCGGGAGTGCCGTCGAGGGCAGGATCCGGAGCTGCTCCGGGTATATCGGACAGGCTCATGTGGTTCCCCCCGGAACTGACGACTCAGGCAGAAGATCAGTGTGGAACCAGACTATCGTGGGGACCAAGATCCGCCGTCTTTTTCCCAGTCCAAGGAGCACCAATGGCCGCATCCACCGTCAACACTGCCGACCTTTACGACGAACGGGGTGAGGAGCTCGACTCCGTGGCCCTCCAGTTCCAGTCCCTCGGTGGCCGCTCGCACTTCAACGGCCCGGCCCGGACCATCCGCTGCTTCGAGGACAACGCCCTGGTCAAGTCGACCCTGGCCGCCCCGGGCGGCGGCGCCGTCCTGGTGGTCGACGGCAGCGGCTCGCTGCGCACGGCTCTGATGGGGGACATGATCGCGGCGAGCGCCGTCAGCAACGGCTGGGCCGGCGTCGTGGTCAACGGCGCCATCCGCGACCGGACCGCCATCGCGGAACTCCCGCTGGGGGTGAAGGCGCTGGGCAGCAACCCGCGCAAGAGCGCCAAGGCCGGCGCCGGGGAGCTCGATGTGGAGCTGGAGATTGACGGCGTGAGGATCCGGCCCGGTGCCATGATCTGGTGCGACCCGGACGGCATGCTTATCGAACGCTGAGAGGGAACGCTGAGGTCGAACGCTGAGAGGGGGCTGAGAGACAGGCCTTATCTGGTGGCGGGGGGAACAAAGCAGCACCTAGGATAGTTACTGAAAGCAACTTTCATGCTTGAACCCAAAAACTTCCCCCTGGAGCAGCCATGTCCAAAACCAGCCCTGCACGCGCGGCCGGAGAGGTCCTGACCCACCGTCAGACCATCACCGTCATGGTGGGCCTCATGCTCGGCATGTTCCTGTCCTCGCTGGACCAGACCATCGTGTCCACCTCGATCTACACCATCGCCAACGACCTCGACGGTCTCTCGCTGCAGGCCTGGGCGACGACGGCATACCTCATCACGTCGACGGTGAGCACCCCGCTGTACGGCAAGCTCAGCGACATCTTCGGCCGGCGCCCGCTGTACCTCGCCGCGATCCTGATCTTCCTGGCCGGTTCGCTGTACGCCGGGTCGGTCCACTCGATGACCGAACTCGCCATCGCCCGCGGCATCCAGGGCATGGGCGCCGGCGGGCTGCTGGCTCTCGCCCTGACCATCATCGGCGACATCGTGACCCTGAAGGACCGGGCCAAATACCAGGGCTACTTCATGTCCGTGTTCGGCATCTCCTCGGTGCTGGGCCCGGTGGTGGGCGGTGCCTTCGCCGGTTCCGCCAACATCCTGGGCTTCGACGGCTGGCGCTGGGTGTTCTTCATCAACCTGCCCATCGGCCTCGCCGCCCTCGCCGTCGTGTTCCTCTACCTGCACCTGCCGACCCAGCACGTGAAGCAGAAGATCGACTACTGGGGCGCCGCGGCCATCACCCTGGCGATCGTGCCGCTGCTGCTCGTGGCCGAACAGGGCCGCAGCTGGGGCTGGACCTCCGTGAGCTCCCTGCTCTGCATCGGCCTGGGCGTCGTGGGAATCGTGGCGTTCCTGCTGGCGGAGAAGCGTGCCGGCGACTACGCCCTGATCCCGCTCCGGCTGTTCCAGAACCGCACCTTCGGCCTGTCCTCGCTGCTGAACTTCATCATCGGCATCGGGATGTTCGGGGCCATCGCGATGCTGCCGATGTACCTGCAGCTGGTCAAGGGCCTCACCCCCACCGAGGCCGGCCTGATGATGATCACGTTCACGGTGGGCATCCTCACCGGTTCCATCACCGCGGGCCGGACCATCTCGGCGTCGGGCACGTACCGGGTCTTCCCGATCCTGGGCACGGCCATCCTGACCGGAGCCGCCGCCGTCATGGGCCTCTCGCTCGGCGTGGACACCCCGCTCTGGGTCCCGGGTGCCATCGCGGTGTTCTTCGGCCTCGGCCTGGGCTTCTGCATGCAGCCGCTCACCCTGGCCATGCAGGTCTCGGTGCCGGCGAAGGACATGGGAGTGGGGACCTCCTCGGCGGCGTTCTTCCGCTCCATGGGCGGCGCCGTGGGCACGGCCGTGTTCATCTCCATGCTGTTCAGCCTGGCCGCGGACAAGGTCGCCAGCGGCATGAAGGACGCCATGCAGAACGCGGACTTCCTCAAGGTCCTGAAGGACCCCGCAGTGGCCGCCGACCCGGCCAACGCCCCGCTCTACGCGTTCTTCAAGAACGGCGCGAGCAACGATTCGCTCAATGACACGAGCTGGCTGCACCAGGCGAACCCGACCCTGACCCGGCCCATCACCGAAGGCTTCGCCCAGTCGATCGACGCCGTCATGCTCACCGCAGCCGTGCTCACCGGCATCGCCTTCCTGATCAGCTTCGCCCTGCCGAACAAGAAGCTCACGGACCCGAAGGCCGCAGCGAAGGCCGGCGCCGAGTCCGTGGCCGCGCACTAGGTTCGAGCGCTAGGACCTCCCGGCACCGCCCCGCGTCACGACAGGCAGTCTTTTGGACTGCCTGCCGTTGCCGTACCCCCGGAAATCCGGGCCGCCACGGTTCAGCGCGGGTGAAAGTCTGCGTGATGTGACGGCTCACCAGAAACGTTAGAAGCGTACGACGGCGGGTGGCCCCCGCAGCGGCGACGCTCACCGGACGCAGGGCTCGCCGTCGCCGCCCTTGTCCGGAAATGAAGTGGAACCGCCGGCGGTGACGTGCCACACTGTTTAGCGCGTGTGCGCCGGCCAACAGGGCCGACTTCCGACGACGACGTCCGCACAGCACAAACCCAACCCACCCCCAGGGAGCCCCATGTCCATCGCCAAGGAGCAAACCACCGCCAAGATCCCCCAGCGGGTGGTGTGGCTTGCGCTTGCCGGTGCCGTAGGCGGCTTCCTCTTCGGATTCGACTCCTCGGTGGTGAACGGTGCCGTTGATGCCATCAAGGACGAATTTGCGTTGAGTGAAGCGGTGACCGGATTCGCCGTGGCCATTGCACTGCTCGGCTGCGCGGCGGGGGCCTACCTGGCCGGCAAGGTCGCCGACCGCTACGGCCGGATCCCCGCGATGAAGATCGGCGCGCTGCTGTTCCTCATCAGCGCCATCGGCACCGGCTTCGCCTTCGGCGTCTGGGACCTGATTTTCTGGCGCCTGGTCGGCGGGCTGGGCATCGGCCTGGCCTCCGTGATCGCCCCGGCTTACATCTCTGAGATCTCGCCCCGCCACGTCCGCGGACGTCTGGCCTCCCTGCAGCAGCTGGCCATCACCTCCGGTATCTTCGCCGCTCTCCTCTCCGACGCCCTGTTCGCGAACTCGGCCGGCGGCGCGGACCAGAACCTCTGGTTCGGCATGGAGGCGTGGCGCTGGATGTTCATGGCCGCGGCCGTCCCCGCCGTCGTCTACGGCTGGATCGCCTACACGCTGCCCGAATCACCGCGTTTCCTGGTCTTCCAGGGCAAGGACGAGGAGGCCCTGAAGGTCTTCAAGTCGATCGCTCCGAACCAGGACACGGACCGCCACCTGCGCGATATCAAAAATGCCATCGACGAGGACAAGCTCGCGGGCCAGAAGGGCTCCCTGCGCGGTAAGGCCCTCGGCCTGCAGCCGGTGGTCTGGATCGGCATCATCCTGTCCGTGCTGCAGCAGTTCGTCGGCATCAACGTGATCTTCTACTACTCCACCACGCTGTGGAAGGCCGTGGGCTTCCAGGAAAAGGATTCGCTCACCATCTCCGTGGCCACCGCCGTCACCAATATTTTGGTGACGCTTGTGGCGATCGCCCTGGTGGACCGGATCGGCCGCCGTCCCATCATGCTGGCCGGCTCCATCGGCATGGCCCTCTCGCTGGGCACCATGGCGCTGGCCTTCAGCTCCGCCACCGGATCCGGGGACGCGATCTCCCTGCCCGGCGCCTGGGGCCCGGCCGCGCTGGTCGCCGCCAACGTCTTCGTCATCAGCTTCGGAGCCTCCTGGGGCCCGCTCGTCTGGGTTCTCCTCGGCGAGATCTTCCCGTCCCGCATCCGCGCCCGCGCCCTGGGCCTCGCCGCAGCGGCACAGTGGATCGCCAACTTCGCCATCACCCTGAGCTTCCCGACGATGGCCGCCGCCTCCCTTCCGCTGACCTACGCCATGTACGCACTGTTCGCGGCGGCGTCGTTCTTCTTCGTGATGTTCAAGGTGCCGGAGACCAACGGCATGTCCCTGGAGCAGGCCGATACCCTGTTCGTGCCGAAGGGCTCCGCCAGGTCCTGACCTTTCCACGACCTCCCGAGCCCCCCCTGAGGCGACAGTTAACGAAGTCTTCAGCGGTGTACTTGATGTTGCCCGCGGTGACCAGTTTTCCGCTTCGCCGGCTCCGGCCGGACGCGAGAAGGATCGCCTTGAGGTCGGCGATGATGAGCAGCAGAGCCCCGCCCGGGTTGATGGACGTTTCGACCCGCTCGCAAGTGGCGTTGCCGACACAGTCCATGATCACGTCGTAGGCCTGTGTCCCGGCGGTGAAGTCCTCCGTGGCGTAGTCGATCACCCGTTCTGCGCCCAGCGACGTGACCAGGTCCCGGTTGGCGTCGCTGCATACAGCGGTGACGCGCGCGCCCAGGTGTTTGGCGAGCTGTACCCCAGCCGTACCCACGGCACCGGAGGCCCCGTTGACGAGGACGGTGCCGCCGGGCCTGATAGCCGCTCTGGTCAGGAATCCGTGTGCCGTGAGTCCGCCGAAAACCAGTGTCACGGCCTGCTCGAAGCCCATGCTGCGGGGTTTGGACGTGATGGCCCCGTCCTGCGGAACCGACACGTACTCGGCATGGCCGCCGAACCTGGCGCCGAGCATCGCGACCACCTCATCGCCTGGCGTGAATGCGCTCACGTCCGGGCCTACGGCCTCTACTACGCCGGCAACATCCATCCCGAGGACGCGGGTCCGGGGCCTGAAGATGCCGAGGGCCAGTGCGGCCAACGCCTGAAGTCCTCGGGGAACGCTGCGGCTGCGGGCGCGGCGGTCTGCGGTGCTGAGCGTGCTGGCATGGACTTTGATGAGCACTTCACCGGGGCGCGGTGCGGGTTTGGCGGTCTCCTCGATGCGGACGACCTCCGGAGGGCCGGACTGCCGGTAGGTGGCGGCCCTCACCGTGAAACTCCTGCGACGACGGCGGTACCGGCCCGCCGGGCAATGCTCCCGGCTAGAGCCGAGGGGGAGAAACCTTTCAGAATGAGCCAGATTGCGAGGAAGACCTCCCAGGCGAACACCGGAAGCGCCACCAGGAACCCAAAGGTGGAGAGCTGTTCGTATGCTCCGAACATCACGGCGATTGCCGAGACGGAGACCAGCGCGCCACCGACGAGGCCCAGCACGGCGAGGGTGCGGGGCACGAGGCGGGACGTAAACATCAGGGTGGCCAGCAGCAATGTGGCGGTTCCCAGCGCGAAGTTCGGCCCGAACAGGAAGGTCCACTCATGGATGGCCAGGAGTGACCTGCCGACGGTGACGAACGTGGCTGCGTCGGCGTCGGGCGTACCGGCCAGATCCTGTTTCAGAGTCACGACGGTGAGGAGGCTGATGATGCCGACAACGATGACGGCGGCCTCAAGGAGGCGGGCGCTCAGGTAGCCCAGGGCGAAGGACTCATTGTGCCGCCTGACGACCGGGTACACCGCAACCGCCGTCCCGACGTTGGAGATGGCCAGGATCACTTCGAACAGTGCACCCAGCAGCACGTTGGTGTCGGTGCCCGTGCTGACGATGTAGTCAGTCCCTGTCAGCAGAGGACCGTAGAGGATCATGCCGGCGATTGCGCCGATCTCGGTGAGGAGGAAGAACACACCGGCGACGACGGCGGCTCGCCTTGTTGCTTTCATGGGAAACTCCTTAGTTCGCGCCTGAGGTGTACGGCGTACGCCTAGTGAACATGACACTAAGGTGTACGGCGTACACCTGTCAATGACGTAGATTGGAATCGACAGGAGGAGGGAAATTGGCCCAGCAGATTGCAGTGGAACGGCGCATGCGCCTGAGCCGGGACCGGGTGCTGCGGGCAGCCGTCTCGCTCGCCGACGAGGTGGGCATCGGCCAGCTCAGCATGCGCAGGCTCGCCCAAGAACTCGACGTGGTACCGATGGCGCTCTACAAGCACGTAGCCAACAAGGAAGAACTTCTCGATGGCATGGTTGAAGTCATCGTCGGCGAGATCGATCCGGCAGCCGGCGGCACCGACTGGAAGAGCGCAGTCCGGCTTCGAGTGCTCTCCGCGAGGCGCGTGCTCCAGCACCACAAATGGGCCCGTCAGGTCCTCGAGACCCGCACCAAGCAGACCCCCGCCGTACTTGAGTACATGGACTCGTTCATTGGCATGTTCCTGGCCGGCGGCGTCTCGGTCGATCTCACACACCACGTCATGCATGCCATCGGGAGCCGGATGTGGGGGTTTACGCAGGAACTGTTCGATTCGCCAGCCATTCCGGACGGTGAAGCTCAGGCTGAGGTGCCCCCGGGGGTCCAGGCCGTCAGGTTCCAGCAGATGTCCGTGCTGTATCCGAACATTCTGCAGATTGCCACGGCCGCCAGGCACGACGACGACTCGGTGGTCGGACATGGCTGCGATGACCAGTTTGAGTTCGAGTTCACTCTCGATCTCCTTCTGGACGGATTCGAGCGACTCCACAGCCAGGCCTGGACGTCGAAGCACGCGGGGCCGGAGCGGGGATAGCCTGTGTCGGACCAGGCTCAGAGGACCAGCTTCATCCCCTCATGGCTTGCCGTGAAGCCCAGCCGCTCGTAGAACCGGTGGGCGCCCGTGCGGGATTTGTCCGTGGTGAGCTGCATCAGGGAACAGCCGCGGCGCCGGGATTCGTCGATGGCCCACTGCACCATCGCGGCGCCCACGCCGTGGCTCCGCAGCTCCCCCGCAACCCGGACGGCCTCCAGCTGGGCGCGCCACGAGCCCTGCCGGGACAGACCCGGCAGGAAGCTGAGCTGGAACGTGGCGGCCACGCGGCTGACGGTCCCGTCCCCGGGCGTCCACTCCCCCACCATCAGCAGGTGGGCCGGATCGGCGTCGATCGCCTCGAACGCGGCCACGTACGGGGTGAGATCGGACGGGTCCTCGCGGCCCGACCCCAAGGGGTCATCCGCCAGCAGCCGGAGAATGGCCGGCAGGTCCTCCCGTTCCGCGGTGCGGAGGCGGAACGTTCCGCCGTCGGCGTCCACGAGCGGGCCGAATGCTAGCAGGGCGGGCCAGTCACTTGAATTTGAAGTCACCTGACCAGCCTGCCATGGCCTGGCGAACGACGGCGGCGCCCCCAAACTCTTCGGCCGCCCCTGACGCTCCCGCACCTTCCCACGAAAACGACGAACCCTCCCGCACTTGATGTGAGGGAGGGTTTCGCTGTTTGCCGCAGGACCTGAGGGAGCGTCTGCCTGGGGACGACCTAGACGCTTGCCTTGGCCTCTTCGACCAGGGCAGACACGGCCGGGAAGAGCGGGTGGTTCGGCTCCAGTCCGGTGATCTTTTCCGTTGCCTCCTCCGGCGAGGAGACGGCGAGGATCTTCGCCAGCTCCACCGCCTCGGCGTCGGCCGGATCGTTGAAGCGCAGCGCCGCGGCGATCGCACCGAGCAGGGCCTCCGGGACGATCCCGCGTTCGGCCAGCTCCGCCGCCGGGCCGATGAAGCGTTCGTGCCGGCCGAGCTTGCGCAACGGCGCCCGGCCCACCCGGTTCACGGTGTCCGGCAGGTGCGGGCTGGAGAAGCGGCCCAGGATCTTCTGGACGTAGGCCTCCTGCTCGTCACGGTTGAAGCCGTGCTTGGCCACGAGCAGCTCTTTGGTCTCGTCCAGGACCGCGCGCACATCCGCGGCGACATCCTGATCGGCCATGGCCTCGGATATCCTCTCGAGGCCGGCCTCGAAGCCGAAGTAGGCTGCCGCGGCATGCCCGGTGTTCACGGTGAACAGCTTCCGTTCGATGTACGGCTCCAGGTTGTCCACAAAGGTCGCACCCGGAATCACCGGCTCCTTGCCCGCGAACGGGGTCCGGTCGATGACCCATTCGTAGAACGTCTCCACGGTGACGTCCAGCCCCTGCCCTGCCTCCTGGTTGGGCACGATCCGGTCCACCGCCGTGTTCGCGAACACGGCGGCGGCCTCCAGGGAACCACATGCCGGATCCCACTGGGCCGCCACTTCGTCCTTGAGGATGTCCGTGGCGTTGATGGCGTTTTCACACGCCATCACCTGCAGCGGGGCCAGTCCTGCCGGCCGGGCGGCGATCCCCTTGGCGATCACGGGGGCCACGAACTTGAGGATGTGCGCCCCCACCGCGGTGGTGACGACATCCGCCGTCGCGATCTCCGCGATGACGTCCGCCTCCTGGCTGCTGGAGTTCAGCGCGCGGAAGTTCCCCACGGTGCGGACGGTGGGGTGCTCACCCACCTCGTGTACCTGGTAGCTGTCCGCGGCCGCCAGCTGGGCGATCAGGGCGTCCGCAACATCCGCGAACACCACCTCATACGCCGCCTCGTGCAGCAGCAGGCCCACGAATCCGCGCCCGATGTTTCCGGCTCCGAAATGAACAGCCTTCACTAGGAATTGACCTTTCCGAACAGGTCCAGGACTTCCTCGACCGTGGTGGCTGCCTCAAGCTGTGCCACCTGCGCCTTGTTGGTGAAAACCTTCGCGATCGAGGACAGGATGTGCAGGTGTTCGTTGTTGATGCCTGCGACGCCGACCACAAACTTCACTTCCTTGCCGTTCCAGTCGATGCCGTCCGGGTAGCGGACCACGGAGACCGCGGACTTCATGATGTGGTCCTTGGCGGCATTGGTGCCGTGCGGGATGGCGAGGTAGCTGCCCATGTAGGTGGACACGGATTCCTCGCGTTCGTGCATGGCATCCAGGTAGCCGGTGTCGACGGCGCCGCGGTCCAGCAGGAGCCGGCCGGCCTCGTCGATGGCGGCGTCGCGGCTGGTTGCCGTGCCGTTGAGGACCACGCTTTCGGCCACCAGGATCCCGGCGGGGCCGGACTCGGCTTCCGGCCGGTCTTCCGCGCCGGCGTCCGATGCGGTGTCTGCGGCGGCTGCGGCAACGTGCGCGCCGTGGCCTGTTGCCGGCGATTCCGTGTTGCTGCTCTTGACCAGCTCCACGATCTCGTCGTACCGCGGGCTGTTCATGAAGTTGTCCACGGACACGTGCACGGCGCCGGCGGTCACGGGCTGGGCCCGTTCGGTCAGGTCCTGGTGCGTGATGACGATGTCGTAGGTGTCACTGAGGTTGGCGATCGCGGAATTGGTGACCTTGACATCCGGGAAGCCGGCCGCCCTGATCTTGTTCCGCAGCACCGAGGCGCCCATCGCGCTGGAGCCCATTCCGGCGTCGCACGCAAAAACGATGTTCTTGACCGGGCCGGCCAGCACCGCAACGTTTCCGGCAGCGGCACCGGCGGCGGTACCCGCACCCGCGCCCGTGAGGGCTGAGGAGATGGAGCTCTTCTTGCCCTTCATTTCTTCCATCCGGGACGTGGCGGCGCCGAGGCTGTCCTCCTCGGTTTCACCCACCGGTGTCTTGCTGGACTTCAGGATCACCGAGGCGATCAGGAAGGAGACCGTTGCGGCGAGCAGCACGGCGAGGATCACGCCGAAGTAGCTGTCCCGTGCGGTCTGGGCGAGCACGGCGATGATGGATCCCGGGGCGGCCGGCGCCACCAGGCCGGAGTTGGTGACGGCGAGCGTCGCGATCCCCGTCATGCCTCCTCCGATCGCGGCGAGGATAAGGATCGGCTTCATCAGCACGTAGGGGAAGTAGATCTCGTGGATGCCACCGAGAAACTGGATAATGGCCGCTCCCGGCGCCGATGCCTTGGCCAGGCCCTTGCCGAAGAACATGTAGGCAAGCAGAATACCCAGGCCCGGGCCGGGATTGGCCTCGAGCAGGAACAGGATGGACTTGCCCTGTTCAAGCGACTGCTGGATGCCCAGCGGGGTCAGCACCCCGTGGTTGATGGCGTTGTTCAGGAACAGCACCTTGGCGGGTTCAATGAAGATGCTGGTCAGCGGCAGCAGGCCGTTGTGGACCAGGAACTGGACCACGTTGCCCGCAGCTGTGCTGAAGGCCTGGACCAGCGGAGAGATGCCGTAGAAGCCGAGCATGGCCAGCAGGGCGCCCCAGATGCCGGCGGAGAAGTTGTTCACCAGCATCTCGAAGCCGGGCCGGATCTTCCCGTCCCAGATCGAATCGATCTTTTTCATGGTCCAGCCGCCGAGGGGACCCATGATCATGGCGCCGATGAACATCGGGATGCCGGCACCGACGATCACGCCCATAGTGCCGATGGCGCCAACCACGCCGCCGCGGTGGCCGTGGACCATCTTGCCTCCGGTGTAGCCAATGAGGAGCGGCAGCAGGTACGTGATCATGGGGCCGACGAGGCCCACATTCGGCACGCCCGCGGCGTTGGTGCCGAAGCCGCCAAGTTGGGGAACGGGTATCCAGCCCTTCTCGATGAAGAGTGCCGTGATGAGGCCCCAGGCGATGAACGCTCCGATGTTGGGCATGATCATTCCGGACAGGAACGTCCCGAACTTCTGGACACCCACCCGCATGCTGGTACGGGGTTTCGCAACTGTCTCTGTTGCCATGTGATTTCCTAACCGTGATTCCTGCTGCCTCGCAGGATGATCCGATGATTTCGACGAGCTAGCTGGTGGAGCTGGTGGAGATTCGGTGGAGCCATTCGAGGAACAGCTTGAGTTCCGAGCTGGAGAGCTGGTCCGAGTGCGACGACTGGAGAGCTGCGTTCAATGCGATGGCCGCCACCACCACTGAGGATTTCCCGGAATCTTCAGCGCCGTTGTCCCGGGCCTGCTCCGTGGAAACCGCAAAGATCATGGCGTCGCGGGTCATGGCGGAGAGTTCAAGGTTCCGCTCTGGCGCCTTTTCCGCGATCAGCATGAGCGTCACGCCCACGTTGGCGGCCAGGATGCTCCTGGCCGCCTCCCGGGGCGGGACGTTGAGTTGGCCGGCGACGGCGGCCTTGTTCAGCAGCTCCTCCATGAGCGCCTCGGCATCGGCGACGATGACCGGGCGGCTCCCAGGGCGGATATTGCCGAACATGACCAGGTACAGTTCCGGCTGCTTGAGGCCGAACTGCACGTGCTTGTCCCACATCCGCCGGATATCCTCCAGCGGCTGTCCGGACGGGGCGAAGTCGCGTTCGTCCGCCACGTATTCTTCAAAACCGGCCGCGACGACGGCATCGAACAGCCCTTCCTTGTCACCGAAGTGGTGGTAAAGGGTGGGGGCCGTCACCCCCGCGAGCTTGGTGATCTGGCGGGTGGAGACCGCCGCCCCGGCGGAGTTGGCCAGCAGCTCGGCGGCTGCACGAAGCAGCCGTGTTTTGGGGGGAAGCTGGCCATCGAAACTCATAACCGCTACCCTAGCACCTATAGCAACGCTATATGAAGTGCATCACATACAATTTTTTCAGGTGCCGCGATCCCGGGGTTGACGTAGCCGTCAGCCGCTTGCGCGGAGGATTCGCCGGATCAGCGGCGGCACCTGAACCGGCCCCCGGCCACGGCAGAGAATGAGGACCTTCAGTGCAGAACTTCCCAGGCGTAGGCGTCAGCCCCGGCCGCATCATCGGCACCATCCGGCAGATGCCCAAACCGATCAGCGAACCCCCGGCCGGCGAGCAACTGCCGGCCGGTGTCACGGTGGAAGAGGCCACGGCGGCGCTGAAGGCCGCGGCCAGGGCGGTCCACGACGAGCTCAAGGCCCGGTCCGTGACCGTCAGCGGCGACGGGAAAGCGGTCCTGGAGGCCACCGCACTGATGGCCACGGACACCATGCTGTTGAAGAGTGCCGCCAAGCTGATCGGCCGCGGCACCTCCGGCCAGCGGGCCATCTGGGAGGCCGGCGCCTCGGTCTCGGAAATGCTGCACAACCTGGGCGGCTACATGGCCGAGCGCGCCACCGACGTCCTGGACGTCCGCGCCCGGATCGTGGCGGAACTGCGCGGCGTGCCCGCCCCGGGCATCCCCACCTCAGCTTCCCCGTTCATCCTCATCGCCGAGGACCTGGCCCCCGCGGACACCGCCACCCTGGACCCGGAAAAGGTCCTGGCGCTGCTCACGGCCGGCGGCGGTCCGCAGTCCCACACCGCCATCATTGCCCGCTCGCTCGGCCTGCCCGCCGTCGTGGCGGCGGCCGGCGTCGACCAGCTCCCGGACGGCACGGAGGTCTACGTCGACGGCGCCGCCGGCCTCATCACCGTCGATCCGGACGAATCCCAGCGCGCCGCCGCCGAACACTGGGCCGCCACCGCCTCGCTGCTGGCGGACTTTGACGGTACGGGCGCGACGGCGGACGGTCACCTCGTGCCGCTCCTCGCCAATGTTGGCGGGGCCAAGGACGCCGTGGCCGCCGCCAAGCTGAATGCCCAGGGCGTGGGCCTGTTCCGGACCGAGTTCTGCTTCCTGGAACGCGACACCGAGCCCACCGTGGACGAGCAGGCCGCCGCCTACAAGGGCGTCTTCGATGCCTTCCCCGGCAAGAAGGTGGTGCTCCGGACACTCGACGCCGGAGCGGACAAGCCCCTGCCCTTCCTGACCGACGCCACCGAGCCCAACCCTGCCCTGGGTGTCCGCGGCTACCGGACCGACTTCACCACGCCGGGCGTGCTGGAGCGCCAGCTGCAGGCCATCGCCCGCGCCGAGCAGGAATCCGGGGCGGACGTCTGGGTGATGGCGCCGATGATTTCGACGGCGGAGGAGGCCGCCCGTTTCGCCGCCCTGTGCGCCGAGGCCGGGATCAAGACCCCGGGCGTCATGGTGGAGGTCCCCTCCGCTGCCCTCACGGCCGAGGCCATCCTCCGGGAAGTTGGCTTCGCCAGCCTGGGCACCAACGACCTCACCCAGTACGCCATGGCCGCGGACCGCCAGCTCGGTCCGCTCGCGGCCCTGAACACCCCCTGGCAGCCCGCCGTGCTCCGGCTCGTGAGCCTGACAGTCGAAGGTTCCACCGCGGAGGGCCACCACAAGCCGGTGGGAGTCTGCGGCGAGGCCGCGGCGGACCCGGCCCTCGCCGTCGTCCTCACCGGGCTCGGCGTCTCCACGCTGTCCATGACGGCGCGTTCGCTCGCGGCCGTGGCCGCCGTGCTCAAGACCGTCACCCTCGCCGAAGCGCAGGAGCTTGCCACGCTGGCGCTCTCGGCGCCGAGCGCCACCGAGGCGCGGGCCTGGGTCCGGGCGAAGCTGCCGGTACTGGAGGAGCTGGGCCTGTAGCACCGCAGTCAGCCGGAGGCGGTGTGAGCCTCCGCCCGGGGCGCTAGGATGCACTCCATGGCACTGATGGCTCCCCGGGTGACGGCCGGCCTTCCTGCCGAGGACGCGCAGAAACTCAAGTACGCCCTGAACGGCAGCCACGACATCACGGTGTTCGTGGACGGCACCGTGCACCGGCTGCCGCCGGAGGCGCGGGACGCCGTCGTCGATCTGCTGGGCCGGTTCAGCCGGGGCGAGGCGGTCACGGTCAGCAGCGTCGAGGAAATGCTCACCACCTCGAAGGCGGCGGAGCTGGCCGGCATCTCGCACACGTACCTGCGGAACATGACGGACCGGGGCGAGATCCCGGTGGAATACCGCGGCACGCACCGCCGGATCAGGCTGGCGGACATCATGGCCTGGCTTGAAACACAGAAGAAGAACAGTACTGCCGACGGAGCCGCCGGTCCCGAGCATGACGGTCCCCCGGATGCTTCGTGAAGCCGTGATAAGGATCAAGCAACGATCACGGCCCTGCGCGGAAACGCGGAGAAGGCCGGGGTTACGCTTGAATCGTGGGTAAGTTCAGAGGGTGGCACATCGTGGCCGGCATAGCCGCCATGGTGCTCAGCGGCATCCTCGGAACCGCGATGGGGCTGAACAACACGGCCACCTTCATGTCCAGCTGTGTCGCGTTCGTGGCAGTCGCCATGTGGATTGACAGCAGGATCACGCGCCACCGGCGGAAGACAGCGCGAGAGGTAGCGCGGGGGACAGCGCGGGGGGCGGCGCGGCCGGACTCCGGTGCCGCGGACACGGAGCTGCCGTTCGACGCCGACCGCCCCAAGCAGGACGGTCATGGCGGCTAGTTAGCCTGTGGTTGGTTCCTTTGGGTCTGACTTATTGTCAGACTGGCGGCCAAGATCAAACGAACCTACATGCCAGTTCGAGGGTGACCGGCCAGCCAATCCGGTACCTCGTCCGCCGGCAGGGGTTTTGCCCACAAGTAACCTTGCGCCGGTGTGGCATCAAGCCGGAACAGCTGCCTCATCTGCTCCGTTGTTTCAACGCCTTCGGCCACGACATCCAAATCCAGGGCACGTGCGAGGCCGGTGATCGCTTCCACGATTGAATCCGCGTGCACATCGCCGCCGCCCAATCCGTCAATGAAGGATTGATCGATCTTGAGGGCGGTCACCGGAAACCGCCGCAGGTACCCCAGTGATGAGTACCCAGTGCCGAAGTCATCGATGGACAGGCCCACGCCCAGGTCTCGAAGCCGAGTAAGGGTCGCCAGTGAATGGTCGGCATCCCGCATCAACACGGATTCAGTAATCTCGAGTTCAACCGCGCTCGGGGCGATACCGGCGGCGACGATGGCCTCACGCACCGTTGCCAGCAATCCAGGGTCCTGCAGCTGCCGCGCCGAAAGATTGACCGAAATACGCCAATCCTGCGCCCCCGGTATGTTGCTCCGCCAGTGTTGTGCCTGCTGGATTGCTTCGGCGAGAACCCAGGCGCCAATCGGCACGATGAGCCCGGTTTCTTCAGCCACCGGGATGAAGTCGTTGGGTAATATCAGGCCGTACTCCGGATGTTGCCAGCGCACCAGTGCCTCAAAACCGACAGGACGCATGCTCTGCACATCCAGAATGGGTTGGTAGAACACCCGCAGCTCGTTCCGCTCAATAGCGCGCGGCAGCAGCGACTCCACATTGAGCCGCATCTGGGCTCGCTGGTGCATCGCCTCATCGAAGACCACCGGTGCGCTGAGCAGGCCCTCTTTGGACCGGTACATCGCAGCATCCGCATTATGCAGCAGCGACTCCGCGGCGTCCCCCACCCTGGACAGTGAAATTCCGACGCTGACATTAGCGAACACCTCCCGCCCCAAGAGGGTGAATGGCGCTTGCATGCTTCGCTGGATGCGCTTGCCCAACTGCTGCGCACCCTCCTCGGAGATGTCGCAGCACACGATGACGAACTCGTCGCCCGCGAACCGGGCAAGTACATCGCCGGGTCGAACGGTGCCGCGCAGACGGTCCGCCAACTGCACCAGGAGGCTGTCCCCCGCCGCGTGTCCCATCGCGTCGTTGATGAGTTTGAAGCGGTCGACGTCGAGGAACAGCACGGCCACCTGGCCACCGTAGCGCTCAACTTCGCCCAGTGCCTCATCAATACGCTCAGTCAGGCGTGCGCGGTTGGCCAGCCCGGTAAGTGGATCTTGATAGGCCAGTCTTTCCAGCGCTTCTTCGGCTACTTTGCGGTCAGTGATGTCAACGCCGGTTTCAACCAGCTTGAGCACCTTGTTGTCCGCATCATGCTCGGCAGTTGCCCGAAGGTGCACCCATCGGAGTTCACCGTCGGGCCGGATGATCCGGTGGATGACCTCCACTGGGGGACCACCGCTTTCGAGTTGACGCCAGTGTTGCTCTACGCGTTGGCGGTCCTGGGGATGAATCAGTGAAAGCCATAGCTCTTCGGTCGGGACGGTATCCAGCGGCAGACCGTTGATGCGGAAGTACTCATCTGACCACCAGCGGTGACCCGTGACCATGTTGATCTCGGCCGACCCCACATGGGCCATTTCCTGGGCTGCAATCAGCCGATCACGGTCCAGTTCTGCCGCCGCACGCAGCCTCCTGACTTCGGTAATGTCCCTGGCAATCGCACAGGATCCGATCATTGTGCCGCCTGCGTCGTAGACCGGAGAGAAGGTCAGCGCGACGTCAAAGATGGTGCCGTCCTTGCGCACCGCAGGCACCTCCTGTGCAATAACGGGCTCCCCTGTCCTCAACCGGTCCCGCAGCGCGACGTCGGCACCAGCGGCGTCCGGCGGCGTGAGCATTGACACGCTGCGGCCGGTTGCTTCCGCGGCGGTGTATCCGTACATGAGCTCCGCACCGATGTTCCAGCTGGTGATGATGCCATCCAGCGTGGCCCCGTTAATCGCATCGTTCGAGGATTCGACCAACGCAGACAGCCGGTGCACCTCCGCTTCAGTGCGGCGGAGTTCGGAGATGTCCGTCGAGACATCGATGATGGCGATGATTCACCGTCGTCGTTTCGAAGCGGGGTAATCGTCGAGTACACGGAAATCCGGCGCCCGTCCCGATGCTGGGTATCGCGCTCCCCGGACCAGTTTTTGCCCGCGCTGACACATGCAGTGATCGCGCCCGCATAGGCGGCGTCCTCAATGACACACAGGTCAAGGAAGTGCGCCCCGACGGCCTCCGCTGAACTCCACCCGAGCATCCGCGCGGCGGCGTCATTCCAGTATGTGACAGTCCCGAAGCGGTTGACCGCCACGACTGATTGCCCAACAGCGTCCAGCAAGGAGGCCTGAAAGGCGAGCTGCTCCTGGTTGCGCACACTTTCAGTGATGTCGAAATGCGTTACCAGAACCCCCTCGGCGCTACTGCGGCGCACCCTGGTGCGAGTCCTCCTCGCCTCCGCACCGGTTCCGCTGGAATATCTGACGACGGTATTAAGCTCGGCCCCACTCAGCACCCGGCGCAAGGAATCGGATACCGATGCGCCCCCTTCCTCATGCGGCGCCGCGTCGGTACACAAGTCAAGGTACGAATCGCCGACCTTGGGATGCTCGGCTAAGTTGAAGGGGTGCTCCTCCGTGTCCCAGGTCCGGTTGGTCGAGCGGATCAATCCGTCCGACCCGATGACCGCCACCGCGAGCTGCAAGGCATCGAGGGCTTCACGTTCATCAGATTGGCCTTCCACCCCGTCCACAGTTCGCACCAGGAGGCCAAGAGCATCACCGCGTGCGGTGCCCGGATCAGAGACAGCTGTTGCGCTTTCTCCGTTGCTGAGTATTGCGGCGTCACCGGCCCACGCGTCATCGAAGACCGGGTCCGAGCTACAAGGTGGTTGACGATGCATAATGCCGGAATCCTACCCTTTCGCAAGTCACTTTAGTAACACACGTCACATAGGTTTCACCTCACCGGCCTCACGGGCCATCGTGCCCGGCCGAAAGCCGGAACCACCCAGGCTAGATTCTGGGCCGCCCTGCCCAGCGCCGCGCCTTGAGCGCCGCATGGAGTTCCAGGCGCACCATCCCCTTGAGCGGATCCACGCCCAGGAGCTGGCGGATCCGGCCCAGCCGGTTGTAGATGCTGCTCCGATGCAGGTGCAGCTTGTTGGCCACTTCCTGGACCGAGCCGTCATTGTCGTAAAAGAGCTCAAGCACGGGCAGCAGTTCGCCGTTCCGGTCGTGGTCCTCGAGGATGCGGAAATAGACCGAGCCGGAATCCGCCCAGGCCCCGGCGCCCCCGCCGGCCGAGGCCAGCAGCTGGTAGGGGCCGGTGGCGCGGGAGTCGACCAGTTCGCCCAGCTGGGGGTCCACCGCCGCGGCCTGCGCTGCCTGCCGGGACTGCCGGTAGGCCTCGGCCAGTTCCCGCGGTTTCGCGAAGCCCTCGGAAGTGCCCAGGATGATCCGGCGGACGGGACGGCCGGAACGTTTGGCCAGTTCCAGCTGGTAGTGGACCAGGACCTGGGCGTGGTCGGCCCGGCCGGTGGATTCCCTGAACAGGACAACGGCGTGCGTTTCAGTGCCGGCACTGAACAGGGCCGCATCGACACCGATCGTGGCCTGCAGCGCGGCGGAGCGGTGGATCAGGGTGGCGGCGATCGGGTCCGAAGCCTCGGCCCAGCCGTCGGCGTCGAGCACGGTCACCAGCTGCCACGGCCCGCGCCCCTGCACCTCCTTCCAGCCCGCCACGGCAGCCACGGCGTTGGACTCGCCCCGGCAGGCGGCCAGGAACTCCTGCTCGCGGTGTCGGCGGAACTCCGATTCGGCGGTGTTGGAATCCAGCAACAGGGCGGACAGCTGCTCCACTTCGCGGGCCACCTCCGGCAACTGGGCGAGGACCGACGTCGCATTGGGCTCTTCGGCGTCCAGCTGGACCCATAGGTATCCCACCCGGAATCCACGCACCAGCAGGGGCACACAGACCCGGCCCAGCATGCCCAGCTCCTCGTTCGCCGGCACGACGACGGGCCGCACCGCCGTCGCGATCCCGTGCGAAAGCTGCCAGGCGCTGACGTCCACCGGCACCCGCTTGCTGAGCAGGAAGTTCACCCGGACCCGGTCTGCGTGCGATTGGTTGGAGCTGTAGGCGAGCAGGAGCCCGTCGAGGTCTTCGAGCGAGAGGCCGCGGCCCAGCCTGAGCGCCACCTGTTCCACGAGCTGTTCCACGTCCGGCTGCTGCATGCTGCCAGACTACTGCGCGGTTCTCCCTTGGAGCGAACGCCACAGCGAGCGGACAGCAGGCGACACCTGACGCCCGCAGCTTCGACACATGTCGACCTCGGCCTTTCGAGATCCGCGGAAATCCGCGGGCAACTCCCGACGGCTCGTATCCGCGCATGTAGCCTGCCTCACAGCGGGATTTATTCTGGAAGTACGACTTCCCCGCACATCCCGGCCTGCAAGGCCACCAGCATTGGAGCCAAAAAAATGATCATCGGTGTCCCCAAAGAGATCAAGAACAACGAATTCCGCGTCGCCATCACCGCTGCCGGCGTCCACGAGTTCCGCACCCACGGCCACGCGGTCCTGGTGGAGCGCGGCGCAGGCCTGGGCTCGGGCATCACGGACGAGGAATACGCCATCGCCGGCGCCGAAATCGTCGCCGAAGCCGACGACGTCTGGGCCCGCGCGGACATGGTCATGAAGGTCAAGGAGCCGGTCAAGGCCGAATACCACCGCTTCCGCAAGGGCCTGATCCTCTTCACCTACCTGCACCTGGCCGCCGAGCCGGAACTGACGCAGGAACTCATCAACACCGGCGTCACCGCCATCGCCTACGAGACCGTCCAGGAGGGCCGCACGCTGCCGCTGCTGGCCCCGATGTCCGAGGTGGCCGGCCGCCTGTCCGTCCAGGTCGGCGCGACCTCGCTGATGGCTCCGGCCGGCGGCAAGGGCGTGCTGCTCGGCGGCGTCCCCGGCGTCCGCCCGGCCAAGGTGGTCGTCCTGGGCGCCGGCGTGGCCGGCACCAACGCCGCCGCGATGGCGCTGGGACTCGGCGCCGACGTCACCATCCTGGACATCAACATCAACCGCCTGCGCGAACTCGATGCCCAGTACCAGGGCCGCCTGAAGACGGTCGCCTCCAACGCCTACGAGATCGAGAAGTCCGTGGTCGACGCCGACCTCGTGATCGGCTCCGTGCTGATCCCGGGCGCCAAGGCCCCCAAGCTCGTCACCAACGAACTCGTCTCCCGGATGAAGCCCGGCTCCGTGCTGGTGGACATCGCGGTGGACCAGGGCGGCTGCTTCGAGGACACCCACCCCACCACACACCAGGAACCCACGTACAAGGTCCACAACACGATCTTCTACTGCGTCGCCAACATGCCCGGCGCCGTGCCGAACACGTCCACCTACGCCCTGACCAACGTCACCCTGCGCTACGCCGTGTCGCTGGCCAACCTGGGCGTCAAGGCCGCATTCGAGCGCGACCCCGCCCTGGCCGCCGGCCTGAACATCGCCGGCGGCAAGGTGGCCCACCGCTCGGTCTCCGAGGCGCACGACCTGCCCCTCGTGACCGACTGGCACATGCTGGTCTCCGCGTAACCCCTGCCGGAGTCAGCATCGGCTGCTCCGTAACCGCCCTTCTGAAGGCTCAGAACGGCGGTTGCGGAGCAGTCGATTGCTTTTTAAGCCAGCGCCCGGGCCTGTTCGATCAGCCGCAGGACTTCGACCGGGCCGGCGGGATCCACGGGGACGGGCAGCGCGGAGGCGGCGCCGCCGTCGTTGATCTTTTCCGCCAGGAGCCGGTAGAACTCCGGGTAGGCGCCACGCGCGGTGGGCAGCCGGTCCAGGTGGCCGTCCCGGCCCAGCATTCCGGCCCAGTCACGGTCCTCGACGCCGTAGTCCGGATCCAGCGGGCTGCCGCCGGCCACGATGAAAGGCTCCTGCGGGTCCACGCCGTGCTTGGTGTAGCCGCCCTCGCTGCCGAGCAGCCGGTAGCGCGGCCCCTGCTGGGCGCAGAGCATGTTCATCCACAGGTGGCTGGTGACGCCGGAATCATGCCGCAGAACCAGGAACACGTCGTCGTCGGCCCTCTCCCCCGGCCGCCGGGCGGCCAGGTCCGCGTGGACCACCGTGGCGGGGCCGAAAAGCTCGAGGGCCTGGTCCAGCAGGTGGGTGCCGAGATCGAACAGGACCCCGCCGCCGTCGTCCGCCGTGGCGGCCGCCTTCCAGGCCTTGGCGACCGCGGGCGACCAGCGTTCAAAGCGCGATTCAAACCGGGTCACGGCGCCGAGCACGCCGCTGTCCACCAGGCCGCGGACGGTCAGGTAGTCACCGTCCCAGCGCCGGTTCTGGAAAACCGTGAGGACCCGGCCCAGCCTCGCTGCGAGCTGGATGAGTTCCTCGCCCTCGGCGCTGCGCACCGTGAAGGGTTTATCCACGACGACGTCGAGTCCGGCTTCCAGCGCGGCCTTCGCGAGCGGGTAGTGCGTGGCCGGCGGTGTCCCCAGCACCAGGAGGTCCAGGTCCCCGGCAAGCTCGAGGATCGCCGCCGGGGTGTCCACGATCCTGGCCCCGGGGTAGCTGGCCGATGCCGCGGACTTCCGGCCGGCGTCGGAGGTGGAGATGACGTCGAGGGAGAAGGCGGGGACGGCCGCGATCAGCGGCGCGTGGAAGACGCTGCCGGAGAGGCCGAAGCCGGCGACGGCCACACGGATGGTCCGGGAAGGATCTGTTGTCATGGCTCACACGCTACCCCCGGACGCTCCCTCACGTACCGCGGCAATTGACCGGACGCTCCCTCACTCGCTGCGGAAGCGTCCCTCAAAAACCTGCGAAAGGTGAGGGAGCGTCACTGAAAAAGCTGCGAAAGGTGAGGGAGCGTCGGATCAAACGGGAGCGTTACTTCTTTTCCCAGCCGAGGGTGGTCCAGTCCGGAACCTGGGACAGGCTCTTGAACAGGGACGGGCCGTAGTTGGCCAGGCCGGTGCGGACGAAGGAGATCTGCGGACCGTTCGTCACGGGGCCCAGGGAGAAGTACTTCGCCATGTGCTTCCTTTCAACTTCCATCGCTGCCTTGTTGCGCTCGGCGTTGTCGGCAATGGAGGAGAGCTTCTTGATATCGGCGTCCAGCTCGGCGTCGCCCAGCTTGTTCTGGTTCGTGGTGGAATCGTAGAACTGCTTGACGGTCTCCGTCGCGTCAGCGCCCACCGTGTAGCCGGATGTGCTCAGGAAGAAGTCGCGGCTACCCATGATCTTGCCGAAGTCGGCGTTGGCGCGCTGGTCGATTCCGACGTCCATGCCGCCGGCCTGGAGCTGCTTCTGCAGGGTCTGGGTGAACGCCAGAATGGTCGGGTCGTCGCCGAAGTTGCTGATCTTGAAAGCGGCGGGAACGCCGTCCTTCTCCATAATGCCTGCTGCGTTGGGCTTGTAGCCGGCGTCGGTCAGGACTCTCTTGGCGGCGTCGGGCCCGGTGTCCTTCACGGGGTAGTTGTCCTGGTAGTACTTGGAGAACGGCAGCAGCATCATCGATCCGGGGCTTGTTTCGTCCCAGTTCAGGCCGTTGAAGCGGATCTTGCGCAGCGCTTCGCGGTCCATGGCCGTAAAGATCGCCTTGCGGATCGCGACGTCGGTCAGCGGAGCCTTCTGGGCGTTGATGTTCACGCCGCCGGCGAAGAGGCGCTGGCCGCGGCGGACCTCGGAGTTCTTGGTGCCCTCGAGCTGCTTGTACGGGGTGATGGAGTTGGCGGAGACACCGTCGATTTCGCCATTCTTAAAAGCGGCGATCTGGGCGCTGGTCTCGAGCTGGCGGAAGATGACCTTGTCCAGGACCGGCTTGGTCCCCCACCACTTCTCGTTCTGGGCCAGGGTGACCGTCTTGGCGGCGCTGTCGTACTGATCCAGCTTGAACGGGCCGGCCATCCACTCCGGGTGCAACTCGCCGACGAAGCCGGTGTTGAAGATCTCCGGGGTGTTCACCTTCGGGTGCACGAAGCCGGTGAAGAGCGAGTCCAGCGGGTAGACCGGCTGGGTGGTGGTGACGATGACTTCCTTGTCGTTCGCCCCTGCCTTGACGGAGTCCACGAACTCGTAGGCGCCGGAGCTGACGATGTCGATGTCCTTGTTTTCGCCCTTGAGCATGTTCCAGGTGTTCTGGAAGGTCTTGACGTCGATCGGCGTGCCGTCGTTGTAGGTGGCCTTGTCATTCACCTTGATGGTGATGGTCTGCTTGCCGTCCTTGACCTCGCTCTTGAAGTCTTCGCAGAAGTCCTTGTCCACGGACGCGGTGCCGTCGAAGTCGTAGTTCCAGCAGCCGGCTTGGTCCATCGGGCCGTGCAACGCGGTGTTGTCCGCGCTGTTGCCGTTGTTGGAGAACCCGTTGAAGTCCGGCCCGATGTCGCCCAGCGGCAGGGTGACGGTGCCGCCCTGCTGCAGGTCCTTGGCATCCTTCGCGTTGATGCTGATGAGCTTGGCCAGATCGCTTCCGGCGTCCTGGCCCTTGCCGGACTCCGGGCCCGTGGCGCCGCCGCCCCCGCTGCCGCAAGCGGTCAGTGCGAGAGCTGCCACGACGGCGGTAACTCTGCCGATCTTGGTCAGTTTCTTCATGGTGTTCCCTTCAATTTTGGTGCGAGTCATTTTTGGTGCAAGTTGTGATGCGTACATGGTCCGGTGGCTCAGGTGGTTTCGTGGACAACAAGCATGTCCGCGTCCAGTTCGCCGTCCGGGTAGAAGCAGGCGAATTGCTGGTCTGGGGGGGCTGCCGGTGCCGCCCTGCGGCCGGTGGAGGCCGGTCGGCCGGTGACCAAAGACGCCGCTGCCGTTTCCAGCTGCGGCTCGATGGTCAGGCACTTCTCCTGCTTCGCGGGAGGCAGCGCGGCAAATACCGGGCAGCGGGAGGCGAAGTTGCAGCCCCTGGGCGCATCCAGCGGCGACGGCAGGTCACCCCGCAGGATGATGCGTTCGCGGGTGCGCTCCAGCTGCGGGTCCGGGACCGGGATCGCCGAGAGCAGTGCCCGCGTGTACGGGTGGCGCGGGTTGTCGAAGACCCTGTCCACATCCCCGATCTCCACGATCTTGCCCAGGTACATCACGGCCACGCGGTTGGAGATGTGGCGCACCACGGACAGGTCGTGGGCCACCATCAGGTAGCTCAGCCCGAGCTCGGCGCGGAGCTGGTCCAGGAGGTTGATCACGCCGGCCTGCACCGACACGTCCAGGGCGGACACCGGTTCGTCCAGCACCACCAGCCTGGGGTTCACGGCCAGGGCGCGGGCTATGCCGATGCGCTGGCGCTGGCCGCCGGAGAACTGGTTGGGGAAGCGGTTGACGTGGTCCGGCTGGAGTCCCACGAGCTCCATCAGCGCCATGATCCGCTTCCGGACGGCCTGCCTGGTCATCCCGGCGTTCTCCAGCGGCTCGGCCAGGGCTTCGTAGACGGTGAAGCGCGGGTCGAGGGCGCCGGTGGGGTCTTGGAACACCATCTGGAGTTCCTTGCGCATGGCGCTCCTGGTCCTGGCGTCGGAGGCGGCCTTGTTGCTGAGTCCGCCGATGATCACCTCGCCGTCCTGGTCCCGGTGGAATTCCATGATTTCCAGCAGCGCGGTGGTCTTGCCGCAGCCGGACTCGCCCACGATCGAGAAGCACTCGCCCTCGCGGATGTCGAAGCTGAGCCCGTCCACGGCCTTGACCGTGCCGATCCGCCGCTTGATGAGGGCGCCCTTCATCAGCGGGAAGTGCTTCTTGACGTCTCTGAGCTCCAGGACCGCCTTGCGCTCTTCGCGGGGGATGGCGTCGAAGCGCGAGACCGGAACGGCCGGGGCCCGGAAGATCTCATGGACGTCCGCTTCGGCGCCGAGGGAATCGGTCTTGATGCAGGCGGCCTTGTGCTCCATCGCGCCGATTTCGCCGCTTCCGCCGACCGGCCAGAGTTCCGGCTCGCCCTGCAGGCAGGCGTCGCTGGCGAGGGGGCACCGCGGCGCAAAGGAGCACCCGGTGGGAGTGTGGACCAGGTTTGGCGGGATGCCCTCGATCGGCACCAGCGAGGACTTCTCCGCCGTGTCCACGCGGGGCACCGCGCCCAGCAGGCCCATGGTGTACGGCATCCGCGGGTTGTAGTAGATGTCGTCCACGGTACCGGTCTCCACCGGCTTGCCCGCGTACATCACCATGATGTCGTCCGCCATGCCGGCGACCACGCCGAGGTCGTGCGTGATCATTACGACGGCGGCGCCGGTTTCCTCCTGCGCGGTGTGCAGCACCTCGAGGACCTGGGCCTGGATGGTGACGTCGAGCGCCGTCGTCGGTTCATC
This sequence comes from Arthrobacter sp. UYEF20, assembly GCF_040546335.1. Classification (NCBI taxonomy): domain Bacteria; kingdom Bacillati; phylum Actinomycetota; class Actinomycetes; order Micrococcales; family Micrococcaceae; genus Arthrobacter; species Arthrobacter sp. UYEF20. The sequence goes on along the minus strand of NZ_JBEPNP010000001.1, from coordinate 436,492 downwards.
GGCGATGAGCACGCGCGGGTTGTTGGCGATCGCGATGGCGATCATGACGCGCTGGCGCATGCCGCCGGAGAACTCGTGCGGGAAGGCCCGCAGCCGGTCCTTCGGGCTGGGGATGCCCACCATGGCGAGCAGTTCGACGGCGCGGGCCTCCTTGGCCTGCTTGCTCATGGCGGGGTTGTGGACCGTGAGCGCCTCGATGATCTGGTTGCCGACCGTGTAGACCGGGGTCAGGGAGGACAGCGGGTCCTGGAAGACCATGGCAATGTCCTTGCCGCGGAACTGGCACATGGCCTTGTCGCTGAGTCCCAGCAGTTCCTTGCCCTGGAGCCGGACCGAGCCGGTGATCTCCGCCGTCGGGGGCAGCAGGCCCATGACGGCCATCGCGGTGACCGACTTGCCCGAGCCGGATTCGCCCACGATCCCGAGCGTCTTGCCGGGCAGCAGGTCAAAGTCAATGCCGCGGACGGCGTGCACCACACCGTTCTCCGTGTTGAAGCGGACGTTCAAGTCGCGGACGGAAAGCACCGCATCCGTAGGGGCATGCAGTCCGGCCACGTGCAGCCGTTCGGCGGGGTTCAGTTTGGTGTCGGCCGGGCGGGCGTGGGCCGGTTCGGTGTTGGCCGGTTCGGTGTTGGCGGTGATGTCGCGGCTCATGTGATTTTCTTCTTTACGCTCTTCTTGGCGCGGCCAACGGAGCTGGAGCTGGGATCGAAGGCGTCGCGCAGTCCGTCGTTCATCATGGCCAGGGAACCGGTCAGCAAGAACATGACGGCCAGCGGAACCCAGAACATCCACGGGAACGTAGACACCTGGGACGTGGCCTGGCCGATCAGTACGCCCAGACTGACGTCCGGGACCTTGATGCCGATGCCGATGAAGGAGAACGCGACTTCCGCCAGGATGGCGCCGGTCACGCCGCGGGTGATGTCCAGGACCAGCAGCGAACCGACGTTGGGGACGAGGTGCCGCCAGACGATGCGGCGCGGCGGGATGCCCATGTACTGGGCAGCCTTGACGAAGTCACGCTGCATGAGGGACATCGAGAGGGAGCGGATGAGGCGGGCGGTGCCCATCCAGCTGAAGACCAGCAGCACCACGATCAGCAGCAGCCAGCTGGGAAGCCTTTCCCGCAGGCCGATTCCGCCGCCGCTTGTGGCCACAGCCACGACGAGCAGGGCGGGCATCATGATCAGGGCTTCGAGGACGAACAGCATGACCTTGTCCACCCTGCCGCCGAAGTAGGCCATGGTGCAGCCATAGACGGCGGCGATCAGCACCGAGACGAGGCCGACGGTGAGACCGATCAGGATCGAGATCCGGGTGCCCTCCACGGTCAGGGCATAGAGGTCGATCCCGGCCTGGGAAGTGCCCAGCAGGTGCTCCCCCGACGGCGGCATGCCGATGTTGAAGGGGTCGATGGTCTCCTTGTCCCAGCCGGAGAAGAAGCCGCCGACAAAGGAGAAGAGCGTCAGTGCCACGAACATGACCAGGCCCGCGACGGCGGTCCTGTTGCGCAGGAAGCGCCGCAGGATGATCCGGGACTTCGCGATGACGACGTCGTCATTCTCGATTTTTGCTTCGTTGGCGATGGCAACCGGGTCGATGGCGTTCAGGTTGGTCATGGTTACTGCACCCGCACTCTCGGGTCGACAAGAGTGGTGGCAAAGTCCGCCAGAATGGCGCCGATCGCGAAGATCACGGAGCCGTACGCGAGGGTGGCCGTGGCGGCGTTGACGTCCTGCAGGGCGATCGAGTCGATGGACCAGGCTCCGACGCCGTGCCAGGCGAAGATCTTTTCCGCGAAGAAACCGCCGGCGAAGATGGCCGGGATGGTGAACGCGATGCTCTGGGCCACGGGGATGAAGGAAACCCGCAGGGCGTGCCGGGTGATGGCCTGGTTGCGGGTCAGGCCCTTGGCCCGGGCCGTGCGGACAAAGTCCGCATTGACGTTGTCCAGCAGGTACTGGCGCTGGGCTATCTGGTAGGTGCCCCAGCCGACGATCGTGATGGCGAAGGTCGGCACCGCGTAGTGGGCAAGCATGTCCAGGAACTGGACCCACCCGTTCCCGTCCAGCCCCGGGGTGGAGATGCCGGTGACGAAAAATATCCGTTCGCCCACTGTCTCGTTAACGTTGATGGCGCCCAGCTGGACCAGGAAGTAAGCGATCGGCGCGGGCACGATGTACACAAGGTAGCTGTACGAGGTGATGACGCGGTCCGAGAACTTGTACTGCCGTGCCGCGGTATAGACCCCCAGGGCGACGCCGATGATCAGGGTCAGGATGATCGAGGCCAGGAAGAGCCGGGTTGAGATCCAGACCCGGTCACCGAACTCGGCATTGATAAAGGCGCCGTTGGGGCTGCGCCCCCAGTCCCAGCGGGTGACGATCCCGGTCAGCCAGTCCACGTAGCGCTCCCAGGGGCTGAGCGTCGGATCGAGGCCCTTGAGCCGGAAGGAATTGGTCACCTGCTCGGGAGTGGGCCGCGGGATGCGTTCCTGTTCCAGCAGCGCCGGCTGCAGCGTGCTGACCGCCAGGAAGTACCCGGCCGTGGTGGTCAGGAAGATCATGAAAACGTACGTGACGGCGCGTTTTGCGAGATATCGGAGCATGGCGCCTCTAGTTCTGAATCGCCGTTGTCCGCGCGGGGCCGGAGGCTGCGGGGCTGCCTGCAACGGCCTGCCTGCGCGCCGGATTCCTCACAAGATTCACGACGTTGGTCCTTCCTAGTCCCCCTTCAGCAGGGGGTTTCCGCTGCCGATCAGGGATCTTGGCCAGCGGGTGTCTGGCCGCCCGCACGCCTTCCGACAATAGTCCTGGTGGACTATGTTGCGGGTCACATTCCAGAGGAAACTACCACATGGACACGGCCGCCATGCTCGCTTTGACGGCAGAACCGCAGGTCTACCACCAGATCGTTATGAATCATTCCCGGCACTGGATTGACTGGCAGTGCCGGGAATCCCGGCTAGTTTACGCCTTGCCGACCACGCGCGAAACAAGCTCGCGCCAGGACTCGGCAAGGCGCTCAGGTGCTATCCCATGCACCCGCACGGCGTGCAGGAGGCGCTCCGGCTCCAGGGTTGCACTCAAGGAAGTGGCCATAAGCCAGGGGTCCGCAGTCACGCCTGCTTCGCGCAGCAGCATTTCGAGATGCCGATGCCAGAGCACGGCGGCCGGCACGTCAAAGCGGTTGTAGGCGGAGACATCGGCGGCCCGTGCCAGTTCGCCGAATTCCAGCACCCAGGCGATGCGTTCGACGCCGAACGCGACGAGCCGTTCCAGCGGTGGTGCGCCGGGGCCCAGCGGCGGCGGGCCGAACATGAACCTGCCCTGGAAACCGGCTTCAGCATCGCTGAGCAGTGTCATCATGAGCCCGGCGCGGCTGCCGAAGCGCCGGAACACGGTGCCCTTGCCGACGCCGGCACGCTGCGCGAGCGTGCCCATCGTGAGGCCATCGACTCCGCATTCCTCGATGAACTCCCGGGCGGCACGGAGCAACAGTTCGCGGTTCCGCGCGGCGTCGCTGCGTTCGGATTCGCCGAGCGGAACCGCGCCGGGCCGGGCGTCGGGCCCGGTGCCGGGCCGGGCGCCGGGCCCGGTGCCGGGCCGGGCGCCGGGCCGCAGTGGGATTAAGCTCACACCGCTCATTGTAGTCCCGGGAATATTAACCGGACCGCAGTCCGTTTAGCATCAGTGAAGGCCCAAAGCCTCGCATGATCAGCCAGCCGCAGGAACACCGCGGCGCGATACTCAGGAGTTAACATGTCCAAGAACACTGTTCTTACCCTGGTCGGCAGCCTCCGCGCCGGCTCCACCAACCAGAAGCTCGCCGAGGCCATCCAGCTGAACGCGCCGGAGCAGGTTGAGGTCCTCATCCACGACAGCCTCGGCAACATCCCGCTCTACAACGAGGACATTGACGTCGAGGGCCAGGTGCCCGCCGCGGCAGCCGCCCTGCGCGCCGCAGCCAACGACGCCGACACCCTGCTCCTGGTCACCCCGGAGCACAACGGCACCGTGCCCGCCTCGCTCAAGAACGCCATCGACTGGCTGTCCCGCCCTTACGGTGCCGCCGCCCTCAGCGGCAAGCCGACCGCCGTCGTCGGCACCGCCTTCGGCCAGTTCGGCGGCGTGTGGGCGCAGGATGAGGCCCGCAAGGCTGTCGGCATCGCCGGCGCCCAGGTCCTGGCGGACGTCAAGCTCGCAGTGCCGGGTTCGATGGTGCGCTTCGCCGAGGTCCACCCGAAGGACGACGCCGAGGTTGTCGAGCAGATCAAGGGCGTCTTCGCAGCGCTGGAAGTCTCCCGCACCGTTTCCGCGGCCTAGTCCGCGGCCCCCGCTTCATCGTTCGACGCCCCCGGCAGCCTCAGGTTGGCGGGGGCGTTTTGCGTCCGGCGGCTATTTTGTGAACAAACGTTTCCTGTGCGGCAACAAGGGTTGTATTCTGGAAATTGTGACCCACGAAACACTTGATGCCGCCGCAGAAGTACTTCCGGCCGAGGCAATTGACGCAATCGAACGTGCGGCTACGTCCGCCCACCGCCACGAGGAGCTTTTCTCGGAGCGCGCAGCAAACATCAAGCAGTCAGCGGTCCGCGATGTCTTTGACATCTCGATGCGGCCCGGACTCGTCTCGCTCGCCGGCGGGAGCCCGTACCTGCAGTCGCTCCCGCTAGAGCGGCTGGGACAGACCGCGGCGAAGATCATCGCCGAACAGGGAATGACCGCCCTGCAGTACGGCAGCGGCCAGGGGACGGCAGAACTCCGGACCCAGGTCTGCGAGGTCATGGCCGCCGAAGGGATCCTCGACGCCAGGCCCGAAAACGTGGTGATCACAGCCGGGTCGCAGTCCGCCCAGGACGTCGCCGCCAAAGTGTTCTGCGACCCGGGCGATGTGGTCCTGGTCGAGGACCCCACCTACGTGGGCGCGCTGAACACCTTCGAGGCCTACCAGGTGGAGGTGGCGACGGTCCCGATGGATGGGGATGGCATCATCCCGGACCTGCTGGCGGCCAAGATCGCCGCGCTGCAGACCGCCGGTAAAAACATCAAGTTCCTCTACACGATCCCGAGCTTCAACAACCCCTCCGGCATCACCCTCTCCCAGGAACGGCGGCAGCAGGTCGTCGACATATGCCGCAGTGCGAATATCTTGGTCCTGGAGGACAACCCCTACGGCCTGCTCCGCTTCGACGGCAAGCCGTTGACTCCCCTCCGCGCCGCCAACCCGGACGACGTCATTTACATGGGCTCCTTCTCCAAGATCTTCGCCCCGGGGCTTCGGATCGGCTGGGCCCTGGTGCCGGCCCATCTCCAGCGCCGCTACTACCTCGCCTCGGAGGCCGTGACTCTCTGCCCGCCGACGCTGAACCAGATGCTCGTCTCCGCCTACCTGCGGGACTACGACTGGCGCGGCCAGATTGAAACGTACCGCGGCCTTTACAAGGAACGCTGCGATGCGATGCTCGCGGCCCTCGAGGAATATATGCCCGAGGGCCTGAGCTGGACCCGTCCCGGGGGAGGATTCTTTGTCTGGGTGACCATGCCCCAGGGTGTGGACACCTATCCCCTCCTGGCGAAGGCGATCGACGCCGGCGTGGTGTTCATTCCCGGTGCGGCATTCACGCATTCGGATGAACCGTCCAACAAGATCCGTCTGGCTTTCAGCGCCGTTCCGCCGGAATCCATCCGCGAGGGTGTCCGCCGGCTGGCGCCGGTCCTGCGGGAAGCCGTCGCAGCGTTGCAGGGTGAAGCGTTGTAGCCTGAAGCATCACCGAAGCATTGCCGATGACGATCGTTGACCTCAAGGAGCATTTTCATGACCGGAATTATTGTTGTCGGCGTCGATGGCAGCGAAACAGCGCTGAAGGCGGCGCAGACCGCAATGGATCTGGCCGCCACCCTCGGCGCTACCCTCCACGTGGTCAGCGCCTTCGACAGCGACAGGACCGAAGTCTTCGGCAGCGGCAGTGACAAGTGGATTGTCTCCGATGCCGGTGAGGCGGAAAGGGTCGCGAGGAGCGTCGCGGACAGCCTCCGCACGCCGGCGGTCCACGTTACCTATGCCGCGGCCCGGGGCAAGCCCGCCGAAGCCCTGATCAAGGAGGCCGAGCGTTCCGGTGCCCGGATGATCGTGGTCGGGAACCGGCGGATGCGCGGGATCGGCAGGGTGCTCGGCAGCGTTGCGAACAGCGTGGCCCACAACGCCCCCTGCGACGTCTACATCGCCAAGACCGACTCCGGCGATTAGGCGCCGACTGGACAGCGTAGCGTCAGGAGCCGTCAGGCCTTCCCGGTAACCGACGGCTCGGCCGTCTTCAACATCCGGCGCAGGATCTTGCCCGAGGGGGATTTCGGCACGGCATCGATGAATTCCACCCGGCGGATCTTCTTGAACGGCGCCACTTTGGCCGCCACGAAGTCCATCACGGCGGCCTCGTCGAGCCGCTCGCCGTCGTCTCCGGGCTGGCGCACCACAAAGGCCATCGGCACTTCCTGGCCGTCGGCGTCGATGGTCCCGATCACCGCGGCATCGGCGATGCCGGGGTTCGTGAGCAGCAGCGCTTCAAGCTCCGCGGGGGCGATCTGGTAGCCCTTGTACTTGATGAGCTCCTTGAGCCGGTCCACGATTGTCACGACGCCGTCGGCCCGCACCGTTGCGATGTCACCGGTGTGCAGGAAGCCGTCGGCGTCGAGCGTGTCCACCGTTTCCTCGGGCCGGTTGAGGTAGCCGAGCATCACGTTGGGCCCCCGGCACAGCAGGTGACCCGGGGCGCTGGCTCCCTCGGCGGGGACCTCGATCTCCTCCCCCGTGGCCGGGTCCACGAGGCGGCAGTCCATGTTCGGGATTGTGTAGCCCACCGAGCTGACCGGCACGTCCCCGGCGTCCACCGGGATCAGGTGCGAGACGGGGCTCATCTCGGTCATGCCGTAGCCCTGCAGCACCCGGCAGCCCAGGCGCCGGGCAAGGCTGGCGCCGAGCTCGCCGTCGAGCGGGGCCGCGCCGGACAGGGTGGTGTGCACGGAGCTTAGGTCGTAGTCGGCGACGAGCGGGTGCTTGGACAGCGCGACGGCCACGGGCGGCGCGATGAAGAGGTAGCTGCACTTGTGGTCCTGGATGACCCGCAGGAACTCGGACAGCTCGAACCTGGGCATCGTGACCAGGCAGGCGCGCTGCCGCAGCGCCAGGTTCAGCAGCACGGTCAATCCGTAGATGTGGAAGAAGGGCAGCAGTGCCAGCAGCCGGTCTTCGGGGGCGACCTTCAGCAGGCCGCGCGACTGCTCCGCGTTCGCGACGAGGTTCCGGTGGCTGAGCATCACGCCTTTGGGCCGGCCGGTGGTCCCGGAGGAATAAGGCAGCACGGCCACGTGCGTGGCGGGATCAAAGCCGACCTCGGGGGGCGGTGCGCCCGCGCTGAGCAGGTCCCGCAGCGAGGGGTGGCCCTCGGCGCCGTCGAGCACCACGAGCCGCTCGGCGGGGATCCCGGCCCGGGCGGCGGCCTCCCGGGCGGCGGGCAGCAATGCCGATACGGTGAATAGCCACTGCGCCCCGGCATCGGCGAGCTGCAGGGCGATCTCATCCGCCGTGTAAAGCGAGTTGACCGTGGTCACCGTAGCGCCGGCCCGCAGCAGGCCATGGAACACGGCCGCGAAGGCCGGGACATTGGGGCACAGAAGTGCCGCCACGCCATGGACGCCGAGCCCCCGGGCCGCGACGGCCCCGGCCACGGCATCGATCTGCCCCAGCAGCGTGCGGTACGTGGTTTCCGCGCCGCTCGTGCCGTCCACGACGGCGATCCGGTCCAGGTCCTCCTCCTGCAGGCCGCCAAAGAGGTAGTCGTAAAGGCTGACATTGGGAATATCGACGTCGGGGAACGGGCTCGAAAACACGCAACATCTCCTTTGATCCGCGTCCGCCGGGCCGGCGGCGGCTGGTGCCACTCTAATGCCGTCCGGCGGGCTGGGCCTACGCTCCGTCCCGGTTGCCCGCCCCGGGAGCCTCACGCAGCCCCGGCGCGGGGCGGAATTCCGCGGGAAACCACGAGCGGGATCCGAAGCAACCGGGCGGGAGCGTCGCTCCGCGCCCGAGTCCTGCCAACGTCAGTCCAGCAGCAGGGCGGGTTCTTCCAGGATGGACGCGACGTCGGCCATGAAGCGGGCCGAGAGGTCCCCGTCCACCACGCGGTGGTCGAAGGAGCCACCCAGGGTGGTGATCCAGCGCGGAATGACTTCGCCGTCGAGCACCCAGGGCTTCTGCTTGATGGTGCCGAAGGCAACGATGGCCACCTCGCCGGGGTTGATGATCGGCGTGCCGGTGTCGATCCCCAGCGCGCCGATGTTGGTGACGGTGAGGGTTCCGCCCTGCATCTGGGCGGGCTGGGTCTTGCCGGCGCGTGCTGTGGTGGCCAGCTCGTTCAGGGCCAGGGCGAGCTCCTTGAGCGAGAGGTCCTGGGCGTTCTTGATGTTCGGCACCATCAGGCCGCGGGGCGTGGCAGCGGCGATGCCGAGGTTCATGAAGTGCTTGACATGGATCTCCGCGGAATCGCTGCCGTCCGGGTTGTCCACCCAGGTGGCGTTAACGCTGGGGTTGCGGGCCGCGGCCCAGATGACGGCTTTGGCCAGGATCAGCAGCGGCGACACCTTGATGCCCTCGAAGTCCCGGGAGGCCTTGAGCCGCTTCACGAATTCCATGGTGCGGCTCGCGTCGACGTCCACGAAGATGCTGACGTGCGGGGCGGCGAAGGCCGACTCGACCATGGCCTTGGCGGTGGCCTTGCGGACGCCTTTGACCGGGATCCGTTCGATCCGCTGTTCCTGCGGAGCGCCGGTCTTGCCCCAGAAGGTGTCCGCCTTGTCCACCTCGGCGTCTCGCTGGGCCTGGTAGCTGACCAGGTCCTCGCGGGTCACTTCGCCGCCGGCGCCGGTGGGGACCACATCGGACAGGTCGATGCCGAGGTCGCGTGCAATCTTGCGCACCGGCGGCTTGGCCAGCACCCTGCTCACGAGGCCGGTGATGGCGCCGCCGAGGGTGGGCCGCTGGTCGATGCCTGCAGCGGGGACGGGGCGTTCCGGCACGGCTCCGGGCTCGGCCACCGGGACGGGGGTGACTGAGCTTGTCGAAACCGCCGGCTTGATCGCCGGGCCGGCAACCCGGCGGCGGCGCTTTACGGCGTCGGCCTTGGGGCCGGAACCTACCAGCGGACCGCCGGCCGGGCGCCCGGCTGACCCGCCGTCGTCGGACGCATCCTCTTCAAGTTTCCCGTACATGGGCGCGTCAACCAGGGGCGCGTCAACGGTAGGCGCCTTAGCGGCAGGAGCCGCGGGGGCCGCCGGAGCGGCAGCAGACGGGGCTGCGGCGGCAGGCGCGGCTCCCGGGGCTGTGTCGTCCGGGGCCGCGGCGTCGGACACGCTGATGATGGGGGTCCCGACGTCGACCGTTACACCCTCCTGGACCAGCAGTTCGGTCACGGTGCCGGCGAACGGCGAGGGCAGCTCGACGAGGGACTTGGCGGTCTCGATCTCGCAGATGACGTCATTGACGGCCACGGTGTCGCCGGCCTTGACCTTCCAGGAGACGATTTCGGCCTCGGTCAGCCCTTCGCCCACGTCGGGGAGGTTGAACTTGTGGAGAGTCATGTTGTCCTTGGTTTGGGAAGGCGTCTCAGTGCAAGGGCGCCGGCAGGAATCAGTAGGAAAGGGCACGCTCGAGTGCCTCAAGGATGCGGTCGATGTCCGGCAGGTAGTCTTCCTCCACCTTGGCCACGGGGTAGGGCATGTGGAACCCGCCCACGCGGATGACCGGCGCCTCGAGCGAGTGGAAGGCCCGCTCGCTGACCCGGGCCGCGATTTCGCCGCCGATGCCGCCGAAGGTGGGGGCCTCGTGGGCCACGATCAGCCGGCCGGTCTTCTTGACGGAGGCCGTGACGGTGTCGAAGTCGATCGGCGAGATGGAGCGCAGGTCGATCACCTCGACGCTGCGGCCGTCCTCGGCGGCGGCGTTGGCCGCGGCGAGGGCCACCGGCACCAGCGGACCGTAGACCACCACGGTGGCATCCCTTCCCTCGCGCAGCACGTGCGCCTTGAAGGGGTCCGCGGACCCTCCGGGGGATTGGGTGTCCACGTCGCCCTTGAGCCAGTAGCGGCGCTTGGGTTCGAAGACGATCACGGGGTCCTGGCAGTCGACGGCCTGCTGGATCATCCAGTAGGCATCGTGCGGGTTGGACGGGGTGATGATGCGCAGGCCTGCCGTATGGGCGAACAGCGCCTCCGGCGACTCCGAGTGGTGCTCGATCGAGCCGATGCCGCCGCCGTAGGGGATCCGGATGACCACCGGCACGGTCAGGTTGCCGTTGCTGCGCGAGTGCATCTTGGCCAGCTGCGTGGTGATCTGGTTGAACCCGGGGAAGACGAAGCCGTCGAACTGGATCTCGCAGACGGGCAGGTAGCCGCGCAGGGCCAGGCCGATCGCGGTGCCGATGATGCCGGATTCCGCGAGCGGGGTGTCTACCACGCGGTCCGCGCCGAACTCGGCGATGAGTCCGTCGGTAACCCGGTAGACGCCGCCCAGGGCTCCGATGTCCTCGCCCATGAGCAGGGCCCGGGGGTTATTCCCCAGCGTCGCGCGGAGGCCCTCGTTGATGGCCTTGGCTATGGTCATGGTGGTCATCAGTGGGCCGCCCCTGTCTCTGCCTGGGCGGGTTCCGCCGGGGCGGGTTCCGCGTGGTCGGCGAACCCCGCGCTGTACTCCTCGAACCAGGCCAGTTCCTCGGCCACCAGCGGGTGCGCCTCCACATAGGCGTTGGCGAACGCGGTCCGGATGTCCGGGGTTTCCAGGTCGTGGGTGGTCTTGCGGACGTAGGCGGCGAGTTCGTCGCCGTCGGCCTTGACCTGCTCAAAGAAGGCGTCGTCCGCCAGGCCTCCGGCGCGGAGATACTTCTCCAGCCGGTCCAGCGGATCCTTGGCCCGCCACCGGGCCTCCTCGGCGGATTCCCGGTACTTGGTGGGGTCATCCGCCGTGGTGTGGGCGCCGACGCGGTAGGTGAAGGCCTCGATCAGCACGGGGCCGTTGCCCTCGCGGGCATGCTCCAGCGCCCATTCGGTGACGGCGTGGACGGCGATCACGTCATTGCCGTCCACCCGGATACCGGGGAAGCCATAGCCCTTGGCGCGGTTGGCCAGCGGGATGCGGGTCTGCACCGAGCTGGGCACGGAGATGGCCCAATGGTTGTTCTGGCAGAAGAACACGACGGGCGCATTGTAGGAGGAGGCGAACACCATGGATTCGTGGACGTCGCCTTCGGAACTGGCGCCGTCCCCGAAGTACACCACGACCGCGGCCTTGGGCTCCGGAGCCTGGCCCGCGGCGTCATCCGGGGTAGCGGCAGCGGCCGCAGCGGCGGCCGCGAGCTTCTGGTCCCGCTGGATGCCCATCGCGTAGCCGACGGCGTGCGGGGTCTGCGCCGCGAGGACCAGCGTGTAGAGGTGGAAGTTGGTGTCCTTGGGGTTCCAGCCGCCGTTGGAAACGCCGCGGAACTGGCGCAGGAGCTCCGCGAGGTCCACGTTGCGGGTCAGCGCCACACCGTGCTCGCGGTAGGTGGGGAAGATGTAGTCCTGCGGCTGGCTGGCCCGGCCGGAGCCGATCTGCGCGGCTTCCTGGCCGGTCAGCGGGACCCACAGCGCAAGCTGCCCCTGCCGTTGCAGAGCCGTGGCCTCGACGTCGAAGCGGCGGATCTTAGCCATGTCGGCATAGAAGCCGCGCAGCATTTCCGGCTCCAGCCGCGCCGCGTATTCCGAGAAGACCGGGTCGGTGCCCAGCGTCCCGTCGGGGGCCAGCAGCTGCACCATCGGCCTGGCCGGGTCGCCGAGCTGGGCTTCGGCCGCCGCCTCGCGCTGGTCATCCATGTCGGTTCCGTCGAACTCGGTAGAGGGCAGATGTGTGTCGCCCATACCGTCTCCTTGCCTGCCGCATCCGGATGCGTCGCAATCGCTGGGATATATGCCGAACCGGTAATGCATTCCGGATCCGGCATATATTTTGGCTTACTCATCCTTACTTTATCCGCAGGCTCTCGCCCGCGGCCGTCATGTTAAGCGCTAGGAACGCCGTGGCGGTTTTGTATAGATCGCACAGAGTTCCAGGAAACGGGTGTTGGCCTCGGTCTCACCGATGCTGACCCGAACCCCTTCGTCCCCGAAGGCGCGTACCGAGAGCGCGCGCTCCCCCGCAAGGGCGGCGAATTCCGCACTGTTGGAACCCAGGCTGAGCCAGACAAAGTTGCCCTGCGCCTCCGGGACAAACCAGCCAAGCTGGCGGAGCCCGGCCGTGACGCGGTCCCGTTCGTCCACCAAGCTTTGTACCCTTTCTACAACCTCTTCGAAATGCTGCAGCGAAGTGACAGCGGCGATTTCGGCGATCTGGGACACCGCGAACGGGGTGGCGGTGACGCGCAGGTGCTGGGTGAGGTCCGGGTTGGACACGCTGTAGCCCACGCGCAGGCCGGCCAGGCCGTGGGCCTTGGAAAAGGTCCGGAGTACCACCACGTTCGGGTACTTGCGGTACATGTCGATGCCGTCAACGGCGTCTTCTGCCCGGACGAACTCCTGGTAGGCCTCGTCGATGACGACCACGACGTCGGAGGGAACCGTCTTGAGGAAGCGCTCGGTTTCCGCCGTGGTGAGGATGGGCCCGGTCGGGTTGTTGGGGGTGCACAGGAGGATCATCCTGGTGCGGGCCGTCACCGCTGCCGCCATGGCGTCCAGATCATGGCGGCCGTCGGCGGTCAGCGGGATCCGGACACTCTCGGCGCCGGCGACTCCGACGCAGATCGGGTACGCCTCGAACGAGCGCCAGGCGTAGATGACCTCGTCCGGCTTGCCGTCGTCATTCTGGCCGGCGAAGGTGGCCAGCAGCTGGTTCAACGCTCCGAGGCTTCCGGCGCCGGTGACGATGTCCTCGGCGGGAACATCCAGGAACTCCGCGAGCGCGCCGCGCAGCTTGCTGCTCAGCGGATCCGGGTAGCGGTTGAAGTCGGTCTGCGCCGCGATGGCCTGCTGCACTGCAGGGATCGGGGGAAGCGGGTTTTCGTTGGAGGAAAGCTTGTAGCTGACCACGCCCTCGACGGGGACGGGCGGTTTGCCGGCCGCGTAGCGGGGAAGGAGGTCTACCACCGGCCGGGGCCGGACTCCCCCGGCCGTGTTCTCTGATGAAGTCATGCCAACTAGCCTACTTCGCGTCCCTGCCGCCGCCGGTGGAGTGGCCGCCGGTGGGGTGCCACCGCCCATGGGGTGTGGCCGCCGGTGGGGTATGACAGCATGGGCGCATGCTCTCATTCATTATTCGGGTCATCGTCAACGGGCTGGCCCTGGGAGTCGCGGGCTGGCTCCTTCCCGGCCTGGACATCTCCACCTCGGCCACCACCGCTGCGGTGGGGAACAGCGGCGTCACGCAGGGCACGGACACCATCGGGATCGTCCTGGCGTACCTGTTCATCGGCTTGATCTTCGGCGTGGTCAATGCCCTCGTCAAGCCCGTGGTCAGCCTGCTGTCCCTCCCGATCACCATCCTCACCCTGGGCCTTTTCACGATTGTCATCAACGCCGCGATGCTCTATCTGACGTCCTGGCTGAGCGGCTACACCCCGGTGCACTTCACCATCGACACCTTCTTCTGGACCGCGGTGTTCGCGGCCATCCTCATCACGGTGATCTCCCTCGTGGCCGGTCGGCTGGCGGGCGCCGGGAGGCGCTGAGGGCCGCCCCGGTCAGACCTCAGCTTTCCGCGCGCGGTACCCCGCCGGTTTCCGTCCCCGCTTCCCGTCATGTGTCCTGTCGGGTTTTCCGTCGGGCTTCCCGTCCGGCCCGCCGCGCTGAACCTCCACCCTGCGGCCGCCCTGCTGCGCGGGCATCGGGTCGCGCCGGAGTGCGAACCGGGTGACCATGGCCGCACCCCCACCCCCCACCACGGCCGCGAGCGCTGCCGTGGAGGACTGCAGGGAGGGGTCCTTGCTCGCGGCGATGGCTTCCGCTCCGGCTGCATAGTTGCCGAGCCGGTGCCCGGGGCCAAGGCCGATATCCGTCAACGGCGGGATGTCCAGCGGGTTGGCCAGTGTCACGGTCACCCGGTCCCTGGTGTCAGGGTTTGCCAGCCCGTCGGCCCCCGGCACCCAATCCTGTTCGTGCTCCAGATGCAGGCTGCTGATCCCTGGCCCCGGGCTGATGCCGCCCACTGGGGAACCCGCCGTCAAGACAAATTTCAGATCATATTCGGCCAGGAATGCCTTGTCCTGGCTGAGGTTCATGGCATGGATACCGCCCTGGCTGTAGCCCACGGCAGCAAGGGGCTCCCCTGCCTCCGCGCCCGCCTCCCGCAGGGCCTGCCGGACGGCCGCCGCGGTCTCCGCCGATCCATACCCCAGCCCCTCCGCGATGCCAAGGGTATCGAAGGGGTTGGTGCCGGCGGGCAGTCCGTCCAGCTGCGTCCCCGGGAGGATGACCACCCAGGCGGGCCGGCTGCCCGCATCGAACCGCAAGACTTCAATCTCGCCGCTCCTGCCGCCCACGGTCCCGGCCCGGAACAGCAGCCCTGCCGGCGAAGCATCGACGTCCTCAATCCTCGTTTCCGACCCTGCGATCCGGACCGGACGGGGCCGGAGGAAGTCCAGCCCCGGCGCCAACCCCAGCGCATGAACGGCATCACGGACACCGGGAGAACCGCCGGGCGCCCCCATGCCACGGGCAACGTCGGCCGGCACTCCCAGCAGGATCGCCAGCCTCCCGGACGCCAGGGATGCCTCATCCTCCACGACGTCACGAACGGTCAGCGCCGGCAGGCCGAACAGGCCCCACAACGGCCCGTAGCCCGGGCCGAACCGGCCGATCCGCAGCAGCAGGCTGTTCCGTGCTTCGGTGAATTCATACTCCCGGTGGCTCGCCCTGACATCCCGGCAGAGTTTCTCGAGATCATCCCGGATCCGCCCCAGGGCACGGGCTCCGTCCCCGGCCGCGATGATGGCGTTGCTGCCGCTGGTGTAGGAATCGTCCTGATAGGGGAACAGCGCCCGCCGCACCGCGTCGGCCTCCGCCTCAAGGGACCCGAGCCGGCCCACCAGCGCGTCGAGCGCCCCGGCTCCGGCGAGCAGCTCCTCGAACTGGAAGCTGAGCCCACCGACCCCGCCGCGGATCCGGAGAAACCCGTCGGCTGCGGGAGCGGCGGGCCGGGGCGCTCCCCCGGACCCCGCCGGCGTCGCCTCGGCCATCAGGACCCCCGCCGGCCGGAGGACAGCACCACGTTCTGGGCGTGCCGGAGCACGACGGCGACGGCGTCCTGCAGGGCATTACGGCTGCGGCGCAGGGAGGCAGCCTGCAGGGACAGCGCAGTCCGGTAGGCGCGTCCGGCCGGCGACTGCCAGCCCTGCAGCTCCAGCCGCACCAGCTGGGAGAGCACAGCATCCGCCTGGTCTGCACAGGCAGCCAGCCGGGCCGCGAGCTGCTGGACTTCGTAGCTGCGCGAGGCGCACGCCAGGGCATCAGCTGCCGTCAGACTGCCGCTCACTGTGCCGGTAGCTGTGCCGGTCATCCCCGTGGTCATGACACTGACGCTAGAGCGGCCGGACGCCGTGCTGAAGCTCCCCGCCCGGCTATGTGCACAACTGCTATGTGCACAACACCGGCGGCCAGGCCCGCTCCGGGAGCCCGGGTCGACAACACCTGAGTCACACGGAACAGCGCACTTTAGGCCGCGCTTAAGGCACAGTGCCACTTCGTGAAAGAATCGGGACATGCCTGAAACTGCCGCCCCAGCTGATATCCGCACGCCGTCCGGACGCCGTGCCCTCGCCGCGTCCTCACACCAGATCGCGCTCGGCCCGCTGGACGGCCGCTACCAGTCCGCCGTCGCGCCGCTGGTCGACTACCTCTCCGAAGCCGCGCTGAACCGCGACCGCGTGGGCGTGGAAGTGGAATGGCTCATCCACCTGACCGGCAACAACGTGCTGCCCGGCGCCGGACCGCTGACCGCGGAGCAGCAGGAGAAGCTGCGCGCCGTTGTCACCGAATTCGACGCTGACTCCGTCAGTGAACTGGCCGACATCGAGGCCGTCACGGTGCACGACGTCAAGGCCGTCGAGTACTACATCGGCCGCCGCCTGAACGGCATCGGGATCGAGCACCTGACCGCCATGGTCCACTTCGGCTGCACCTCCGAGGACATCAACAACCTCTCTTACGCCCTGGGCATCAAGGGCGCCGTCGAGGACGTGTGGCTGCCGGCCGCCCGGAAGCTCGTCGCCCAGATCAGCGCCATGGCCGAGGCCAACCGCGCCGTGCCGATGCTCTCCCGCACGCACGGCCAGCCCGCCACGCCCACCACCCTGGGCAAGGAGCTGGCCGTCATGGCACACCGGCTGACCCGCCAGCTGGACCGCATCGCCCGGACCGAATACCTCGGTAAGATCAACGGCGCCACCGGCACCTACGCCGCCCACGTCACCTCCGTCCCCGGCGCCGACTGGCAGCAGGTGTCAAAGTCCTTTGTCGAGGGCCTGGGCCTGGGCTGGAACCCGCTGACCACGCAAATCGAAAGCCACGACTGGCAGGCGGAGCTGTACGCCGACGTCGCGCGCTTCAACCGGATCCTGCACAACGTCTGCACGGACGTCTGGAGCTACATCTCCATCGGCTATTTCGTGCAGATCCCGGTGGCGGGCGCCACCGGCTCTTCCACCATGCCGCACAAGGTCAACCCGATCCGCTTCGAGAACGCCGAGGCCAACCTGGAGATCTCCTCCGGTCTGCTGGACGTGCTGGGCTCCACCCTGGTCACCTCCCGCTGGCAGCGCGACCTCACCGACTCTTCCTCGCAGCGCAATATCGGCGTCGCCTTCGGACACTCGCTGCTCGCCATCTCCAACGTGGCCAAAGGCCTGGACCGGCTGGACGTCGCCGAAGAGGTGCTGGCCGCTGACCTGGACACCAACTGGGAGGTCCTGGGCGAGGCGATCCAGATGGTCATGCGCGCCGAGGCCATCGCCGGCGTCGACGGCATGGAGAATCCCTACGAGCGGCTCAAGGATCTCACCCGCGGCCAGCGCGTCGACGCCGCCCGGATGCAGGAGTTCGTCCAGAGCCTCGGCCTCTCCCCCGCCGCCGAAGCCCGGCTGCTGGCGCTCACCCCCGGCAAGTACACCGGCATCGCGGACCAGCTCGTGGACCACCTCAAATGAGGCTTCTGCTCATCCGTCACGGCCAGACGCCCGGCAATGTCCTGGGCCAGCTGGATACCGCCCATCCCGGGCCCGGGCTGACCGAACTCGGTGAGCGGCAGGCCGCCGCGCTGGCCCGGGCGCTGGCGAATGAGCAGATCGATCTCATCTTTGCGTCCACCCTGATCCGCACCCAGATCACCGCGGCGCCGCTGGCCACCGTGCGGGGGCTCGGGGTCGAGGTGCTCCCGGGCCTGCGGGAGATTGAAGCCGGGGCGCTGGAAAAGCTGACTGACCGGGAATCGCATCTGCGCTACCTCGGGACGGTGTTCGGCTGGGCTGCCGGCGAGCTGGACCGCCGGATGCCGGCCGGCCCCAGCGGGCACGAATTCTTTGAACGCTACGACGCGTCCATCGAGCGGATTGCGGCCGCGGCCGCAGGAGCGGGCAACGCCGGGACGGTGGCCGTGGTCAGCCACGGCGCCGCGATCCGCGTCTGGGCCGGCCTGCGGGCCTCCGACATGGAACCGGACTTCGCCGCCCGGCACGTGCTGGCCAACACCGGGATCGTGGCCCTGGAAGGGGACCCCGACGACGGCTGGCGGCTCATCCACTGGGACGACAGTCCGGTGGGCGGACTCAGCCTCGCGGACCCGACGGCGGAGGACCCCACCGGCCGCTCGGTGTAGCCAGGCGAAGCAAGAGACTGTATCCGAGCTCAGTGTCCGACGGCGGCACTTTGCCTGCACCGTCCGGCCAGCCTCAGCAGCCCGTCCCGCAGCGGCTGGGCCCTATCCGCGAGTGCCAGCCGTGTCATTGCGGACGACGCCACGCGCATGGCCTGGCTGCGCAGCAGTCTCCGCCTGTTGTAGGCCTGCAGGGCCTCCGGGAGCGGGCGGGAATTGAGCAGATCCGCGAGGGTGACGGCGTCGATCAGTGCCTCGCAGGCGCCGCGCCCCAGGTTGGGGGTCATCCCGTGCGCCGCGTCCCCCACCAGCACCGCACCGTCCCGGGCGTACCGCCCCGGGTATGGGACGGTCCAGATCCGCTGCGCCAGCGTCTCCCCCGGCGTCGCCGCCGCAAGGACGCGGTCGACGCCGGCGATCTGGCTCGAAAACCGCGCGCGGGTGGCCGCCAGGGCCTCGTCGACGTCGATGCCGCCCGGGCCCAGCTCTGACCGGAATGAGGCGTACCAGTAGGTCCGGCCGCGGGATGCGGGCGTGATGCCGAACAACTGCCCGCGGCCCCAGTACTCACCGCCGGCCCCCGGAGGCACCGGCTCGTCAATGATGCCGCGGAGGGCTAGGTACGGGCTGAGCCTTGCCCGCGAGCGTTCGCCCCAGACGGCCCGGTGGACCACGCTGTGCACACCGTCGGCACCGACAACGAGGCCCGATTGCGGCAGCGATGCCACGGGTCCGTATGCCCGGACCACCGAACCGGGCACGGCTGCGTCCAGCAGGCGGAGTAGGTCGGCGCGTGATACCCCGATCACGCCTGGCGCCTGGGCCTGAAAGAACACGTTCCCGGACCCGTCCCTGAGGGCCATACCGCCAAAACCGGAGCCGGCCGCACGGACCGCCGGAAGAATACCCAGCGCATCCAGTGCCAGCTGGGCTTCCGGCCACATGGCCAGCGACGTCTCCACCGGCGGCGGTCCTTCCCGCCGCTCGTGGACGGTCACGTGAAAGCGGCCGGGGTCAAGGTGCGCGGCCAGTGCCAGCCCGGCGATGCCGCCGCCGACGACGGATAGCGCGTCCATGGACAGATTCTACGACCGGTCTTACCTCTCCGAAGTCAACTTCGTCAGCAGCTCCGCGGTCCAGGGCGAGCTGCCACCGCCTGCGGATGTTCACTGCAGGTTAATACAACCGACCGGATCCGTTCCCGGGGCCACACCAGACTGAAGTGCCCGGGCCCGGCATTTTCATCGAATCGATAGCCATAATGGGCCCGATCCGACTTCTGCCGCTATAGGCTGGCCGGACAAACGCCCTCTGGTCCCGTTCAGAAATGAGTCTCACCCGTGCGCATACCGAAAACCCTGGCTGCCGCCGTCGTCGCCGTCACCCTACTCGCCGGCTGTGGTGCGGGCGCCGCAGCCCCCGCACCGTCCGGGACGGCCCCCGGACCCGCCGCCGCAGCCCCCTCGGGACCGCCCTCCGGCGAAACCCTCATCGTCTACACCAACTCCAACGGCGAAGGCCGCGGCGAGTGGCTCACGACGAAGGCCGCGGAGGCCGGCTTCAAGATCGAAATCGTGGGCGCCGCCGGCGCAGACGCCACCAACAAGCTGATCGCGGAAAAGAACAACCCGATCGCCGACGTCGCGTTCGGCCTGAACAACATGTACTTCGAGCAGGTCAAGGCCGCCGGTGCGATCGAACCGTTCACGCCCGCCTGGTCGGGCGAAGTGGACACCGCCAAAGGCGACAACAGCGACAGCAAGGCCTACTGGCCCCTGGTCCAGCAGGCGATCCTCCTCGGCTACAATTCCGGGAAGTTCAGTAAGGAACAGGCCCCCACGGACTGGACCGACCTGTGGACCAAGGACGAATTCAAGTCCCGCTACGAGCGCGTCACCGGCGTCGGCACGGCCACCGCGCAGCTGGTCTTCGCCAGCATCCTGACCCGGTACAAGGACGACGCCGGCGACCTGGGGATCTCGGACGAGGGCTGGAAGCAGATCGAAGGCTACTTCAAGAACGGCACCCCGGCGGTCGCCAAGACCGACCTCTTCGCCCGCATTGCCTCGGGCGAGACGGACATGGGCCAGATGCCTTCCTCGATCATTGCCGAACGCGAGAAGTCGTTCAACGTCAACGTCGAGACCGTCATGCCGTCCGTTGGCGTACCGCTGGCCATCGAGCAGGTGGCCCTCGTCAAGGGGACGGACAAAAAGGATGAGGCCCTGAAGTTCATCAACTGGTTCGGCAGCGCACAGACCCAGGGCGAATGGGCGCAGCAGTTCAACTCCATGCCGGTCAACAAGGCGGCCGTCGCCCAGGCCAAGCCCGAGGTGGTCGAGTTCTTCAACACCCTCAAGCAGCAGGACATCGACTGGAACTTCGTGCAGGAGAACATGGGCAAGTGGGTCGAAAAGATCGAACTCGAGTACATGAGCTGACCGGGACCGGTGGCTGCAGCGGGCGGTGATGCCCGCTGCAGCGACACGCCTCCGTTCGATGCCCCGCCGCCAGAACAAGACAGGTTGCCATGATCCGTTTCGAGAACATCGAGGTCACGTTCGGTGATTTCATAGCCATCCCTGAACTGAACCTGCAGGTAGGACCGGGCGAATTCTTCACGCTGCTGGGGCCATCCGGTTGCGGAAAGACGACGGCGCTGCGCACCCTGGCCGGGTTCATTGAACCGTCCGCCGGCGACGTCTACGTCGACGGCAAGGCGGTCACCCGGCTCCCCAGCGACAAGCGGCAGGTCGGCATGGTGTTCCAGAACTATGCCCTCTTCCCCAGCATGAGCGTGTGGGAGAACATCGCCTTCGGCCTGCGGGTCCGCAAGGAGAAGCCCGCGGAGATCGACCGGCTGGTCCGCGATATCGCCAAGCGCGTTGACCTGTCCGAGGACCAGCTGCGCAAAAACGTCGCGGAGCTTTCCGGCGGGCAGCAGCAGCGCGTCGCCGTCGCCCGGGCGCTGGTGCTGCAGCCCAAGATCCTGCTGCTCGACGAACCGCTCTCCAATCTGGATGCCAAGCTCCGGCACCAGCTGCGCCAGCAGCTCAAGGACCTCCAGAGCGAGTTTGGCATCACCACCGTCTACGTCACCCACGATCAGGATGAGGCGCTGGCGATGAGTGACCGGGTGGCTGTCTTCAACAAGGGAGCGGTGGAACAGATCGGTACCCCGCAGAGCATCTATGACGAGTCCGCCACCGAATTCGTCTGCAACTTCATCGGCGACAGCTCCCGGCTCACCGCCGAATTCGTCGCCGAACTGAACCGGCAGTCGCGCCACATCCTCGATCCCACGGCCAACTCCTATCTGCGGGTGGAGAAAGTGTCCCTGGACGCCGCCGGCGGGGACGGCCGGGCCGTCCCGGTGAACGGAACCGTGGTCTCGAAGACTTATCACGGCCTGCACAGCCGGTACGTCGTGCGCTGCCACGGCTCCGACATCCGGCTCCTGGTCAAGGAAGACGGCGGCGCCCACCCCGAGACGGGCAGCCAGGCAACGGTGTACGTCCAGCCGTCCCACGTCCTCCAGTACCACCCGGAAACCGGCGTCTCGCTCGGCGCCCGGCTGCCGGAAGCGGCCCGCCCGTGAGCAGCGCGGGCCGGCCGGGCAATTCCAACGGCGCCGGCATCCGGGGCATGCTCCGCTCGCCGGCGTTCCTGATCGTCGGGGTGGTGCTGACCTGGTTCATCGCGGCCTTCCTGGTCTGGCCCAACGCGAACGTGCTGATCCAGACGTTCTTCCCGGACGGAAGCTTCTCCGGCCGCGCCGCCGAGAAGCTCTTCTCCTCCCAGCGGGCGATGAAGTCACTGGGCAACAGCTTCCTGCTGGCCCTCGCGTTGTCCATCACGGTCAACGTGGTGGGCATCTTCATCGTGCTGGTCACCCAGTACTTCAAGATCCGCGGCTCCAGGATCCTGTTCCTCGGCTATGCGACCACCTTCATCTACGGCGGGATTGTGCTGGCCGCCGGTTACAAGTTCATCTACGGCGACAAGGGCATCGTCACCGGGTACCTGCTGTCCTTGTTTCCCGGGATGGACCCGGGCTGGTTCTCCGGATTCTTCGCCGTGCTGGTTGTCATGACGTTCGCCACCACCACAAACCACATGCTCTTCGTCACCAACGCCCTCAAAGGCGTGGACTTCCAGACCATTGAAGCGGCCAGGAACATGGGGGCCTCGGACTGGACCATCCTGCGGCGCATCGTCCTGCCGATGCTGAAACCGACCCTGTTCGCCGTGACCGTGCTGTCCTTCCTGACCGGCCTGGGCGCCCTTTCCGCACCGCAGGTGCTCGGCGGACGGGATTTCCAGACCATCACGCCCATGATTCTGACCTTCACGAACAGCCCGACGTCGCGGGACCTCGCGGCGCTGCTGGCGGTCATCCTTGGCCTGGCCACCATCGTGATGCTGGCCGTGATGACGCGGCTGGAAAAGGGCGGAACCTACTTCTCGGTCTCCAAGGTCTCCGCCGGGCTGCAGAAGCAGCGCATCAGCAATCCTGTGGCCAACGCCGTCGTCCACATCGTCGCGTACCTGCTGTTTGCCGTCTACACGCTGCCGGTGGTGCTGATCGTGATCTACTCGTTCGCCGACGGCGCCGCCATCCAGACCGGGCAGCTCGCCGCGGGCAGCCTGACCCTGGACAACTACGTCCGCGTGCTCACCCAGCCGTCGGGCCTGCGGCCCTTCATCATCAGCATCGTCTACAGTGCCCTGGCCGCGGTGATCGCCGTCGGAGGGCTGTTGTTCGTGGCCCGGCTGCTGCAGAAATACCGCAACTGGGTCACCAGCGTCTTCGAGTACCTGCTCCACATTCCCTGGATCCTGCCCTCGGCGCTGCTCGCCCTGGGCCTGATCCTGAGCTACGACCACCCGAATCCGCTGGTCGGCGGCGCGGTGCTGACAGGGACTACCGTGATCCTGCTGATCGCCTTCGTGACCGTCAAGATCCCGTTCACGCTGCGGATGCTCAAGGCCTCCTTTGCCTCGGTCAACTCCTCGCTCGAGGAAGCCGCCAGCATCATGGGCGCCAAGACGCTGTACATCTTCCGCCGGATCCTGCTGCCGATCGTGCTCCCGGGGGCGGCGGCGATCACGGCACTGAACTTCAACAGCCTGCTGGATGACTACGACACCGCGATCTTCCTGGCCCACCCCCTGTTCCAGCCCCTCGGCCTGGTCATCAAGGCGAACACGGACGGCGCCGAGGGCGTGGACGGGGTGTCCAACACCTTCGTCTACACGGTGCTGCTCATGGTCATCACGGGCGTGACGATGTATCTGGTCTACGGCAGATCGGGCCGGAAACCTTCCCGGGCGGCAAAGGCCGGCTCGGGCACGAAGGACACCACGACGCCGGCCCCGGCGGAAGCCGCGCCGGCCGACTCCGTGCGCGTCCCCTAGTTTCTAGTGCGCCCCGGGCCAGCCGGTGTACGCCTCGGCGAGGTAGGCGCGGCCGTGACGGGACGACACCACCGTGTTGAGCTCGCCGAGCTGGCGGGCACGGGCAAAGTCGTCGCCGTCGGCCGGGGTGTGCAGCATGGATGTCATCCAGTAGGAGAACTGCTGGGCCTTCCAGACCCGGTCCAGGGCCCGGTCGCTGTAGGCATCCAGCAGCACGGTGTTGCCGGTCTTGTAGAAACTGTCGAACCCCTCGAAGAGCACCTTGACGTCGTGGAGCGCCAGGTTCAGGCCCTTGGCCCCGGTCGGCGGGACGGTGTGGGCCGCATCCCCGGCCAGGAAAAGATTTCCGTGCCGCATCGGGGCGTGCACGAAGCTGCGGAACTTCAGGACCATCTTGTCGATGACCGGGCCTTCCTTGAGTTCGAATCCGTTGCCGTTGAC
Source organism: Arthrobacter sp. UYEF20 (assembly GCF_040546335.1). Lineage (NCBI taxonomy): Bacteria > Bacillati > Actinomycetota > Actinomycetes > Micrococcales > Micrococcaceae > Arthrobacter > Arthrobacter sp. UYEF20. Next base: position 412,747 of record NZ_JBEPNP010000001.1, on the reverse strand, counting down.
GCGGTTGCGGAAGGCGTCCCAGATGCGGTCTTCGCTCCAGTTGTTGACGTCTTCATTGGGATCGCACTGGAAGTACATCCGCTGGACGGTCTCGGTCCGCTGGCTGATCAGGGCGAAGCCGTTCTCGGAGTTGGCGTAGATCAGTTCATCGGAGCTGCGCGGCGCCTCGGCCAGGATGCCGAACCAGGCGAAGGGATACTCGTGGAAGTACCACTTGCGGCTGGCCTCCGGGATCTGGAAGCGGCAGTGGCTGCGTGAACCGTCCGCGCCGGTGATGAAGTCCGCCTGCACCTCCCATTCCACGCCCTCGGCGTCGGTGAACCAGACCTTGGGCTTGCCTTCGAGGTCGTGGATCGTGGTGTCGGTGACGCTGTAGCGGACGTCGCCGCCGTCTTCCTGGCGGCGGGCGGCGAGGTCGAGGAAGACGTCGGTCTGGGGGTAGAGCCAGACGGACTCGCCGACGAGGTCCTGGAAATCGATCCGGTGGCTTTCGCCGTTGAAGCGCAGTTCGATTCCGTCATGCCGGTCGCCGTCCCGCAGCACCCGGTCCGAGACGCCGCTGTCCACCAGCAGGTTCACCGAACCGTGTTCCAGGATGCCGGCGCGGACGGTTTCGGAGATTTCCTGGTGGCTACGGATCTCGATCACAGTGGATTCGATCCCCTGCTTGGCCAGCAGGTGCGAGAGCATCAGCCCTGCGGGACCGGCGCCCAGGATGGCGACTTGGGTGGTGATGACTTTACGGTTTGCCATGGTGTCCTCGCTTCGTTGCGGGGCCCGGACTGTTGCTGGTCCGGGTCGGGTGGATTCTCTGGCTACAGTGTGCGCCCGGACCCGTGAGCGGCGTTACAGCAATTCCGCTGAATGGAATACCTCGATGCTTTTCGCGTCATGCAGCTGCCGCCCGATTCCGCGTGCGGCGGTCTGCAGGGCCGGGACCAGCGCCTGGAGCCGCATTTCGCGCAATGGAACGACGACGCCGAACGCCGCCACCGTACGGCTCCTCGCGTCCCGCACGGGAACGGCGATCCCCCAGGTGTCCGGGTCCACGACGCCGGCCAGCTGGGCAAAGCCGTGGCCGGCTGTTTCCTGCAGCAGGACCCGCACTTCGTCCGGCGTCACCTTGCCGGCGGGATCCTGGAACTGCCGCAGATACTCCGCCTGGACCGCGGGCGGCTGGTTGGCCATCAGCGCCAACCCGGCAGAGGACACGTGCACCGGCATCCGGCCGGCGATCTGCGCCCGGTTCGCCACCGATCCGCGGCGGGACAGCCGTTCGACAAAGAGCGCTTCCCAGCCGTCCAGCACCGCCAGGTTCACGTTCTGGTTCAGCACCTGCTGGATGTCCTCCATGAACGGCATGGCGGCCTGGCGGAGGGCCAGGGTGGGGGAATTCCGGTTCACCAGCTCCCACAGCCGCAGTCCCAGCCGGACCGAGCCGCCGCCGCCCAGCTCCAGGAGCCCGTGCCCGGCGAGCTGCCGGACCAGGCGGTGGGCAGTGGTCACGGGCAGCTGCGCCCTGGCCGCGAGCTCCGAGAGCTGCAGCACCGTGACGCCCTCGGGAAACGCCTCGATGACCCGCACCACGCGGTCCACGACGGAGTCGCCGGCGTCGGAATTGGCCATGGCTGTCACTTCCGTTGAATGGATACTGCTTTCACTTTACGCTGGCCGGGATTGGCGCCGGTCCCGGCAGCACCCGCCGCTACAGCGCCGGTTCAGGCTGCGCCGCAGCCAGGAGTTCCCTGCCGGGCGCGCAGCTGGCGCCACGCGGTCGGAGCCAGCACGACGGCGATGCCGACGGCGGCACCGATGACGGTCTCCAGGATCCTGTCCCGCAGCAGCAGCCCGGGCGCCGAGGGCGCCACCAGCAGGGTCGAGATCAAGGCCAGCGGCGTAACGAAAATCTGGGCGAGCACATACTGCCGGGCGATGAACATCTCGGCGCCGAATTGGAAGGCGGCGATCACCAGCACGGTCTGCCAAGGGGCCGGCTGCAGCAGCAGGATCCCCGCGAGCAGCACCAGCCCCACGGCCGTGCCGACGATCCGCTGGATCCCGCGGCTCACCCGGTGCCGGGTGGAGTGCCCCACGAGCGGCACGACGGCTGCCACCATGGCCCAGTAGTTGTGGCCGAAGCCGAGCCATTCACCGGCCAGGGTCCCGAGCGTTCCGGCCAGTCCGGCGGCCACGAGGTAGCCGAGGCTTTCGAGCCGTGCGGCACGCTTCTCCGCCAGGGTCAGGCGGGCGGGCCGGGGCCAGACCCAGGGGCTCCGGCGGCTCCGGGCCACGCGGGAGGACATACCGATCAGCAGGGAGAAGGCGACCGTCAGCGCGGCCACGAGCATGGCTTGCAAGAGCGGCGGCTGGTTGGGGATGGAGGCGATGGCCGCGAAAGCGAAGATGTGGAAGAGCGATCCCGCCGGGCGGAGCCGCCACCAGGCGACGATCAGCGAACAGCCTCCCGCCACCAGAGTGGTCGCGACGACCTGCACCCAGATGGTGTCCGCCGTGGAGAGACCCTGGGCACCGCCCGCGCGTGCTGTGAGGGCGGCCAGCAGCATCACCAGCAGCATCAGCGTCCCGGCGCCGAACTGGAGGACGAAGCGTTTGGCGTGCGGCTCATTGCGGCCGTAGATCCCGGTGAAGGCGCCGAAGGAGGCGAAGATGGCCAGATCCAGGCGGTCCAGCAGCACCAGGGTGATCAGCGGACAAAGACGCCGACGGCGCAGCGGATGGCGACCTGATAGTCCTTGTGGCCGGGTGCCATGGTGAACATCTCAGCGAACAGCTTCACGGGTGGTCTGCGCCTTTCGTTGCGGTCCGATGATTACGACGGCGGCACTGGCATCCAGACTGGATTCTACGCCGGAACGGTGCAGTTGCAGCACCGCGCTCCGTTCAGCAGAACCCGTCACGGTCCGCGGAAACAGGCCGGGAAGTGGTAGCGTCTACCGGTTGATTCCCGCCAGCGGAGTCACCACTGGACGACGTACGCCAAGGCACCCCGGAGGACCCCCATGCTCAAAGGATTCAAGGATTTCATCCTGCGCGGCAACGTGATCGAACTGTCCATCGCGGTGGTGGTCGGCACCGCCTTCACCGCCCTCGTCAGCGCATTCACCTCGAACATCGTCAACCCCATCATCGCCGCGGCCGGCGGCGTCGAGACCGAGGGGCTGGGCTTTCCTATCTGGCCGGGCAACCAGAAAACGTTCGTTAATTTCGGTGCGGTCATCACGGCCTTTGTCACCTTCCTGATCACCGCGGCGGTGGTGTACTTCATCTTCGTGGCGCCCATGAACCGGATCAACACGATCGTCAAGAGGCGCCTCGCCACCATGGAACCCGAAGAGGAGTCAGTGCCCGCGGACACGGCCCTGCTCGTCGAAATCCGCGACCTGCTGGCCCGGCTCGCGGCCCCGGAACGGACCCGCGAACACCCCACCGGCCACATGGCCGACTACACCGGCGAGCACACGGCCAGCCACGCCGGTGAACACGCCGGTGAGCACACGGCCGAGCACGCGGGCGGACGCAGCCGCTGGACCGACTGAAAAAGTCACCGCCCGGCAATAGGGCCGTAACAGCAGCCGGACATCATGGAGCCATGAAGCCCACAGCCCATGCAACCTCCGAGCTGAGCTGCGAAGTGTGCGGCCAGCTGCCCGAACCGACCAAGGCCCGGCTGACCCTGGCCAATATCGCCGTGATGCTGCCGATCGAACTGCTGGTGCACGCCGCGGTGGTGGAAACCCATCTGCCCTACCTGGCCAAAGTCCTGGTCCTCACCCTGACCGCCACCATCCTCGTGATCTGGGTCGCGGAGCCCTCCGCGGCCCGGATCCTGCGGAGCTGGCTGCATGCCCCGGCCCTGCGCCACCGCAGGAAGCTGGGCGCGGCACCGGCCCTGTGGCGGGCCCGCACGGTGCTGAAGGACAGGCCCGGCGCCCTGCAGAAAGTGACGCATGCACTGGCCCGGCTGGACGCCAACATCCTGAGCATCCACGTCCACCCGGTGGCCGGCGGCGTGCTGGACGAGTTCGTGCTCTCGGCGCCCGGTGAACTGCGCGAAGGCGAATTGCTCCGTGCCCTGCTCGACGGCGGCGGCAGCGAACCGCAGGTGTGGCCCACCACCGCCCTGGCCATGGCCGACGGGCAGACCGGCGCACTGAGCCTGGCCGCCCGGATCGCGGCGAACCCCGAGGAACTGCCGCTGGCGGTGGCGGAACTGCTGCACGCCCGGATCGAGCCGGCACCGGACGCGGACACGGCAGCTGCGGGAACAACCCCAGCAAGGGACAACACAGCCAATGACGGCACCATCCTGAGGATCCCGACCGCCTGGCACGGACCGATCACGTTCTCCCGGCCCGGCGAACCGTTCACACCGGCGGAGTCCGCACGCGCCCACCGCCTGGCCGAGCTCGCCGAGATCCTCGCGTACAGTACGGCCGCGCCGGCAGATCCGGCCTAGACCGTCATCCGGATCTTCAGCGCTTCATGCCCCACCGTGACCTTGAGGTGCTTGGCCTTGCCGAGGTGGTCGCCGTCGAGCTGGAATTCCTGCTCGTGATCAAGCTCGATCTCCGCGGACTTGCCCGTGAAGTACTCCACGGACGTGTTCTTGCTGTTCTTCCGGCCGAAAATTCCGGCGAGCACGGTGAGCCAGCCAAGCTTCCCTGCGGGCGCCAGGATGACGACGTCGAGGATGCCATCATCCGGCTTGGCGTCGGGGAAAATCTCGATGCCGCCCATGAGCTTGCCGCAGTTGCCGACCATGACACTGCGGATCCGGCGGCGGACCGGGTGCTGTCCGTCGATGCTGATCTTCGCCTTGACGGGCTTGCCGGGCAGGTGGCGGACGCCGGCCTCGACGTAGGCGAGCCAGCCCACGCGGTCCTTGAGTTCACTCACCGTGTTCGCCATGATCGCGGCGTCGTAGCCGAGCCCGGCCATGACGAGGAAGAGCTGTTCGTCCTCCGCGTGGTCCAGGCTTGCCTTGATCACGTCCACCGCAGCGTCCGTGCCGGTCAGGATGTCATGGCTGGCGGCGACGGGATCGGCGATGTCGATCCCGAGGTTGCGGGCCAGCAGGTTGCCCGTTCCCATCGGGACGAGTCCCATCGGCGTTCCGGTGCCGGCCAGGATCTCCGCCACGCAGCGGACGGTGCCGTCGCCGCCGGCGACAATGACGACGTCGACCTCCGCCTCCAGTGCCTCGCGGGCCTGGCCCGGGCCGGTGTCCTCCGCGGTGGTTTCCAGCCAGAGCGGCTCCGCCCAGCCCTGCGTCTCGCACAGCCGGTGGAAGGCCGCCTTGAAATTCTCGCCCGGGGACTTCAAGGGGTTGATGATCACGGCGGCGCGCCTGGACTGTGTTGTGTTCTCAAGCGCGGGGTTGTTCTCTGGCATGGCGTCCTTCGAAGGCAAGTGGCATGAAGTGTCCCGAAGTGAAATCCTAGCGGGATTTCCCCCCGTAACTTAGGCAGCCGGGCCACCGATCGTGGACGTTTCGGCGCCGGGGTCACTAGACTGGCCATGCTCAAGTACTGGAGCCCGCCGGCCTAAGCCATCTGCCGGGCCGCCCGCCTGTCCGGATCAGCCGGACGGGCCGCGCTCCAGGGGCGGGAAGCGGGGGGCACATGACCGAACCACAGGAAAACTATTCAGCCGAGGCTGAGGCGTCCAGCACGGACCCCCATGACTGGGGACGGGCGATGGCACTGGCGGTCACGCGGCTGGCTGAGCAACTCGCACCCAAGGACAGCGAGGACATCCACTCCACGCTCGTGGGCAGGGAACTGCACCTCAAGATCCGTGACGACGCCTCAGGGGTCACCATCACCGTGTCCACGGCGCCGGTCAAAGACCCCGAGAGCTGACGGCTAACGCCCGCCGGACAGGTCCGCGGAGACGAGGGCCGCGGTGGCCACGGTTGCCTTCCGCACCCGGTCCAGGTAGGCCTCCGGGTCCGGCTGCGCGGCCACGGACTGGGCCTGCAGCGAGACATTGATCGCGGCGACCACCTTGGGCCCGTCATGGACCGGCGCCGCGACGGACATCAGCCCCAGTTCGAGTTCCTGGTCCAGCAGGCACCAGCCCTGCGATCGCACCACAGCCAGCTCAGCCTGCAGCGCCTCTCCGGTGCCGATCGCCCGCGGCGTCAGGGGGCGGATCTCGGCGGCGGCGAGGTATTGCGCGAGCTCGGCGGGCGGAAGCGCCGCGAGCAGGACCCGGCCCATCGACGTCGCGTAGGCCGGAAACCGGGTGCCCACCGTGATGCCGACGGTCATGATCCGGCGGGTGGCCACCCGGGCGATGTAGGCGATGTCCGTCCCGTCCAGCACGGCGGCCGACGTCGATTCGCCCAGCTGGAGCGAAAGCGCCTCGAGATGCGGCTGTGCGAGCTGCGGCAGGGATAGTCCGGACAGGTAGGCATAGCCCAGCTGCAGCACTTTGGCGGTCAGCGCGAAGACCTTGCCGTCGGTGCGGACGTAGCCCAGCTCCAGCAGGGTGTGCAGGAACCGCCGGGCGGTGGCCCGGGTCAGGTCCGTCCGGGCGGCCACCTCGGTCAGCGTCATCGTCGGGTGGTCCGTGTCGAAGGCCCGGATCACCGCGAGCCCGCGCGCCAGCGACTGCACGTACTGGTCGCTGGCCGCGGGCGCGGGCGCGCCACCGCTCCTGGCGCCGTTTGCTGCCTCAATCATTTCTGCCCCTCATGCTCTGGCAACACTTTATACGCGGGACAGCCTTTTGCTCAGCTTCCGACGGCGCTTCCGACGGCGGCCGCGGCTTTGAGCGGCACCGGCACCATCGCCTGGAGCTCCTCGAGCGTGCAGCCGAAGGTTTCCCGGACCTGCACGCCGTCGGGGCCGGTGAGGAAGACCGCCTTGTCCGTGTACACGCGGGTGACGCAGCCGATGCCGGTCAGCGGGTAGGTGCACGTCTCCACCAGCTTGGACACCCCTTCGCGGGTCAGGAGCGTCATCATCACGAAGACATCCTTGGCCCCGGTGGCGAGGTCCATCGCGCCGCCGACGGCCGGGATCGCGTCCGGCGCCCCGGTGTGCCAGTTGGCGAGATCCCCGGTGGCGGAGACCTGGAAGGCCCCGAGGACGCAGATGTCCAGGTGTCCGCCACGCATGATCGCGAAGGAGTCGGCGTGGTGGAAGTAGGACGCCCCGGGCAGTTCGGTCACCGGGATCTTGCCGGCGTTGATGAGGTCGCCGTCGATCTGGTCCCCGGTGGCTTCCGGGCCCATGCCCAGCATGCCGTTCTCGGTGTGGAGCGTGATGTTCTGCTCCGGCGCGAGGTAGTTGGAGACCAGCGTGGGCTGGCCGATCCCGAGGTTCACGAAGGAGCCGGGCTTGATGTCCCGGGCCACCAGGCGCGCCAGGTCATCGCGCCCCAGCGGCTTGCCGGAGGTCTGGATACTCGTCTGGACGCTCATCTCAGGCCACCTTCACAATGCTGTTGACGTAGATTCCGGGGGTCACGATGATCTCCGGGTCCAGGGCGCCCGTGGGCACGATCTCGGACACCTGGACCACGGTGTGCTCCGCGGCGGCGGCCATGATGGGGCCGAAGTTCCGGGCGGTCTTGCGGTACACGAGGTTGCCCTTCCCGTCCGCCGTGAGCGCCTTGATCAGGGCGACGTCGGCGTGGATGGGGGTCTCGAAGACCTGGCCGCGGCCGTCGAGGATGCGGGTTTCCTTGCCCTCGGCCAGCGTGGTGCCGTAGCCGGTGGGGGTGAAGAAGCCGCCGATCCCGGCGCCCGCGGCGCGGATCCGCTCGGCCAGGTTGCCCTGCGGCACCAGTTCCAGCTCGATCTCGACGGCATGGTACTTCGCGTCGAAATGCCAGGAGTCGGACTGCCGCGGGAAGGAGCAGATCATCTTCTTCACCCGGCCTTCCTTGATCAGCAGCGCCAGGCCCAGGTCGCCCTGGCCGGCGTTGTTGTTGACCACGGTCAGGTCCGTGGCGCCGCAGTCCATCAGGGCGTCGATGAGTTCGAACGGCTGGCCGGCGTTGCCGAAGCCGCCTATCATCACGGTGGAGCCGTCCTTGATGCCGGCGACTGCCTCGCCGACGCTGTCTACGAAGTGCAGCATGTCTTAGCCCCTTGCTGTGACTGTTTTTGCCGACGGTGCTGTGCCGACAGTGCGGTGGAAGCGGTGACGTTTTCGAGCACGACGGCCAGGCCCTGGCCGACGCCGATGCAGATCGCGGCGACGCCCCAGCGCTCACCGGAGGCCTGCAGGCTGCGGGCCAGGGTGCCGAGGATGCGGCCGCCCGAGGCGCCGAGCGGGTGGCCCATGGCGATGGCGCCGCCGTGCCGGTTCACGATTGCGGGGTCGATGCCCCAGGCGTTGATGCAGGCCAGGGACTGCGCGGCGAACGCCTCGTTGAGTTCGACGGCGCCCACCTGGTCCCAGCCGATGCCGGCCTTGGCGAGGGCCTTGTTGGCGGCCTCCACGGGGGCGTAGCCGAAGAACTGGGGATCGTTGGCGTGCGCGCCGCGGCCGGCGATGCGGGCCAGCGGTTCCAGGCCGAGCAGCCCGGCGGCGTTCTCGCTGCCAATCCAGGCCGCGGAGGCGCCGTCGGACAGCGGGGAAGCGTTGCCGGCGGTGACGGTGCCGTGCTCGGTGCGGAACACGGTCTTGAGCCCGGCAAGCTTCTCGGCCGAGGAACCGGCGCGGATGCCCTCGTCGCGGGTGAGGTCGGTGCCCGGCACCACGGTGACGAGGTTGTCATAGAAACCTGCATCCCACGCCGCGGCGGCGAGGTTGTGCGAGTTGGCGGAGAATTCGTCCTGCTGTTCGCGGGTCACGCCGTACTTTTCGCGCAGCCGCTCCGTGGCCTCGCCCAGGGAGACGGTCCAGTCCGGGCGCATGGCCTTGTTGACCAGCCGCCAGCCCAGCGTGGTGGAGACCAGGGTCATGTCACCGGCCGGGTACGGCTTCTCGGTCTTCGGCAGCACCCACGGGGCGCGGCTCATGGATTCAACCCCGCCGATCAGCATCAGCTCCGCGTCGCCGGTGTTGATCTGGCGGGACGCGATGATGGCCGCGTCCAGCGAGGAGCCGCAAAGCCGGTTGACGGTGGTGCCGGGCAGCGAGACCGGCAGGCCCGCGAGCAGCGTGCCCATCCGGGCGACGTTGCGGTTTTCCTCCCCGGCGCCGTTGGCGTTGCCGAACACCACCTCCTCGATCTGCTCGACGTCGAGCTTCGGGGCGCGGTTGACTGCTTCCTTGATCACGTGCGCGGCGAGGTCGTCCGGGCGGACGCCGGCGAGGCCGCCGCCGAACTTGCCGAACGGGGTCCGCACGGCGTCGTAAATAAAAGCCTGGTTCATTTTGCTCCTCTGATTCTGTCTTGGCCCAACTAGCTCGCAGTTAATGTCGTTCTGAGGGCCCAAAACGACAACTACTGCGACCTAGTTGGGTGGAGTGGCGGTTGCGTCGAGCGCTGGGTTGTCCATTGCATGGAAGACCTGCTGGGCGGTCTTGAAGGCGGTATTGGCGGAAGGGACCCCGCAGTAGATGGCGGTCTGCAGCAGGATTTCCTTGATCTCGTCCCTGCTCAGGCCGTTGGTGAGGGCGGCGCGGATGTGCATGGCCAGTTCTTCCCAGTGCCCGTGGGCCACCATCGCGGTGATGGTGACAGCGGAGCGCATCTGCCGGGTCAGGCCGGGCCGGGTCCAGATGCCGCCCCAGGCGATCCGGGTGATCATGTCCTGGAAGTCCTCGGTGAAGGCGTCCTTCTTGGCGTTGGCGCGGTCCACGTGCGCGGCGCCGAGCACCTCCCGGCGGACGGCCATGCCGCCGTCGTAGATCTCCTGGCTGGTGGCGTGGGGCTGGACTGCGCCGTTTCGCTCGGGGCCGTTGAGCTGGGGGCCGGTCATTTGCCGGCTCCGCGGGTTTCGGTCCAGGCGATGAGGCTCCGCAGCAGTTCGGCAACGTGGGCGGGTGCCTCGAACGGAGCCAGGTGTGCCACGCCCTCGAGTGTCACGGCACTCGCGGTGCCGCCGCCTGCGGTGATGCCTTCTGCGATCTCCTCGGCGAACGCCGGCGTGGCGACGGTGTCCTCCGCGCCGGCGACGGCCTGGGTGGGGACGCTGATGCTGCCGAGGTGGTTCCGGACGTCGAAGCCGGCGAGGGCTTCGCAGCAGAAGGCGTAGCTGAAGCGGTCGGCGTCGCGCAGGGCGTGCAAAAGGCGGCTGCTGAGCTCCGGTTCGCGGTCCATGAAGCCGGGGCCGAACCAGCGCTGCGCCGAGCCCTGGATCATCACCGGGGTGCCCTCGGTGCGCACCGTTTCGGCGCGTTCCAGCCAGCCCTCCGGGGTGCCGATCTTCGCCCCGGAACACTGCACGGACAGGCTCTTGAGCCGTTCGCCGTGCTTGATCCCCAGCTGCAGCCCGGTGGCGCCGCCGAGGGAGACGCCGGCGTAGTGGAAGCGCGCACCCGGCGCGATCGAATCGACCAGTTCGACGACGGCGTCGGCCAGTTCCGCGACGCTGAAGGTTTCCGTCGCGGCGGGCGAGATGCCGTGGCCGGGCAGGTCCCACGCGACGACGTCGACGTCCTCCCCGAGCAGGGCGCCGGCCTGGGCCCAGAGCAGGGTGGACGTTCCCAGGGAGGGTCCCAGCACGAGGAGGGGCTTGTCTCCCAGCGGGCGCTGGGGCGAAAGCAGGACTGCTTTGACGGTTGGTCTAGCCACGGGAGGCTCCGTTCAGGTCGGGGGTCGGTGATGCGTCGGGGGCGCCGGCGCCGGTAGCGTTGGCGCCGGTGGCGTTGGCGCCGGAATTGGTGTACTCCGGGTAGGCCGCGAGGATGCGGCGGGAAATTTCGGCGGCCTGGCCGAGGTAGTTGGCCGGATCCAGCAGTTCCTGAAACCGGGCGTCGGAGAGTTTGCCGGCCGGGACCGCGGCGCGGAGGAGGCGGCGGTAGGTGCCCGCCCGTTCCGAAGCCGGTGCCCGGAGCGCCTGGTCCACGAAGGACTGCAATTGCTGCTTGCCGGTCCGCCCGGATTCGTCCGCCCCGAGCAGCGGAGCGACGGCAGCGGACACGGCTTCGGACAGCAGCAGCGGTCCGGAGAGGTCGAGGTTGCGGCGCATGGCGTCGGGGAAGACCTGGAGGCCTCCGGTGAGTTCGCGGAGCTGCCCGGCGGCACCGAGGGCGAGCCGGAGCAGCCGGCGGAGCGCCGGCCATTCGCTGTGCCAGGCGCCGTCGGGGCGTTCGTCGTTGAAGTTGGCGGCGGCGAGGTGCAGCTGGGCGGCCTGCTCGGGTGCCTGCAGGGCGGCACTGCGGATCAGCACGGACAGCACGGGGTTTTGTTTCTGCGGCATGGCCGAGGAGCCTCCCCGGCCGGCGGCGCGCGGCTCGGCAAGCTCGGCGACTTCCGGGCGGCCCAGGAAGAGCACATCGGCAGCGATCTTGCCGGCGGCGTCGGTCACCGCGGCCAGGGCATCGCCCAGCGCAGTGACGGCGAGCCGGTTGGTGTGCCACGGCGCGGAGACGGGCGCGAGGCCCAGTCCGGCGGCCAGACGGTCGGCCAGGTCAAAGGGCGTGACTGCGGTGCCGGCGGTCAGCACGGTGCCCGCGGCCAGGGTTCCGGCCGCTCCCCCGGCCTGTACCGGCAGTTCAAGGGCCCCCAGCCGGCGCGCCGCGGCGGCCAGTCCGGCGAACCATTGCGCTGCCTTGAGCCCGAAGGTGTACGGCAGCGAATGCTGGGTCAGGCTGCGGCCCACGCACAGGGTGTCCGCGTGCTGTTCGGCGAGGGCGGACAGCGCCGCCGTCGCTGCCGTGAGCTCGGTGAAGAGCCCGCGGAGGGCGTCCCGGGCCAGCAGCATGAGGGCTGAGTCGAGCACGTCCTGGCTGGTCAGCGAGGCGTGAACTGCACTGAGTGCACCAATACCGTCGGCGCCGATTCCGGTCGTGTCCAGGGCCTTGACCTGCACCCGGAGATCCGCCAGCAGCGGGATCACCGGGTTGCCGCCGCCCTGGGCGCGCACGGCGATGTCCGCGACGTCGTATCGGCTCACGTCGGCTGCTGCTGCCACCACGGCGGCGGAACCCGCCGGGGCGAGGGACGCCCCTTCCAGGACCTGGGCCCAGGCGGCCTCGACCTGCAGGATGGCGGCCAGGACGGCCCGGTCCCCGGTCAGCGCCGCCACAAAGGGCGACGCCGACACGGGACTCAGCAGGCCAAAGTCACCGTGCAGGCCAAAATCGCCGTGCAGGCCGGCGCCGCCGTCGGATTCGAAGGAGGTCACTTCGAGGCGCCCCGTGTTTTCGAGGCGGCCTCTGTTTTCGGGGCGCCCGGTTCTGTTCCATGGAAGTCTAGGAACACGGTCTCGCCCTCGCCCTGGAGCCGGAGGTCCCAGGTCAGCCCGCCGTCGGCGTCCCGGCGTGCGATCAGCGTCCGGCGGCGTTCCGGCTCGAGGGAGGACAGCAGCGCGTCCGCGGCCAGGGCCTCCTCGTTGTCCGGCAGGTAGATCCGGGTGAAGAGCCGGTTCATCAGGCCGCGGGCGAAGACCGCGACGGCGATGAACGGCGCCGCGCCTTCTTCTGTGGGGCCCGGGTTCACCGTGGTGAAGGTGAAGGCCCCCGTGTTGCCCACCGCGCTGCGGCCGAAGCCGGTGAAGGTGTAGCCGTCCCGCACCAGCGAACCCGTGTGCTGCGGGACATTGCCGTCGGCGTCGGCCTGCCAGATTTCCAGGATCGCGTCCGGGATCGGGTGGCCGGCGCCGTCGTAGACAGTGCCCTGCAGCCGGATGGAGCCCGGGGAGCCGGGAGCCAGCAGCTCGCGGTCCTTCGGGTAGGGCAGCGCGTAGCCGTAGAACGGTCCCACGGTCTGTCCGGGGGTGGGGGTGAGCTTATTCATGGTCGTCTCCTTCTGCTCCCAGGGCCTCGTTCTCGGTCCAGGTCCGCTTGGACCCGGTCAGGACGATGTCCCAGTTGTACGCCAGTGCCCACTCGGGCTTGGTCTGTTCGTGGTTGTAGGTGGCCACGAGCCGGTCCCTCGCGTCCTGGTCCACAATCGACTGGTAGATCGGGTCCAGCGGGAAGAGCTGGTCGCCGGGGAAGTACATCTGGGTGACGATCCGCTGGGTGAATTCCTGGCCGAACAGGGAGAAGTGGATGTGCGCCGGGCGCCACGCGTTGAGGTGGTTCTTCCAGGGGTAGGCGCCGGGCTTGACGGTGGTGAAGCTGTAGGAGCCGTCGGCCCCGGTGATGCAGCGGCCGACGCCGGTGAAGTTCGGGTCCAGCGGTGCCGGGTGCTGGTCCCGCTTGTGGATGTAGCGGCCTGCGGAGTTGGCCTGCCAGATCTCCACGAGCTGCCCGGCCACGGGGCGGCCGTCGCCGTCGAGCACCCGGCCGGAGACGACGATGCGTTCGCCCAGCGGTTCCCCGCTGTGCGCGATGGTGAGGTCCGATTCCAGCGCGTGCACGTCCATGTGCCCGAACGCCGGGGAGTACAGCTCGATGGTTTCCGGATCCGCGTGGTGCAGGTCCTTGGTCGGGTGGCGCAGGACGCTGCTGCGGTACGGGGCATAGTCCCGCCGGGGCTGGACCTCGGCCGGGGCGCCGTTCTTGAGCGCCCGGGCGTAGGCCTCGCCGATGGCCTTCATCTCGGCGCTGAGGTCCGCCTGCGACTCCGCGGCGGCATCCAGCGCTGCATACGTCGTCGGTGCGGCCTCCGCGGCTTCGTCGGACACGTCCTCGGTGAGCGGATCGGCGTTGTAGATCTCGACGTTGATTTCTTCAGGCACAGCGGCCTCCTTTCGTTGGGTGTTGGTGTTGGTCGGTTTGGCTCAGGGGGTGGGCTTCAGCTGGTGCAGGTGGTCGTACTGGACGGCGTGACGCACCGGGGCGTTCGGTGCCCCGTAGCCGTCGTAGGCGCCGCGGCGTTCCACCATTTCAAAGAACACGCTGCCCACGGTGGCGGTATAGAAGTGCAGGAATTCGCCGTCGGCATCGCGGTCGTAGAGCAGGTTGAGCTCCCGGAGGGTGGCCAGGAAAGCCGGCTCCAGATCGAACCGCGCTTCAAGATCCTCGTAGTAGTTTTCCGGGATCCGCAGGAAGTCCAGGCCGCGGGCCTGGGCGGCGCGGGCCGTCGCCACGAGGTCATCCACCGCGAAGGCAATGTGTTCCTGGTAGCTCCGGCGCTGGCCGGGGCCGGCCGCCGCGCCTTCCTGCTGGAGCAGCGGGGCCAGGTTCAGCACCAGGCGGACGCCGCGGTCCCGGGTCAGCATCACCTGGGAGCGGACCAGCCCGGTGGGGCTGGCGACTTCGGCGTACGGCTGCGGTTCCAGCGCGAGGGCGCTCGTGTAGAAGAGCACGGCTTCGTCGAAGTGCTGCCACGGCTGGGCGAGGTTGACGTGGTCGATCACGGCGCCCGGAGCCCCGGCCCGGCCCGCGGCGGGGAGTTCCAGTCCCTCGCCGAATTCCCGAGTCCACGCGGCGGTACCATCGGGGCTGCCCTGGCAGAGGAAGATCTCGGTGGAGTCCGGGGCCGCGAATCCCTGGAAGATCTCCTCGTCGGCCTGGCTCTTGCGCGGCACGGCCGGGGCCTTGAGCTGCTGGGCGCGGGCGGCGGCAATCACCGGGGAATCGACGTCGAACCCCACAGCGGAAATGGCAGGGGCTGTGGCCGTCCCGGAACTCTCGGCACCCGCCGACTCTTCGTTGATGATGACGCGGGCGTGACCCATGGTCCACAATTGCACGTTCTTGGTCCGGTGCCGGCCGTTGAACGCGAAGCCGAGCTGGCCCAGCAGGGTCTCCAGCGCGGCGGTGTCCGCAGCCCGGACCTCGGCGAAGTTGAATCCGGCGGGTTCGGCCACCTGCGGGAGCGTGGCCAGTTCCATCGGGTACCGGCGGCGGGTACCCGGGGCGGGGCCGGCGGACCGGCCGTCCGGGCCGGCGGCAGTTGGGTTCGCGTCGAGCCACTTGGCGCTTTGTTCCTCCAGCCAGATCAGCGAACGCATGGCATCCACGGCGGTGCGTTCGACGTCGGACTGGCGGAAGACGTCGTTGAAGACCTCCAAGGAGACCGGACCGGAGTAGCCGGCCCGGACCACGTGGCCCAGGAATTTGGCGAGGTCGAACTGCCCCTCGCCCGGGAACACGCGGTAGTGCCGGCTCCAGGACAGCACGTCCAGGGACAGCTTCGGCGCATCGGCGACCTGCACGAAGAAGATCTTGTCCGGATTGAAGGACTCGATCGGTGCGGTGTCCCAGTCGCGGGACAGGATGTGGAAGGAATCCAGGCAGGTGCCCAGATTGGGGTGGTCCACCGTTTGCACCAGCCGGTGGGCATGCTCGTAGTCATTGACGTACCTGCCCCAGGCCAGTGCCTCGTAGGCCACCTTGACGCCGTGGTCTGCGGCGAGCCCGGCCAGCCGGGACAGCTGGGCGGCGCGGAGGTCGTCGTCGTCGATGCTCGCGGTGCCCACGTTGGAGCAGACCAGGACGGTGTCCATGCCGAGGCGGGACATCAGCCGGAACTTGGCCTCCGCGCGGCGCAGGTTGGCGGCGAGCAGCTCCTCCGGGACGCTGTCGAAGTCGCGGAACGGCTGGTAGAGATCCAGGCTCAGACCCAGGTCCGCCGCCATCTTCCGGACGTCCTCCGGGCTCAGCGGGGACGTGACCAGGTCCTGCTCGAAGATCTCGATCCCGTCGAAGCCGGCGACGGCGCAGGCCTGCAATTTCTCCCGCAGCGTGCCGGAGAGGCAGACCGTGGCGATTCCGGTGCGCATCAGGCGGCCACCTCTTCCGCGGCGACGAGCTCCAGGAAGTGGGCCCGCATGCGCTCCGCATCCGGCTCGAGGCCGGTGAAGATCCGGAAGGCGTCGGCGGCCTGGCCCACGGCCATCCGTCCGCCGTCGAGCACCTCGCAGCCCTTCGCCCGGGCCTCGCGGACCAGTTCGGTCTCGATCGGGCGGTAGACGATGTCCGCGACCCAGTGCCGGGACTCCACGTGGGACATGTCCAGCGGAACGCCCGGGTGGGCGGCCATGCCCATCGGGGTGCAGTGCACCAGGCCGTCGGCCTGCGGCATCAGCCGCGGCAGCGCCGCCGTCGTCCGGGCCGTGACTTTCTGGTCCGGAAAGAACCCGGCGAGTTCGGCGGCGCGCGCCGCGCAGCGCCCGGCGTCGGTGTCCACGAGCTCGAGTTCGCGGACCCCGGCGGTGAGCAGGGCGTAGGCGACGGCGGACCCGGCTCCGCCCGCGCCCAGCTGCACCACGCGGCCCAGTTTTGCGCCGGGCAGGCCCGAGGCCAGGGCCGCGGCGAAACCGGAGAAGTCGGTGTTGTGGCCGACGAAACGGCCGTCCCGGATGGTCACCGTGTTGACCGCGCCGAGGCGCCGGGCGTCGGGAGTGACCTCATCCAGGTACTCCAGGACCAGCTGCTTGCACGGGTGGGTGATGTTCAGCCCGTTGAAGCCGAGCCGCTGGGCGCCGGTCAGGAGCTCGCCCACGGCCGCGCCGGGGAGCCCCAGCTCCAGGAGGTCGATGGGGCGGTAAAGGTACCGGAGGCCCTGGTGGTCGCCTTCGCGTTCGTGCATATAGGGAGTGAGCGACGGCATCACGCCATCGCCTATCAGGCCCACGAGGAAGGACTCTGCTCGACTGCTCATCCGGATAGCTCCTTTGACAACGGCACTCGGCGGGCGGAGACGCACTGGGCGGCGGCCGCGGGCCGGGTGATGGGGATTACATTACCGCAATTGTTCACATACTGCACTGTTGTTCTACTGACGAACAAGTTGTTTTTGAGTCATAGCCGGGCTTCTTACTGGGGCAGCCGGGCGGACAGCTCCGCCGCCGCCGCCTGCAGCAGCGGCACAAGAGCCACGAGGGCCTCCATGCCCATCCGGAAGACCGGTACGGCGGTGGCCAGGGATGCAAAGGCCTGGCCCTGCGAGTTGAAGACCGGGACCGCGACGGCCCGCATGCCCAGCTCGTTCTCCTCGTCCATGGTGGCGTAGCCGCGGCGCCGGACCAGCTCGATCTCTGCCCGGAAGGCTTCGCGGTCCGTGATCGAAAACTCGGTCAGCGGCTCCAGCTCCAGGCCTTCCACGAGCTCGGCGCGGGCGGCGTCATCGGCAAAGGCCACCAGCGCCTTGCCCACCGAGGTGGTGTGCAGGGCGCCGAGGTGGCCGGGATCGCTGGTGACCCGGAAGGTCTGCGGCCCGTCCACTTTGTTGACGGTGAGATGGTGGACCCCGTCGCGCACGGACAGGATGGTGGCCTCCCCCGTCTCCTCCGTGACGCGGCGCAGGATGGGCAGCGCCGTGCCGGCAAAGCCGTGGTGGTTGGAAACGCGCTGTCCGAGCTGAAAGACGCGCAGGCCCAGGTGGTAGCGGCGGCCGTCCGGTTCGTAGTCCACAAAACCGTCCCTGGTCAGGGAGCCCAGCAGGCGGTAGGTGGTGCTGAACGGCAGATCTGCCCGGCGGGACAGCTCGGCAGCGCTGGCCCCGCGGGGCTCGTCACCCAGCAGGACCAGCAGGCCCAGGGCTTTGCCCACCATGTCCGTCCGGGCATCTTCTTTCGGAGCCTTGGGTGCCTTGGCACCGTTGCCGGCGGGGGCCTGGGGGGCAGCGTCAGCCTCGGCTGCTTCTGTGTCTTGGTTCACACTCATGGCTCAATGCTCTCACATAGTGAGAGCTATTTCTAGATGGTGATCATTTTGCTTGACAAGTGACCCCGCTCACGGCCATGATTGCTACATCGCACAAGTAGCTCCCACAATGTGGCTACTAGTCCGGGTCTTTCCACGAACCTCCGGCTGCCGCACACTTAAAGCCAGCGGCGGCCGAGACCTTCCTGATCCATCCGCGACAATGTCGTCACACAAAGGAACACCATGAGCCAGACACTCCCGTCCACGACGCCGGGCACCGACGCACCGGCCGGGACGCCGAAGAAGGCGGCCCTCGCCAGCTTCCTGGGCAGCGCCGTCGAGTACTACGACTTCTTCATCTTCGGATCCGCCGCCGCACTGATCTTCCCCACGGTCTTCTTCCCCGACGCCGGCACGAACGCGGCGATCATGTCCTTCGCGACCTTCGGCTTCGCCTACGTCGCCCGGCCGGTCGGCGCCGTCATCCTGGGCCACTTCGGTGACCGGGTGGGCCGCCGCAAGGTCCTGATGTTCACGCTGCTGCTCATGGGCGCCTCCACCTTCCTGATCGGCTGCCTGCCGGACTTCAACACCGTCGGCTGGTGGGCTCCGGCCCTGCTGGTGCTGGCGCGTCTCTGCCAGGGCCTCTCCGCCGCCGGCGAGCAGGCCGGCGCCTCCTCCATGACGCTGGAGCATGCCCCGGATAACCGCCGCTCCTTCTTCACCTCCTGGACGCTCACCGGCACCCAGGGCGGCCAGATCCTCGCGGCCCTCGTCTTCATTCCGGTGCTGGCCCTGCCGGACGAGATCAAATACGGCATCGGCTGGCGCATCCCGTTCTGGCTCAGCGCCGTCGTTGTGCTGGTTGCGTTCTTCATCCGCCGGACGCTGCACGAGCCGCCGGCCTTCGAGGCAGCCCAAAAGTCCGCGCAGATCTCCAAGCTCCCCGTCGCCGACCTCCTCAAGGACCACTGGCGCGATGTCCTCCGCGTGGTCGCCTGCGCCTTCATCGCCGCAGTCTCCACCGTGTTCGGCACATTGGCCATCAGCTACGCCAAGAACGTCGCCGGTGTGGACGGCACCACCACGCTGTGGCTCGTCGTCGGCGCCAACCTGGTCGCCCTGGGCACCCAGCCGCTGTTCGGCAAGCTGGCGGACCGGATCGGCCGCAAGCCGGTGTTCATCTACGGCGCCCTGTCCAGCGCGGTCCTGACCCCGGTGTTCCTGCTGAGCCTGGAGTCCGGCAGCGTCCCGCTGATGTTCCTCGCCGCGATCGGCTTCTTCTCCTTCGGCTACGCGGCCTCCAACGCCGTCTGGCCGTCCTTCTACGCCGAAATGTTCAGCACCAGGGTCCGCTTCTCCGGCCTAGCGATCGGCACCCAGCTCGGCTTCCTGATGGCCGGCTTTGCCCCCGCGATCGTGGCAGCCATGGGCGGCATCAAGCCCGGCGGCTGGGTGCAGATCAGCATCTTCACCGCGGTCATCTGCGTCATCTCCGCCGTCTCGGCACTGACCGCCAAAGAAACGTTCAAGGTCCCCACCAGGGAACTCGGCCTCAAGTAGCCCGGCCGCGGCGCTCCTGCCCAGTTACTCCGGGCCGCACCACCGAAAGCCCGGCGTGTTCACTGGACACGCCGGGCTTTTCCGTGTCCGGGGCCAGGCCTCGCCGGAAGCGACTGGGCAGGAGCGTCAGGAGCCGCCCGTCGGGGCCGGGCTGGAGCTTCAGGTGGTCTGCAGAACGGCGGCGAGATCGTACTTGACCGGCTCCTCGAGCTGTTCATAGGTGCAGGAGCGCGGTTCCCGGTCCGGGCGCCAGCGCACGAACTGCGCCGTGTGGCGGAACCGCTGGCCTTCCATGTGGTCGTATTTCACTTCCACGACGCGTTCGGGGCGGAGCGGTGTGAAGGACAGGTCCTTGCCCCCGCTCCACCGGCTGCCCTCCGCATTCCGCGGCGTCCGGGCGCCCTCCTCCTGCCGGGCCGGGGTCCACGGGTGGTCCTCGACGCCGGTGACGAGGGGCTGGAGCTCCTCGAAGAGTTCCTTGCGGCGCTGCATCGGGAAGGCGCCCACCACACCCACATTGGCGAGGACGCCGTCGTCGTCGTAAAGTCCCAGCAGCAACGAACCGATCCGGTCCGGCCCGGACGTGTGCACCCGGTATCCGGCGAGGACGCAGTCCGCGGTGCGTTCATGCTTGATCTTGACCATGGCGCGTTTGTCCGGCTGGTACGTGCCGTCCAGGGCTTTGGCCACGATCCCGTCCAGGCCGGCCCCCTCAAACTGGCTGAACCACTGCCCGGCGGTCTCCCGATCCCGGGTCGCGGGCGTCAGATGGACGGGCGCGGCACTCCCGGCCAGCGCCCGTTCCAGCGCGCCGCGCCGCTCGGAAAAGGGCCGCGCGGTGAAGTCCTCCTCAGCCAGCGCCAGCAGATCAAACGCGACAAAGCTCGCCGGAGTCTGTTCGGCGAGCAGCCGGACCCGGCTCGCGGCCGGGTGGATGCGCTGCTGGAGCGCATCGAAGTCGAGCCGGTCCCCGGAAGCGACCACCAGGATGATTTCGCCGTCGACCACACAGCGTGGTGGCAGGTTCGCCTTGAGCGCCTCAACCAGTTCGGGGAAGTAGCGGGTCAGGGGTTTGCCGTTGCGGCTGCCGATCTCCACCTCCTCGCCGTCGCGGAAGATGATGGACCGGAAACCGTCCCACTTCGGCTCAAAGCTCCACCCCGGCCCGGAGCCCCCGGAGCCCGAGTCCCCGGTTCCCCCGGTTTTTCCGGCTTTTCCGGCTTTTCCGGCTTCCGCAGTTTTCCCGGGTTCGCCGGGCAGGGCACTCGCGGCCTTCGCCAGCATCGGCGCGATCGGGGGCATCAGGGGCAGTCGCATAGGCCCCATTCTTACCCGGCGGTCCGCTCGCCGCCAGCCCCCGCCGGCAGGTATTCCTCTACACAGGCCCTGAGGACAGCTTTGCCGGGCGGGCACCCAGAGCTTACCCACCGCTTACCGGGCCGAAACGCCGCCGCAACATAGGCGCGTCACACTGGAAGTGCCGGCAAGAGCAGGCACCAGCTCCAGTCCAGGAGGCCCCGCCATGTTGAAGGAAGCCAAAGCCCATGTGACCCGCGTCCGCGCCGTGGATCAGCTGCACCGCGGCGACGAGATCGAGGCCCGCCTGCGGATCGGCCCGAACTACGACGACGTCGTGATCCGCCGCGGCAGCGTGCAGGAAACCGCGCCAGGAATCGGCGTCGTCTGGATCATGGACCGGCAGTCCGGTACACGCAAGGCCATCAACACGGACGAGTGCAGCCTCTGGCGGGTCGCCTGAGACCGCTAGCCTCCCGCGACCGACTGGATGATCAGCAGTTCCTGCCCTGGGGAGACCTCGGTGGCCAGGCCCTGCAGCCGGCGGATCTCATTCCCGTTGACGTAGATATTCACGTAGCGCCGGACCGCCCCGGTTTCATCCCGCAAACGCCTGGAAAGCGCCGGGTAGCCCCCGGTCACCGAGTCCAGCACCGCCGCAACAGTCACCGCCGCGCCGGCGGGCGCAGTCAGGACGGACTGCCCGCCGGCGAGCGGCTGGAGCACGCTGGGAAGCAGGACGCTGATCTCAGTCATGGACGCTCAGGCGTTCACGGCGACGCCGGGCGCGGCAACGGGTACGGGTGCGGAGGACACGGCCGCGGCCCGCACGCACAGCACGTCCGGCAGGTGGGAGGCCACTTCGGTGAAGTGTTCGCCCTCGTCGGCGCTGGCGTAGACGCTCCCGCCGCGTGTCCCGAAGTACACGCCGGCCGGCTCCGCCGCATCGACGCACGCGGCGTCCCGGAGGACGGCGTTGAACTCAGCCCGCGGAAGGCCGGAGTCGAGCCGTTTCCAGCTCGCGCCGGCGTCGTCGGTCCGGTGGACGGCAAGTTTGCCTTCCGGCGGGATCCTTTCACCGTCAGCTTTCAGCGGGATCACCCAGGCGGTGCCTGCCCGGCGCGGATGGGTGAGCATCACGAAGCCGAAGTCCGCCGGCAGCCCTTCCGCGATCGACTGCCAGTGCTCGGCGTCGTCGTCGCTGCGGTAGACGCCGTGGTGGTTCTGCGCGTAGAGGCGGCCGTCGACGGCGGCGTCGGCGGCAATCTTGTGAACGCACTGGCCGAATTCCGGGTTGGGATCGGGCATGAAGTACGCCGAAATCCCCTTGTTCCGGGGCTCCCAGGACGTGCCGCCGTCGAGCGAGCGGTAGACCCCGCCGGTGCTCATGGCAACATGGACCCTCTCTCCCGTGGGGTCCACGACGATCGAGTGCGCCGCGGCGCCGCCGTAGCCGGCACCCCATTCCGTGCGGTGCGGGTGGTCCCAGAGTCCCCGGTTCAGTTCGAAGTGTTCGCCGCCGTCGGTGGACTTCCAGACGGAGATCGGCTCGCAGCCGGCCCAGACGACGCCGGGGCGGGACTCGGCATCCGGGTGGATCTGCCAGACGCGTTCGAGGGCGGCATCGGTGTCTTCGGGGAAACGGATGGCGCCCTGCTCCGGCTCGCTCCAGGTCCCGCCCAGGTCATCGGAGTGAAAAACGGTGGGACCCCAGTGTTCCGACCTGACGCCGACCAGGATCCGGGTCCGGCCCTCACGCGTGTCGATGGCGATGCTGGGCACCTCGCTCATCAGGAAATGCGGACCGGACAGGGACCAGTCCTTGCGGTCGGGACTGGTCGCGAGCCAGAGCCCTTTTTTCGTGCCGATCGCCAGGACATAACTCTCTTCGGTAGCCATGCCCCCCATGCAACCACTCCGGCCGGGCGGCCGCAATGGTTATTTCCAGTCAACGGACGACGCCGGCGTGTTGCCGCCCGCCGTTCCCCGGCCTGTTGCCGGATTGTTGCCGCCGGAAATCAGTCCACGAATTCGGACTGGGTTTCGATGAAGTCCCAGTCGGCGGCGGTGAGAACGACCGCCGCTTTGTCGGAGTGGGGGCCGCCGGCCTCCGCGATGCCCTTCAATACCGGCAAGGGCATTTCGGCGGCGCGCAGGTTTTCCCGCAGCCACTCCTTGCTCGCCAGATCCAGATCCAGCCACCACATGAAGATTTCCACCGCGGTCACCCTTTCCCTATTTCTTCAACCGTAGGCCCCGTAGCGAAGGTGTTCAAGAGCCACCCAACCACGCCGGGCACGCCGCGGGTCAATGGTGCGCAGACCTCACGAAGTCCAGGGCCTCACGGGCCAGGGCCAGCCACTCCTCATCGTCGGCCGTGACGGTGAGCCACTCCTTCTTCGCACGGCCCTTTCCGGCGTCGAACGGAGTGCCGGCTCCGGTCGCGATCAGCGTGTCGACCCGATCATGGGGCAGCTTCACAACAAGCCTGCCTCCGGCGATCATCGCAAAAATCGAGCCGTCGACCTTCAGCGCGGACGAACCGAACCGGCGCCGTCCCGGTTCACCCGGCACGCTGACGCCCGGGCTGGCCCTGAATTCGTCGACCAGTGCGTTGAACCGCTCCTCAGGCAGCATGGGAACATCCTCCCGCCAATCTATTTCCACGGCCCCTATGCGCGCGGTGTTCAGGCAGCCTTGTTTGGTCTGGCGGCGGAACCGCGCCGGCGAGCTGCGGGCGGGCATGTTGCGGGCGGGCGGGTTCCCGCCGTGGGCTGCGGCCGGTCGGAGACATGGCTAACTGTGGGCGCCGGCGCGGTGTCGAGGGCAGGAGGCCATGTTGATGATCCGCTGGCGGGGACTTCGGGGCAGAGATCGGTGATGAGGCCCAGCCCGGCATACTCGCGCACCGCGCTGATGCCGGAGACAGCGGCCGACTTGTCCGAAAACGGCCTGGAGATGGCCACCACGGTTCCGTCGGGGGCTTTCAGCCTGAATCTGAAATACATCTTCTCGTCGGTGAAAAGTTCAAATTGACCGGTCATTGTTATCCTCCTGAACGCGGGTACCAGGCCGCGTTCGACATTCTCTCGTCGGGTCCTGGATGCGGCACTGCATCCAGGTTTTGCCGATTTGCAAAGGACCATTTCTTCATTTGATATATGAAGCGCGTCATTTGATACGTGAAGCGCGCCACACGGCGCCCTCACCAACATACGCGGAAAGACCGTCTGCTGGCGAGTCCATCAACGGTCGCCGGGAGCGGATTCGGCCCGCTTGGCCGTTCGATTCGGGCTTTTGCACGGTCATCAACGGGAATCCCCGAAGTGCACCGCCGCCCGCCAGCCGTGCGGGACATCGGCTCGCCAGGAACGCCACCCGGTCCGTTCGGGTCACGTCCTGAGAGACAGAAGAGACCCGGCGGAAACAGCCGGGTCTCTTCTGACTGACCGGTGCTCAGCTGATGGTGGTGGGGTCTGATTGAAGGGGTGCCTCGGTGGCGCCGGAGGTGACTCCCGCAGGTGTCGGGGCGATGTGAAGTCGCGTGGAGAACGCGGCGATGAGGGCGAAGAGGAAGGCTGCTGCCGCGATGGCCAGCGCCATGGCGGCGACGGTTCCGTAGCCGCTGACCCGGGGGTCCAGGAACGGGTAGGGGTACCAGTCGGCGATGGGACCGCGGATCAGGCTGTAGATCAGGTAAAGCAGGGGGAACGCGAGCCAGATCAGCGAGGTGCGGACAGGGACCCTGGTTTTGGGCAGGTCAACAAGCCAGTCGATCACCATGATCGTCGGGATGGTGTAGTGCAGCACGACGTTGATCCAGGGGATTGGAGTGTTGACGTCGATGTCGCTCAGCAGAACGTTGTAAACGATCCCGGTGATGGTCATGTAGATGGTCGCAGCTCCGCGCAGGAGTTCAAGCCAGCGTGGGCTTTCGCCTTTCCAGGCGTACCGGCCGGCGATCGCCAGGGCGATGACGGCGATGACGTTTGATTCGATGGTGAAGTAGCTGAAGAAGTTCCCCGCGGAGGCGCCGGGAACGTTCTGGAGCAGGTGTGTCAGCTGGAAAAGTATGGCCATAAATCCGAGCAGGGCAAACCAGAACCTGAAGATCGCGAGCCCTCGATTGGGTGTCATATAGGGATCCTATGGGGCCGGGAACGTCGGGGTCGTGAGGTTGGCAGTGTCGGCGCCGGGTCAACGTGCAGGGGTGCCGACTTTTTAGCCGCCAAACGAAGTTGACGGTCACAGGGCGGACAGATTCGAAGGTGTCTTATGAACGGCCGTTTATGCCTTAGTCCTAATGGGGTGCCGTGCGAAGAGCCTGCGGGCCTCAACTCATCCACAGACGCAACTCTGAGGTACGGACTGTTGATCTGACTGACTGACATACTGTCTGCCATGGCTATCGGACTGAAACTAGATATCGAGTTCGCTGGACCTGACGGGCAACGTGCCACGTTCGGGGATCTCAAGCGCTTTGTGGCCCGCGCAGAAGCTGGCGGTAGCGCAGACGACGACGAGCTGAACATCGAAATGAACGAGAACGACGAGATCATAGGCTTCTCGCTGTACCTGGATCCAAACTCCTGAAACTAACCAGCTGACGCTGCAATGACGACGGTACTGAACGATTCCCAAAAAGTTGGACTGGAGCGTCCTTGTTGGGGCCGCGCTGCCTTTCGTCCTCACGGAAACGGGGACTACATTCCAGCTCGGGGGATCCGGGAGGCAACCTCAACAGCTTCCTCATAGCTGAATGGCGCGCTCTGCCGGAAGGCAGCGTCAGCGTCGACACGGAGCACGCCGGAGGCCAGCACTCGCACGTGAACAAGCTCGTCGTACGATGCGCTGCAGCCCAGGACATCTCCGCGAACTTGGGATCCGTGAGAAACCGTGTCAGGAGCTATCTGGAAAATAAACCACCAGGTGTCACCGGCCTCGTCCCTGAAGAGGTAGCCTGCCGGCGGGCAATATGCAGCGCCCTCCACTCCGCGGCCACCGTAACCCTCCACCGCGCCTGGCGGCGCAGCAAACCTGACCCCGCCCTCTGCATCTCCTTGATGCCAGCTCATCCGCAAGCTCCGCCTCTACTTGGTTGAACGAATGAGGGGAACCACAAGCCAGATCGCCAAGGCGGTCGTTCCCCCGGAAAACAGGACAGCGCCCCTGAAGCTGCCCAGGTCAAGGGTGATCGAACGTGGTGCTCCATGGTCAGCCGACGTGGACCCAGGGGCGTTTGGTGACGTCGGGTTCGGCTTCGCGCAGCACTTCCCGGGTGACGGGGGCGATCTCGCCTTCGCCGAGGAACAGGAACTTAAGGAGGTTGATGACCGGGTTCCCTTCAGTCCAGCGGAAGTAGATGTGCGGCATCAGACCGGTCACGTCACGGATATGGAAGAGCACGGAGGCAATGGTGTTCGGGACGACAGGGCCGTGTACTTCCAGGATCTGGTACCCGTGGCGGTTCACGCCGCGCACCTCAAGCTCGGTCTCAAAATCGGAGGAGTCGTCCACGATGACTTCCAGGAACAACGCCTGGTAATCCACGGGCAGGTGGCTGACCTCGATCGCGGAGGTGAGCTTCTCCCGGTACGCGTCGGCGCTGAGCCGAAGCGGCTCGTGGGCGATGATCGCGATGGGTCCATCGAGGGTGGAGGACATGAACTCCAGCGCCTGCCGGTCCAGGTGGACGTGGGTGGCGTGCAATTCAAAGGAGCGGCGTACACGGGAGAGCAGGGAGATCACGATGATGCCCAGGATGAAGACTGCGGCGATCCTGATGCCTTCGGGGCGCTCAAAGATGTTGGCGATGGTGGTGTAGGTGAACACCACGGCGATCACCCCGAATCCGACGGTCCGTTTGCGCTGCTTCCGGCGGCGGGCCGAGAGGGTGACAGCAACGGCTGCCGAGGTCATCAGCACCAGGACACCGGTGGCGTACGCGCCGCCCTGTGCATCCACATCAGCCTCGAAAAGGTAGGTGATAAGGAAACCGACCAGGGTAAACACAAGGACCAGGGGGCGGACGGCTTTGGCCCAGCCTGGGGCCATTCCGTAGCGGGGCAGGTATCGCGGGACGAGGTTCAGCAGTCCTGCCATCGCCGAGGCACCGGCGAACCACAGGATGGCGATGGTGCTGATGTCGTAGACGGTTCCGAAGCCGACGCCGAGGTATTCGTGGGCCAGAAAGGCCAGGGCACGGCCGTTGGCCTGGCCGCCGGGCTGGAATTCCTGTTCCGGGATGAGGACGACGGTGGTGAAGCTGGAGGTGATCAGGAAGCTGCTCATGATCACGGCGGCAGTGGTCAGCAGCCGCCGTGTTCCCTGAATGCGGCCGACTGGGTTGTCCTCGGTGTCGTCAGCGTTGCCGCGGATCTGGGGCATCACGGCCACCCCGGTCTCGAAGCCGGACAGTCCAAGTGCAAGTTTGGGGAAGACGAGCAGCGCGAAACCGACCGCCATGAGCGGGTTGCCGTGCGAGGTGGACAGGGCCTGCCACCAGTCGCCGACGGCGAGGGGGTGGGTGAACACCTGGAACAGCGAGGTGACCACGACGACCACGTTCAGGGTCAGATACAGGGCGACCAGGGTCACGGCAACGCCGATGGCTTCCTTGAACCCGCGCAGGAACACGGCTGCCAGCAGGGCCAGCAGGAACAGCGTGACCGGGACGTTCTGTCCCTCCAGCGACCCGGAGACCAGCGGGTTCTGGATGACGTGCGCTGTGGCGTCCGCGGCTGAGAGGGTCATGGTGATCATGAAGTCAGTTGCCGCGAACCCGAGCAGGACGAGTACGAGCAGCTTGCCGCCCCATTTCGGCAGCAGGCGTTCGAGCATGGCGATGGAGCCCTCGCCGCGGTGGCTTTCACCGGCCACACGCCGGTAGACCGGCAGGGCGCCGAGGAGGGTCACGATGACCAGCACCAGGGTGGCCAGCGGGGAAATCGCGCCGGCCGCGAGGGCTGCGATGGCGGGCTGGTAACCCAGGGTGGAGAAGTAATCGA
Organism: Arthrobacter sp. UYEF20; assembly: GCF_040546335.1. NCBI lineage: Bacteria > Bacillati > Actinomycetota > Actinomycetes > Micrococcales > Micrococcaceae > Arthrobacter > Arthrobacter sp. UYEF20. The sequence goes on along the minus strand of NZ_JBEPNP010000001.1, from coordinate 385,251 downwards.
CACCGGTCAGGCACATCACCTGCCACCACGAATGCTTCTTCAGGTGTGCGTCGCTCACCGCGCCGGGGCCCTGGTGGGTGCCCTTGCTGTCCTGGAGCCCGAACAGCAGCCAGTTTTTCAGGGCTGCTTTACCGGCCGGCTTGGGGGCCGAGGGGTCAGCCGGCGGCCTGCTCAACGTGGTCATGGGTTCCTTTCCGCGCGGCACAGCGCACCGCGGTCACAGCCGAAACTAACACCGGCGAAAAGCCGTGAACCGTGAAAGGCGTTTTTCTTGACGAATCATTTACGCCCGCGCACCGGAATGACCCGTCCGACCCCTTTGCCGGAGTGCGGTCCGGCGTGGGCTAAGGCTCGAAGCGGTACCCCATTCCGGCTTCAGTGAGCAGGTGCCGGGGCCGGGCCGGGTCGGCTTCGAGTTTGCGGCGCAGCTGTCCCATGTAGACGCGCAGGTAATGGGTTTCGCCGTCGTAACCCGGGCCCCAGATCTTGGCCAGCATTTGTTGCTGGGTGATGAGCCGTCCCGGGTTGCGGACCAGCAGTTGCAGGATTGCCCATTCCCGCGGGGTGAGCCGCACGGGGGCGCCGTCGCGGGTCACTTTACGGTTTGCGAGGTCCACTTCGAAGTCCCCGACGTCGATAGTCAGGGCTTGTTCGCCTCCGTCGGACGTGCCAAGGCGGCGTTCGGCGACGCGCAACCGCGCCAGGAGCTCGTCCAGTCCAAAGGGTTTGGTGACATAGTCATCGGCCCCAGCGTCGAGGGCCCGGACTTTGTCCACGGACCCGTGCCGGGCTGAGAGGACGATGATGGGCGTGCTGCTGGTGCGGCGGATCTTGGTGATGACGTCCACGCCATTGATGTCCGGCAGTCCCAGATCCAGAACGATGAGATCGGGATGGTTGCTCGCGGCGTGCTGGAGGGCCGTCGTCCCGTCCAGGGCTGTCAGCACCTGGTACCCCTCAGCGTGCAGGTTTACCTGCAACGCGCGCAGGAGCTGGGGCTCATCATCCACGACAAGTACGGTTCTCATGGCGCGCTACGGTCCGCATCACGCGTTTCAGGGCGCGTGAGCTGAGGGCCGGCGGAAAGAGGGAGCCGAATCATGATCGTCAGCCCACCTCCTGGCGTCGGTTCTGCCGTCAACTGCCCGCCCATCGCTTCGGTGAAGCCTTTCGCGACGGCCAGCCCCAGTCCTATGCCGAGGCCTTCCGGCGCGTCATCGAGCCGTTGGAACGGCTGAAACATGGCGATCACGTCCGCCGCGGGCACGCCATGGCCGTGGTCCACGATCCGGAGTTCTCCGCAGGGGCGTCCGTTGATGGTGGCGACCGCTGATCCGCTGGAGGGTCCGACGATGACGATGTCCGAGCCGGGAGCGTATTTCAGGGCGTTCTCGACGATGTTGGCGATAACGCGTTCCAGCATGCCCAGGTCGGCATCGATGGCCGGCATGTTGGGGGCCAGATCGATCCGGATAACTGCTCCGGGTAGTCCCCGTAGCGCGTCTTCGATGGCATCGCGCCAGGTCACCGGAGATGTGAGCGGGGCGGTGGATCCACTGGATATTCGGGACATGTCCAAGAGATTGCCGATCAAGGAGTCGAGGCGGTCAGCGTAGGAGTCGATGGTGTCGAGCATTTCATCCTGTATCTCGTCGGGAAGCCGTCGCTTCCGGCGCTGCAGGGCGGTGACCGCAAGCTTGATTCCGGCCAGCGGCGTCCGAAGGTCATGGCTGACGGCACGCAGAATGGATGTCCGGATGCTGTTGCCCTCAGCCAGTTTCGTGGTGTTCTTGAGCCTGAGCTGGAGTGCATGACGCTGCCGGAGTAAGAGCAGATGGGCCCCGTGCGCTGTTAGCAGCCGCCGGTCCCCGGCTGTGAGGGTTCTGCCGGAGACCACCAGAGCGGTCTGCGGATCTGCCATTTCATAAGCATCGGTGCCGGCTTCATCCGCCCCCGGGGCCGGAGGCGGCGCTTTTCCTGAGTGGGCCTGAAGTTCCCATCCGCCGCCGGTGTCTGCTCTGGTAAACAGTCCCGCGGAGCGGACCTGGAAGGTCTCACGGACCTTATCCAGAAATGCCGCAATGGTGTCGTCTGCGATCAGGGCGTCCCTGGCCAGATCCGCCAGGGTCGCCGCCTCCGCGCGGGCACGGGCAGCCTCCTGTGCCCGCTTGGCCGAGAGGCCCACGAGGAGGGACACCGCAATCGCGGCACCCAGGAACACGAGCAAGGCGAAGAGATTCTGCGGGTCATTGATGCTGAAGGTCCCCACGGGGTCTGTCTCGAAGTAGTTGAGCAGCAACGAGTCCAGAATCGCGGCGAGCACAGCGGGCCAGAGACCTCCGATGAACGCCACCGCCATTACTCCGGTCAGATGGACCAGCACATGGGTGGCGAAGTTCAGCTCCGGGGCAAGCGACAGTATCCCGGTGGCGAGGACGGGGATGAGTACCGCCAGGACAAAGCCCGCGGTTGTCCTGGCGCGGCCCAGTCCCCCGGAGGTGGCCCTGGGCAGTCCGCGACTGCCCAGGGGGTGGGAAACCATGTGAACGTCAATGTCGCCGGATCCCCGGACGACCTTGGACCCGACGCCGCTGCCCAGCAGCCGGCTGGTAAGTCGGCCCCGGGAGACTCCCACGACGATCTGGGTTGCGTTGACGTTACGGGCAAACTCCAGCAAAGTCTCTGCTGCGTCGCCGCCGGACACCGTGTGGTAGCTGCCGCCCAGATCGGTGACAAGCTGGCGCTGAGCCTCCAGAGCCAGCGGCGACTCCCCAGGCCGGATGTCAAAAAGGCGGACATGAACAGCCAAAAGATCCCCGCCATTGACCCTCGACAGAATCCTCGATGCTCTCCGGATGAGCACTTCGCCCTCAGGGCCTCCGGTGAGGCCGACGACCACGCGTTCCCGTGCCGGCCAGTTCGCTGTGATGCCCTGGCTGGCCCGGTATTTCGCCAGCCCTTCGTCGACTCTGTCTGCCAGCCAGATCAGGGCGACCTCCCGCAGTGCGAAGAGGTTGCCGAGCCGGAATTCATTTGCCAGGGCAGCGTCAACCCTGTCTCTGGGATAGATGTTTCCATCAGAGAGCCGCTGGCGCAGCAGTTCCGGAGAAATGTCCACGAGTTCGATCTGATCTGCCCGGCGCACGATCTCATCGGGCACCGTTTCCTTCTGGGGCACCTGGGTGATGGCGGACACGACGTCTTCCAAAGAGGCAAGGTGCTGGACGCTGACGGTGGAGAGCACATCAATGCCTGCGCCGAGGAGCTCCTCGATGTCCTGCCACCGCTGACGATTCCGGCTCCCGGGTGCGTTGGCGTGCGCATACTCATCAACGACGGCGACCTGGGGATGCCGGGCCAACACGGCATCGACGTCCATCTCCTGCACATCGAAGCCGTGGGGCTCCACGAGTCGCGGGGTAATTACCTCCAGCCCTGTCATGAGTTGCCGCGTTTCCAACCGGCCATGGTCCAAGGCAATGCCGACAGCAACATCCCGGCCGCTGCCCCGCAACTGGTGGGCCTCCTGCAGCATGCCAAAAGTCATGCCCACTCCCGGCGCCGCGCCCAGAAATATGCGAAGAGTTCCCCTTGTCATATCCACAGTCTGTCAGCTCACAACCCCGTCCAGCCCGCCGGGTTCCTCAGCGTACTTGCCGGCCTACTCCGGTTGCCGTCACGCCGTGAGCTCGCGTCTCCGCAGACAGAAGCTCGCCAGCGCGGCCAGGCCGACTGCGACAACGGACATCGCCAAGGCCCCGGCCGGGTCGAAGGGCTCAACGGGCATGGCAGAAGAGTGCCGGAACGGGCTCAGGTCCTGCAGCCACACCGGCAGGCCGAACAAGTCCCCGAATTCGCCCAGGATAAGCCCGACAGCCAGCATCCCCCAGCCCAGCGGAATGCTCAGCCGCGGGGCCGCCCCGAAAACAAGCGACGTCGCTGTCAGGAACACCAGAGCGGCAGGGACGTGTGCCAGTGCGGCCGGCACCAACATTCCGGCGGGGCCGTTGGCCGCCCCCGAGATGCCCAGGCCGATGGCGGCCGCGGCGCCGGCGGTTCCGGAGATCACGACCGCGGAGCCCGCGGCGATGAACAGGTTCGCGCCGAGCCAGCGCGCCCGGGACCTCGGTACGGCGAGAAGGAGTTCGGCCCGGCCCTCGACCTCCTCAGCGCGCAGCCGAAGCACCGCCTGAATGCCCGCGGCCGCGGCGAAAACACCGGCCATGCCGAGCAGGGCAGTGATGAACACGTCGATCAGCTCCGCCCGCCCACCCGGCACGAGCCGGGTGATGAGCTCCTTTAGCGACGCGACACCTGAGACCGTCTCCGTGACCAGAGGCCCCAGCAACCCGGCCACGGCTCCCAGGGTCGCGGCCCCGACGCACCATCCGGCCAGAGTGGAGCGCTGCAGCCGCCAAGCCAGGCCCACGAACGACGTGCCGAACGCTCCGGCGCGCTCCCGGCCCTCGCGCTGGGGCAGCAGGCTGGCCCCTAGGTCCCGCCGTTCCCGGATCAGCACGGCAGCCGTTGCTAGGATGAGCGCAGCTGCCAGAAGCGCCAGCAACGGGGCCGGGTCGGGGCTGGTGAACGGCCGGGACCGCTGGCCCCAGCCGATGGGTGACAGCAGCGACGGCCACGCATTGGTCACGTGCAGCAGGTCCGCCGCCGGCGTCCCCAAGGCATCGCCGGTACCCCGAATGAGATAGGCGGCCCCAACGAGGCCGGCAGCGGCACCGTTCGCGCTCCCGCCCGACGGCATGATCTGGGCAACGGCCGCCGCTGTGGCCACAAAGAACACACCGACAGCGCCGACGGCCGCCCCGGCCCCCACCGCCCCGGAAATGGGCAGCCCGGCCACGGTGAAACCTGCGGCAACGGACACGGCCAGGACCAGGTTCGCCGCCGCGCCCAGCAGAAGGGTCGCCCCGAGGGATGCTGCCCGCGGGAGCGGGACGGAGCCGAGGAGTTCGGCCCGTCCGAGCTCCTCATCGGCACGGGTATGCCGCACGACCAGGAAGGTGCTCATCAGCCCGGCCAGCACCGCCGTGAACGCGTAGCCCTGGAAGAACACGACGGCGCCGGTGCCGGTGCCGTCGGGCAGGCCGCGGACGAAGAGGAACGCCGGGTTCGACGCCGCCAGGGTGATGATCGCGGTCCGCGCCGTCTCGTCCCCGAAATGAGTAACGACTGCATTGGAGGTCGCGTAGCCGAGCAGGGCAATGCCCAGGATCCAGACGGGCAGCGTCACCCGGTCCCGCCCGGCCTGGAACAGTGCCAGGCGCAGCACGCCACGCATCACTTCACCTCACTGCCGCTGCCGTCGCTGTAGTGGCTCAGGAACAAGGACTCCAGGGAGGGCGGAGCCACCGTGAGACCGCTGAGCCCCGGCTCGGCGATGCCGGCCAGGACAGCGCCCAAGTCAGCGGGATCCGCGTCGAACTCGGCGGCTGCCCCGTCGATGCTGACCGCGTGTGCGCCCGGCAGCGCAGCCAGCCGTGCGGGCTCGGCCAGTCCGATGACCCGGAAATGCGTACGTTTCAGGTGCCGGAGTTCGGCCATCGTTCCCGTTTCGACGGCCGTTCCGGAACGGATAATAGTGACCCGGTCGCACAGCTGTTCGACTTCGCTGAGGATATGGCTGGAGAGCAGGACCGTCGCCCCATCCCGGCGGACGCGCTGGATCTGGCGGCGGAACACGGAATCCATCACCGGATCCAGTCCCGCGCTGGGTTCGTCCAGAAGATACAGGCGGGCCGGGCGGGCGAACGCGGCGATCAGGGCCGCCTTCTGCCGGTTGCCTTTGGAATAGGTCCGGGACTTCCGCCGCGGGTCGAATTCAAATTGCTCAATGAGGTCGCGGCGCAGGCCCTCGTCCGCACCGCCGCGCAGGCCGGTGAGCAGGTCAATGACTTCCCCGCCGCTGAGGTTCGGCCACAGACTCACATCTCCCGGGACATACGCCATGTCCCGGTGCGTCCTTGCCGGATCCGCCCACGGGTCGAATCCGAATACCCGGGCCATACCGGACGTGGGGCGGATGAGTCCCAGCAGGACCCGTAGGGTGGTGGACTTTCCCGCACCGTTGGGGCCAAGGAATCCGTGGACTTCACCGGCGGCGACTCTCAGCTCCAGGCCGTCCAGGGCCCGGGTCCTGCCGAAATCCTTCACCAGCCGGGTCGTCTCAATCACCGGATGTGATGCTGCGTTCATGGTCTGCCAGTTCCTCAGGTCGTCACGTGAACGCCCGAGGCGGTCGCCGGGGCGTTCCGCGGGCAATCACCCGCGGGCCGACCAGGCTTCCCGGCTCTCCGATCCACAGCATACAAGCGCCCGCACCCGCGAGGAAGAGCCGCGTCCCCGGGTGGCATGCGTGCACAGCGAGCCACGCATTCTGTCACCCGGACATCGTCTCGGGTCAAGATCCGAGGGCGTAAAGAATTCGTTAAGACCAGCCTTCACTCCCTGATATGCCGGATGTCCGGTGTTAGGCTCGCGTGCGCTCCTACCGGGCGGACCCGGGCACGTTTCGGAAAGACCGACCTTGGGAGAAGACAAAATGGAAGGAAAATCTGATGCCGGCAACTGACAGGGCCGACCCGCGCCGCGGCCTCGCCGGGGCACTTCGGTCCCGCACCGCCCTGCTGCTGGCCTTCGCATTTGCGGTGATGGCCGACCCCGTCTCCTCCGTCGCCTACGCCATCGAAGCGGCCCTCCGTGCCCTGAACGGTGACCTCGCGCTGCTGATCCCCACGATGATCCTCGTCGTCGCGATCATCGCCCTAGTGATCCTGAACTACCGGCAGCTGGTCATCCGCTACCCGCAAGGCGGCGGTGCCTCCGCAGCCACCGGCGAGGCGTTCGGCGACCGCTGGTCCTTCATTCCCATCGGCGCACTTGTGGTCGATTTCGTCCTCACCATCGCCATCAGCGTCTCCGCTGGAGCGTCCGCGGCCATCGCGTACTTCCCGGCCTGGCGCCGTGGCGGCTGCCGCTCGCGCTCGGGCTGGTCGTCCTCGTCGGGGCAATCACGTGGTTCGGGCACCTGGGACGGCTGGTCTTCGCCGCGATGACCGTTGCGTTCATCCTCGTCGCCGCCGTCGTCCTGCTCTACGGCCTGGGCGCCACCCCCCCAGCAGATCGGGACCGTCACTGACGCGCCCGGGCAGCCGCCGGTGCTTGCCGTGGTCCTGGCCTTTCCTGTCGCGATGGCCCTGGCCACAGGTGTCGAGGCCCCGTCCTCGGCGATCGCGCAGCTGGGCCAGCTGGACAACGCGGGCCGGAGCCGCTTCGGGCGGGTCACTCTCTGGCTCACGCTCGCCATCGTCGGAGCCATTACGCTTGGCCTGGCTGTGGAAGCGGCCCACCTGCGGGTAGGCGTCCCCCCGGAAGACAGCACCCAGATCGCCGAGCTCGCACGTCTGGCCGCCCCCGAACCGGTTTTTGCCGCGTTCCAGCTCGTCACGGCCCTGCTGCTCCTCGCCGCGGCGAGCTCCTCTTTCCAGGCCGGCCCGGGCCTGCTCAAGGCCCTCGCCCGGCGCACCAGCCGTCACGGGGAAACCATCGGCATCCTCTCCCGCCGGCTCGGCCACACCAACACCCATCACACGCCTTACTGGGGCGTCGCCCTGTTCATCCTCCTCGCCGGAGCCGTCACGGCCGCCGCCGGCGGCAACGACCAGGAGCTCGTCCTGTTCTACGCCGTCTCGGTGTTCCTCAGCTTCCTCGCCGGGTTGGTATCCATGGCCGTGTTCTCCCACCGCGACCGCCGCCGCGGCTACCTCATCATGAACATCGCAGGCGCGGTGGTCGTCGCGTTCACCCTGATCGCCAACCTGTCCCGCGGCCTTCCCATCGTCAGCCTGGCCGCTTCCCTCGCCATCGCCGGCATCCTCTATCGGGCGTGGTCCAGAGCCGGGCGGCCCCGCGGCATCCGCAACGTCGCAGCAGAAGCAGAAACAGAACCGGAAACCTTGGAAGGCGGTGGGGCGTGATCGAGCGCCGGATCGTTCACCGGAACCCTTTGCGGACCAAAGCCAAAGAAGGCGGAAGCCGGCGGATAAGAGACGGGCTACTGCACCCCGTCCGGTCAGTTCCCTTGGCATTTCTGGCGGTCATTATTCTCGGTGCCGGGCTGCTGATGCTCCCGGCCTCACGGACCGGCACCGGGGCCGACACGGTCATCACCGCGTTCTTCACGTCGGTCTCCGCCGTCTGCGTCACGGGCCTGGTCACCGTTGACACCGCCACGTTCTGGACGCCGTTCGGCCAAGGGATAATCCTCGGGCTCGTCCAGGTCGGCGGATTCGGCATCATGACCCTGGCAACCCTGCTGGCGCTACTCGTCCGCAAAAGCATCGGCCTGCGCGGCCAGCTCGTCGCGCAATCAGAAACCCACACCCTGAACTTCGGCGACGTCAGGGCAGTGCTGTTTCGGGTTGCGAGAATCATGGCAGCGTTCGAGGCAGCCACCGCCCTGGTCCTGACAGCCCGCTTCTGGATCGCCTACGACGACAACCTGGCGACCGCACTCTGGCACGGGGCATTCCACGCTGTCTCCGCGTTCAATAACGCCGGCTTCGGCCTCTACAGCGACAACCTGATCGGCTTCGCCGACGACCCCTGGATCATCGTCCCCATCTGCGGCGCCGTGATCGCCGGAGGCCTCGGCTTCCCGGTCCTCATCCAGCTCTTCAGACGCAATACCAGAATCAAAAACTGGAGCGTCCACCTCCGACTGACAATCTACGGCACCATCCTGCTACTGGTGGTCGGTATATCGCTGTTCGCAGCGTTCGAGTGGAACCGCCCCGAAACCCTCGGTCCTCTGAGCCTCGGAGGAAAAGTGGTGGCATCCCTGGCCGGCGGTGTCTTCCCGCGCACCGCCGGGTTCAACAGCATCGACTACGGTGCCGCGTCCCCGGACACCCTGATGGTCACCAACATTCTGATGTTCATCGGCGGCGGCAGTGCCGGCACCGCCGGCGGCATCAAGATCACCACGTTCCTGGTCCTGTTCTTTGCGATCTGGAACGAAATCCGCGGCCGCGATCAAGTCACCATCGCACACCGCTCCATCAGCTCCTCCTCACAGCGGCAGGCCCTCACAGTCGCCCTGCTCGGCGTAGCCGCGGTGATCAGCGGCACCCTGCTGCTCCTCATGTTCACCCACTACAGCCTTGAAAAAGTGCTCTTCGAATCCATTTCCGCCTTCGGCACCGTCGGCCTCAGCACCGGGATCACCTACAACCTTGCACCCGGCGCCCAGTGGGTACTGATGGCCCTCATGTTCACCGGCCGCATCGGCACCATCACCGTGGCCTCATCGCTTGCCCTTTCGTCGCGGCCGAGGCTGTACCAGCTGCCCGAGGAAAGACCCATCATCGGCTGACGCGGTGATCGGTTCCGCGAGCTGATGGACTCAGCCCACTTCCTCGACGGCACGTGGCCGCCGGGAACGCACCCGGGGCGGGCCGCCGGTGCCCGGATCCGGGTGCGGGCGATCAGCCACAGCCCGGAATTCCTGGGTCTCCAGGCGCTCTTGGTGTTGCTGGGCCTGGGCCTGGGGGCGCGGGGCAGGTCGCGGGACGCCTGCTCTTTGCCGCGATCTTTGCCGCAGCCCGCTTGGCCACGATCACCGGGCAGCGGCCGGCGCGGTCCTCTCGCTCGCCGTCGTGCAGGGACCTCCGGGACTGCTGATCGTCTGCGGCGTGACTGCCAAACGCTGCTGCAGGCCACCATCGTGGCCGGGCGCTGGGGCATGTCCAACCTTGGAGCCCTGCAGGAGACCTTCGCCTCGCCACTGACCGCGGTGACTGCCCTGGCACCTGCTGCCGGGCCATTGCTCGCCGCCTGGCTCGCCAGCTACACGGCGATGGGCTTCGACGTGGCGGCGGCCGCCGGCCTCGCAGCCCTGATCGCGGCGGCGTCCCTCGCAGGCAGACCCGCCGGCAGAACCGCCGGAAGGCCCGGCGGAAGGCCCGGCGGAAGGTCCGGGGAGTAGTGCCCTGTTCAGGCCGGCGCGCCGGGGCAACAATTGAGTATGTCCGACGAGCCCTTCACCGGTCCTGCGCCCCTCCTGCTCGGCGTCCTGCCGGGACAGTACCCGGAAGTGCTGCAGACCGCCGCGTCGCTGGCGGACGCTCTTTCCGCGCCCCTGATCTGCGCTTACGTGGACGAGGCAAGCTACCTGGTGGAGTGGGATCCGGCACGGTCGGCGCACCGCCTGTCCCTGCATCCGGACGCGGACGACGCCGACATCCGGGCCGTGACCCAGGAGCTGCGGTCCGTCGTCGGGGCAGCCTGCGACAAGCTCGGGGTCAACTGGGCCCTGCGGACCCTCGCCGGCGACCCGGCCCGGGCGCTCGGCCGGCTGGCGGCGGAGGCCGGCGCGGCAATGATCATCGTGGGCACCCCCGAACGCGGGCTGGGGCACCGCCTTTCCGCCGCGCTCAACGGTTCGGTCGCCGCGTGGCTCAGCCACCATCAGGAGCATCCGATCCTGATCGTCCCGGCCCCCGTCGCGAAACCTGGCCGCCCGCCGCGCGGCTCCTGACGGGGCCCCGTGGACCTTCCCGTGGACCGCAGTCCGATCCTGGCCGGCCGGTGGATTGCGGGGAAAACCGCCGCGGGGAAAGTAAAGCGAAAGTACTTATCCGGGGTGCTCGCTTTCTTGGACTGCCGCCGAGTAAGCTTAATGCCGTAGCCCGATGGAGGGCCTACCCCATAGCTGCTCCGGAGTGCGTATCCCCCAATAACGCACTCCGGAGCTCTTTAACGCCCGGACAGGTTCCGCAGTCCGGACCGCCCATACCCCCACAGGGTACTTGCGCTATACCCCTAGGGGGTATATGTTGAGTTCATGAACGAGTCTGAGCTCCCCGTCCTGGCAGCTGCCGATGCCGAACACCCGCAGCACGGCTACACCTCCAACAAGGACGCGTACCTCCGGCGGCTCAAGCGGATCGAAGGCCAGGTGCGCGGCATCGCCCGGATGGTCGACGAGGACAAGTACTGCATCGACATCCTCACCCAGGTCGCCGCCGTCACCAAGGCCCTGCACGCCGTCAGCCTGGGACTGGTCGAAGAACACATCGGCCACTGCGTCATCGGAGCAGCGTCCGAGCCGGATCCGGGTCTTCGGGCGGAAGCGATCGACTTCAAGGTCAAGGAGGCCACCGATGCCATCGGGCGCCTGCTGCGGTAGCGGCAACACCACTCACCACACGATCGGCCTGCCTCACCAGGCAGTCCACCAACAAGGAGCAGCCATGAGCACCGTTTCCACCAGCGTCAGCGTTTCCGGCATGACCTGCGGCCACTGCGTGTCCTCCGTCAGCGAAGAGCTGGAGGCGCTGGCCGGCGTCGAGAAGGTCGACGTCGACCTCAACGCCGGCGGCGTCTCCACCGTCACCATCACCTCCACCGCGGCGCTGTCCGCCTCCGAGATCGGCGAGGCCGTTGCCGAGGCGGGCTACATGGTGGTGGCCAACGAAGCCTGAACAGCACCCCGCCACCAGCCGGAACTCCACCGGGCACGCCACCAGGACAAGGAAAACCGTGAGTAACGAGCAACTGCTGGACCAGCCCGGAGGCCGGGTGATCGAACTCGATATCGAGGGCATGACCTGCGCGTCCTGCGTCAGCAGGGTCGAACGCAAGCTCGGAAAGCTCGGCGGCGTCGAAGCCTCGGTCAACCTTCCCCTGGAGTCCGCCCACGTCAGCGTCCCCGCCGGCGTCACCGACGAACAAATCACGGCCACAGTAGCCGCCGCCGGCTACAAGGCCACAGTCCGCCCACCAAGGTATCCAAGCAGACTGACTGAGCCGGCCGAAGCCCCGGACGGCGCTGGGGTGTCGACAAACCCCACCACCGGCGGAAACAAGGGTGACATACCCGCGAGCGGCGGCGCCGGGGACACGCGGAAGCGTGCGTCTAAGGGAGGAACGACCGAGCACGCGGAGCATGTGGCCGGTCGCGTCGCGGCTGGTGACCACACGGGGGCACACCCCGGCGACCGAACGCCGTCGAACGCAGCAGCCAACCGCATCCGCCCGCGGGTCATCGTCGCCGCCGTCCTCACCATCCCGGTCTTCCTGATGTCGATGTTCCCGGCGTTCCAGTTCGCGAACTGGGGCTGGGCCGCCGGTGCCCTCGCCCTGCCGGTGGTCAGCTGGGCTGCGTGGCCGTTCCACCGGGCCGCCGCCGTCAACGCCCGGCACTTTGCGTCCACGATGGACACCCTGGTGTCCATCGGGGTGACCGCCGCGTACATCTTTTCGGCCTGGCAGCTGCTTGCGGACCCGCGGATGACGGAGCACGCCAGCATGGAGGGCATGGCCGGCGGGCTCTACTTCGAGGTCGCATCCGTTGTCACCACGTTCCTGCTGCTGGGCCGCTATCTGGAGGCCAACGCCAAGAGCAAGGCCGGCGACGCGCTGAAGGCCCTGCTGAATCTGGGCGCGAAGGACGCCACGGTCCTCCGCGACGGCAGCGAACACAAGATCCCGGCGGACCAACTTGAGGTGGGCGACGTGATCGTGGTCCGCCCCGGCGAGAAGATCGCCACCGACGGCGTCGTCGTCGGCGGCTCCTCGGCCGTGGACGCCTCCCTCGTGACCGGCGAATCGGTACCGGTGGAAGTCGGCCCGGACAGCCCCGTCACCGGCGCCACCATCAACACCTCCGGCCGGATCCTGGTCCGCGCCACCCGGGTCGGCGCGGAGACAACCCTGGCCCAGATGGGCCGGCTGGTCTCCCAGGCACAGACCGGGAAGGCTCCGATCGCGCGCCTCGCGGACCGTATCAGCTCCGTGTTCGTGCCCGTCGTCCTGGCCATCGCCGCCGCCACCTTCGCCGCGTGGCTGCTCAGCGCCGGACCGGTCATCAGCGGCGCCGAGCTCCGCGCCGCCTTCACGGCAGCTGTTGCAGTACTGGTCATCGCCTGCCCCTGCGCCCTGGGCCTCGCCACGCCCGTCGGACTCCTCACCGGCACCGGCCGGGGCGCCCAGCTGGGGATCCTCATCAAGGGCCCGCAGGTTCTGGAGGACACGCGGACCGTGGACACCATCGTGCTGGACAAGACCGGCACCGTGACCACCGGCCGCCTCGCCGTGGACCGCACCCTGCCGTTTGCCCCCTTCAGCCGGGCCGAGGTCCTGCGCGTTGCCGGGGCCGTCGAGGCCGCGTCCGAACACCCCATCGCCCGTGCCATTGCGGCAGCGGCGCTTGCGGCGGAACAGCAGAATGACGCCGACGACGGCGGCCGGCTGCCCGCCGTCGTCGGCTTCCGCTCCGCCCCCGGCGGCGGTGTCCAGGGCACCGTCAACGGCCGGCTGATCACCGCCGGCCGGACGGGCTGGCTGCAGGAAAACGGGGTCACCATCACGCCCGGGCAGCAGGACCTCCTCCGCGAGGCCGAGGAATCAGGCGCCACCGCCATCTGGCTCGCCGTGGACGGCGAAGCGGCCGGCATCATCAGCCTGCGCGATACGCTCCGGCACGGCTCCGCGGCGGCGATCGCCAGGCTCCGGGAGCTGGGGCTGCGGCCGATCCTGCTGACCGGAGACAACGCCGCGGTGGCTGCCCAGGTGGCGGCCGCCGTCGGGATCAGCCCGGAAGACGTCTTTGCGGGCGTGCTGCCCGAAGGCAAGGTCGAGGCGGTGCGGAAGCTGCAGGCAGGAGGCGCCACCGTGGCCATGGCCGGAGACGGCGTGAACGACGCCGCGGCGCTGGCACAGGCGGACCTGGGCATCGCGATGGGCTCGGGCACCGACGTCGCCATCGAGGCCGCGGACCTCACCGTGATGGGCAACGACCTCGGGCAGGTGGCCCAGGCCATCGAGCTGTCCCGCCGGACCCTCGCCACCATCAAGACCAACCTTTTCTGGGCCTTCTTCTACAACGCGGTCGGCATCCCGGTGGCGGCCCTGGGGCTGCTGAATCCGATGATCGCGGGCGCCGCGATGGCCGCCAGTTCCGTGCTGGTGGTGGCCAACTCGCTGCGGCTGCGCAGCTTCGGCAAGTAGGGCGGCCTTCGCGCCGGCGCCCTCCCTCAGACCGTGCCGAAGCGGACCGCAGCCCGGGCTTTGGCCTTGGCGGCTTCCTCCGCGCGGTCCTTTGCCGGGGCGTGGGTCACCAGGGAGTCGAGCAGGTGCTGCGTGGCGTGGGCAATCTCATGCACAGCCCGCTTGAAGGCCTCTTCGTTGGCCTTGGACGGCGTGGTGCTGCCGCTTATCTTGCGCACGTATTGCAGTGCGGCAGCCTCCACCTCGGCGCTGGTGGCGTGGGGTTCAAAATTGTGGAGGGTCCGGATATTTCGGCACATATCTCCATGCTAGGTGCCTCCGCGCCCGGGATCGAGGGCCCCGGGTGCGAATTTCACTGCCCGAGGAGCGGAACCGGAACCAAACCCGTTGCCTTATCAGTTGTGGTTGCTTCCGGGCCATGATACGGACCGCAACTGATAGGGCATCGGCGTGGGGATGGGAGGGGTGCCCATCGACAGGTTTCGGCGGAGCGCCCGTAAGCTCAGGGGACCGGTTCGACGTCGTTCGCGTGGACCAGCGCCGCCTGCAGCGCCGCACCGGCGATGGACGGGGTCTTCAGCTCGTCCAGCCTGACCAGCAGCACGCCGCCGACAATCAGCAGCCCGCCCAGGAGCTGGATGGGCCCGGGCAGTTCTCCGAGCAACAGCCACGCCCAGATGACGGCGAACAGCACCTCCGTGAGCGAGACAAAAGACGCCACCTTGGATCCGAGCGCCCGCGCGGCGACGATGCCCGCGACATAGGCCAGAACGGTGGCCATCACCACGAGACCGCCCAGCGCCACCCACCAGGGCGTGACCCAAGGGCCCAGCCGGGTGTCGGCGGTGCTGAAAGCCATCGGCAGCAGACCGGTTGCCGCGGCGAGCCACATGACAACTGCACCCACCATGAGCCCGCCGGAGGCCAGGACGATCGGCGGCAGGGTGTCGTTCTCCTTCGCCGTGATGAAGAAGTAGATTGCCAGGCAGACGGCGGCCGCGATCCCCCACAGCACGCCGATGAGGTCGATTTTGACGGCTCCGGTGAGATCCAGGACCAGGCCCAGGCCACCCAGGGACAGCAGCGTACCGGCGATGGTCAGCGGGCTCGGCCGTTTCCGGCTGGCAGCCCAGATCCAGAGCACAATGAGCACGGGGGCCAGGTATTCCAGCAGCAGGGCGACGCCGACCGAGAGCCTGGACACGGCGTTGAAGTAGAACAGCTGGCAGGCGGCGACGCCGATGAGGCCGAACAGCACGATGGTCAGCCAGTTGTCCCGGAGCTGGTGCCAGCGTCCGCGGAGGGCGGGAATGGCGGGGATTGCCAGGATCAGCGCCGCCCCCGTGAGGCGGGCCGTGACCGCGGCGCCGGGGGTCCAGCCCGTTTCCAGGAGCGCCTTTGCGAACGATCCGGAGAGTCCGAACACGGCAGAGGAAAACAGTGCAACCCCCAGTCCCGAGGCCATGAACCCTGACGCTGCGCCGGTCGCCCGCAGACCGCTTTTTCCGGGGGTACTTTGTCCGGGGCTGCGTGTTCCGGCACCGTGGATATCCGCGGGATTCTGGACCGGTGCATCGGCGGAACGGCGTGCGGCAGACACGGGCTGCCTCCTGTCAGGAGTAAAGTAGGGTTATGGTCATGACAGTACGCCAAGCGGCCGTAAGGAGTCAAGATGGTTTTTGCCCCTGACACGGAGGTTGCGCTGCGTTCCGTGGTCGACCTCATCAACACCTGCGCCAACGGCGACGAGCAGCTGGCCACGCCTGCGGACCTGGACCGCTTCCTGGCAGCCGAGGGCTTCACGGGCTCCCGGACCCGGGACGCCGCCGAACTGGCCAGTGTGCACCGGCTCCGCGGGGAACTCGCCGAGCTCTGGCTCGCCGGCGAGTCCGCGGCCGTGGAGACGCTGAACAGGCTCCTGCGGGAGGCCCGGGCGCTCCCCCAGCTGGTCAGGCACGATCAGTGGGACTGGCACCTGCACGCCACCACGCCGGAGGCTCCGCTGGCGGACCGGATGAGCACAGAGGCGGCGATGGCCCTGGTCGACGTGATCCGCAGCAAGGAGATGGACCGGCTGCTGGTCTGCGCCGCCGAGGACTGCGACGCCGTCGTGCTGGACCTCAGCCGGAACCGCTCAAAGCGGTACTGCGACACCGGAAACTGTGCCAACCGGGCGCACGTGGCTGCCTACCGGGCACGCAAAGCAGCGTCCTGAACCGTGCGTCCTGAACCTAGACCGGCTCAGGACGCCGGGCGTGACGGGCTGGCTAACGGAGGTCGTCCCGGGGCGTGCCGCCGGAGTTTTCGTCCGGGTCGTCGGAACCCGGTTGTGCCGGGTGGCCGCCGTGGCCGGAAGGGGACTTCCTGGAGCTGAGGTTCACGCCGGATCCCTTGCCGAGGTCCTCGGCGTTCTCCTTGTGGCTCATCGAAAGCATGGCGGCCAGGACCAGGGTGACGATGAAGGCGATGCCGGCGCCCGTGAAGGCCAGATCAAACCGGGGTGTTTTGGCGCTGCCGCCGGAGGCGAAGATCAGGACGGCGAAGAAGGCCAGCACTGCCCAGAATGCGGAGAACATGAGGGGTCCCTTGACCGAGGTCCGCAGGCTGCGCGGTTCGCCGGATTTCTGCTGTGCCAAGGTGCTTTCCTCCTGCAGCCGACGCCGGGCCGGCGTGGCAGTTTTATTACCGCAATTGTTCTACGCACGGTAGAACCTGTCCGTACTAGTTTACGGCCTCCGTCGAATCGCCCCGCGCATCGTGCCGCAGCGTCAGGCCGGCCAGCATCCACAGCACGCCGCTGATGATTGCCCCGCCGCCGGCGACGCCCAGGAGCGCGTGCGGCCCCAGCTCGATGAAGAAGGGAAGTGCCGCCGCCGTGCCGAGCCCGATCACGCCGGAGGCGATCCAGTCCCGGGCCAGCACGGTGTGGCCCCGCCCGGTGAGGCCGAGGTAGAGTTCCGCGGCGCCGGCCAGGCCGAGCCCGAGCGTCGCGATGACTGCGAACACGAGGCTTCCGGAGATCAGCCCGACGGCGGCGCCGGTTCCGGCCAGCACCGACCCCGCGGCGGACAGGACTTTGGCGGAGCCGGTGCCGCCCCGTAGTCCCGTCTTCTTGACGCTCCAGATCAGCACCGCCCCGGTGGCCAGCAGGTAGAGTCCGCCGGCCCAGCCCATTCCGACGTCGGAGGGGGAGGCCCAGAAGACGGTCAGCGCACCGAAGCCGAGCGCGACGGCGGCCCGGACGAGCACTGGCTTCCAGAGGTCCGCGGCGGCGGGCAGGGCGGTGGACGCGTCAGGGCTTGCGGGGAGAGTCACGCGTCCAGTTTAGTGCGAAGCGCCGAGCACCATCCACCGGTCCGTCCGCGCGCGCAGGCCCAGCGTGAGCGCCCGGGCCAGCATGTAGCCCAGCGAGAACGCCGCCCACAGCCAGAGCAGCCCCGCTCCGCCGTCGGCCCCGGACAACCGGACCGCGAACAAGAGCGGCAGGTAGAGGGCCAGATTCACGACGCCGGCGATCGCCAGGTATTTCGCGTCCCCCGCCCCGATCAGCACCCCGTCCAGCACGAAGACGTAGCCGGCGACGGGTTGGCTGGCCGCCAGCACCCACAGGGCGAGCGTGAGCGCGGCCCGGACGTCCGGGTCGGAGGTGAACAGGAACCCCGCCCAGGGGGCGGCGGCGGCCAGCAGCACGCCGGTGAGAACCCCGAAGCCGAGTCCCCAGCGGACCATGGTGCGGGTGAGTTCGCGCGCCGCCTCCGGATGGGCCGCGCCGAGCTCCTTGCCGATCAGGGCCTGCGCCGCGATGGCCAGGGCGTCCAGGGCGAACGCCAGGAAGGTGAAGACCGTCATCGCAAGCTGGTGGGCGGCCAGATTGACCGGCCCCTGGGCTGTGGCCACAACGACAGTGGCCAGGATCGCGATGCGCAGGCTAAGCGTCCGCAGCATCAGCCACGAGCCCACCCGGGTCATGGCACGGATGCCGCGCCAGTCCGGCAGCAGCGGCACGCCGTGGCTACGGGCGTTGCGCCGGACCATCAGCACGTAGACCAGCGCCATGGCCCACTGCGCAATACTGGTGCCGATCGCGGAGCCGGCGACGGAGAGCTGCAGCCCGTAGACCAGGAAGAGATTCAGCCCGATGTTCAGCGTGAACCCGGCGGCGGCGACCGCGAGCGGGGTCCGGGTGTCCTGCAGCCCCCGGAGGACTCCGGTGCCCGCGAAAATCAGCAGCATCGCGACGAGTCCGGGCATCGACCAGCGCAGGTAGTCCACGGCGAAGGTCAGCACCTCGCCACGGGCCCCCATCAGCTCCAGGAGCGGTCCGGCGGCTAGGAATCCGGCCAGGGCGAGGATGCTCCCCAGCAGCAGGGCCAGCCAGACGCCGTCGCGCCCGGCCGCGAGGGCCTTGGCCAGCTGGCCGTTACCGATCGCCCGCGCCACGGCCGGGGTGGTCGAGTAGGCCAGGAAAACCATCAGGCCCACCGCCGTATGCAGCACCGCCGAGGCCAGTCCGACGCCGGCGAGCTGGGCCACGCCGAGGTGGCCGACAATTGCCGAATCGGCAAGCAGGAACAGCGGTTCCGCGATCAGGGCGCCGAAGGCGGGGACGGCAAGGCGGAGGATTTCCCGCTTCCGGCTTGTCGCGGACGGCAGCGCGGCGGGCAGGGCGGCGGGAGTCGGGGACGAGGCTGGCACGGAACAACCCTAACCGGGAGGCGGGAGGCGGGGCGGGAGGCGGTCGGTGCGTAATTAGTTGACATTTCAAGTAATTTCGGGCAGACTTGATCTTGAACCCAACCGCTGCAGCGTCAGCACCGACAGCCGCGCAGCTCCCCCTTACGAAACGGTAGATCCCATGAACCAGCCCGCCCTGACCACCTCGGCCCGCACCATCCTGCGCATCGTCGTCGGCTTCCTTTTCGCCGCCCACGGCTGGCAGAAATTCAATGAATTCACCATCGCCGGCACTCAGGCTTCCTTCGCCCAGATGGGTGTTCCGGCGGCGCAAGTTGCCGCCCCGGTGATCGCGACCCTGGAACTGGTCGGCGGCGTCGCCCTGATCCTGGGCGTGCTGACCCGCGTGTTCGCCGTCGTCCTCGCCGTGGACATGCTGGGCGCCCTGTTCCTGGTCCACGCCCCGGCGGGCGTCTTTGCCACCAACGGCGGCTACGAACTGGTGCTGCTGCTGGCCGCCGCGGCCCTGGCTGTGGCCCTCGTCGGCGCGGGCAAAGTTTCCGTGGACAAGGTGCTGTTCGGCCGCGCCAACTCGAAGCTCCGCGTCCTGGCCTAGTCGCCAATCCGGAAAAGCGCGCGACGGCGGGCGGTCACCTCAGGTGGCCGCCCGCCGTCGTTCCTGCCCCCTTATGCCGTCCCGGACGGCATTTGTGTCGGGGCCCGGGACGCTTCCGCGGCCGGTCAGTAAACTCACAGCATGAGTGAGACTGCCGCCAATTCCGTGACCCTGCGCTTCCTTGCGGCCCCGACCGATGTGGGCCACAGCGGCTCGGTCGACGCCGGCACCGTGCTGGAGTGGGTGGACAAGGCGGCCTATGCCGCCGCCGTCGGCTGGGCGAAGTCCTATTGCGTGACGGCGTATGTGGGTAACATCCATTTCGCAGATCCGGTCAACAGCGGCGACATGGTGGAAGTGGAGGCCACCATCGTCTACACGGGGCGTTCCTCCATGCACATCCGCACCGTCGTGTCCTCGGGCGACCCGAAGGGCGGGGTCGCGACGATGCGCAGCCAGTGCATGGTGATCTTTGTGGCAGTGGGCGTGGACGGCAAACCCATTCCGGTGCCGCAGTTTGAACCGGTGACGGCGGAACAGATCGAGCAGCGCGACCACGCGCTGGCGCGGATCAAGGTCCGCGAGGACATCGTCCAGGCCATGAGCGCCCAGGAATATACCGACGCCGGCACCGCCGACCGCGTGGTCCTGCGGTTCATGGCCGCACCCACGGATGTGAACTGGGGCGGCAAGGTCCACGGCGGCATCGTCATGAAGTGGATCGACGAGGCGGCCTACGTCTGCGCCTCCCGCTACTGCGGGAAGGACACGGTGGCCGTCTTCTCCGGCGGCGTGCGGTTTTACCGGCCGCTGCTGATCGGCCACTTGGTGGAGGTGGAGGCCCGGCTGGTCTACACCGGCACCAAGGGCATGCACATCGCCGTTCATGTCCGCTCGGGGGATCCTAGGGGACGCGAACTGAACCTCACGACCTACTGCCTGACCGTTATGGTGGCCCGCGACGAGCACGGCACCTCGGTCCGGATCCCGCAATGGGTGCCGGTGTCAGAGGAAGACAAGCGGCTGCACGCCCACGCCCGCGAGCTGCTGGAGATCCGGGGGATGGCACCCGGAAACCGGCTGCCCAACCATCTGCTCCCGGCCGGCGGCCCGTAGCGGGCCAACGCTGGCCCTCTACGCCCGGGCGGCCTGCCGCTGGCGGCCGGCTAGAATCCGCCTCCGGCGTCGGCCGCCATGTTAGCAAACCGCGAGTAGTGGCCCTGGAACGCCACCACGATGTCCTTGGTCGGGCCGTTACGGTGCTTGGCGATGAGGATGTCCGCTTCGCCGGCGCGCGGGGATTCCTTGTCGTAGACGTCTTCGCGGTGCAGCAGGATGACCATGTCGGCGTCCTGCTCGATGGAACCGGACTCACGGAGGTCCGAGACCATGGGCCGTTTGTCCTGGCGCTGCTCGGAGCCGCGGTTCAGCTGCGAGAGCGCGATCACGGGCACCTGGAGTTCCTTGGCGAGCAGCTTCAGCGCACGCGAGAACTCGGAGACCTCCTGCTGGCGTGACTCCACTTTCTTGCCAGAGCTCATGAGCTGCAGGTAGTCGAGGATCACGAGTTTGAGGTCATGCTGCTGCTTCAGGCGGCGGCATTTGGCGCGGATTTCCATCAGCGACATGTTGGGGCTGTCATCGATGAACAGCGGGGCATCGTTCATCCGTCCCATGGTGGTGGCGATCTTGGACCACTGCTCGTCCTTGATGGTCCCCTTGCGGAGGTCCTGAAGGCCGATGGTGGCCTCGGCCGACAGCAGGCGCATCGCGATCTCGTTCCGGCCCATTTCCAGGGAGAACATGACGGTGGCGAGGTTGTTCTTGATGGCGGCGGAACGGGCGAAGTCCAGCGCGAAGGTGGACTTACCCACGGCCGGGCGGGCCGCGATGACGATCATCTGGCCCGGGTGCAGGCCGTGGGTCAGTTCGTCCAGTTCGTAGAAGCCGGTGGGCACGCCGGTCAGTCCTTCTCCGCGGTGGCCGGAGGCCTCGATCTCGTCGACCGTGGATTCCATGACGTCCTTGAGGACGACGTAGTCCTCGGCGGTCCGGCGCTCGGCGACGGCATAGATCTCGGCCTGCGCCTGGTTAACCAGGTCCTCGACCTCGCCGTCCGCGCCGTAGCCGAGCTGGACGATCTTGGTGCCCGCATTGACCAGGCGGCGCAGGACCGCGCGTTCGGCGACGATCTCGGCGTAGTAGCCGGCGTTGGCCGCGGTCGGGACGGTCTGGATCAGCTCGTGCAGGTAGGCGGGACCGCCGATGCGGTTGATCTCTCCGCGCTTCGTCAGCTCATCCGAGACGGTGACGGCGTCGGCGGGTTCGCCGCGGCCGTAGAGGTCGATGACGGCCTCGTAAATCGTCTCGTGCGCGGGGCGGTAGAAGTCCTGGCCACGCAGGATTTCGACGACGTCGGCAATGGCATCCTTGGACAGCATCATGCCACCCAGGACGGACTGCTCCGCGGGTATGTCCTGCGGCGGCTTGCGGCTTCCTTCGGATCCCCGCGTGCCCTCGAATGAGTCCAGATGCGTAACTGACAAAACTGCCGTCCTCCATTGTGTGCCGCGGCGGATATCCGTTCGCCGGCGACGCGTAAGCCATGTGCCTTGATGCCACGTGACGTTAACTGCACGTGACGTTAACTTCTGTGACGCCAACTGCCCGTGACGCCAACTGCTTGTGGCGTCCATCCCGGCGTATGCCGACTGGTTTAGTCCTATCAGCCGGCTCCGACAGTTTGCCTGCCGTCCTGCGCTGCCGTTATCCACAGCGTCGATGCCGGCGGGGCGCCGTTCCGAATTTACGGAAGGCGTCGTTCGGCGATCATCGGATTTCCGTATCCACGGCTCGATATCCCGCTACGTTATCCCCCCATCGGGCAGGCACCAACCCGGCAGGACGGCACCCCTGTGGATAAGCTGTGCACTACCGTCGCCTGCTTGTGCACAGCCTGTGGGAACAGCTGTGGATAGAAAATTTGTTGCCCCGATAATGTGCCGCTGACCTGCGGAAACACACGGTTCACCTTGTGGACACAAAACTAATTTCCGCAAGCTTCATCCACAGCTTGCACTCTGTGGCTGGGGATACACCGCGGGTCGGGTGCCACATTTGGGGCAAAATAGTCGCATTTCGTGAGGGGCATCACGGCGTTGACGGGATATTGACGCCTTAATCGGCGCACCGTGTGCGTCGTGCGGAATATGCTGTGGATAACCGCAATCTGGCATAAGCTCTAAGCATGGGCGATGTATTGCTGGTCATAGTGCCTGCCCTCATCCTGACGGCAGTCCTCTGGGCGTTCGTTACAGCCCTCAAACCGCGGGATTCCGGCGTGTCGGACGCGGAGCGATATCAGCTCGAGCTGGCCGTCCGCTCCCAGGCGCACTACGCGGCGCAGGTCCAGGCCGCCACCGCAGCGCGGGCACGGGTTGACGCCGTCACCCGGCCCAGCCAGAACGAACAACAGCAGTCTCAGCAGGCCGATCACGCCCGCGCAGCCCTGCGCGCCCAGTCCGGCTCGGCGCCGGCCGTGGGACAGCCTGGCTACCAAGGGTCCGTGTTGCCGGGCGGACAGCTGAATCCCCAGTTCGCCCTCCAGCTGCAGTCGCTGGCCCGGAACGGCAAGAAGATCCAGGCCATCAGGCTGCTGCGCCAGGCAACCCATTCAGATCTCTTGACCGCCAAGAATTATGTAGATCGGCTGTAGTACATGGAATCCCTGATCATCCCCATTCTGATTCTGGCAATCGTCGGGGCCAGCGTGTTGCTGATGGCCCGCGCGCTCGGCCGGCGCGGGGCCCACGCCCGCCCCGGGTCGGCCGCACCGCAGCCCGAGCGCGATCCCGTCGAGCTGGCCCGCGCGGCAGCGGCCAAGCTGAGCCAGGAACAGCACCGCCGCCTGTACGCGCTGATCGCGCAGGGTCAGGCCATGGCTGCTATCAAGCTCTACTTCGACAGCACCGGCGAGGGCCTGCGGGCCTCCCGCGACGCCGTCGGGGCCCTTGCAGCCCACCCCCAGCCGTTCCGGCCGGCAGCTTCGCAGCAAGCCCCCGGGGACGAGGAAGACGACACACCGCAGCGTTTCCCGTACCGCTACCGGGCGATCGCCAGCAAGGGCGACGTGACCCGCGAGGTCAGCAGCAACATGCTCAACGATGAGATCTACGGCAGGATCCGCACGCTCGCCAAGAGCGGCGACGCCGAAGCGGCAGCGACCGCCCTGACCCGCCACTCGGACATCTCCATGAAGCAGGCCCGCGAGTTCATCGCTCTGCTTGACGACTGACTTCCCGACGGCGGACTTGACCACGGCCGGCTTTCACCGGCCGGGGGTCTGCCGGCCTGGGTTCTGCCGCTAGAAGTCGAACAGCTCCCCGAGCCAGCCTTCCTTCTTCTTGGCGCGGCGGCCGTCATATTGGGGCTGATCGTAACGGGGCCGGTCCCGGCGGTCGTCGTAGCGGCGGTCGTCCCGGCGCGGGTCGACATTGTAGAGCGGCGGCGGAACATGCCCGGGCCAAGCCGTTAGGGCCGGGGCCGGCGGGCCGCTCGGCGCCCCCGGGCTACTATCCGCGGGAAATCCCCGCGAGCAGCTGTTCGAAGGGCAGCGACTCCAGCGCCGCCGGCTTCTGCTGCGGCTGGGTGCCCTGAAGCAGACGGGCGAACTCGGCCGCTGCGCGGTCGGTCCGCGCGGAGAGGGGCGAGCCGCCGTCGTCGTTGGTTCCCCAATCCTGGGGACCCGCGAAGACCGCGGTGGCGGCAACCCGGGTGCGCAGGTAGGTGAACAGCGGCCGCATGGCGAAGTCCAGGACCATCTGGTGCCGGTCCGTGCCGGCGGTGGCACCCAGCAGGACAGCCTTGCCCTCCAGCGACTTCGGGTCCAGCACGTCGATGAACGACTTGAACAGACCGCTGTAGGACGCACTGAAGACGGGGCTGACGGCAATGATGCCATCAGAGCCCTCGACGCCGGCGATCACCTCGGCCAGCCGCGGGGCCGCGTAGCCGGTCACGAAGTTGTTGGCGATGTCCACGGCGAGGTCCCGCAGTTCCACGACGTCCACAGTCACGGCGTAGCCTGAGGCCGCGAGCTGCCGTTCAGCCGAGGCTGCCAGCTGGTCCGCCAGCAGACGGCTCGATGAGGGGACGCCGAGTCCGGCGGAGAGAACGGTGATGCGGCGGGTTTCCACAGGGTGCTCCTTGGGTGAGATTGGTCTGTCAGACCGTACTGCATGCGTTTGCATCTACCTTTAGAAGCAGCAGGCCGCGCCGTTTATTCCCCATCGAGTGGCTGACAGGGACGCGGCCGTCTGGCACACTGCCCACATGACTGAAAACAAGACTCAGGCCACCGGGGCCTCCGTGGAGGACTTCCTGGCCGCCGTGGAGCATCCGGTCCGCCGCCAGGACGGATACCGGCTCCTGGACCTCATGACCGGGGCCACGGGCCAGCAGGCGCAGATGTGGGGGCCGACCATAGTGGGGTTCGGCCGGTACCACTACAGGTACGAAAGCGGCCGGGAGGGGGACGCGCCGGCGGTCGGCTTCTCCACCCGGAAGGCAAGCCTCTCGCTCTACGGCCTCACATACGGCCCGGACTCCGCCCAACTGCTGGGCAGGCTTGGCAAGCACAGGACCGGCGCGGGCTGCCTGTACGTCAACAAGCTCGACGACGTCGACGAGGCCGTGCTGACCGAGCTGGTCCGCGTCGGCTACGGGCACGTGACCACCCTGTTGCACCAGGGCTGACCCCGCGTTGGAGTTAACGGCAGAAGGCCCCCGTTTCCGGTTCCTAGAGGAATCCGAAGGCGGGGGCCTTCCAACAGTTCAGGACTGCATAGCCGGTAAGGGCTACTTGCCTGCCACTACGTCGAGTTCGATCACAGCGGCAACGTCGGCGTGCAGACGGACGTTGGCCTGGTAGGAACCAACCGACTTGATGTGTGCCGGCAGTTCAACCTTGCGCTTGTCGATCTTGCCAAGGCCAGCGGCCTCAACAGCATCGGCTACGTCGCCCTGCTTGACGGTGCCGAACAGGCGTCCGGTCTCGCCAGCCTTGACGACGAGCTTGACCGGCTTGGCGGAGAGTGCAGCAGCCTGCTTCTGAGCGTCTTCCAGGGAAGCGTGCTCGCGGGCAGCGCGGGCAGTCTTGATGGACTCAACCTGCTTCTCGCCGCCCTTGGACCAGGTCAGGGCGAAGTTGCGGGGCAGCAGGTAGTTACGCGCGTAACCGTCCTTGACCTCGACAACATCGCCAGCAGCACCGAGACCGGTTACTTCGTGGGTCAGAATGAGCTTTGCCATGTTAGTTAATCCCTTCCTTAGCCGCGGCCAGCGCCGGAGTAAGGCAGCAGAGCAACTTCGCGGGCGTTCTTGATTGCCTGGGCGATCTTGCGCTGTTCCTGCACCGTGACGCCAGTGACGCGACGGGCGCGGATCTTTCCGCGGTCGGAAATGAACTTGCGCAGCAATGCTACGTCCTTGTAGTCGATGACAGTGATGTCAGCGGCCTTCAAGGGGTTGGACTTTGGTTTGGGCTTACGGAGTTCAGCCTTAGCCATCGTGGAGCTCCTATTCGATGGAGCCCGTGGATATTGATCCACGGGATGGTGGTGATCCGACGTCGGTCTGCACCCGTCCGCCTTGCGGCGTTCCGGCGGGTTCCGTCGTCGAACCTTAGATGTTGTTTAGAAGGGAGGTTCGGAATCCGGGCCGTTGCCCCAGGTTCCGCCCGCATTGCTGACACCGGGCGTGGCCCAGGGGTCATCCTGCTGCGCGGGCTGGTTGCCGCCCCAGGTTCCGCCGGAGTTGCCGCCCTGGCTTGCACCAGAGCCGCCACCGCTGTTGCCGCCGCCGAAGCCGCCCTGGGCACCGTTGCCGGCACCCCCACCGCCGGAGCGCTGGGTGCGGTTGACCTTGGCGTTGGCGTAGCGCAGGCTCGGGCCGATTTCGTCGACGTCAAGCTCGATGACGGTGCGCTTCTCGCCTTCTTTTGTTTCGTAGGAACGGCTCTTCAGGCGACCGGAAACGATCACGCGCATGCCCTTTGTCAGGGATTCGGCGACGTTTTCGGCTGCTTCGCGCCATACCGACGCGCGGAGGAACAGGGTTTCCCCGTCCTTCCACTCATTGGACTGGCGGTCGAAGGTGCGGGGCGTAGAAGCGATGGTGAAATTCGCTACTGCCGAACCTGACGGTGTGAACCTCAGTTCGGGGTCATTGGTGAGATTACCGATGACCGTAATAGTGGTTTCGCCTGCCATCTACTGCCTCCTTGTTCGTTCCTGCGGGGATGAAGAGTGAAAATCGGGAGCTGAAATTACTCAGCAACAACCTTCTGTACTTCGGGGCGGGTGATCTTGGTGCGCATGATGGTCTCATTGAGACTCAGCTGGCGGTCAAGTTCCTTGGCGGTAGCCGGCTCGGCGGTGAAGTTCACCACGGCGTAGATACCTTCAGACTTCTTCTGGATCTCGTAAGCCAGGCGACGACGGCCCCAGATGTCAACCTTTTCGATGGTTCCACCATCGTTGGTGATGACACTCAGGAACTTCTGAAGCGTTGGCTCAACGGTACGCTCTTCGACCTCGGGGTCGATGATTACCATCAATTCATAAGGACGCATATGTGAACCCACCTCCTTTGGGCTAAGCGGTTACGGCATTTCCGTAACAGGAGGTTCATTTGCGGTGCCATGTGCCTCGCAACACCCCCGGAACGGAGGCAGGTCGCAGCACAGACTTCAATAGCTTAGTGCATCCGGGCCAGATTTCGCGATTCCGTGTCCCCACCATAAGGCCGCGCAGCAGGCGGCGGAAGAGCGCCGGCGGCCATGTGGACAACCGCCCCGTTCGGGGAAGACGCAGACGGGGTGGACGCAGACGGGGTGGACGCAGGCGGGGTGGACGCCGCCGGCATGCCATGATCAGGGAATGAACACCGGATCCCCGTCCCGCGCCGCCCGCACCATCCGGCGCAGCCGGCTGCGCTTCGTCGTCATGCTGCTGGCCGGACTGCTTGCCGGGACGGCCGCCGGCCTGGCGGGGCGCTGGGTGCAGGCTCCGGCAATCGGCTGGAGCGCCGCCGCGCTGACGTACGTGGTCTGGGTCTGGCTGGTGGTCGGGCGGCTGGATCCCGCGGAGACACGGTCCCACGCCACGGCCGAGGATCCGTCCCGCGGCACCACCGACCTGCTGATCCTGGCCGCAAACGTCGCCAGCCTGGCGGCGGCGGCAGCCGTGGTGGTGGACTCCCACAACACTGCCGACACTCCGTCCCGGCTCGGCGGCGGACTGCTGGCCCTGGCCTCGGTGGCGTTGTCCTGGATGCTGGTCCAGACGCTATTCACGCTGCGCTACGCCCAGCTGTACTACCGCACGGGCCGGAAAGCCGGCTCCGAGGTGGGCGGCATCGACTTCAACCAGAGCCGGCCGCCGCAGTACACCGATTTCGCCTACCTGGCCACAAGCCTCGGCATGACCTACCAGGTCTCGGACACCGCCCTGCAGAACCATGGCATCAGGGCCGAGGCCCTCAAGCACAGCCTGCTGTCGTACGTTTTCGGGACAGTCATCCTGGCTGCCACCATCAACCTCGTGGTCGGTCTCGCCGCATAGTCCGGACGGAAGGCTTTGGGACCGGGGACCGTGGCCGGCTGGCCCGGCACCAGCCCGGAAGGCCTACGCCGCCGTGCGGAAGAACAGCTCCGTCACCCTCGCCAGCCGGTAGGGGTCTTCGACGCCGCAGAGCTCACGGGCGGAGTGCATCGAGAGCAGGGGCACGCCGACGTCGACCGTCCTGATCCCGAGCCGGGTGGCCGTCAGCGGGCCGATCGTGGAGCCGCAGGGCATCACGTTGTTGGAGACGAACTCCTGGTACGGGATGCCGGCGTCGGTGCAGAGCCGTGCCCAGAGGGCGGCGCCGGGGCCGTCCGTGGCGTAGCGCTGGTTGGCGTTGATCTTGAGCAGCGGGCCGCCGTTGAGGGCCGGCCGGTTCGCCGGATCGTGCCGCTCGGGGTAGTTGGGGTGCACGGCGTGCCCGGCGTCGGCCGAGACGCAGAACGACCTTGCCAGAGCCTGCCGCCGCTGGCTCGCCGAGGCGCCCAGCCCCTCGGAGATGCGCACCAGGACGTCCCCGAGGACAGGCCCGCACGCACCGGAACGGGAGGCGGAGCCGATTTCCTCGTGGTCGAAGGCGGCCAGGACGGCGATCGGTGTGCCTTCCGGCAGCGGACCCTTGGCGTGCGCGATCAGTGCCTCGAGGCCGGCATGCGTCGCGGAGAGGTTGTCCAGCCGGCCGGAGGCGAAGAACTCGCCCTTCGCCCCGAAGACGGCGGGCGCCTGCGTGTCCGCAATGACGACGTCGTAGCCGCCGATCTGCGCCGGATCGACGTTCTTGCCCTTTACGCGCCCGGCGAGCAGTGCCAGGAGGTCCCCGTCCGCGGGCTCGCCGAGGCCGTAAACGGGGTTCATGTGCTGCTGCTTGTCCAGGGCCAGGCCCTCGTTCACGGAGCGGTCCAGGTGGATGGCCAGCTGGGGGAAGCGCAGCAGCGGTCCGGTGGCGGTGAGGTGCTGGGTGCCGTCGAGCATCACGAGGCGTCCGGCAAGCTGCAGTTCGCGGTCCAGCCAGGAGTTGAGCAGGGGTCCGCCGTAGACCTCGACGCCGGCCTGCAGCCAGCCGAACTTGCCGGTGGTGGGTTTGGGCTTGAGTTTGAACGACGGCGAATCGGTGTGAGCGCCCAGGATGTTGAAGCCGGCGGTGGGGCCGGCCGTCCCAGGCACCACCCAGGCGATGAGGGCACCGTCCCGGACCATGTAATGCTTGCCGGTCTTGACTGCGGCGCCGTCCCAGGGCTGCAGTTCGTCCAGGGGGGTGAAGCCCGCCTCGTCCAGCCGGCGGGCGGCCTCGTGGACGGCATGGAAGCTGGAGGGCGAGGCGGTGACGTAGGCGCCGAGGTCCTGGATGTGGGCCGCGGCACTGGGGTGTGAAGGCATGGCACCGAGTCTAGCTATACCGTGACATTGAGTCCGGCCGTGTAGCCCGCGGACACCGAGCCGGCCATCGTGGCCAGCTGGTAGATGCCGCCGTCGTTGCCGAAGACGTTGTCCGATTTCAGCGTGGTGCGCGGGAAGTTCGCCGCGCTGGTCTCGTAGCCGGCGGAGGCATAGACGTCCCTGCAGGCCGCCTCGGTCAGCGCGATCTGCGAGACGGCGAGGACCTGCCCCGCCGCCGTCGCGTTGCTCATGGACTCGAAGACTTCAAAGTGGATGTGCGGCCAGCGGCCGCTGTAGGCGCCCGGGTAGACGGTCTTGAAAGTCACCTGGCCGTTCGCGTCGGCCTCCTGGACGCCGCGGAGATAATTCTCGTTCTTGAGGCCGGAATCGTACATGGAGTACCTGCCGTCCTTGTCGCAGTGCCAGGCGTAGACCGCGGCACCGGCCAGCGGCGTGCAGCCATTGGAGTTATCCAGCAGGGTGAGCGTGACGGTCAGGGGCACGCCGTCGGCCGTGGTGCTCGAGGCTCCGAAGCTGGAGGTGATGTCCTGGCGGACGACGCCGGAGGCCGACAGCGCGTTGGGGCCGTTGGAGCCGTCACCGGGGAACGGTCCGGCTGTTTCCTGCGGGATTTCGACGCCGCATTCGGCGATCGCCCGTGTCAGGGTGGGCGAGGCGGAGGCCGACGGCGCCGTGCTGGCTGTGCCGGCGCTGCCGGCGGCGGCCGGAGTCGGTGCCGGGGACGCCGACGTCGTGCTTCCGGATCCGGCAGACCCGCCCGGGGTGCAGGCCGCGAGGGCGGCGGCCGCCGTGCCGGCCCCGAGGAACATGCCCAGCGAGCGGCGGCTCAGCAGGGTGGAGAGGTCGAATTCCAGGCCGCGGTCGTGATCGGGGTGCGGCTCGTGCGGGGGCTGGGGCAGTGTGTCCATGGATCCATAGAACCCCGGCCCGCTATGCCGTGGCTAGGGCCTCGCTGTGAGGGCGCTGTGCCCGGTGCTTGAGGTGTCTGATGATCGAGGACCCCGCCACCGGACATGCCCTCCCCACGCGCCAAGGACCGGACATGTCCCCCGGTGCGCCCCGGACATGCCCTCCCCTGGCTGCGGGGAGTGGACATATTGGCGCTATGTCCATCCCTGGGCGCTAGGGCTGGGCATGTCCCGGGGGGGCGGTGGGGCCGGGCGCCTACGACCCCGTGCCGGCGCCGACGCCGGTTTCCTCTGCGGCCACTTCCTCGCCGGGGTGGACGGCGGACTTCCCGCCGGCCGGCCGGTATCGCCAGAGGCCAATCCCGACGACGACAGCCGCGAGGGCGAGCGAGAGCAGCAGCGACTCCCGGGTCGATTCCAGGATCACCATGCCGATCAGCAGGGCGACGATGCTTACGATGGCCACCCAGGTCAGGTGCGGGAAGAGCCACATCTTCAGCTGGAGGTCCTTGGCAGCGGCGCCCATCCGGCGGCGAAGGATCAGCTGCGAGCCGGCAATGACGAGCCAGACGAACAGTGCGATGGCGCCGGACGTGTTGACCAGAAAGAGGAACACAGTGTCCGGGGCGATGTAGTTCAGGCCTACGGTGATGAAGCCGACCACCGTGGAGGCCAGGACCGCGGCGGCCGGGACGCCGCGCTTGGAGATGCGCATCCAGGACTTGGGGGCGTCGCCGCGGCGGGAGAGCGAGAACAGCATGCGGCTGGCCGTGTACAGGCCGGAGTTCAGGCAGGACAGCACGGAGGTGAGAACCACGATGTCCATGATGGTGCCGGCACCGGGGATGCCGAAGAGCTCGATCACGGCGACATAGGGGCTCTTGGCCACGGAGGCGGAGTTCCAGGGCAGCAGGGTGACCACGATGGCGATGGAGCCGATGTAGAACACCAGGATGCGCCAGACGGTGGACTTCACGGCCTTCTTCACGGCATCGACCGGGTTCTCGGATTCACCGGCGGCAATGGTGGCGATTTCGGCGCCGAAGAAGGAGAACACCACCACCAGGATGCCCGCCAGGACAGCCCCCGGACCGTTGGGCAGGAACCCGCCGTTTTCGATCAGGTTGCTCAGTCCCGGGGCGGGGACACCGGGGACCAGGCCGAGGATCGCCGCGGCGCCGAAGAGCAGGAACAGCGCGATCGCGGCAATCTTGATGGAGGCGAACCAGAATTCGAACTCGCCATAGGACTTCACGGACCCCAGGTTGGTGAGCGTGAGCAGCACCATCAGGATGAGGGCCCAGACCCACTGGTCGATGCCCGGCACCCAGCGGTGCATGATGGCCGCCCCTGCCGTGGCCTCGATGCCGAGCACGATGATCCAGAACCAGGCATAAAGCCAGCCGATGCTGAAGCCCGCCCAGCGGCCCAGGGCCTTGTCCGCGTAGGTCGAGAAGGAGCCGGTTTCCGGGTTGGCCGCGGCCATTTCGCCGAGCATGCGCATGACAAGGATGACGACGAGGCCCGCCGCCGTGTAGGCAAGGAGGATGCCGGGACCGGCCTGCTGGATGGCGGCGCCGGAACCCACAAAGAGTCCGGCGCCGATCACGCCGGCGATGGCGATCATGGACAGATGCCTGGGTTTAAGGGATTTCGAGAGTTGCTGGTCAGCCTGCATTAAGCGACGTCCTTCGTGGGGGTGTCGGCCCGTGCCCCCTTGCCGGCGATGCCTGGCATGATGTGCGACGGACCACAGTGTCGCTTCACCCTAGACCGGGCCGTCCCCCGTCTGTTCTGTGCAATCCCACAGCTGACGCCGGGCCAGACCGGGCGGGACTCCAACATGGAGGCGCACCAGGCAATTAAAGTTGCCTCACAGGCAAATCCGGAATGTGCCTGAAACCACTGTTTCAGGCTCCTGGCGTCAGTAATCCGGGTTGCTCGGCACCACCAGGCCGGTTTCATAGGCGTAGACCACGGCCTGCACCCGGTCGCGGAGGTGGAGTTTAGTGAGGATCCGCCGCACATGCGTCTTGACCGTCGCCTCGGAGAGGAAGTAGCGGTGCGCGATCTCGGCGTTGGAGAGGCCCTCGGCCATCGCGCCGAGCATTTCGGTCTCGCGCGGGGTCAGGTCCTCCAGCAGCGGGTCCCTCGCCGGGCGCGCGACGGCGGCGGGAGCGGCCTGGTTGCCCGGGACCGGGCCGGCGCCCCGGACGTAGGTCTCGAGGAGCCGCTGGGTGATCCGCGGTGCCACCACGGCGTCGCCGCTGGCCACCACCCGGACGGCGCTGATCAGTTCGGCCGGGGCCACGTCCTTGAGCAGGAACGCAGAAGCCCCGGCCTGGAGGCCCGCGAAGGCGTACTCGTCCAGGTCGAAGGTGGTCAGGATGATGATTTTCGCGCAGGACCCGGACGCCGTGACGGCCCGCGTCGCCTCGATCCCGTCCAGCACCGGCATCCGCACGTCCATCAGCACGACGTCGGGGCTGAGCTCCCGGACCTGGCGCACCCCCTCGGCGCCGTCGGATGCCTCGCCCACGATGCACAGGTCATCCTCGCCCTCCAGGATCAGGCGGAAGCCCATCCGGAGGAGCGGCTGGTCATCGACCAGCAGGATGCGGATCGGTGCGGCTTCGCTCATCATTTTCCTTTGTGTCAATTCCCGTTGCCGCCGTTGCAGTCCAGGACGGCGTGCACGCGCCAGCCGCCGTCGAGGGTGCGCCCGGCCTCCACACTGCCCGCGTAGATGCGGGCCCGTTCCCGCATCCCGGCCAGGCCCTGTCCCGTGCCCACGAACCCGCCGGACTCCACGGTGCCTTTCCCGTCGTCGAGCACGTCAATGCTGACGGTGCCGCCGTCGCGCACAATATCCACCTCCACGCGTCCCAGCGAGCGGCCGTAGCGCAGCACATTGGTCAGCGATTCCTGCACAATCCGGTACACGGTCAGCTGGAACGCCGCGTCCTCCGGCAGCGACGGGCCGGTGTGGGTGTAGTGCAGCGGGAGGCCGGCGGTCCGGAATCCCTCCAGCAGCTTGGCCAGGTTGTCACCGGCCACGAGCGGTTCGCGCGGAGCCTTTCCCGCGGCCGAGTCGTCGCGCAACACCCCGAGCACGCGCCGCATGTCCGCCAGCGCGTGGCGCCCCGTGCGGGACAGTTCGCCGAGGACGTCGGCGGCCCGCTCCGGGTCCTTCCGGACCACGACGGCGGCCCCGTCCGAGAGACTGATCATGACCGTCAGCGAATGCGCCACCACGTCGTGCATTTCCCGGGCGATGCGGTTGCGCTCGTTGACGGAACCGAGCCGTGCGGTCCGCGCGGCCCAGGCGGCGATCTCGTGCTCGTGCTCGCGCCGCTGCCGGACCGAGATGCCGATTCCGGTCGCAATGACGTTGGACAGTGTGATGCTGACCCCGGCCGCGATGCTCATGACGAGCTGGAAGTTCTCCGGCGTGCTGCGGGCCGTGTCCGGGAGGCGGCCGTCCAGCGGGCCCACCGCCATGAAGAAGTACAGGAGCGCCAGCGGGGCCGTGGCCGCGGCCAGAGTGATGAAGGCGAAGCGACGGCTCCGGACGACGGCCACCGAGTACAGCGAGAACCACAGGCCGGCGGAGACGTTGGAGCCCCACGGGTGCAGCAGGGTGACCGCCACCTCCAGCACCGCCACCGCCACCACCACTGGCACCGGGTGGGCCCGCCGGAAGACCAGGGCCGCGGCCGTCGCCGCGAGAAGCACGGCGGCCGGCCAGACGCCGTCGGCCACGGATTCCACCGCGGTGGGCGTGACGAGGACCAGGTAGCACAGCACCACGACGGCGTCCATGATGCGGGGGTGCTGGAACAGGTAACGCCGGAGCCGGCCGCGCCGGCGGGCGGTGATTTCGGCGAAGGACGCGTCAGCCTGGCCGGCCGGCGCGTCCTTCACGGGTACTGCATCGGTCATGCTCTGAGCCTAGACGGTGCGCCTGACCGTGGGCCTGATGGCCGGCCTAGACGTCGCGTTTCTTCAGCAGAACCGCGGCGAGCACCACCGGGGTGACCACCCAGGCGCCCAGCACCAGGGCGGCCTGCCAGGCTTCGAGGGTGTCCGGGAGGTGCTCCACGGCGGTCAGCGGCTCCACGGTGTTGCCGGGGAGGTACTTCCGGGCCTCCACGAAGAAGTCGCTGGGGATCAGCTGGAACGCGATCGGGGCCACGAAGAACAGTCCCACCAGGCTCATGATGCCGCCGGCGGAGTTGCGGATGAGGGCACCGAGGGACAGGCCGATCGCGGCCACGGCTGCGATGTAGAGGCTGTTGACCAGCAGGAGCTTGACCGAATGGGAGCTGCCGAGGTCCAGCTTGAGGTCGTAGTTGCCCAGGATCGGCAGGGACACCAGGCCGGCCAGGAACACGGAGACGGCGGTCAGGACGAAGGCGGTCACCATGACCACGAGCAGCTTGGCGGCAAATGCGGGTGTCCGCCGTGGCACGGCCGCGAAGGTGGAGCGGGCCATGCCGGTGGTGAACTCCGAGCTCATCAGCAGCACGCCCAGCGAGCCCAGGATCAGCTGGGCGAAGGCGATGCCGGAGGTGGGGACTCCGATGGCGAGATCCCCGCCCTGGGCGGCGAACGCTGCGGCCGCCTGCGGGTCCGTCGATGCGGCCTGGGCGAACTGTCCGGTGCCCCACGCGGAGAGGGCGCCGAAGCCCACCACCACGAGGACGGTGGAGCCGAGCAGGATCAGGGTGGACAGCAGGGTGCGGAACTTGATGAATTCGGAGTTCAGTACCCGGAGGAAGGACGGGCCGGGACCGGTGCTGGTGCCGTTGCCGGACAGCTTGCCGGCCGGGGTGTCGCCGGTTCCGGCGTGGGCTCCGCGGCGCGCGGGAGTGGGTTCGAGGGTGGTTGAGCTCATGGCTTAGTTGCCTCCGGACGGGACGGGGGCGGGTGCGCCCGTGGTGATCAGCGAGTGGTATTCGACCTCATCCTTGGTCAGTTCCATGTAGGCCTCCTCGAGGCTGGCCTGGAGCGGGGTGAGTTCGTAGATGATGACGTGGCTTTCGAGCGCGGCCCGGGCGATCTGCCGCGGGTCAAGGCCCGTGACCTCCAGCAGTTCGGTTTCCTTCAGCTCCACGGAGATGCCGGTGCCGGCCAGCAGGTGCATCAGCTGCTCCGGCTGGTCGGTGCGGACCCGGGTGCGGCTCTGGCCCTTGCCGTTGATGATGTCCTGGATCGGGGCGTCGGCGATGATCCGGCCGCGGCCGATCACGATCAGGTGGTCGGCGGTGACGGCCATTTCGCTCATCAGGTGGCTGGAGAGGAACACGGTGCGGCCCTCCGAGGCCAGGTACCTGACCAGGTTCCGGACCCAGAGGACGCCTTCCGGGTCGAGGCCGTTGACGGGCTCGTCCAGGATGATGGTCTGCGGATCGCCGAGCAGCGCCGCGGCGATGCCGAGCCGCTGGCCCATGCCGAGCGAGAAGCCCTTGACCTTCTTCTTGGCGACGTCGGCCAGCCCAGTCATCTCGATGACTTCGTGCACGCGCTTCCTGGCGATGCTGTGCGTGGCGGCCATCGCGAGGAGGTGGTTGTAGGCCGAGCGGCTGGTGTGCACGGCTTTGGCGTCGAGCAATGCGCCGACATCGCGCAGCGGCGCGGCGTGACGGGCGAACGGGGCGCCGTTGACGGTGACGGTGCCCGACGTCGGCCGGTCCAGTCCCATGATCATGCGCATGGTGGTGGATTTACCGGCCCCGTTGGGGCCCAGGAAGCCGGTGACCCGGCCGGCTTCGACAGTGAAATTGACACCGGCGACGGCGGTCTTTTCGCCGTAAACCTTGGTCAGGCCTCGTGCTTCGATCATGGAAGCGTTCCTTTGGTAGCGGGGGTTGTCAGGACCGGGCGTTCATTCCAGGTCCGGGTGCACACCCCACGCTACCGACGAGGACACCGGATTTCGCCGGTCTCAGGGATGATTCAGAGTCCAATCAGGGTAGTCCGGGAGGATGACGGCAGCCTGCGGGAGAGGCGCTCAGGGGCGCGTCCCGCTTCGGGAGAGCAGCTCAGGGCGCGGGCGAGTAGTACGTCAGCGCGGCCGGCTGCACCGTGAATTCGACGGCACGGACGGCCGGCATGACTTCGCCGTCGACCGCCATTACCAAGTTCGTGTCCGCCGCTTCGACCCGGATCCGGCTGCTTTCGCTCAGATGCGTGATCCGGGACGAGGCCACGGTTCCCGTCAGCACCGCCCACAGCAGGCGCAGCCGCGCGAACGACTCGTCGGCGGTGATCATCCGCAGGTCGAAGACGCCGTCGTCCAGCACTGGCCGCACGATCGGGGCGTGGTCGCGGGGGTAGTACCGGCCGCGGCCGATGTAGAGGATCCAGAGCTTGTGCCGCACCCCGTTCACGATCAGCGTGGTCGGGGTCCCCGCGGCGAAGGTCCGGAACATGGCGACGACACCGGCGAGGGGCTTCCCCAGCGCCGGCTGCAGATGTTCCCGGCGGCGGACCAGGTTGGGGTAGAGCCCGATGCTGGCCGTGTTCAGCATGCTGAGCTGCAGCCGCTCTGGGCTGTCCGAAAGCCCGCGCTCCACGGCCACCTGGCCGACGTCGGCCGCTGCGGCCTCGCCCCGGGTGGCTGCTTTGACGGCGTCCTCCAGTGCCGGCGTACCGGCGTCCCGGGCAAAGTGATTAAGAGTTCCGCCAGGCAGTACCAGCAGCGGAAGGGAACGTTCGACGGCGACCGCGGCCGCCGTGCCGATCGTTCCGTCGCCGCCCCAGATGCCCAGCGCCACGATCCCGGGGCGGCTGGCCACCGCTGTGATTTCTGCGGCGACGTCCTCGTTCTGGCCGATTTCCTTTATGTACGCCTCCGGGAATACATTCTGGAGGGCGGCGGCGGTCTCCGTGGAATAGGAGCCCCCGAGCGTGTTCACGGCGATCCCGAGGCCACGCCCCTGGGGCAGTTCCGCGGCTTTCACCGGTGTGCGACGGGTCTCCGGGAAGGGTGGCCGGACCGGCCACCACTTCCTCGCGGCCAGGGCTGCTCCAGCGCCGATGGCCGAGCCGAAGAGGACATCCGATGGCCAGTGCGCTCCCGTGTGGACCCGGGAGTAAGCCACTCCGGCCGCGACGGGGGCCAGTGCGGCGCCGAGCGCCGGGCGGACCAGTCCCACACCGAGTGCGAAGGCCACGGCCGAGGCGGAGTGGCCCGAGGGCATGGAGGAACTGGTGGGCTGGGGGTGGACAAACCGGAACGCCGGAAGATGCTCGGGAAGCGGCCGGGCCCGCGGCAGCAGTGTCTTGAAACCCAGGTTGGTGATGCCGGACGCAACGCCCTGCGCCAGCAGGCCGTGGAGGGCGGCGCGCCGGGTCGTGCCGGGAAACAGTGCCATCACGGCGGCGATGCCGAACCACAGTTTTCCCTTGTTCGCCGCTGCGGAAAGCTGCCGGAAGACCTCGTCATGGCCGCCGCCCGGGAAGGCAGACACGGCCCTCACCAGTTTCCGGTCGAACCTCGCCAGCCGCCCCGGCGCTTTCCTCAGTGTGCTTCGCATCTGACCACCCTACTGCTCACCTGGCGCGCAGGGGCTTCGCGGCGCCGGCGAGCAGAAGTGCACCCAGAATCGGGATCCCGATCGCCAGCAGGGCCATCCTGATGCCGGTCACGTCGCCCAGGTAGCCCAGCAACGGAGGTCCGGCGAGGAAGGCGATGTAGCCCAGGGTGGACACCACCGAGACCCGGGCGGCGGCGTGCTTGGGATCATCCGCAGCCGCGGACATTCCGACCGGGAACGCGAGGGCCGCCCCGGTGCCCCACAGCGCGGCGCCGGCCGTGGCGAGCCAGATATCGCCGGCAAACACGAAGAGTCCCAGCCCCAGGGCCGCCGCGGCCATGCTGGCCCGGAGCACGGCCACCCGGCCGTATGCATCGATGGCCCGGCCGCCGAAGAAGCGCATGGCGGTCATGGCCAGGACAAACGCGGCAAACAGCAGGGCGCCGGTGGACTCGGTGGCGCCGAGCCCGTCCACGGCGGCCTTGGCGATCCAGTCGTTTCCCGCGCCTTCGGTGAGCGTGGCGCCGAGGACCACGACGCCGATCAGCAGGGTGCGGCCATCCCGCCAGGCACTCGCGGCCCGGGGCTTGGCTTCCCCGGCCAGCGGTTCGGCCGCCGGAACATGCTCGAGGAAGTACTTCGGCGCCAGCAGGGTTGCCGCCGCCACGACGGCAACGATCACCAGCAGGTGAGCCGGAAGCCCGACGCCGATGTTGGACAGCCCGGCGCCGATCAGGGCGCCGACGAAGGCGCCGCCACTGAAGGCGGCGTGGAACTGCGGCATGATCGTGCGGCCCAGCTTGTGCTCGACGTCGGCCCCTTCAATGTTCTGCGATACATCCCACAGCCCGATGCCGATGCCGAAGAAAAACAGCGAGATCGCGGTGCCCGGAACGGCTGCGGCAGCCAGGGACAGCGCGACACCCACGCCGGCGGCAGCAGCCAGGAGTCCGGCAGCGCGAACGGTGTTGGCCGTCCCGATCCTGCCGACCACGGCACCCGCCGTCGGCAGGGCGATCAGCGAACCGGCCGCCAGGCACAGCAGCAGCGTTCCCATCTGTCCGGACGTGATGTGCAGGATCTCGGTCACCGCCGGGATGCGGGCGGCCCAACTCGCGAACACGAGCCCGTTGATCCCAAAGATCAGGAACGTCGCCGCGGCCGCGGCCTTCAGCTGCGCCGTGCGGGCTGCGGCAGGGATCGAAGTCATGCCACCACTCTAGCGACGGGCCTCGCCCGTCCCGCGGGGGCGAATGGATCAGCTAAGCGCAGGACGGCACGGAGAGCAAGCGCCAGACATACAAGTGACTCAACGCTCCCTCACCTTCCGCGTCAAAACCCCCGACGCTCCCTCACCTCCCGTCCTGAAACACTGGACGCTCCCTCACGAGAGGTGAGGGAGGGTTCGGGGGATCCTCGCAGGACCTGAGGGAGGGTCCGGAAAAAACCTGCAGGACCTGAGGGAGGGTCCGGAAAAACCCGCAGGACCTGAGGGAGGGTGGTGTCCTACCGGGCGC
Source organism: Arthrobacter sp. UYEF20 (assembly GCF_040546335.1). Taxonomy (NCBI): domain Bacteria; kingdom Bacillati; phylum Actinomycetota; class Actinomycetes; order Micrococcales; family Micrococcaceae; genus Arthrobacter; species Arthrobacter sp. UYEF20. The sequence continues at coordinate 345,951 of NZ_JBEPNP010000001.1, read as the reverse complement.
GTTCGACGCGTTTTTCGTCCCAGACGGGTTCGGCGGACTCGTAGACCTTGCCGTCGGAGCCGAAGACCAGGAAGCGGTCGAAGGTCCGGGCGAACCAGCGGTCGTGCGTGACGGCGAGGACGGTGCCCTCGAAGTGGTCGATCGCCCGTTCCAGGGCCTCGGCGGAGTGCAGGTCCAGGTTGTCGGTGGGCTCGTCCAGCAGCAGCAGGGTGGCACCGGACAGCTGCAGCAGCAGGATCTGGAACCGCGCCTGCTGGCCGCCGGAGAGGGATTCGTACTTCTGCTCCGACTGCGCGGCCAGCCCATAGCCGTCCAGCGCCCCGGCCGCGGCTTCGCGGCCCATCCCGGAGCGGTGTTCGTCGCCCCGGTGCAGGATTTCCAGCAGGGTCTTGCCCAGCAGGTCGGGCCGGACGTGGGTCTGGGCGAAGAAGCCGGGCCGGATCCGGGCGCCGAGTTTCACGGTGCCCTCGTGCGGCACCTCCGCGATCTCGACGTCGGACACCGGCAGGTGTTCGCGTTCCGGGTCGGTGCCGCCGGTGGCGAGCAGGCGCAGGAAGTGGCTCTTCCCGGATCCGTTGGAGCCCAGGACGCCGACGCGGTCGCCGAACCACACCTCGGTGGAGAACGGCCGCATGAGCCCGGTCAGTTCCAGCTTTTCGGCCACGATGGCGCGTTTGGCGGTCCGGCCGCCCTTGAGCCGCATGTGCACGTTCTGCTCGATCGGCAGGGCCTCGGGCGGCCCGGCTTCCAGGAACTTCGCCAGCCGGGTCTGCGCGGCGTGGTAGCGGTTGGCCATGTCTGAGCGGAACGCGGCCTTGTTCTTGTACATGTTGACGAGTTCCTTGAGCTTCACGTGCTCCTCGTCCCAGCGCTTGCGGAGCTCCTCGAACCGGGCATTCCGGTCCGCGCGGGCCTCCACGTAGGAGCCGAAGCCGCCGCCGTGGACCCAGGCACCGGCGCCGTTGATGCCCGGTTCCAGGGTGACGATCCGGCCGGCGGCGTTGTTCAGGAGTTCCCGGTCGTGGCTGATGAAGAACACGGTCTTCTTCGACTCGTTGAGCTTGGCCTCGAGCCAGCGCTTGCCCGGGACGTCGAGGTAGTTGTCCGGTTCGTCGAGGAGCAGCAGTTCGTCCGGGCCGGCGAAGAGCGCCTCGAGCACCAGCCGCTTCTGCTCACCGCCGGAGAGGCTCGACGCCGGGCGGTGCTGCGCGCGGTCAAACGGCAGGCCCAGCGCGGCCATGCAGACCTCGTCCCAGACGGTCTCGACGTCGTAGCCGCCGGCGTCGCCCCAGTCCACGATCGCCTGGGCGTAGGCCATCTGGGTGGGCTCGTCGTCGTGCTCCATCATGGCCAGCTCGGCCTCATCCACGGCGCGGGCGGCGGCCGCCAGGGCCGGCGGCGCGGCCGAGACCAGCAGGTCACGGACCGTGGAATCATCCCGGACCTGGCCGACGAACTGGCGCATGATGCCCATGTTTCCGGAGCGGCCGATCACACCTTCGTCCGGGACGAGGTCGCCGGAGATGATCCGGAACAGCGTCGTCTTGCCGGTTCCATTGGGCCCGATCAGCGCCGTTTTGGTGCCGTCCGGGACCTTGAAGGTCACGCCGTTGAGCAGCTGGGTGCCGTCGGACAGGAAGTAATCGATGCTGGAAACGTCAATATGAGCCACGTTTCCATCCTCCCACGCGGACGGACGTGCCGGCCGGGGGCCGGGCGGCTAGCTGTTCACCAGGAGGGCCGGACGGCGCCCTGCCCAGGGCCGCACCGCCTCCACGGCGGCGCCCACGGTGAAGACTGCGGCGTCATCGAAGGGATGGCCCACGATCTGCACGCCCGTGGGAATGCCGCAGCCGGCCATGCCGCTCGGCACGGCAAGGACGGGGCAGCGGTTGGTGATGTTGAAGGGTGCCGTCATGTGCCCCTGCCAGTAGTGGTCGAGCCGCACGCCACCCGCTGCGTCGATACCGTCGAGGTACATGCCGTCCGCATCCAGCGCGGCGACGGCCGAAGCGGGGCAGATCAGGGCGTCGAAGCCGGACATCGCCGCGGCAAGCTCGGCCTGGATGCGGGTTTCCGCCCGGATGCCATCGATGAAGCGGTTCTCCGCGGCGGCTTTCCGCGCGTCCGCCATGAACCGCCGAGTGTAGGGGGCCAGCAGCTCTGGAGACTCTGCGGTCTCGTCCTCCATGGCCGGACCCAAGAGGTAGCCGAAATGGGTGAACATCGTCCGGCCGATGTGCTCGGTGGTCCAGGGCAGCTCGATCTCCTCCACCACGGCTCCGGCGTCACGCAGCGCTTCTGCCACGGCGCGCGTATTGGCCTCGATGTCGGCGGCGACGGGATAGTTCCCCAGCCTGATGCACAGCGCGATCCGCAGCCCGGCCACTGACGAGGCGGCGTCGGCTGCCGGCGGGACGGACAGCGCCGGACTCCCGGCGAGGGAGGTGTGGTCGCCTGGATGACGGCCCGCCATGATGTTCGCCAGCAGGGCCGCGTCCGCCACCGTCCGTGCCATCGGGCCGTCGCTGCGGTAGTGGTCCGCGGAGAGCGGGGCCAGGCCGGGAATCCTTCCGTAGGGTGCCTTATAGCCGACGGTCCCGGTGAACGACGCCGGCAGGCGGGTCGAACCGGCGATGTCGGAGGCGGTGGCGAGCGGCGCCAGCCCGGCGGCCAGTGCCGCCCCGGAACCGCCGGAGGAGCCGCCCGGGGAATACTGCCGGTCCCAGGGGTTGCGCGTGACCCCCCACAGAGGACTGTGGGTGACGGTTGCACAGCTGTATTCGGGCGTGGTGGTCCGTGCGTGGATGATTCCGCCGGCGCGCCGGATGCGGTCGACGACGGGATGGTCCGCCTGGGCCAGCTCCCCCTTGCGGGCCACGAGTCCCTGCGAAAGGGTGCGTCCCTTGAGCCCGTGCTTTTCCTTTGCGGCTACCGGAAGTCCCAGCAGGGGTGACAGGTCCCGGCCACGGGCATACCTGGCAGCTGCCTGCCGGGCAGCAGGCAGCGCCTCTTCGAACAGGGTTTCCGTCAGGGCGTTGATGCCCCCGTTGACGTCCTCGGTCCGGGCGATCACTGCGTCCATGAGCTCCACGGGCGAGAGTTCCCGGGAGCGGAAGAGCTGCAGCGCAGTGGCTGCGTCGAGGTAGTGCAGCTCGGTCATGCCGCGGCCGCCGGCCGGGAGGAGGCTTCGGCCAGGGCACCGGCAACCAGCTCCCGGGCCACACCGGTGAGCATGTCCACGCCGGCAACCATGTCGGCGTCGGTGCTGAATTCGCGTTCGCAGTGCGAGACGCCGTCCACGCTGGGGATGAAGAGCATGACGGACGGCGCCACGGTGTTCATGGCAACGGAATCGTGGCCGGCCATGGTCTGGATCCGACGCGAGGAAAGCCCCAGGTCAGCCGCCGCTTTGTCCGCGAGTTCCAGGCCGGCTTCGGGGAAGCGGCGGACGGGCCGGATGTCGAAGTCCTTGATGTTGACCTTGATGTCGTGCTCGCGCGCCAGCACGTCGATGTCCCCGATGAGTTTTGCGCGGGCCGCCTTGACGATGTCCGGATCGCCGGAGCGCAGGTCCGCGACGAGGTGAACCCTTCGGGCCACCACAATGGGTGAGTTCGGCTCCAAGGTCAGTTGCCCCACGGAGGAGACGAGGGCTTCGTCGGCGAAATCCTTCGTAACGTCGTGGACCATGAGGATGATCTTGGACGCTGCAACCAGGGCGTCGTGCCGGTCGGCCATGGCCGTCGCTCCCGTGTGCGACTGTTCGCCCAGCACCTCGATGTCCAGCTTCTGGGTGTACCAGCTGCTGTCCACCAGGCCGATCGAGATCCCTTCGCGTTCCAGGATCCGGCCCTGCTCGATGTGGATCTCCGCGTAGCCGGCGGCCTCGGGGCCCTCACACGTGCCGAGGTACCCGATGCCGTCCAGCGCCTCACGGACCGTGATGCCGTGCAGGTCCGTTACCTCCAGCATCTTTTCGCGCGGGAGGAGTCCCGCAAACACCGAACTTCCCATGATGCTCGGGGCGAACCGGCCGCCCTCCTCGTTGAACCAGTTCACCACCGCCAGGTTGAAGCGCGGCGCGGCCCCGCCCTCCGCAACCTCGGTGTCCAGCCGCCGGGCCGCGTGCAGGGCGGCAACCACACCGTAGGCGCCGTCGAACCGGCCGCCGAGCGGCTGGCTGTCCAGGTGGGATCCGATCAGCACATAGGGCGCCCCCGGCGTCCACTCCAGCAGCCCGAACATGTTGCCGATCCCGTCCACCCGGAGTTCCCATCCGGCGTCGCGCACCCACCCGGCGAACCAGTGGCGGGTCTGCGCGTCCTCCGGGGTTGCCGCCTGGCGGTCGACGCCGTTGTCGGGCGTGGCGCCGATGGTGGCCACGTGGTGGAAGTCTTCGAGGAAAGCTGCTGAGTTCATGGGAAGTCCTTTGTATGTTGCGGTGGAGAGGGTGGGGCGGCGGGCTTAGCCCATGCGGCCGCGCGTCTCGGGAACCTTGGTGAACAGCACCAGGAGGAGCACGACGGCGGCAGCCGCGGCCATGTAGAAGCCGGGCGCGTGGGGCACCCCGGTGCCGCCGACGAGGGCGGTGCCGATGAACGGTGCGGTGCCGCCGAAGAGGGCGTAGGCGCCGTTGTAGCTGATTGCCGCCGAGGTGAAGCGCGTCCGGGTGGTGAAGATTTCGACGAAGAACGTGTAGCAGCCGCCGCCGTAGATGCAGAGCGCCACCACGAAGAGGGACTGGCCCAGGAGGGCGAGGGGGAGGCTTCCGCTGGTCACCAGCATGAAGCTCGGCACCGAAAGCAGGGCCAGCGCGGCTGAACCCGCAATGAGCATTGGTTTGCGGCCGAATCGGTCGCCCAGCCGGCCGCCAAGGGGAAGCAGGACGGCGTAGAGGGCGAGGGCGGCGGCGTTGACCAGGAGGGACTGCTCACGGCTCAGGTGGCCCGTGGTCTGGACATAGGAGACGAAATAGGCCGAGAGGAAGTAGAAGCCCATGGCGGTGAGGCCCATGACGAAGATGACCTGGACCATACGGAGCCGGTTTTCGCGGAAGGCTTCGCGGACCGGGCTGAATTCCTTGGTCCGGGCAGCCTTGGCCTCATTGAACGCGTCGCTTTCCACCGTCCGGCTGCGGATCCAGACGCCGAACAGGGCGAGCGGGAGGGCCAGCAGGAACGGCAGGCGCCAGCCCCACGCCATGAAGGTTTCGTTGGACATGGACTGGCTCAGGATGAGGATCATCGAACCGGCAACCACCGAGGGCAGTGCGGTGGCGGCGATGGTGATGTTGAGCCAGAACCCGCGGCTTTTGACGGGGGCATGCTCGAAGACGAACGACGGCGCCCCCACGGATTCGCCGCCCGCCGAGAAGCCCTGGATGAGCCGGCAAAGGACCAGCAGCACGGGTGCCCAGGCACCGATCTGGCCGTAGGTCGGGAGCAGCCCCATCAGCGCGGTCGCACCGCCGATGGCGATGAGCGTGATGGTGAGGACCTTGCGCCGGCCGATCCGGTCGCCGAGTGCACCGAAGAACAGGCCGCCGATGGGACGCACGACGAAGGCGACGCCGAAGGTGGCGAAGGTGGCCAGCATCGCGGTGACGGGGTTGCTGCCCGGGAAGAACATCTGCGAGAAGATGACGGCGGTGAGGCCGTAGAGGGTGAAGTCGTAGAACTCGATGAACTGCCCGATGCTGCCGCCGGCCAGGACCCGCTTCTGCATTTTGGTGATGCGGGGGGTTCCGGACCGGGAAGCATCCTGGGCCAGGGTGGTCTGGGCCTGGGTGGTCGGGGAAGCGGACTCCGGTTGATCCTTGGTGCCGTTGATCGTCATGACAACCACGCTAGGGGCGCCGTGTTTCCGGTGTCCCCTGGTTCGTTACGGGCTTGGGAAATCAAATCTGCTGCTGTTGCCGCAGTGTTGCCGGCATGCCACTGACCGGACATGCTCCGGACACTTTGGCCGTGATTCGGAACCATTGAATCTCCTTTGATCAACATGGTTGTCGCGCTTCGGTATTCGGCCAAGGGCCGTCATTGCGCGGGATTTGCCGCTGGGCTCTCGCCGGCACCACCGCACTGCACCAACTGTGTGTGATCCGGTTCACATCTGTCCAATTGATTGTTTTGGACGAACCGATAGATTTCATCGATGCCAAATGCTCCGGATTTGCGGGCCCACACGTGCCGCCGGCCCAGCGGAGTCCCCGCAGCTAGTGCCGTTCGGCGCCGTAAAGGCGGATGCACGTCTCCTCAAAAGCGAGGGCCCTGCGGGTGGGTTGCACGCCCTCCGGCCGGACCAGCATCACCTCGATCGGCGGGAAGTCATCCGTCAGGGTCAGGGCCACCACCCTGCCGCCGGAATACGTCAGGTCGCTGTGCAGCCGCTGGTTCAGCACGGCGTAGCCGTGACCCTTCGCGACAAACGAGCGGACCGTTTCATACCCGGAAAAGCGGTGCCGGACGTTGGGCACCACTCCGGCGATTGCGTACAGCTGCTCGTAGTATTCCCGGCTGTGCGGGAGATCCAGCACCACCGAGGGTTCGCCGTCGAGATCCTTCAGCGCGATGCTCCGCCCGGGCCGTGACGCCGCAGGGTGTTCAGCATGGACCAGCACATGCGGCGGAACCCGTTCAAGCACGGTGTGGGTGAAGCCCCGGCCGAGGCCGAGGTCATACATCAGCGCCACATCACACTGCCCCTCGAGAAGGGCCGCTTGTAGGCTCGCAAGATCAGCTTCGAGGAAGGAGACCGCAACACCCGGATGCTGGACTTCGAAGGTCTGCAGGATCGCCGGCAGCCGGAACGGCGCCAAAGGGGAAAAGACGCCCACCTTGAGCTCGCCGACCAGGCTGGTCGCCAGCCCCCGCGCCGACTCATACAGCGAATCCGCGTGCTCCAGCAGCACCTTGATGTCCTGGGCAAGCTGCCGGCCGGAGGGTGTCAGCCGCAGGCCGCGCGTCCTGAGCCGGACAAACAGCTGGGTGGACAGACTTGCTTCAAGCTGGGCCATCGCGGTGGACAGGGTGGATTGGGTCACCAGCAACCGCTCGGCCGCCGCCGTCATGTTTTCGAGCTCGGCCACCACCGCGAAATACCGCAGCTGGGTCAGGGTAAAGGGCTTCGCCATTCGTCAATGCTCGCATTCTGCGCGGATCCGCGCGGTCAGAGGCCCCGGAGCCGGTGCAGGAGAAGGGCGACGTGCAGCGAGGTCCGGGATTCCGCGTCCTCGAGGTCCACGCCGAGGAGCTCTTCAAGGCGGGCCAGCCGTGCGTACAGCGTCGGCCGGCTGAGGTAGCCGGTGCGGGCCAGGGCCGCTTTGTTGCCGCCGGACTCGAGGTACTGGCCCAGCAGCTCCAGGTGCCCGCCGCCGTCCCGGGCGTCGGCTTGCAGGACACCCTCCAGTTCTGACTCCGCGAACTGCTGCACGCGCGGATCCTTGCGGAGCAGGGCCAGCAACCCCCGAAGCCGGACGTCGGTGGCCCGGTAGTACGGCTTCCGGTCGCCCCGCAGCGTCGCCGCGGTTTCGGCGACGTGGGAGGCTTCGTCAATGCCCGCCGCCGCCTCGAGCAGGGAACCCCTCAGGTGCCCGACGCCGATGCTCCAGGACGCCCCCGGCGACCCGCCGTGCAGGCCTCCGCCGGACACACCTCCGCCGGAGGGTGGGCCGGGTGGGATGTCGCTGCCCGCGAGGGCATCGGCGAGGCGCTGCAGGGTCGGATCCTCCAGTTGCTTCGCAGGAATGGCCAGGATCATGCCGACCGACCCGGACCGGATGCTCGCTGTCAGGGCACTGCCTGACACGGATTTGAGGACCCGGGCGAGCTGCTCCAGCAGTGCACGCTCCTCCTGTTGCCCGGCCAGTGGATCAGCGCCGGACGCCGCCTGCCGCGAGGGATCCGCGGCTGTTGCGCGGCTCCGGAACACGATCGGCAGGTAGTACGGCGCCCGCCTGAGTCCCAAGGCAGCGGCCCTGGCCTGCGCCTCGTCCTCTCCCAGACCCCGGGGCTGACGCAGGGCATTGAGGAGCCCGGCTTGCGCCTGGTGGCTCAGCTCGCGCCGGTCCCGTTCCGCCAGCCGGTTGATAGCCAGTGTCTGCGCGGCGCGTTCCAGCACCATGGCCGCCGCATCGTCGTCGTCAAGCGGCACCGGAACCACCAGCCGGCCCCAGAGGTTCCGCTGGACGCCGACCGGCGTCTGCAGCCAGGCCTCGGGCCCCGTGCGGCCCGTCTCGGACGGCGCAGGCGTGGTCCGCGATCGCCGCTCCCAGTCGTCCAGCAGTTCGGTGGTGGCCAGGTGCCGCGCCGAGTAGGCGAGCACGAGGTGCTGCAGGTCCTCCAGGACCACGGGCGCGCCGATCATCGTGGCCGCCTGCTCCACCACCTGCTGGGTTCCGGCGCTTTCCAGGCTCAGCACGGTGAAGGCCTCGTGGACGTCGCGGGCGCGCTCCACCCGTTCCAGCTGTTCGGCCACAATCATCCGGTGCACGATCTCCGTGATTTGGACGAACCGGACCCGGTGTTCCAGCACGATGACCGGCAGCGCGGAAGTCCGGGCCGCTGCCCGCAAGGCGTCCAGGCTGCGTTCCCGCCGGCCGACGAGTTCCACGACGAGGCCCGCCGCGCCTGCCTGCTCCAGCGAGCGGATGAACGACGCCGTGAGGCCGGGTTCCTTTTCCAGCTCCATGCCAGTGGTCAACACGAGTTCGCCACCCGAGAGCAGGCCTGTCAGGTCCAGGATTTCGCTCACGTGCACCCAGCGCACGGGCGTGTCCAGGGCGTCGGCGCCGCCCAGGATCTGCGGCGCGGCGTCGCGGAGCAGCGCGAGATCAAGGATGGCGCGAAGAGTTGGCAGCATTTACACAGTGTAAATGCTGATGCTGATTCTTTTACATACCGCCCCTTATGGCGCGGGAACCGGGCGGACAGACTGGGTCCAACGCATCAGCAACCAACCCGTTTCGGAAAAAATCAGGAGAAACTTTGAACACCATCGAGCACTGGATCAACGGCAGCTACGTCCCGGCAGGGGAGCGCACCGCCCCCGTGACCAACCCCGCCACGGGCAAGGTCACCGCACAGGTCGCCCTGGCCAGCGTCGAGGACAGCAACGCCGCCGTCGCCGCAGCCAAGGCCGCGTTCCCGGCCTGGCGCGACACCTCCCTCGCCCGCCGCACCCAGATCCTGTTCTCCTTCCGCGAGCTGCTGAACTCCCGCAAGGACGAGCTCGCCGCCATCATCACCTCGGAGCACGGCAAGGTTCTGGATGACGCCCTGGGCGAAGTCACCCGCGGCCAGGAAGTCGTGGAATTCGCCTGCGGCATCCCGCACCTCATCAAGGGCAGCTACACGGAAAACGCCTCCACCAAGGTGGACGTCCACTCCATCCGCCAGGCCCTCGGCCCGGTTGCCATCATCAGCCCGTTCAACTTCCCCGCCATGGTGCCGATGTGGTTCTTCCCGCTGGCCATCGCCGCCGGCAACACCGTGATCATCAAGCCGAGCGAGAAGGTCCCCACGGCCGCCAACTGGATGGCCGAGCTGTGGAAGGAAGCCGGCCTGCCCGACGGCGTCTTTAACGTCCTCCAGGGCGACAAGGTTGCCGTTGACACCCTGCTGACCCACCCGGATATCAAGGCCGTCTCGTTCGTGGGCTCCACGCCGATCGCCAAGTACGTCTACGAGACCGCCACCGCCAACGGCAAGCGCGTCCAGGCCCTCGGCGGCGCCAAGAACCACATGATCGTGCTGCCCGACGCCGATCTGGACCTTGCCGCCGACGCCGCCATCAACGCCGGCTTCGGTTCCGCCGGTGAGCGCTGCATGGCCATCTCCGCGCTGCTGGCCGTGGGCGACATCGCCGACGAGCTCGTGGCCAAGATCGCCGAGCGGGCCCGGGGGCTCCGGACCGGCGACGGCCTGCGCGGCTGCGACATGGGTCCGCTGGTCACCTCCCAGCACCGTGACAAGGTTGCCGGCTACGTCGACGCCGGTGAAGCGGCGGGTGCCACGCTCGTCGTCGACGGCCGCAACATCGCGCCCGACGCCGACGGTGACGGCTTCTTCGTGGGCCCCACCCTGTTCGACCACGTCACTCCGGACATGTCCATCTACCAGGATGAGATCTTCGGCCCGGTCCTGGCCGTGCTCCGCGTGGACAGCTATGACGAGGCGCTCGAGATGATCAACGCCAACCCCTACGGCAACGGCACCGCCATTTTCACGAACGACGGCGGTGCGGCCCGCCGCTTCGAGAACGAAGTGGAGGTGGGCATGGTGGGCATCAACGTCCCGGTGCCGGTCCCCATGGCCTACTACTCGTTCGGCGGCTGGAAGAACTCGCTGTTCGGGGATACCCACGCCCACGGCACCGAGGGCGTCGGTTTCTTCACCCGCGGCAAGGCGGTCACCTCCCGCTGGCTGGATCCCAGCCACGGCGGCATCAACCTTGGCTTCCCGCAGAACGCCTGAGCCACACGCACCCGAAAGGCACCCGACATGACTTCCACCCTTGACAACGAGGCACTGCCGCAGCAGGAGGCCTCCGACGGCGCCCGCCGCGCCTACGAACTGGACCGCAAGCACGTCTTCCACTCCTGGTCCGCCCAGGACCTCCTGGACCCCATGGTCATCACCGCGGCCGAGGGATCGCACGTCTGGGACGGAGACGGCAACAAGTACCTCGACTTCTCCTCCCAGCTGGTCAACACGAACATCGGCCACCAGCACCCCTCCGTCGTTTCCGCCATCGCAGCCCAGGCCACCAGGCTCTGCACCATCGCGCCGAGCTACGTCAACGACGCCCGTTCGGAGGCCGCGCGCCTGATTGCCGAACGGACACCGGGTGAACTGGACAAGATCTTCTTCACCAACGGGGGCGCCGACGCCAATGAGCATGCCGTACGGATGGCGCGGCTGCACACCGGCCGGCACAAGGTCCTCTCGGCCTACCGCTCCTACCATGGCGGGACGCAGCTCGCCGTCAACCTCACGGGCGACCCGCGCCGCTGGGCCAGCGACAACGGCAGCGCCGGAGCCGTCCGCTTCTTCCCGCCGTACCTGTACCGCACGGCCTTCCACTCCACGACGCAGGAGGAGGAAAGCCAGCGGGCGCTCGAGCACCTGGAGCAGCTGATCAGTTTCGAGGGCCCGTCCACCATCGCGGCACTGATCCTGGAATCGATTCCCGGGACGGCCGGGATCTACATGCCCCCGCCGGGCTACCTGCAGGGCGTCCGTGAACTGTGCACCCGGCACGGCATCGTCCTCATCGCCGACGAGGTGATGGCGGGCTTCGGCCGGACCGGAAAGTGGTTTGCCGTCGAGCACTTCGGCATCGTCCCGGACCTGCTGACCTTCGCCAAGGGCGTGAATTCCGGGTACGTGCCGCTGGGAGGCGTTGCCATCAGCCCCGAGATCGCGGCAACCTTCGGAAAGCGGGTCTACCCGGGCGGCCTGACGTACTCCGGCCATCCGCTCGCGACGGCAGCCGCGGTCGCCACCATCAACGCCATGGCGGACGAGCAGATCGTGGAACACGCAGCGTTCCTCGGCGAGAGCGTGATCGGCCCGGCCCTCGCCGGCTTTGCCGAAAACCACCGCTCGGTCGGCGAAGTGCGCGGCACCGGTGTCTTCTGGGCCATCGAGCTGGTCAAGGACCGCGCGACGCGCGAGCCGTTGGCTCCCTACGGCAGCTCGAGTCCGGAAATGAACCAGCTCGTGGCGGCCTGCAAGTCCCGCGGCCTGCTGCCGTTCGCCAACTTCAACCGCATCCATGTGGTCCCGCCCTGCAACACCAGCGTGCAGGACACCAAGTCCGGCCTCGCCATTCTCGACGAAGTCCTGGAAATCGCGGACGGCTTCGCCGCCTGAGACCCTCCCTCACCTTCCGCACCAATCAAACGGATCCTCCCTCACATCACGTGAGGGAGGATCCGGCGGTTCTGCCCCGAAGGTGAGGGAGGATCCGCCGTTTCTGCCCCGAACGTGAGGGAGGATCCGCCGTTTCTGCCCCGAACGTGAGGGAGGATCCGCCGTTTCTGCCCCGAACGTGAGGGAGGATCCGGCGGTTCTGCCCCGAAGGTGAGGGAGGGTCCGTGATCAGCCCGCGGCGGTGAGGAACTCCTTCAGCAGCGGACCCGAGGTGGTGGCGCCGAGGCCGCCGTCCTCGACGAACACGGCAACAGCGAGGTCGCCGTGCACTGCCACGATCCAGGCGTGCGTCTTGGGCGGGTCGTCCTTGCCGAATTCGGCCGTCCCGGTCTTGGCGCCGACCGGCGCGCCGGGCACGGAGGCCAGGAAGCCGGCATGGCCGGACGTCACGACGGCGCGCATCATGTCCGCGAGCGGGGCCGCCTCTGCTGCCGTCACCGGCGTGCCGGAGGTCGCCGCCGGCGGCGGGGCCGGCAGCGTCGGCGTGGCAGTTTCCGCCGTCGGGGACGCCGACGCCGCAGCTGCCGGGTCGGCGGTGCCGGCATTCGGATTCAAGACGAGCTCCGGTGAGACGGGGGCGCCCTTGGCGACCGAGCCGGCCATTACGGCGGCGGAGAGCGGGGACAGCAGCACCTTGCCCTGGCCGATCATCGAGGCGGCATGCTCGGTGCCTTCCGCCTCGCCGGGGACGGAGCCCAGGAACGCCGCGGCCCCCAGCGCAGGGGCTTCGACGGCGACACCCAGTGATGTGGCGGCGCCTTCCAGCTGGGCCTGGCTCACGCCCTCCCGCGCGTTGATGAAGGCGGTGTTGCAGGAGTGGGCGAAGGCGTCCCGGAGGGATATCGAGCCCAGCGAGGCAGCGGGGTAGCCCTCGGCGTTCTTGAAGGTCCGTCCGTCCACGGTGAGGGTCGCCGGGCATTCGACCTTCGAGTCCGGCGTCATGCCGTTGCGGATCATGGCCAGCGAGTCCACGATTTTGAAGATCGAGCCGGGGGCGTACTGGCCCAGCATGGCGGTGTCGTAGCCGTTGCTGCCGGGACCGGAGGCGGCCGCGAGGACGGCTCCGGTGGACGGGCGCAGTGCCACGATCGCCGATGCCGGCCCCACCTTGGCCAGGACGTCCTCGGCAAGCTGCTGAAGGTTCACATCCAGGGTGGTCTGCAACGGCGTTCCCGGTTTTCCCTGGACCTGGAACAGGATCCGGCGCGGATCGGGGGACGCCGCTTTGAGTTCTTCGGCGGTGAGCCCTGCTTTCTGGGCCCGGATCACGGTCGAATCCGTGCCCCGCAACTGGGCATCGTACTGCTGCTGGAGGCCGCCCGAACCGATGGTGTCTCCGGGTTTCAGCGCTCCATCGGATTTTTCGATCTGCTCCGCGCTGGCAGCGGCGGCGGTGCCCAGCAGGGCACGCGCAAACGTGCGGGTGGGTGCCAGCGGCAGCGAGTCCGGGATGGCCCGGCCGCCGGGAATCGCGGCAATCTGCTCATCGGTGATGGTGCGGCCGTCCGAGCGCAGGGTGATGGCGGCAACGAACGCCTGGGGTCCGGACGCCTCCACCTGCTGCGCATAAGCGGCCGGGTCCACCCCCACGAGCTGGGCCATCCTGGTGGCCGCATCCGCGGCGTCGGCCGCGCCGAGCAGCGGCTTGTCGATGCCGACGTTCACCACCGGCCGGTAGCTCACCAGGGGGACGTCCCCGGCGCCGAGGATGGCAGCACGCTGCGGCGATTCCGCCGACATGCTGAGGATTTCTCCCTCAGCCAGTTCAGGCAGCAGGGTTGCCGGATTCCACACCGTGAGCCACTTGTCGCCGGACTTCTTGAACTGGGCGAAGGTGGTGTACTTCCACTCTTCGGCGCCGATTTTCCAGCTGTAGTTGAGCGGGACAGTGGCCGTGCCGGAGTCGAGGGTCAGCTCGCCTGACTGCACAGCCGGTTTGGCCGGCTCCAGCGCCTTGAACACCGCGTTTAGTTGCTCATTGGCTGCGCCGGATTCCTTGCCTTCGAACGGGACGGAGCCGACGTCGAGCGCGGCAACGGCGGACGCCAGCTGTTTCGCGGCATCCTGCGCGCCGGCCCGGCCGTCGTCGCAGCCCACCAGGGAGGCGCCAAGGATGAGACCGATAAGGACAAGTGAAAGTTTAGGTAAGTTCCCCACCGCGCCATTATGCCCCGAGCCCCGGACAATTCCCCTGTCACACGGCGTTTGCCGGGGTTATTGCGCTGTCCAGGGTCCCGCTGTCCCACTGAACAGGGTCAGAAGCGCCTGATGATCCTGCGCTGGGTGGCCACCGCGATCGCGGCGGTGCGGTTGTCCACGCCGAGCTTGCCGTAGATGTGCACCAGGTGCGTCTTGACCGTCGCCTCAGAAATGAACAGCTGCTTGGCGATGCCCCGGTTGCCTAGGCCGGTGGCGAGCAGTTCGAGGAGCTGGATTTCGCGGCCGGACAGGGCCGGTGCCGGGTTCCGGATCCGGCCCATCAGCCGGGCTGCGACCTCGGGGGCCAGCGCCGTCTGCCCGGCTGCCGCCGAGAGCACGGACTGGCGGATCTGCTCCGGCGGCGCGTCCTTGAGCATGTACCCGCTGGCGCCGGCCTCGACTGCCGCGAGGATGTCGGCGTCGGAGTCATAGGTGGTGAGGATGAGCACCGGCGGCGCCGGCTGCCCCGCCTCGCCCGCCTTGATCCTGCCGGTCGCCGTGACGCCGTCCATCCCCGCGCCCATCTGCAGGTCCATGAGCACGACGTCGACTGGCTCACCCAGGGCGTTGAGCCGGGCCAGCGCGGCCAGCGCGGCACCGCCGTCGGAAGCTTCGGCGGCGACCGTGATGCCGTCGAAATCGCCCAGCATGGCTCTCAGCCCGGCCCGGACCACCGGGTGGTCGTCAACGAGCAGCACCCGGATGTCGTTCACGGTTGGTCCTTGCCGGGTTGTTCCTTGTCAGGTTGCTCCCGGGCCGCGTTCGCGCCGGTTGCGTTGGCGGCGGCTGCGAGGGGGAGCCTGATGGCCACCACGGTCCCTTCGCCCGGTGTGGACTCGATGTCCAGGCCGCCGGACAGCGCGGCCACCCGTTCGCGCAGGGATCTCAGCCCGTAGCCGGAGCCGTCAGGGCGCCCGGCCGGGTCGCCCGGAGCGGCGGGATCGAAGCCGACGCCGTCGTCGTAGATGTCCATCGCGACTTCGCTGCCCAGGAAGGACAGGGTCACGACGGCGGTGCTCGCCTTCGCATGGACCCACACGTTCGCGAGACTGGCCTGCGCAGCGCGGAGCAGGGTGGTCTGGTACGGGTTGGGGAGTTGCACGGGAGTCCCTTCCAGGTCGAAGCGGCAGCGGATCCCGGTTCCGCGGGCGGCGGCCTCGGTTTCGGTTTTTTCGCAGAGCCGGCGCAGGCTGTTCACGAGCGAGTTTTCCGCCAGGGCGGGGGACTGCAGCCCCCGGACGAAGTTGCGGGCCTCGGCCAGGTTGGCCGAGGCGGTCTCCTGGATGATGCGGAGCCGGTCCCGGGCGGTGGCTGGGTCGCCGTTCCCGATGGCTTTCTCGGCCGAGCGGCCCATCAGCAGGATGCTGGAGAATCCCTGGGCGAGCGTGTCGTGGATTTCGCGGGCCAGCCGGGAACGCTCGGCGAGGGTTCCGGCGTCGTGCTGGCTCCGGGCGAGTTCGGCGCGGGTACGGCGCAGCTCTTCGGCGGCGAGCCGCTGGTTTTCGGCCTCCAGGTACAGCGCCCGGTAGGCGAGTCCGGTGACCACGGCAAACGCCGCTCCGAACCCCGGTCCCAGCACCATCGGCAGCTGGAGTGCGTTCCCGTCCGGTCCCCGGTTGTGGAACCACAGCGCAGCGACCAGCAGGCCCGTGCTGAGGGCGATGGCCGGCAGCGCGAGCCGCCGCGGCAGAATGTGCAGCTGCAGGAAAAACAGGGGGAACGCCAGCCAGACAAAGTCGGCGCTGGCCCAGATCAGAAGCAGCCACAGGAGGGACACGGCACCCAGCCACCACACGGCATACGGCTTCGGATCGAAGCGGGACGGCTCGGTGGAGTGGCGTTTCTCCAGCACCGTCCCGAGCAGGTAGACGGCGGCGAGGACCAGAGCGAGGCCCAGTGTGAGCCGGCCCGGCCCCTGCAGACCCGCGGCCAGCAGCCGGACCAGCGCCACGAGGAGCAGCACGGCGAAGCCGACGTGGAGGCTAACCCGCAGGATCCGCAGAATCACGGCGGCCCCGGTGGACTCCGCATCCGCGCCCGTAAGTTTGCCGTCCATAGATTCAGCGTAGTGCCGAGCCGTACCGATTCCGGCTGGAACCGGGGCCGGGCAGCCAGGATCAACCTTTTGGTTGATCGAAGTGCAGTCGCTGATCCCCCGACCGTCCTGACGCGTGGCGGCTAGGGGCGGAGCCCGGGGACGGGCAGGCCGAATATGTCTTTCAGAGCATATTTTGCGGCGTGGAACCCCGGCATGCCGGTCACTCCGGGGCCCGGAGGGGTCGAGGAGGAACAGAGGTACACCCCGCGGAGCGGGGTCCGCCACGGCACGGGGCCCAGCACGGGACGCCGGACCAGGCCCCGGAGGTCCATCAGGCCGGCGCTGATGTCGCCGCCGACGTAGTTCTCGTTGTACGCCGCCAGCCCGGCCGCAGTCGTCACCCGGTATTGCACCACCACGTCCCTGAATCCCGGGGCGAAGCGCTCCAGTTGGGCAATCACGGCCTCGCCCATGTCCACGGTGGAGCCGGCGGGAACGTGGCAGTAGCTCCACAGGACGTGCCGGCCCTCTGGGGCGCGTCCCGCGTCGAAGCGTGACGGCTGGGAGACCAGTACGTAGGGCCGCTCGGGATGCCGTCCCGCCGCGACGAGGTTCTCCGCCTCGGTCATCTGGGCCCGAGTGCCGCCCACATGCACGGTACCGGCGTCGGCGAGCGCCGGGGCGGCCCAGGGCACCGGGCCGGAGAGGATGAAGTCGACCTTGCACGCACCGTTCCCGAACCGGAACGATTCGAGGGCGCGCCGGTACCTGTCGGGGAGCCTGCCGTCCGCCAGCCGGATCAACCCGGGAGGCGCCACGTCCAGCAGGGTGGCCAGCACCGGAGGAAGATCCGCCAGGGAGCCGATCCGCGCCTCCGTTTCCACCACTCCGCCGTGGGCCTCGAGGTCCGCCATCATGGCCTGGGCGATCGCCGCCGATCCACCAATTGGTACCGGCCAGCCGTCGGCATGCGCCAGTGCCCCCAGCATGAGTCCCGCGCCCGCCGCGGCGAGTGCGGGCAGCGGTGAGACGGTGTGGGCCGCGACCCCGGTCAAGAGGGCGGGCGCCAGCTCTTCCCGGAACCTGGCGCCCCACAGCCGGGAGCCTTGTTCCAGCGTGCGGAGGCCGAACAGTCCGGCCGCGACGGGGTCCCGCGGCACCCGCAACAGCTGGTTCAGGGTCAGGTCCGCTATGCCCTCCACACGGTCCACGAGCGGGGACATCAGGCGGCGGAATGCTGCGCCGTCCCGCCCCAGCCCGGCGGCGGTCCGTTCGAGCGAGCGGTACGCCAAGGCCGCCCGGCCGCCGTCGAGCGGTGAACCGTACGAAACCTCCGGCACCTCAAGACGGATCCGCCGGAACAGCCCGAACTGGCGGAAGAAGGGGGAAGCCATGACCATCGGGTGCACCGCCGAACAGACGTCGTGGAAGTGGCCCGGTTCCATCAGTTCGGCGGTGCGCATGCCGCCGCCCGGGGTGGGGGCCGCCTCGTAGACATGGACCTTGAGCCCGGCCCGGGCCAGCGTCACTGCGGCGGCGAGTCCGTTGGGGCCGGAGCCGACGACGGCGACGTCAGGCATCTGCCGCGGCTTTGCGCCAGGGTAGCAGGGACGCCGACGGCCGGGCCGGGTCAAGCCGCAGCCAGTCCGGGGCGTGTTCGAAGGGTCCGCCGTGCGGGTCGTCCATGTCATGGCGCCGGATGACGTCATAGCTGGGGTCCCAGATATCCCAGGCCACCCGTGCCATCAGGTACGCAGTGGCAAGCATGTGGAACACCACGGCCAGTACGTAGTAGGGCATGTCGATGTTGTGTTGGGCCACTCCGCCGCTCGTCACCTGCCCAAGGTACATCCAGATGGCGGCCCAGTGCAGGCCCTCGATGGTCTGCCAGATCAGGAAGTCCCGCCAGCGGGGCCGGGCGAGGGCCAGCAGCGGAATGAGCCACAGGACGAACTGGGGCGAGTAGACCTTGTTGGTCAGGATGAAGGCTGCCACGATCAGGAAGGCGAGCTGCGCGAGTCGGGGCCGCCGCGGTGCGGTCAGGGCCAGTGCCGCGATCAGGACGCAGGCCAGGACGAAGAGGTTCAGGGCCAGGGTGTTGATGGCGTCGGCCTGCAGGGGTATCCAGCCGAGGCGTCCGGCCACGAGGTTATAGGCAAACCATGGCGAGCTGTACCCGGCGGGCCGGTCCTGGGTGAACTGGTAGAAGTACTTCCACCCGTCCGGGTTGAGGGCGGCCACCGGCAGGTTGACGGCCAGCCAGGCCGCGGCGGCGGATCCGGCGGTGACCAGCAGCGCCCGGAAGCGGCCCGTGCGGAGGGCAAGCAGCAGAATGGCGCCGAGGATCAGTAGGGGGTAGAGCTTGGTTGCCGTGCCGAGGCCAATGAAGATCCCCGCGAGCACCGGCTGGTTCCGCGCGAAGAAGTACATGCCCAAGGCCAGCAGCGCCACCGCCCACATGTCCCAGTTGATGGTTCCGGCCAGGACAATGCCGGGGGCGACGGCCACCATGGCGGCGTCCCAGGGGCGGCGCCGGGTCATCCAGGCCGTGGCCAGCACCGTGACGATCCAGACGGCGGCGATCAGTGCGGCATTGACGTCGAAGTAGGCCAGAATGCGGTCGTTGCTGACGCCCTCGCCAGGCACCAGGAGTGCGGTGACGCCGGCGATCAGTCCCATCAGCACAGGGTACTCGAAGAATGTTTCCCTGGTCACGAACGGGAAAGCACCCCCGCCAAGGCCGCGGTTCCTGAATAGCTCGGGGAAGTCCGAGTAGCACGTGGCATAGAACTGCCCCGGCGTTTCCCAGCCGTTGCCGCGGCAGTAGGACTTGAGGAGAATCCCCGCCAGGGCTGCCAGCACGGTGAGCATAATGAGGACGCGTTCCACGGTAAAGAATCCGGGGGAGACCACTCCAGGTGCTGCGCGGTGGCCCATGGGGCCCCCGATCAGCTCCGTGAAGTTCCTCAGTAACGGGTCGCTGCGGCTCGGGATGACCAGTCGGACCCGTTTGCGGTGCTCCGGCGGCTTTGTCTCCTGCATGCCCTCGAGCTTACCGGGGCAGCACTCTGATCACGGTGAGCCCCCTTGCCACCGTGTACCGGCAGTCCGCGCGTCCCATCTCGTCCATCCCTGCGCTTAAAGGGGGGAGCCCACGCGTCGCCGCGTGGGCTCCCAGGGGATCAGTTCCGATGTCACACATCAGTTCCTCCTTCGGCTGGCCTGGTCCTTCGTGATCGCGGTCCGGTGTCCTTGCGGGCGACGGACCGGAAGTGCCGGGGCGTCAGCGGAGGTTGCCCATCCGGTGCATAGCGACGAATACGTCTTCACGCTTCTGGTCAAGGAGTGAGCCGTTGAACAGCGTCGTCTGCCGCGGAGCCGGCTTCCGGCTGAAGAACAGGAGTGCTTGGAGCTTCTGCCACATGGTGGTCACCTCCCTTCGGTGTCTGGTGTTGCGCTGGTTGGTGGTCTGGGGCTGTGTGCCGTGGGGACGGGCTGGGGTGGCGCCTGCAACGGTCACGGTGGACCTTTCATGGGAATTTTTGTGGAAAAGGAAAGGAATTGGGCACGCCAATTAAGGCCCCTTTAAATTGAGGAAGAAAAGGCCTCGTTGGGCATGGAAATGCCCGAAGCAATTCATTGGATTCGCAAAAGCGAAGAATGGCCCCGTGACGCGAGAGCGCCGCAGCCCCAACAAGAAGCTGGGTTCCGAACTATGGGGAGGCTGCGCAACCGCGTGGTTCCGCCTGCTCAGCCGGCTGTCAGAGGACCTCCGGGGAACGGAGGTCCGGCATCGTCTCGGCTCCGGGTCCTAGTCAAAGACACTAGGCCGGGGGCGGAGGGGTCAGGAGACAGTCAGGCCGAAATTTGGGCGCGGTTCAGCGACAGAGGCCGGGTGGCGGTGCCGAAAGACATCCATCCGCTAGTCAAAGTAATCATTTTCCCAACCTCCTTTTCTGTCCTGCCGTGGCTCCGGCTGACTGGCCGGGCGACGCGCGCCGTAACCCCGGCAAATCGCCCTGGGGTCAAAAATAAAAATACACCATGAATGCAGTAGTTGACCACTGAATTCATAAACTTTTCTGAACTTCTTTTCTAAACCGTGTTTATAGGCCCCAGCGGACCACTGCGGGTGTCTTCTTATCCCAGCCCAGTGTGCAGACTTTGGCTGTGCCCAGCACGAAGTGCCGCCCTTCGCGGGGATCGAGTCCAAGCCATCGGGCCGTCAGGATCCGGGAGAAGTGGCCGTGGGCCACGATCAGCACGTTGTCCAGGCCGGATTCGAGCACGCGGGCCACAATCTTGTCCGCGCGGGCTGCGACGTCGTCGAGGGATTCACCGTTCGGTACGCCGTCGGTCCAGATCAGGTACGCCGGGTTGTCCTTGCGGATGAGGTCAGAGCTGATGCCCTCGTAGTCGCCGTAGTCCCACTCGACGGCGAGCGGCTCCAGCTGGGCGTTCGGGTAGCCCGCCAGTTCCGCCGTCCGGCGCGCCCGCCGGAGCGGCGAGGTCAGCACCAGGTCAAAGTCGACGGCGTCGAGCACCTTGCGCGCCTCGACGGCCTGCTGTTCGCCTTCCACGGTGAGGGGAAGGTCCGTGAGGCCTGTGTACTGCCCGCTCTTGGACCACTCGGTTTCACCGTGCCGCAGGATCCACAACTGCGGACGGGGGCCGTTGGAAGGTGCAATCACTTAGGACTCCTCAGTAGTGGACAGTTCGACGACGGATCCGGTTCCGGCCTCTTCTGGAGCAGACTCCGGCTGCGCGGCCCACCACTCGCGCAGTTTGGCCTCGGCGACTTCGGCATCCAGCGGGCCGTATTCCATCCGTTCTTCGAGCAGGAACTTGTAGGCGCGGCCAACGACCGGCCCCGGCTTGAGCCCCAGCACCGCCATGATCTGTCCGCCGTCCAGGTCGGGACGGACCGCCTCAAGGGATTCCTGCTCCCGCAGGGTAGCAATCCTGGCTTCCAGGTCGTCATAAGCGAAGGATAGCCGCTCCGCCTTGCGCTGGTTGCGGGTTGTCACGTCCGAGCGGGTGAGCCGGTGCAGCCGCTCCAGGAGCGGCCCCGCGTCGGTGACGTAGCGGCGGACGGCGGAGTCGCTCCAGCCGGCGTCGCCGTAGCCATAGAACCGCATGTGCAGCTCGACGAGGCGCGCCGCCGCCTTGATCGTGTCGTTGTCGAAGCGGAGCGCCTTCATGCGTTTTGACGTCAGCTTCGAGCCGACCATGTCGTGGTGCCGGAAGCTCACCGCGCCGCCAGGCTCGAAGCGGCGGGTGGCCGGCTTGCCGACGTCGTGCATCAGGGCCGCGAACCGCAGCACAAAATCGGGGCCGGGAACGGGGCCGTCGGCACCTGTCTCCAGCGCGGCGGCCTGCTCCAGGACCTGGAGCGAATGCTGGTAGACGTCCTTGTGGCGGTGGTGCTCATCCGACTCCAGGCGGAGGGCCGAGACCTCCGGCAATACGAACTCGGCCAGCCCGGTGTCCACCAGCAGATCAATCCCGGCCCGGGGATGGGCGGCGCAAATGAGCTTGACCAGTTCCTCCCGCACGCGTTCGGCGGAGATCATGGTGATCCGTTCGGCCATCCGGGTCATGGCCGCGCGGACGTCCTCGTGGACCGCCACGCCCAGCTGGGCTGCGAACCGGGCGGCGCGCATCATGCGCAGCGGGTCGTCGGAGAACGAGGTTTCCGGGGTTCCCGGCGTGGTGAGGACCGAGGCCTGAAGATCACGGACGCCGCCGAACGGGTCCACCAGCTCCAGCGCCGGCAAACGCAGGGCCATGGCGTTGATGGTGAAGTCCCGGCGCAGCAAGTCATCGGTCAGTGAATGCCCGAAGGCCACCATCGGCTTGCGTGAATCGGGGTCGTAGGCTTCGGCGCGGTAGGTGGTGATCTCAATCTGGAAACCGGCCTTGCGCATCCCGATGGTGCCGAAGGCCCGTCCGATCTCCCAGAAGTTATCTGCCCACTTCTTGATCAATGCGACGGTCTGGTCCGGGGTGGCGTCCGTGGTGAAGTCCAGATCGGGTGAGTCGCGGCCCAGGAACAGGTCACGCACCGGCCCGCCCACGAGGGAGAGTTCGTGGCCGGCGTCGACGAACCGCTGTCCAAGCTCCAGAACCACCGGGTCCACCTGGAAATCAACAGTGTGCGTGTCAGTCTTGTGATGTGCGTGCGCCATAGTTTCTTAAGCATAGTTTCTCAAGCCCGCGGGAAAACCGCACCGGCACCACATCGAAACTGTCCCGGGGTCCCGCGCTTGGCTGCGATCCCATGTGCCATCCCATGGGCGGGGCGGCAATCCACTTTCCCGGCCGTCCACTTTCCTGTCATGTTTAGGTCATCAACAGCGGACAAGAGTCGTTAGAGTGGACTTCATGGCCCATCCCGTACCCAGCGCTCCCGGCAGGAGGACAAACGCACCGTTGCCATCGGCAATCGGTGCCAATGTCGCGCCTGTCCAGCACTCGGGACAGGCCTCCCTGCCTACCGTGGAGGAAATCTCCGCCGGTGGCGTCGTGGTGGACACGTCCGACGGCGAACTGCGGGTTGCGATCATCGCGCGCCTTAACCGGGGCGGCCGGCTGGAATGGTGCCTGCCGAAGGGCCACCCGGAAGGCCAGGAAAGCAATGAGGAAGCCGCCGTGCGGGAGATCGCGGAGGAGACCGGGATCGAGGGCAAGATCCTCGCACCGCTGGGAAGCATCGACTACTGGTTTACCGTCAGCGGGCACCGTGTCCACAAGACCGTCCACCACTACCTCTTGCAGGCCACGGGCGGGGAGCTCACGATCGAAAACGATCCGGACAAGGAAGCCGTGGACGTCGCCTGGGTTCCCATCCACGAACTGGCACGCAAGCTCTCCTTCCCGAACGAGCGCCGCATCGCGGATCTCGCCAAGGAAGTCCTCCCGGAACACCGCTGAGGACGCAGGCTGCCGGTACCGGCCGCGGATAGCGCGCAAACCCATGCCCGGGTGAGACGATGAAGATGATGTCATCAGCCAAACCCACTCCCTCGCCCTCCGGTCCCGCGGATTCCAACGCTGTCCAGTCCGGAGAAGCCCGTTCCAGCGCCATCATGGCCGCCGGAACCCTCGTTTCGCGTTTCCTGGGCTTCGCCAAGACCTGGCTGCTGGCCGCCGCCCTGGGCCTGGGCTCCACGGTCAACGACACCTTCATCAACGCCAACAACCTCCCTAACCTGATCTTCCTGCTGGTGGCAGGCGGGGTGTTCAATGCTGTCCTGGTGCCGCAGATCATTAAGGCCAGCAGGGCTCCGGACAAGGGAGCGGATTACATCAGCCGGCTGCTGACACTGGCGGTGCTGGTGCTGCTGGTGCTCACGCTAATGGTCACGCTGCTGGCGCCTTCGGTCATTCAACTGACCACCCAGGGCTACTCGCCGCAACAGAAGGCCCTCGCGGTGTCGTTCGCGTTCTGGTGCCTTCCGCAGATTTTCTTCTACGGCCTTTACGCCCTGCTGACCCAGGTCCTCAACGCCCACGGGGCCTTCGGACCCGCGATGTGGGCGCCGATCGTCAACAACATCGTGGCGATCGCCGGGCTGGGCATGTTCATCGGCATCATGGGCGCCAATGCCGTCAACCCGCACACCATCGACAACTGGGGCTCGTTCCAGACTTTCCTCGTGGCCGGGTTCTCCACGATCGGCGTCGTCACCCAGACCGCCGTCCTGCTCATACCCGTGTTCAGACTCCGGCTGGGGCTGCGCCCGCGCTTCGGCTGGCGCGGCGTCGGACTGGGCCATGCCGCGAAGCTGAGCGTCTGGACCCTGGCGACAGCCGCCGTGGGGCAGTTGGCATTCCTTTACGTCATGCGCATCGCCACGATCCCGGGCGCGGAACGGCTCCGCCTTCAACAAGCAGGGGACCCCGCGGCGGACAGCATTCCGGGCAACGCAGTGCTGGAGGTGGCCAGCCAGCTGTATCTGCTGCCACACTCCATCATTGCCCTGTCCCTGGCCACCGTGCTGTTCAACCGAATGACCCGGGCGTCACAGGACGGAGACCGGGCTGCGCTGCGCAGCGCACTTTCCCACGGGCTGCGGACCATGGCCGTGGCAACTGTCTTCGGCGCGCTGGCGCTCTTCGCGCTGGCCGGACCACTGGGCATGTTCTTCTCCGGCGAGGTGCGCCAGGACGGCGTCATGCTGGCCCAAACCCTCACCATCCTGGCCCTCAGCACCCCCTTCATGAGCGCCAACTTCATGATGTCGCGGGTGTTCTACGCCAATGAAGACGCCCGGACACCGTTCTTCATCCAGCTGGTACTGGCGTTGGTCAACCTGGCGGCCGCGTTCGTGATCCAGTTCCTTCCGTTCGATCAGATCATCTTCGCCATCGCCATCCTCTACACCGGCGGCAACATCCTCTCCGTGATCGTCAGCGCGATCTTCCTGCGCCGGCTCCTGGGCCACCTGGACGGGCCCCGCATCGCCAGTTCCTACATCCGCATGGGCTACGCGGCCCTGGGTTCCGCCCTGGCCGGGGCCGTGGCCTTGTGGCTGCTGGGCAGCTACAACCCGGACGGCTACGCCTGGAGCGACCGGATCGCCGCTCTGGTGACGATCGTCGTCGTCGGACCCGTCATGCTGGCCGTCTACCTCTTCCTGCTGAAGCTCTTCCGCGTGACCGAGCTGCGGGATCTGCTGCAGCCGCTGCTCGGCCGGCTCCGCCGGGCCCCGACCCCCGGGCCCGGTCCGGCCGCCGCGGGCGGCGACGCCGGCGAGGGCGGCGGGACTGCGGAGGGTTCCGGACCGGCGCGCACCCGGCCGGAACGCGCCACCGTGTCGGTGGACACGGGCCTGATTCCCAGGATTTCGGGTGAATTCGACGCCGCGTCCTTCCGTGCCGGGCCCGATATTCGGGAACCCGAGGAACGACGCGGCTGGCCCGCCGGACCGGAAGGCGGCTACCTGCCTGCCGAAGAGCTGCCCAGTTCAGCCGAGGGCGGCCTTGGCCGGGGCGACGTCCCGCTGCCCGGCCGACGGACGTACCAGGGCCCGGCCGGCCACAATCCGTATTTCCCATTCGGACGCAAGAAGAAAAAATAAGGTCGGGACGGTGTCACAGCGCCATGCTTCAGCGGCGCGGACACGCGATCGGCTAGGATCGAAGACTAACAAGGGGAGTTGCAGACCAGGGGTCAACCGGCTTTACCGGGGGACTTGCGGTCACTGATGAAGTGGTCAGGCCAGCAGTTCCCGGACAGTCTAGGAGGAACCCGTGTCCCACCCGATCGATGTCGGATCAGTACTCGGTGGCCGCTACAAGGTCACCGCCACCGTACTGGCCTCGCATGACCAGGATCTGGTGCTGGACGGTGTTGACCAGGTGCTGAATCGTGCCGTGAGCATCCTTGTAGCCGGCCCGGACAACGCCGACCAGGTAGCCCGGAGTGCCCGCGAAGTGGCCACAGGTGAACGGCCCGGCCACGTTCAGATCCTCGATTTGGGCGTCAGCGCGCACACGACGTACTTGATCACCAGCCACACCTCTGCGGCCGATTTGCTGGATCTTGTGGTCTCCTCCAACACGCCCTACGTCGAACCGTTCTTCACGGACACGCTGGGCAGTGAGATCTTTGGACAGGCCCGCTCCCAGGAACCCGAAACGTACGACGGACTCTACGACGACGAGGAAGTAGACGCCGGGTACATCGACTACGGACAAAAGCAGCCGCCGGCTGCCGCTGGACAAGTGCCGCCGCCGGTTCGGGCCCCCCGCGGGCCGTCGCTGCCGGCGTCGAGCCCGTCCGCCGGTCCAGCCGCCGCTGCCGGGATGGCGGCGGGCCCGAAGACGGCGCCGCAGGAGACGACCCCGCACACGACGGCACCCCAGCCCGTTCAGGAGGCGGGCGCCGCCCAGCCGACCACCGTGCAGCCGGGCGTACCGGCCGGTCAAGCTGACTCCACGCCGGCGTCTCCGGCCGGGAATCCCAAGGTGTCCTTGTGGTCCGACGACGATTACGGCTACGCGGGTCCGGCTGAACAAGATCACGCCTCCCAACCGGTTTACCCCGCCACCGCTGCGACTGCTGCCGGGGCCGGGATTGCTGCCGGGGCCGGGCAGCTTGCCCCGGAGAAGGACCGCACTCCGCGCACTTTTCCCGCCGCGGCGCGGAATACCGACGCCGAGCCGGATGAGGACTACTACGCAGAGGATGAAAGGCCGCAGCGCGAACCCCGTTCCATGCGCTGGCTCGTAGGTGGCGTGCTGGCGGCCGTCCTGGTGGTCGGACTGATCTTTGCCGTAACGAACCTTGGAAGCCTCTTTAAGAGCAGCCCGCCGCCCGCCGCGGGTAGCAGCTCCTCGGCGAGCACTCCGGGCGCAAGCTCCGGAAAGCCTTCGCAGAGCTCCAGTTCTGCGCCCGTGGCCGGGCCGCCGGCAATCGAAAGCGTCACCCGGATCGGCAACTTCGACTTCGCAGGAACGTATGATGCGGATCTGTCCAAGACCTTTGACGGAAACGGCGCCAGCTTCTGGTCCGACATGGAGTTCGCCACGGACGACTGGGGCGGTCTTGCCAGCGAGGTTCCGCTGGCTGTCAAGCTCAAGGGGCCGTCCGAGGTTTCCTCGGTAACGTTGAGCCAATTGGGCGCCTCCGGCGGAAACATTAGCGTGTTCACCAACGACCGCCCTTCCTTGGACGGAGCCAAGCAGGTCGGGAGTAACAGCTTCACGTCGCCGGACCTCACCATCTCCCTGCAGAAGCCGGTCACCGCACAGTATGTGATCGTGTCCATCAAGACGCTACCCAAGCTTGCAGCACCCAAGACCCGCTACGGTTTTGGTCTGCGCCTGGCCGAGATCAAGGTCCAGTAACCCAAGCCCGTAATCCGGCGCGCACGCCACCTGGTTCCATCGGAATATTCAGCACCAAGTAGTAGTTGTGCCATGTGGCCGGCCACCCAGGCGGGCGCATCGACAAAGGAAGAGGTTCACCGTTCAGTGAGCAACGCAGAAAACACCGCGTCCGAAGTACGTGATGTCATCATCGTCGGCTCGGGACCCGCGGGCTACACCGCCGCGGTGTACACGGCGCGCGCCAACCTCAAGCCGCTAATGCTCGCAGGTTCGGTGACCGCCGGCGGCGAGCTCATGAACACCACCGACGTCGAGAACTACCCGGGATTCCCCGACGGCATCATGGGCCCGGACCTGATGGAAAACTTCGAGAAGCAGGCTGCCCGATTCGGCACGGAAATCCAGTTTGAAGACGTCACCGAACTGGACCTCGACGGCGACATCAAGACCGTGACCATCGGAACGGGGGAGACCTTCCAGGCACGGTCTATCATTCTTTCCACCGGTTCGGCCTACCGCGAGCTGGGGTTGCCGAATGAGAAGCGCCTTTCAGGCCACGGTGTCAGCTGGTGTGCAACCTGCGACGGTTTCTTCTTCAAGAATCAGGACATTGCCGTGATCGGTGGCGGTGACTCCGCAATGGAGGAGGCGCTGTTCCTCACGAAATTCGCGAAGTCCGTCACCGTGGTGCACCGCCGCGATGCCCTCCGTGCCTCCAAGATCATGGCCGACCGTGCACTGGCCCACGACAAGATCAAGTTCGTCTGGAACACGGGAGTGGAAGACGTCCTGGGCCAGGACAAAGTCACCGCGCTGCGGTTGAAGAACCTCGTCGACGGCACCGAAACCGAACTGGCCGTTACAGGCGTTTTCGTAGCAATCGGCAACGATCCGCGGACGGATCTCGTCAAGGGCAAGCTGGATCTCACTCCCGAGGGAACCATTTCAGTCGAGGGACGTACCTCGAAGACCAGCCTGAGGGGTGTCTTCGCAGCCGGCGATGTCATTGATCCCACCTACCGCCAGGCCATCACGGCGTCAGGTTCGGGCTGTGTGGCCGCCCTCGACGTCGAACACTATCTCGCCGATTTCCACGCCTAAACGGCGCGCAGCAACCAACTGAAGAGAGAGACAAGGTTATGAGCAACGCAAAAGATGTAACAGACGCCAGCTTCAGCACTGATGTGCTGGCCGCTGATAAGCCCGTCATTGTGGATTTCTGGGCCGAATGGTGCGGACCCTGCCGCAAGCTGGGACCGATCCTCGACGAGATCTCGGTTGAGTACAGCGAGAAAGTAAATGTCGTCAAGGTCAATGTGGACGACAACCCGGGCATCGCTGCGGAGTACGGCATCACATCCATCCCGGCGGTTTACCTGTTCCAAGGCGGCGAGGTCAAGAGCACCGTCATCGGTGCCCGGCCCAAGCAGTATTTCGAAAAGGAATTCGCGGACGTTCTGTCCTAGTCCTTCAGTCGGCGCCGTAAGCAATCACGGCAAGCCTCGGAGGCCCCACTTCCTGGAAGTGGGGCCTCCGTTTTGTGCTCCCAGATTCCCGTTTACGAGCCAGCGCGTAGGCGTAAGGGGTCTCGGGGATAGCCTGCGACACGCGGGTCCGGGTCCCCGGCGACGCGGGCTCGGGGATACCACGGGTCACGCCGGCGAGATTTCCTGCAGTTGATCTAGGTTGAAAGACTGCCGGGAATTCCGTGGATGATCCGTGCTTGACTGAGCTTTTTCCCTTGACCCGGGGAGGGGAGAGGGCTCACTCAAACCGCCTGCCCTTTGCGAAGTCCTCTGTTTCACGTGAAACATCGACGGCTAGCGGCAGCCCCAAACTAAGTGTGCGGGGCCTAGAGGTCATTTTCGTTTGTTCGTCGGGGGTTGAGGCCCAATCTTCGCCCGGGAGGACATGTCCAGTCTACGTGCTCGGGACAGGGCATGGCCCGAATATGTCCATCGGCTGGCCCCGGCACGGGGCATGTTCTGACCGGTGGTCACTTTCCTTCGGCCGTCGGGGTCAGGCTGCCGGGTGCATGCTCAAACCTGCTCAGGCGTGGCAGCTAATCGTTGAGGCCGGTGGCGTATTCCGGTCGACCCGGCCGGCTGGTCGAGGCCCTTGAAACCGCCGCCGGGGAGGGCCTGGCGCGCCACCGCCTGCGGCCTCTACCCCACCGACCCCAGCGCCTGGACCTGACCCCAGACGAACTCACGAAGATTCCCACTAGCCAATGTGTCCCTTGTAGGACCACCGTTCCGGGCTGAAAGTGTTCTTTTGGACAAGTTCTTAGGGTCGAACCCGCGGCGGGGACCAATTTGTTGTCTAACGAGAGACTCATGGGCAGCAGCACTTCGGCCGGGCGCGGACGCGATGGATTCACCCCTCCTCATCTCAGCTTTGCGGTCCGTACATGCGGGGGATTCACGTGAAACACGCATTACAGATCTGCTGACCTTTCGTTTCATCCGGGAAACCACCCGGACGCACAGTCGGAGGATCTGGTTCGAAAGGCAACTCAGCCGCGTCGGACGGTGACGGATCCGACGGTGACAGATAGCCTTCTAAATCGCAGTGACCCGGTGCCTGATAGGAATCAAATCTTGACCGAGGCAGCACCGTTTCGAAACGAAGGCGGCCACAACGAGCGACGCCCAACCATTACCGGGAATCGTTTCACGTGAAACATTGACACGGAGCAGGGCTGGGACAGGAACCTTTGAACGCAAGACACGGCAGCAATGATGGAAGGCCGGAAGATCTTGGGTTCGGTTTCCATCAATTTCCCATATTTGGCTCTGCGCGACGTCCTGTCTTGTTTCACGTGAAACATCGCGCCCGGCCACCGGGGGACAGGACGTCTGGCGAACAGGACCGCGGAAGGGCTCCTTCGGCAGCGATGTTGACGAGCAATGCACCCTGAGATCCAGAGGAGGAATACCCAATATGGAACTCTCGGATAATCCGAAGGGCGGATGACGGCATACGGGCCACCGACATCAATGTGTAGATCCGGAACTCAACCTCGCAGGTGATCATTAGTGGCTCCACGTGGGACTGCAGCTACTCCACCATCGAGGTTCATCCCCAGTACCGGGGGCGAGGAATCTCTCTCCCTTCATCCCTTCCGCATTCGCCAACCGCCTGCCTTCGGCACGGCCTGCAGGCCACGCACTGGCGGAGGAGTCAAAGCAACCGGGAGGCACCGTGTTGCGGTCCGCACGGGAGTCAAGCTGAACAACCAAAAACTGCCCCAGGCGGTTTCACGTGAAACATGGAGCGGACGGCTGTGGTGTCTGGAGCCGGCAGTGGAGCGGTAATGCGGGATTTGATTCCGGGCCAATACCTCGGCGAATCCTTTCTGCCGCAGCCCGGGCTCGGAGCCAACATCCTGCTGCCAGTCCGAAAAGAACATTTTCAACCCGGAACCGGCGTCCGGCAAGGACACAAAGCTAGTGGTCATTTTCGATAGTTCTTAGGGGGTTGAGGCCCAGTCTTCGCGCCCAGGAGGACATGCCCAGTATTCGCGCCCGGGACGGGGCATAACCGGAATATGGCCATCCGCCGACCCCGGCGCGGGGCATGCCCGGTCCGGTGTTCATTTTCGCTTAAGTCGTCGGGGTCAGGCTGCCGTGCGTACTCGTGACTGCTCAGGCGTGGCAGCCAGTGGTTGAGTCCGGTGGCGTATTCCGGTCGACCCCGCCGGCCGGTCGAGGTACTTGAAACCGCCGCCGGTGATGTCCTGGCGCGACACGGCCTGCGGCCCCTACCTCAACGACCCCACCGCCTGCCCCTGACCCCCGACGAACTAACGAAATTGCCCA
Organism: Arthrobacter sp. UYEF20; assembly: GCF_040546335.1. Classification (NCBI taxonomy): domain Bacteria; kingdom Bacillati; phylum Actinomycetota; class Actinomycetes; order Micrococcales; family Micrococcaceae; genus Arthrobacter; species Arthrobacter sp. UYEF20. Next base: position 315,121 of record NZ_JBEPNP010000001.1, on the reverse strand, counting down.
CTAGCCAATGCGTCCTTGCCGGACGCCCGTTCCGGGCTGAGAATGTGATTTTCGGACTATTGATTTGCCTCCGTCACCTGATTGCGGAAGCTCACGGACCACGAGCCTCCGCCTGCGCCTACGGAAGGCGACGACAGGGGTCCCGGGGAACGCCGTTGATCCACCACCCGCCCGATTTCGGGAGAGCCTGAAGCATGCAGGCCGTTGCGGCGTGCACAGACTTGGGCTGGCGGGATCCGTGAGCACCGGAACGGATCCGATGACCCTTGGTACAGAAGACGCCTGGGAACCTGCGGAACACACGTCGCCGGTGCAGAGCTCCAACAGGGGCCAGGGACCTGTTTTGGCGGAAGGTGCTGTCCGCTTGGCACGGCCGGCCAGTACAACCCGGGCCCCGTGCGCGCACGGCGACTCCTGCCGCTCGCGTCTTCACAGTTAGCACTATGTCGAACCGGACCCGTCACATTGCGGGGAGGAGCAGCTGAGCCAATAGTGGGATCCGAGACCCAGACCATGGCCGGCTCGCAGAAAATATCTCAGCAGCTAGCTCTCCTGCAGGCTCTATCGGGCTCTGCAGGGTGAGCCTTACAGTCCTACATTCGTGCTCCACGATGAGCAGATAGTCCAGCATGAGGCAAGCCTCCAGACGTGGTGATGGAGAGGCCAGGTCACGGACTACTACAGGGCACCATGGTTTTCCACTATCAGTCACCGAGAGACGACAGACGGTGGTCGTATAGTGGACGATGAAGAAAGCCATAACTGGAACTACACTGCTAGCGCCTGCACTTGGGAAGCCCGAAACGAGGGTTTCCGTTGCCACGCCTCAGTCCCGTCAGAGCCGGAAACCTTGCGTTCACGGTGACAGATACAGCGGACTGACAAGTTTTCCACAGAAGTTATACACACTGTTGTCCACAGGCTATGAGTGATTTCTCACAGCTCAAAACATGGCCGACTACACTCCTCGTGGGAGAGTCGCTGGCAGCAGAGTGGTTGACGGCAGTTGGGCGGACCGCACGAGGTCGGCACCTGCGTCTGGAACTGACGATTTCCCTCGCTAGTTGACCCACCGGAGAGCGCTAGATCGGTTCAAAATTAACCGGTTTCTAGGGATTTTGTTGGTGGGCCCGGGTGTGCATCCACTCATCTCTGGCAAGGCTGAGAATGTTTCACGTGAAACAGCGAAGGGCCAGAACGGCAGACCTGAGAATGGCGAGGGCAGGCAGCGACCCGGGGTCAGCGGGTACCCACTCAACTTTCGCTTTCGTCCCGACTAATCCACAAAGTTATCCACAGGAATATCCACCGCGATATCCACGGCTACGGACCTGTTGATATTAGGTCCGGAGCTTCGGAAGTCGCCTGCATGTTCCTTGGCGTGTCAGGGCGTCCGCCCGATGGGGGACACATTCACTCAGTAACGCGGCAAGAATGCAGTCCGGGGGAACCCGGCTCGCAAGCGTTCAGGCGTCCGCCAGGCACCACCGACTCGACGTCAACTTACGAGCTCGGCGGCGGCGACCGTTTCGGAAGCCGGAGCAGCGCGCTAGGAAGCTATTGTATTCACCTGCCACTTTCCAATGGCCTGTCCGAAAGGAGGCCGGACCCCTGAGCAGCTACTCATCTCTCAGCTACGGCCGGCCTGGCAGACTCGATCCGATGCGGGACAGAAGTGAGTTTCGATAGCTGGTCTCGGCTAGTCACCCCACTGGATGCACGCCTCCATCTGGGGAGCGGTTACGCCCACCAGCTCTGGCACCAGCTGGCACTGGCTCACAGATCTGGCCCGCAGCTCGCCCACAATTGCTACTCGCTCCGTCGCTCCATGACATCCGCTTGCTTCATTGTTGGCATCGCACCAAGGCGCTCATGTCCTGTCCGCATATTGATCTCGAAAACTACGCACCGTGGGCTCACGGGTTTCGTCCCGCGGGGTGGTGTATTTTTCGCGGTTGGTCATTGCCTGGGCAACGTGCTGCTCGTCCTGCTTGGCCAACTGATATTCACCGAGGTCTCCGAACGGATCCGTGCCGCCACCGAATCGCCGTACACCCAGCTCATCGAGGCGTACGCGACCGCGTTCACCGGCGCCGCCCCGTTCGAGCGGACGGGGGAACGCACCACCGACCGCAACGGCAGCCAGCCATGAAACTGGCGACTAACGCGGGCGATTTGAATCTGAAGAGCCCGAAGCCGCGGAACGGATCGTTCTCCCCGACCCTGCTGAAGGGGCGCCGCCGAGTGGACCAGGCCCTCTACGCGGTCGTGATGGAGGCCTACCTGCGTGGAGTCTCCACCCGCAAAAGTCGACGGTCCGGTCGAGGCCCACGGGGCCGATACCGGGATCTCCAAGTCCGAAGCTTCCCGGATTTGCGAGGACCTGGACCACGAAGCGGCGCGTTCCAGGACCGCCCAGGACCGCGACTCTCGGCCATGGAGTACCCCTATGTGTTCCTAGACGCCACCTGACGCAAGGCCCGCGTCGGCCCCGGGTCGTGTCCCAGGCGATCATGGTCGCCTTCGGTGTGGCCGCCGACGGGCGGCGGGAAGTGCTTGGCTTCGACGTCGGCGACGGCGAAAACGAAACGTTCTGGACCGCATTCCTGCGGTCGCTGAATGCCCGCGGGCCGGCCGGCGTGAAGCTTTTTCATCCCCGATGCCCCGCGGGGCTGAAGAAGACCATCTGGACGGCGTTCCCGGACACAGCCTGGCAGCTCTGCCGGGTTGATTTCATGCGCAAGGCGCTCTCCATCGCGCGAAAGGATCCCGGGAGATGGTCGCCTCGATCCTCCGCATCGTCTCAGCCCTGCCCGATGCGGGTACGTGGACACCCAGTTCGACGAAGTCGCCCGGATGCTGGCCACATGCCATACAAAGATCGCCGCGATGCCCGGCGACGCGCGCCTCAGGTAGCCCAATGACCGCGTCGCTCCGCTGGGGCGCCGACAACACCCCGGGTCGATCAATGCCTCCTGGGCCCTCAGGGTTCCCCACCTGGGGCCGCCGACGCGATTCAACCGCGGGCGGGCAAGCCGACGTTTCCTCCCGGCAGCGGGCGGCCACCACCTCTGTTTCACGTGAAACATGGGAGCATGTTTCAACGGCCACACGTTGGCGATCTAACCAACCAATCGGCCAAGGCAACGATTCTGATCCCCGCCACCCCAGGGTCTATGACAGTGAACATTGCACCGCCCTAGGGGCGACTCATGTCCAGGCTGCGGAAGCCGACATTTGGGTATTCAGATCGTGGCCCTCCACTTCAACCGTCGCGTTCTGACCGCCCAGAGTGTCCGGGCAGACGCGGGGCTACAGAACCGGGCATCACATTTCCGAGCCGGCCGCCGTCATTGTCCGTGCGCTCGAGTCCTGCTCCGGTATGGGGTACTGCCAAAAGACCACTGCGCGCGGTTTTGTTTCACGTGAAACAGTGCCCCGTCCTGCATGTCGCCTGCGTCTCCGTCGGGCCAGTTGACCGCCTTCATCGGATCCGTTGTTTCCCAGCCACGGTCTGAGTGCACACCTCCGAGTCGGAGTGTCAACGAGAACTTCAAAGAGAACTGATCCGCTATCGTTGCCGCGTATCCGGCCTCGAATGTAGTTCCCCCAGTTACCGCTAACCCGCCCTAGCCGGGTCAACGAACGCAGCCTCAACCGAGCGTGGGAACAGCAGCTATCAAACCCTACGGCTGCATGCACCGGCTGCGACAAAGGGATCATGTTTCACGTGAAACATGGTCCCTTTGGAAAGGTGAAGAATATTCCAGGCTAGCTGGACGCCCCCGGAGTCAGAACGTCCATGATCCGGTTGAGGTCCTCGACACTGGCGAATTCGATGCTGACACGGCCTTTTCGTGCACCCAGGGAGATCTTGACATTGGTGTCGAGGCGGTCCGACAAGGACGAGGCAAGGTAGTCCAGGCGCTCGTGCCGGGCCCCCGGACGGGGGATGTTGTTCTTCGCGTTGGCTGCGGGGCTCTGGTACAGCGTCACGGCCTCTTCAGTGGCTCGGACCGACATCCCCTCGGACACGATCTTCTGCGCCAGGCGCTCCATCGCAGCAGCGTCGGGGAGTGCCAGCAGGGCCCGGGCGTGGCCTGCAGAGATAACACTTGCCGCCACGCGACGCTGGACAAGCGGCGGAAGCTTCAACAACCGGAGCGTGTTAGACACCTGCGGACGTGAACGACCGATGCGGTCCGCCAACTGCTCATGGGTAGTGCCAAAGTCTTCCAGGAGCTGCTGGTATGCGGCCGCTTCTTCGAGGGGGTTTAGCTGGCTGCGGTGGAGGTTCTCCAACAGGGCGTCACGAAGCAGGTCATCATCCGTGGTGTCACGGATAATTGCCGGGATGGTTTCCAGCCCTGCGGCCTGTACTGCCCTCCAACGGCGTTCACCCATGACCAGTTCGTAGGGCTCACCACCCTTTTCGGTTGAAGTGCGGACCACAATTGGCTGCAGGACGCCGATTTCCCGCACAGAGTGAACAAGCTCCGCCATGTCGTCCTCATCGAAGACAGAACGAGGCTGTTTGCGGTTGGGGTGGATATCGGTGACCGGAATTTCCGCGAAGCGGACGCCAGGTACTTCGACCAGCTCAACGCCGGAGTCCGAGCCAGTGTCGGATCCATCGAAAGCGTTCGAAGCTTGAGCGGCAGAACCTTCAGCGGCAACCTTTGGCGCAGTCTTTTCGGCGGAACGTGCCGGCGCCTTCTTGGCCAGGGCGTCACCAGCCAGCGCGTCATCAGCCAGGGCGTCACCAGTCGAGGCGGCTACTTCGCCTTCGGCCCCAGCCGCCGACGTCGCGGGCAGGATTCGTGACGCTGCTGCGGCATCCGCCGCAATGCCGGTATCATTCCCTTCGGCTGCAACTGCCTCCGGAGCAGCATCCCGCTTCCGGGCTTCAGGGAAGAACAGATCCACAGGACGGGACGGCGCTGAACCGTTTCCGGAACCGTTAACCGAGGCGGAACTTGGAATGAGTGCCCCAAGTCCACGGCCAAGGCCGCGTCGCTTATCGCTCATGCCTACATCCCTCCATTGGAAGAGCCGGGCGTCGCCGGGCTCTGGTTAGTGCAATTCTTGAACAGATTCTAGCGTTCAGCGATTTCCGCCGCGGCTTCCAGATAGGATAGCGCGCCACTCGACGACGGGTCATACGTCATCACTGTCTGCTGGTAGCTGGGTGCTTCAGAGATGCGGACGGAGCGGGGGACAACGGCTCCGAGCACCTGTTCCGGAAAGTGCTCGCGCACTTCGGCGGCCACCTGTGCGGCGAGGTTTGTGCGGCCGTCGTACATGGTCAGAAGGATGGTGGAAACAACCAGATCCGCGTTCAGGTGCTTCTGGATCATTTCGATGTTCTTCAGGAGCTGACTGAGACCTTCCAGCGCGTAGTACTCACACTGAATCGGGATGAGCACCTCGTTGGCTGCACAGAACGCGTTGACCGTCAGCAGGCCCAGGCTCGGTGGGCAGTCGATGAAGATGTAGTCGAGGCGTTCCTCGCCGTTCTTGGCGCGTTCCTTGGCGTATACGTCGATGGCGCGGCGAAGCCGCTGCTCACGGGCCACGAGGCTGACCAGTTCGATTTCGGCGCCGGCCAGGTGGATTGTGGCCGGGGCACAGATCAAATTGGCGATATCCGGGCACGGAGCCACAACATCCTGCATCGGGAGATCATTGATCAGCACGTCATAGATGCTGTCGACGTCGGCGTGGTGTTCTACGCCAAGGGCTGTCGAGGCATTTCCCTGCGGATCGATGTCGATCACGAGCACATTCAGGCCTGCAGCGGCCAGTGCGGCAGCAATGTTGACCGTGGTGGTCGTCTTGCCCACGCCGCCCTTCTGGTTCGAGACGGTGAAGATTCTGGTCTTCTCCGGTTTCGGCAGTTCGCGGCCCAGCAGGCGTTCACGGCGCTTGTTTTCGTGCGCGAGTTCGCGGGCGATCGGACTGGAATCATCGATGGAGTCCAGCACGTTGCCGCTGACGGAAACGGTGGTTTCACGTGAAACGCTCGCCATCCCGGTGTTCATGGCAACCGTAGCCAGGTGATTTCCGGAGAAGACCCGAGCGGCGGTGGGCGCAACAAAGGACCGTGCGGACCCCAGAGACACAAACGGGGGGATCCGCTGCGTGGAGGCTTCGCTACTTGTCACTGTGACACACTCACTCTCATTCGGCTTTTGCTGCCGGTTACTAGCCTAACCTCTTCGCCTTGAACTCTCAGGGCACCGGGCTGATGCTAGGCAATCTTTTGAGGCTTATTCACAACGATTCGGACGACGGTTGTGGGTTCCTCAAGGAAGTCCTCACCCACCACCACTATTGAAGTCTGGGTACCGCCCAGCTTACGGATCAGCTTGGCGGCCTTCTCAATTTCCTCGCCGGCGCTGCGTCCCTTGATGGCGACCACTTCGCCCTTGCCGGCCAGCAGCGGAATGGTCAGTCCTGCGAGATTGCTCAGCGCGGAAACGGCGCGGGCAGTGACGACGTCGGCATCCACCATACCCACGGCGAGTTCTGCCCGGGTGCGCATGATCGTGACATTTTCCAGGCCCAGGTCATCGACGACTTCCTGAAGCCAGATGACGCGCCGCTCAAGCGGCTCGATCAGTGTCAGTTCGAGGTCCGGCCGGGCAATCGCCAGGCACAGGCCGGGCAGTCCTGCCCCACTTCCGACGTCGGCCACGTGGGCGCCCTGGGCAATCTGGCTCTCGATAACAGCACAGTTCAGCACGTGCCGGCTCCACAGCCGCGGCACTTCGCGCGGTCCGATCAGGCCGCGCTCAGTGCCGGAAGTGGCCAGGTGTTCCACATAGCGCTTCGCCAGGTCCAGCCGGTCACCGAAGATGGACTGTGCGGCCTTGAGTTCGTCCGCGGTAATTTCAACCATCAAGCTATCCGGCGGATTCAGTCTGCGGAAACGACGATGTGCCGGTCGGCACCTTCGCCTTCGGACTCGCTGACGAGTCCAAGGTCAGCGACGGCGTCGTGCACGATCTTGCGCTCGTAGGCGCTCATCGGTGCCAGGGCCACGGCCTCTCCGGACTCCTTGACAGATACGACGGCGTCCTCCGCGATCTTCTGCAGTTCGCCGGCACGCTCAGAGCGGTAACCGTTGATGTCCAGGACCAGGCGGGAGCGGTTCTCCGTCGCCGACAGGACGGCCAGCCGCGTCAGTTCCTGAAGGGCTTCGAGGACTTCACCCTCCCGACCTACTAGGTTCTCCAGACCCGCCGATTCTTCCTCGGCGACGATCGAGATATAGGTACGGCCGTTGCGGATCTCAATGTCAATGTCGCCGTCGATGTCGGCAATGTCCAGCAGTTCCTCGAGGTAGTCCGCTGCCACGTCGCCTTCTTCTTCCAGGCGGCTGGCGGAAACGCCTTTCTCCGGGTTCCCCTCCGAGTCCAGGATTTCCTGCTGGGACTCGTCCTGGTCCTCGATACCCTCGGTGGAAATAGCGTGTTCGGTGCTCTCGGCGGACATTACTTCCTCTTCCTGTTTTTACGTTGCGGCTGGACGCGCTGGGCCCTGGCCTCGATGACCGCGGCGGCGGCGGCCTCCGCTGCCTCCGCGTCGGCTTTCTTCGCGCCCATCAGGGGCAGGGCCGGCAGGCCCCGGGCGGCCCGGCGTTCGGCCAGGGCCTTGGCTGCGGGGGACCCCGGCGTCGGCATGCGGCGGATCACGAAGAACTGCTGTCCCATGGTCCAGAGGTTCGTGGTGGTCCAGTAGATCAGGACACCGATGGGGAAGTTGATGCCACCCACACCGAACACGAGCGGCAGGATGTAGAGCATCATCTTCTGCTGCTTCATGAACGGGCTGGCCATGGCCTCTTCCGACATGTTTTTGGCCATGATCTGCTTCTGCGTGATGAACTGCGACGCCGTCATGGCGAGGATCATCACGATCGACAGGATCCACACGGCAACCTCGCCGCCTGCGGTGCTGCCGTGAAGCAGCGACGCCGAAAGCGGGGCGCCGAAGATGCTCGATTCATCGAACTGCCTGACCTGCTCGACGCTCATGGCACCGATGCCCTGGCCGCCCGCCTTGGCAGTGCTGATGCCGGAGAGGACCTGGAACAGGGCGAAGAAGAACGGCATCTGGATCAGCATCGGCAGGCACGCCGAGAACGGGTTGGTGCCGTGCTTCTTGTACAGGGCCATCTGTTCCTGCGCCATGGCCTGGCGGGACAGCTGGTCGGACTTGCCCTTGTACTTGTCCTGCATCTTCTTCAGGTCGGGCTGCAGGAGCTGCATGCCTCGCTGGGCCTTGATCTGCTTGACGAAGACGGGAATCAGGGCGGCGCGGATGACCAGCACCAGCCCGATGATGGAGAGTGTCCAGGTCCAGCCGTTCGCGGCCGGCAGGCCGATGACGCTGAGTCCGTCATGGAACCCGACCATGATGACTGAAACCAGCCACTTGAACGGGGCCATGATTGTTCCAAAGATGTCCATACGATATCCCTATTCGTTAGGCCGCAAGGCGGCCTTCTCCATCAGTCTGAGCAGCCAGGTACTTGTCCGGATTGTTCAGCACAACAATTGTGGGGGTCTGGTTTTCAGGCCATTCCCGGTGACCGGCGGGGACGTGGTCCACACCACCGGCGTTCCATGGATGGCAGCGCCCGAGGCGCCTGGCAGCAAGCCAGCTTCCCTTGACGGCACCGTGGACGGTGATCGCCTCGAGAGCGTAGGCCGAGCAGCTGGGGAAGAAGCGGCAGACCTGGCCGTAAAGCGGCGAGAACACTTTGCGGTAGGCGATCAGCAGCACGATGAGGATATTGCGGGGCAGGTTCCAGACCGCAGCGCCCAAACGACTCAGAGCGGATTTCGGAGCATGCTTCGGATCAGGGACGACGGCGGCAGTTGAGTTACGCACGCGGGGTCCCTTCCTGTGTTGTCTCGTAAGAAACTGATGAAGCAGCCTGTGGAAGGCGGTTGCCCAGCCGTTTCATTGTTGTCTCCAAAGCGGCGTCATAGTCGGAGAGCAGTTGGTCCCAGCTGGCAGCCGCCGCGGCGGGCAGGGCCCGGACCACGATGGCAAACCCGCTGCCGTATTTCTGCAACGACAATGCGCCGGCTTCTCTCAGTCTCCTCTTAACGAGGTTCCTGACAACAGCGTTCCCGACACTCTTGGAAACGATGAATCCGATCCGGCTTGGTTCATCGGCAGCGAGAGCTGCCGTATATAACACTACGTTCCGGCGTCCATTGCGGACACCGGAACGTACAGTTGTTGAAAAATCGGTTGATGTCCTCAGACGGTTCCGGGTGGCTAGCACCGTTAAACTCGCACAGGGATGTGGACCGACGAGTCAGGTATTTAGGCCGACAGCTCGGTGCGACCCTTGCCACGACGGGCTGCCAGGATGGCACGGCCGGCACGGGTACGCATACGAAGGCGGAAGCCGTGCTTCTTGGCTCGACGGCGGTTATTCGGCTGAAAAGTCCGCTTGCTCACGTTAGTTACTCCAGTGGATCAAAGGTGCGCCCACCCGATCAAGGGGAAGAACTGGTCGACGCTAAGTTTTGTATGTGCCGCTTCCCTCGACTCGCAAGACGCGGAGCGTCGGGGAGAGATTCAACTGAGGTCAAAAAGCGTACACATGGGACGTCACAACGTTAGGGCTTGACGGCACCCGGAGTCAAACCGGGGGACGGCCCGCAACCTTTCCCCAGCTGTGGCTAACTCACGTCCACACCTGTGGATGAAGTGGGTCACGGCCCCGGTTTTCGAACTACAACGGTGTGATTATCCACAGGACAGACCCTAGCTATCTTCTAGGTTTTTCATCCCCTAGAGTGGCTCAGTAGCCAATTATCCACGGACTGTGCATAACCCTGTGGATTAAGCCGGGCCCAGCGCACTGGTTCGGGTCTTGTGGCTGCAGCTAATGCAGGCAAGCAAGTTTGAGGAACTGATTGATGACAGTAGACGAAGCCAACCAAGCCAACACTGTCGGAAGTTCCTGGCGGAGGGTAGTGAGCCTTCTCGAGAACGACCACCGTGTAACACCAAGGCAGCGCGGCTTTGTCATCCTCGCTCAGGCGCAAGGGCTGATCGGTTCGACCCTCCTGGTGGCGGTGCCCAACGAGCTCACCCGTGAGGTCCTGCAGACCCAGGTCAAGGAAGCTCTCGACGATGCGCTCCGCAACGTCTTCTCCGACGAAATCCGCTGCGCCATCGACGTCGACACCGATCTGGTCCCGCTGCACACCGAGCCGGAGCCCGTCGTCGAACTGGCCCTGGCAGCGGACGCGGCCGTGGAGCTGAAGCCGCAGCCGATGCTGCCGAGCACTTCCCACGAATTTGGCCGCCTCAATCCGAAGTACGTCTTCGATACCTTCGTGATCGGTTCTTCCAACCGCTTCGCCCACGCCGCCGCCGTCGCCGTGGCAGAAGCGCCGGCCAAGGCCTACAACCCGCTGTTCATCTACGGCGACTCCGGACTGGGCAAGACCCACCTGTTGCACGCGATCGGCCACTACGCCCGCAGGCTCTACAGCGGCATCCGGGTCCGGTATGTGAATTCCGAGGAATTCACCAACGACTTCATCAACTCCATCCGCGACGATGAGGGCACCAGCTTCAAGACCACCTACCGCAACGTCGATGTGCTGCTGATCGATGACATCCAGTTCCTGGCCGGCAAGGACCGGACGCTGGAGGAGTTCTTCCACACGTTCAACGCGCTGCACAACAACAACAAACAGGTGGTCATCACCTCCGATCAGCCGCCCAAGCTGCTCGCGGGCTTCGAGGACCGCATGAAGTCACGTTTCGAGTGGGGCCTGCTGACCGACATCCAGCCGCCGGAACTCGAAACCCGTATTGCCATCCTCCGGAAGAAGGCCCTCAGCGAGGGTCTTTCTGCCCCGGACGATGCCCTGGAGTACATCGCGTCCAAGATCTCCAGCAACATCCGCGAACTCGAGGGTGCGCTGATCCGTGTCACCGCGTTCGCCAGCCTGAACCGCCAGCCGGTGGATGTGGCCTTGGCCGAGATGGTCCTCAAGGACCTCATCACCGACGACGGAGCCCAGGAAATTACCTCGGCGCAGATCCTCACGCAGACAGCCGACTACTTCAAGCTCAGCATGGAGGAGCTTTGCAGCAAGTCGCGCACCAGGACGCTCGTGACCGCCCGGCAGATCGCCATGTACCTGTGCCGCGAGCTCACGGACATGTCGCTGCCCAAGATCGGCCAGGAGCTGGGAGGCCGCGACCACACCACGGTGATCCACGCTGACCGCAAGATCCGCGAACTGATGGCCGAGCGTCGCGTGATCTACAACCAGGTGACCGAGCTGACCAACCGGATCAAGCAGCAGCAGCGCAATTCCTGAACCGTCCGGCCGCGCACACCTACCTTATTAACAGGCACCTGTGGACAACCCTGTGGATAGTTAAGGGGACAACCGCCCTTAATGGGCTTAAAACCCTTAAGCCGCCTGTGGATCGGCACCAGGGCCAAAAATGTTATCCCCATCCACACCCTGTTTAAAACCTGCTCCACCCACAGTCCATGAACAGGGCTTAACCGCGGAATCGCACCGCGAAACGGGGTTATCCACAGTATCCACAGCAGTTATTAACACTACTAATCCCTAGAAAATGAAATTCCCTCAAATAACAGTTTCTTGTTCGCCGCCTCAGACCGCCACGGCCCGTTCCGGCCACGGCCGGAAACCAGTGCGGAACCCAGTGCCGGAAACGGGGCCCAGGGCCGCCGGACCGAACCACACGGATGTAACCCATGGATGGGAGAACCGACGGGTTGGGGCTAAGCTGTCTGCAGTGCGTCCGTCCCGGACTTAATTTGTGGTTCCCAGCTGGGCCATGAACCCCGGGAAGCAGGCACGTCCCTTCCTGCCGGAGTTCGGTTGCCCGACCGAACTCCGCGGCAATCCGGCGATTTAGCGATGACAGCAGCAATGAAAGGCGGCACCCTTCCGTGAAGTTCAGAGTCGAACGGGACGTCCTGGCAGAAGCCGTGACATGGACCGCCCGGTCGTTGTCTCCGCGGCCGCCGGTACCCGTACTTTCCGGGCTGCTGCTCAAGGCTGAAGCCGGTACCGTGAGCCTCTCGAGCTTCGATTACGAAACGTCCGCCAGGCTCGAAATCCCCGCGGACATCTCCACGGAAGGCACCATCCTGGTGTCGGGGCGCTTGCTGGCAGACATCTGCCGCAGCCTCCCCTCAGCCCCCGTCGACGTCGAGACTGACGGCAACAAAGTCACGCTCACGTGCCGCCGAAGCAGCTTCCACCTCGCCACCATGCCGGAGGCCGAATACCCGCCGCTGCCTGCATTGCCCCCGATCAGCGGCACCGTCCCAGGGGATTCCTTCGCCCAGGCGGTTTCCCAGGTGATCATCGCCGCCAGCAAGGACGACACCCTGCCGATTCTCACCGGCGTGCGGATGGAGATCGAGGACGATCTCATCACCCTGCTGGCGACGGACCGCTACCGGCTGGCGATGCGTGAGGTTCCCTGGAAGCCGGTTACGCCCGGGATTTCCACGAGCGCCCTGGTCAAGGCCAAGACGCTCAATGAAGTAGCGAAGACCCTCGGCGGCAGTGGCGACATCCATCTTGCCCTCGCCGCGGATGACAGTCGGCTCATCGGGTTCGAGAGCGGCGGCCGCACCACAACCTCACTTCTCGTCGACGGCGACTACCCCAAGATCCGCTCGCTCTTTCCGGACTCCACACCGATCCACGCGACAGTGCAGACCCAGGAGCTCGTCGAAGCGGTACGGCGCGTCTCGCTCGTGGCCGAACGGAACACTCCGGTCCGCCTGGCCTTCACCCAGGGCCAGCTGCACCTTGATGCCGGCACCGGCGAGGATGCCCAGGCTTCCGAAGAGCTCGAGGCCCAGCTCACCGGGGAAGACATCACGGTCGCCTTCAACCCGCACTATCTGGTCGAGGGTCTGAGCGTGATTGAAACCAAGTACGTGCGGTTCTCCTTCACGGCGGCACCCAAGCCGGCCATGATCACGGCCCAGCACGACGCCGAGGGCGAAGACCTGGGCGACTACCGCTACCTAGTCATGCCCGTCCGTCTCCCCAACTAGCTGGCAGTTGTTGTCGCTTTGGACCGCGAAAACGACAACTAATGCGAGTCAGTTGGGTGCATACCGCCCACCCCAACGCAGAAAAGAGTTCATACCGTGCACATCGGACTGATCGGCCTTGGAAAAATGGGTTTCAACATGCGCGAACGGCTGCGCAAGGGTGGAATCGAAGTCACCGGCTTTGACCGGAACCCGGACGTCGCGGACGTGGCGAGCGTGGACGAACTCCTTGCCGCCGTCCCGGCGCCCCGCCTGATCTGGGTAATGGTCCCCTCCGGAGATATCACCGACGCTGTGATCACCGAACTCGGAACCAAGCTCGACGCCGGCGACCTCGTGATCGACGGCGGCAACTCCCGCTACACCGAAGACCAGAAGCACGGAGCAGCCCTGGCCGCTAAGGGCATCCACTTTGCCGATTGCGGTGTCTCCGGCGGAGTCTGGGGTCTCCAGAACGGCTACGGGCTGATGGCCGGCGGCGACCCCGCCGACGTCGAACGGGCACTGCCGGTCTTCGACGCGCTCCGCCCCGAAGGCGACCGCGCCGACAGCTTCGTCCACGTGGGCGGCGTCGGCGCCGGGCACTACGCCAAGATGGTCCACAACGGCATCGAGTACGGCCTGATGCAGGCCTATGCCGAAGGCTACGAACTCCTCGCCGCCAAGGACATCGTCACGGATCTGCCCGGAACCTTCCGGGCCTGGCAGAAGGGCACGGTTGTCCGGTCCTGGCTGCTGGATCTCATGGTCAAGGCCCTGGACGAAGATCCAGGACTGGAATCGATCGACGACTACGTCGAGGATTCCGGCGAGGGACGCTGGACCGTGGAGGAAGCGATCGCCAACGCCGTGCCCGCGCCGGCCATTACGGCAGCGCTGTTTGCCCGGTTCTCCTCCCGCGAGGACAATTCACCCGCCATGAAGATGGTGTCCGCGCTGCGCCACCAGTTCGGCGGGCATGCCACCCGTCCGGCAAAATAGTCCTGCCCTGAAATCCTGAATCCGGCGTGTACCTAGAACAACTTTCGCTCACCGATTTCCGCAGTTACGCCCAGGTGGACCTCAGCCTGGCGCCCGGCGTCACGGTTCTCGTGGGATCCAACGGCATTGGCAAGACCAACCTGATGGAAGCAGTCGGCTACCTCGCCAGCCTCAGCTCCCACCGGGTCAGTTCGGATGCGCCCCTGCTCCGCTTCGGCACCGAACGGGCCCTGATCCGCGCCAGACTGGTCCGCGGCGAACAGTCGACGGTGCTCGAACTCGAAATCAACGCGAGCCGGGCCAACCGTGCCCGCATCAACCGCAGCAATCCGGTCCGCGCCCGGGACATCCTCGGTATCTGCCAGACGGTGCTCTTCGCACCGGAGGACCTGGCCCTGGTGAAGGGCGATCCGTCCAGCCGGCGTCGGTTCCTCGACGAACTGCTGGTCAGCCTCATTCCCCGCCATGCCGCAACCCGCAGTGATTACGACCGGGTCCTCAAGCAGCGCAATGCGCTGCTGAAATCCTCCCGGGCCGGCAAGTTCACCTCCGGCCATGAGGCAACGCTGGATGTCTGGGACCAGCACATGGCGCGGGCCGGGGCCGAGCTGCTGCACGCACGGCTTGAACTCGTGGAACGGCTCCGGCCACATCTCAAGAGCGCCTATGCCCAGCTCACGGACGGGTCCAAGGAAGCCGGCGCCATCTACCGTTCGACGCTGCAGGATGTGCTGGAGGACGACGGCGCCGCGCCGTCGGCTGCCGATCCGGCAACGGCAGGCGAGGGCGCAGCAGCGGTGGAGGATCTGCGCGTGTTGTCCGTCGATGAACTCACTGACCGCTACGTCCAGGCCTTCGCAGCGTCACGCCGCAAGGAACTGGAACGGGGGATCTCCCTCGTCGGGCCGCATCGCGACGAGCTCGAACTCGTGCTGGGACAGGCCCCGGCCAAGGGCTATGCCTCGCACGGTGAAACCTGGTCCATGTGCCTGTCCCTCAGACTGGCCTCGTACTACGTGATGCTGGACGATGCCCGCACCGGTGGCTCGGCTCCCATCCTGATCCTGGACGACGTGTTCGCCGAGCTGGACGTTCAGAGGCGGCGTAAACTGGCGGCAATAGTATCCGGCGCCGAGCAGGTGCTGGTGACGGCCGCCGTCGAGGATGACGTTCCCGCGGAACTGGCCGGACGGCGGGTGCAGGTAGTCCCGGGAGGAATCGATGCGCCGGAATATCGATGAATAAGGATACCGACGGCGGCCTGCAGCCAGGCCGCGACCCCGACGACATCGACGCACCCCAGTCCGCGCTGAACAGAATGCGTGACGCTGCCGCGGCGCGGGGGGAAATCCGGCGCAAAGCCCCGCCGCGGCCCGGCACCGCCCCGCAGAAACCTGCCCGCAGTGCCGGTGGAACCCGTGGTTTCGGGCAATTCCACGGCACGGGCCGCGACCCCCTCGGCCTGGGGAAAGTCGTAGGCCGTCTCGTCGCGGAACGCGGCTGGAGTTCACCGGTGGCGGTGGGGTCGGTGATGGCCCAGTGGGGAACCCTGGTGGGACCCGAAATCTCGGCCCACTGCACTCCTGAGAGTTTCGAGAACACCACCCTGCACGTGCGGTGCGATTCAACCGCCTGGGCCACGCAGCTCCGGTTGCTCAGCATCAGCCTGCTGGACAAGTTCCGCACCGAGCTCGGGGAGGGCGTCGTGACCAAGATCCAGGTGCTGGGACCGGCGGCTCCGAGCTGGCGGAAAGGCGCCCGGACGGTCAACGGACGCGGCCCCCGCGACACCTACGGGTAATTGCAGCGGCGCCTCCAGCGCGCTGGATATGAAGCATTCCTTGCAAAAGTCTTGAAAAATGCGGGGACGGCGTGTAGGGCGCTCCGACGCCCCGGGGGCGTATAGGAACCCTAGGCCAGGACCCCTGGAGCCTTGCAGGCGGAGCCAGCGGCCTCCCAGCGGCCCTTTCCTTGCCGTTTGGGGCTCTGGGATGCGGGATTAGTCTCTCCTGCACGGTAGAATTGTGGCAGATAACTGGGCGCCGGTGAAACGTTGACTGAGTCCGTTTCCGACGCAAATACCAGCGTGCGGCGGACGGATCCTTGAGTAGAACGGCCGGTGTCATCAGTGACGTGCCTGTTGGCAACAGCCCTTTCCTCCGGAGAGTGGCAACGGCCGGCCTTCAACGAATACAGAGGAGTCGAGAGCGCCTGTGGCTAACGACAATGCAGATATCCCCGCCGCGGAACCCCAAGCGGAAGTTGTGATGGCAGTCGCGCCGGAGACCGTGGTCCCCCATGGCTACGGCGCGAGCGACATTACGGTCCTCGAGGGCCTGGAAGCCGTCCGGAAACGTCCCGGCATGTACATCGGGTCCACCGGACCGCGCGGACTGCACCACCTGGTCTACGAAGTGGTGGACAACTCCGTCGACGAGGCGTTGGCAGGCTACTGCACCCACATCGAAATCGTTCTGCAGGGCGACGGCGGCGTGAAGGTGGTCGACGACGGCCGCGGGATCCCGGTGGACATGCACCCCACCGAGCACAAGCCCACGGTGGAAGTCGTCATGACCATCCTGCACGCGGGCGGCAAGTTCGGCGGCGGCGGCTACGCCGTGTCCGGCGGCCTGCACGGCGTCGGCATCTCCGTGGTCAACGCGTTGTCCAGCCGCGTCGACACCGAGGTCCGCCGCCAGGGCCACGTCTGGCGGATGGCCTTCGCCGACGGCGGCAAACCGCAGGGCGGCCTGGTCCAGGGCGAGAAAACCGACGAGACCGGTACCACCCAGACGTTCTACCCGGATGCCAGCATCTTTGACAGCACGGAATTCGACTTCGAGACGCTGCGGGCCCGCTTCCAGCAGATGGCCTTCCTGAACAAGGGACTGCGCATCACGCTGACCGACGAGCGTCGCGCCCAAGAGGATCCGTCCGAGGACGGCGACCTCGATCTGGATACCGTCCCCACCGAAGGCGAAATCCCCGCGGAATTCCACACCGTCGTCTACCAGTACGACGACGGCCTGCTGGACTACGTGAAGCACCTGAACTCGGGCAAGAAGGTGGACGTGGTGCACGAGGACGTCATCGCCTTCGAAACCGAGGACACGGAACGTCACATCGCGCTGGAAATGGCGATGCAGTGGACCAACGCATACTCCGAGAGCGTCCACACCTACGCCAACACGATCAACACCCATGAAGGCGGTACCCACGAAGAGGGTTTCCGTGCCGCGATGACCTCGCTCATCAACCGCTATGCGCGGGAGAAGAGCATCATCAAGGAAAAGGACGACAACCTCACCGGTGACGACATCCGCGAAGGCCTCACTGCAGTCATTTCGGTCAAGCTGGCCGAGCCGCAGTTCGAGGGCCAGACCAAAACCAAGCTCGGCAACTCGGAGGTCAAGGGCTTCGTCCAGCGCGTTGTTACCGACGGTCTTGGCGACTGGCTGGAACGCAACCCCGGTCCGGCCCGCGACGTGATCCGCAAGGCCATTTCCGCCGCCCAGGCCCGGATGGCCGCCCGCAAGGCACGCGACAACGCCCGGCGAAAGAGCCCGCTGGAGTCCTTCGGCATGCCCGGAAAGCTCTCGGACTGCTCCTCCAAGGACCCGGCAAAGTGTGAGGTCTACATCGTGGAGGGCGACTCCGCCGGGGGCTCTGCCAAGCGCGGGCGCAACCCGGAAACCCAGGCCATCCTTCCGCTGCGCGGAAAGATCCTGAACGTGGAGCGCGCCCGGCTGGACAAAGCCCTCGGCAACGCCGAAGTCCAGTCAATGATCACGGCGTTCGGCACGGGCATCGGCGAGGACTTCGACCTGAGCAAGCTGCGCTATCACAAGATCGTCCTGATGGCCGATGCCGACGTCGACGGCCAGCACATCACCACGCTGCTGATGACGCTGCTGTTCCGCTACATGCGCCCGCTGATCGAAAACGGCTACGTCTACCTTGCCCAGCCGCCGCTGTACCGGATCAAGTGGTCCAACGCCCCGCACGATTACGTTTACAGCGACCGGGAACGGGACGCCAGGCTGCTCTCCGGCCAGGCCGCCGGTCGCCGCATTCCGAAGGACAACGGCATCCAGCGTTACAAGGGCCTCGGCGAAATGGACTACACCGAGCTCTGGGACACCACCATGGATCCGGACCACCGCACCCTGCTGCAGGTCACCATGGACGATGCCTTGGCCGCGGACCAGACCTTCTCCACCCTGATGGGCGAGGACGTCGAATCCCGCCGGAACTTCATTCAGCAGAACGCCAAGGACGTTCGGTTCCTCGATATCTAGCGCCGGATCCCGCGCCTAAATATTCCCGGACTGATATATACCTGAAACGGAAAATATAGACTATGAGTGACGAAACACCCGAGGTTCCGGCCGGCTCGGCCGCCGGCGAGCCCGCACTTGAAGGCACCGTTGTGGACAGCGACGTGCTGACTGACCGAGTGGAACAGGTGGACCTGCAGACGGAAATGCAGCGCTCCTACCTCGACTACGCCATGGCCGTGATTGTGGGCCGTGCCCTCCCCGACGTCCGCGACGGCCTCAAGCCTGTCCACCGCCGCGTGCTCTACGCAATGTTCGACGGCGGCTACCGCCCGGAACGTTCCTTCAACAAGTGCGCCCGCGTGGTGGGCGAAGTCATGGGCCAGTACCACCCGCACGGCGACACGGCGATCTACGATGCGCTGGTCCGCCTGATCCAGGACTGGACCATGCGCTACCCGCTGGCCCTCGGTCAGGGAAACTTCGGCTCGCCCGGCAATGACGGGGCTGCGGCACCGCGTTACACGGAAACCAAGATGGCGCCGCTGGCTATGGAAATGGTCCGCGACATCGATGAGGAAACCGTCGATTTCCAGGACAACTATGACGGCAAGAACCAGGAACCGACGATCCTCCCGGCGCGGTTCCCCAACCTGCTGATCAACGGCTCCTCGGGTATCGCCGTCGGCATGGCCACGAACATCCCGCCGCACAACCTCCGCGAAGTGGCCGACGGCGTGCAGTGGTACCTGGCCAACCCGACCGCCAGCCGCGAAGAGCTGCTCGAGGAGCTGATCCTGCGCATCAAGGGTCCCGACTTCCCGACCGGCGCCACGATTCTGGGGCACAAGGGCATCGAAGATGCCTACCGGACGGGCCGCGGCTCCATCACCATGCGCGCCGTCGTCAACGTCGAGGAACTCCAGGGCCGCACCTGCCTCGTGGTCACCGAACTGCCCTACCAGGCCAACCCGGACAACCTGGCGATCAAGATTGCCGAGCTCGTCAAGGACGGCAAGATCTCGGGCATCGCGGACCTCCGCGATGAGACCTCCGGACGCACCGGCCAGCGCCTCGTGATCGTGCTCAAGCGCGACGCCGTCGCCAAGGTGGTGCTGAACAACCTCTACAAGCACACCCAGCTGCAGGACAACTTTGCCGCCAATATGCTGGCAATCGTCGACGGCGTGCCCCGCACGCTGAGCCTCGATGCCTTCATCCGCCACTGGGTCACCCACCAGATGGACGTCATTGCGCGCCGGACCCGCTACCGCCTCCGCAAGGCCGAGGAAGAAGCGCACATCCTGCGTGCCCTGCTCAAGGCGCTGGACGCGCTGGACGAGGTCATCGCCTTGATCCGTGCGTCCAACACCACCGAGGCGGCCCGCGACGGGCTGATGCAGCTCCTGGCTATCGATGAACTGCAGGCCCGGGCCATCCTGGACATGCAGCTCCGCCGGCTGGCAGCCCTGGAACGCCAGAAAATCCAGGATCGCCACGCCGAACTCGAAGCCCTCATCGCCGAGTACAACTCGATCCTGGCATCCGAGGAGCGGCAACGCGAGATCATCAGGACCGAACTGGGCGAAATCGTCGCCAAGCACGGCGATGACCGGCGCACCAAGGTCCTGCTGGGCTTCGACGGCGACATGTCGATGGAAGACCTGATTCCGGAAGAGGAAATGGTCGTCACCATCACCCGCGGCGGCTACGTCAAGCGCACCCGCAGTGACAACTACCGCTCGCAGCAGCGCGGCGGCAAGGGCATCAAGGGAGCGCAGCTGCGCGGCGACGACGTCGTAGAGCACTTCTTCGTCACCACCACGCACCACTGGCTGCTGTTCTTCACCAACCTGGGACGCGTCTACCGGGCCAAGGCCTACGAACTCGTCGAAGCGGGACGTGACGCCAAGGGCCAGCACGTGGCGAACCTGCTCGCCTTCCAGCCCGATGAGCACATCGCCCAGGTGCTGGATCTGCGGGACTACCAGCACTCGCCGTACCTGGTGCTTGCCACCAAGCGCGGCCTGGTCAAGAAGACCCGCCTGGAGGACTACGACACCAACCGTTCCGCCGGCGTCATCGCGATCAACCTCCGCGAGGGCGACGAGCTCGTCTCCGCCCAGCTGGTCTCGGAAACCGATGACCTGATGCTGGTGTCCCGCAAGGGCCAGTCCATCCGCTTCACCGCGACGGATGAAGCCCTGCGGCCGATGGGCCGGGCCACGTCCGGCGTTACCGGCATGAAATTCCGGGAGGATGACGAGCTGCTCGCGGCCGACGTCGTCACGGACGGCTCCTTCGTCTTCGTCGTCACCGAGGGCGGCTACGCCAAGCGCACCGCTGTGGAGGAGTACCGGCTCCAGGGCCGCGGCGGCCTCGGCATCAAGGTCGGCAAGTACCAGGAGGAACGCGGACACCTCGTCGGCGCGTTGATCGTGCAGGAAGAAGATGAGGTCCTGGTGGTCATGGAAGGCGGCAAGGTGGTGCGTTCTTCGGTGGCGGGTGTTCCCGCGAAGGGCCGCGACACGATGGGCGTGATCTTTGCCAAGCCGGACAAAAATGACCGCATCATCGAGGTCGCGCGCAACAGCGAGCGGGGCCTCGAAACTGACGAGGAAAGTCAGGCATCCGGTCCGGATGACGTAACGTTGGCTGAAGATACCGGACCGCACGACGGGTCCGCAGAGGCAGAATCAGCACCGGCCCCGGAGTCAGATGAGTCATCAGGCAATGCCGAGCTGGACGAAGACAATACCGGAGGTAACGAGTGAGTAATCCCGACTCATATCCCACGCCGAACAGCGGCAGTCCCGGCGGAATGCGGCAACCCGCATCCGCACCGCGCGTGAGCGCGCCGTCACGTCCCCAGCAGCGCCCCGGCGCGCAGGGCGGAGCCGCCGGTACGGCACAGCGCCCGACGGCGCCCGGGGAGCGCCCCGCACAGGGCCGCCCGACGGCGCCCGGACAGCGTCCCGGCCAGAACGACGCCGGCCTGATCAAGCCGGCCCCCAAGGCAAAGGTCCGCCGCGCCCGCCTGCTGGTCAGCAAGGTGGACCCGTGGTCCGTGCTGAAAATGGCTTTCCTGCTCTCCGTTGCCCTGGGCATCGTGACCGTGGTGGCTGCGATCGTGCTCTGGACGGTTCTTGACCTGACCGGCATCTTCGATCAGGTCGACAGCCTGCTGGGCACCCTGGCCGGCTCTGAGGGCGGCGGCTTCGAACTGAAGAAGGTGGCCTCGCTGGGCCAGGTTGCGTCCTTCGCCACCATCCTCGCCGTGATCAATGTGGTACTGCTGACAGCCCTGTCCATGCTCTCAGCCGTGCTGTACAACATCTCCGCCACACTGGTGGGCGGCATCGGCGTCACGCTTACAGACGACTAAGGCCCGCACTTTTCCCGGATATTTTCCCGGGAAATGCCTCGATTTGAGATCGGGCCGGGATGTGCTGTAAAGTCATATCTCGGCCCGATGAGGCATCGGGGCGTATAGCTCAGGCGGTTAGAGCGCTTCGCTGATAACGAAGAGGTCCCAGGTTCAAGTCCTGGTACGCCCACGGAACCTGTACAGGGTTCGGTAGGGATTTGGTGATGGTCCGGGTTTGTCCGGGGCCGGAACGGGGTGCAGGTGAAGACGTTGCTGGTTGTTGCAGCTACGATCGCAGGCGTCCTGCTCTACAGAAAAGTGCAGGAGTCCGAAGCCCGGAAAACAGTCTGGAGCGAATCAACCGACACGGTTGACTAGCCCGGAATCCCGGAACGGGAGCTGGAAGCAGCTTCCCGAACTAGGGGTATGATTGTCGGGTTGCTTCTTATGGGGGCATGGCGCAATTGGTAGCGCACCTGCTTTGCAAGCAGGGGGTTCGGGGTTCGAGTCCCCGTGCCTCCACCATAGGGAAGGCCCCGTACCGCGGAAACGCGGTACGGGGCCTTTTGCATGACCTGAATCCGGGCAGCTGAAAGAGGGACCGTCTCATTACTTGGGCTTGGCGTAGTCGCCCATGCCCTGCCAGTCGATGCGCGTGTGTCAGGTGGCCTCCTCCCGGCCCCACTACTGTTGGACCGTGAACTTCTTCCTTGCCGCTGTGGGAGTGCTGGGAGTGGCCTCCTCCGGGCCCCTTATCGCCGCCACCCTGGGCGCCACCACCGTCAGCGCCCTGGCCATCGCGTTCTGGCGCAATGCGATCGGTGCTGCCGTGATGGCGGGGCCCGTACTGGTCCGGCAACCCCGCCAGTTTGCCGGGATCACCGGAAAAGAGTTCCGCTGGTCCCTCGCGGCGGCCGTCGCCCTGGCGCTGCACTTCGCCTGCTTCATCACCTCCCTGCAGCTGACGTCGGTGGCGGCAGCCACCGCCCTGGTCTGCCTCCAGTCCGGATGGATCGCTATCTTCCAGCTGTTCCGGGGTGTGCGGCACCGCTGGCAGGTCCTGGTTGGCCTGGGCATCGCTGTGGGCGGCGTTGTGGCGATCACCGGGTTCGACATGGGCACCTCCCCGGGCGCGCTCCTGGGCGACCTCCTCGCCGTCGCGGGAGGCGCCCTGGCCGGTATCTACACCCTGGCGGGCGGCAAGGCCCGCCAGAGCATGGGGACCGGGGTCTATACGACGCTCTGCTACGGGATGTGCGCCGCCGTCGTCGCGGGGCTGGCGCTCGTATCCGGGCAGCCGCTAGCCGGATTCGACGCCGCCGGCTGGCTCGGCATCCTGGCCGTCACCGTGTGCGCCCAGCTGATCGGCCACACGGTGTTCAACCACCTGCTGGCCACCATGACTCCGCTGCTGGTATCCATGATCATCCTGCTGGAGATCCCGGGGGCCGCCCTGCTCGCCGCGGCGTTCCTTTCCGAGACGCTGCCCGCGGGGACCTATGCCGGCCTGGGCATGATCCTGGTGGGGCTCGCCGTCGTTGTCCTGGGGCAGCGGGGTTCGCGGGCCGTGCGCCGCAATGCCGCCCGGCTCGCGGAGCTGGGGACGGACTGATCTGCCGGGTGTACGGGGCTACTGGCCGCCGCGGCGGGCCGGCTGGGCGGTGTTGACCGTGTGGATGGCACGGAGCAGTTTCGCCGGGAAATAGACCGAGAAGAACACCACCATGGGCGCCTTGAGGGCCATCTTCTTGACGTTGTGCGCCTTGTACGTGCGGTCGAAGCGCGTCACGTAGTACCGGTAGTCGCGGGGCGAATCTTCAAGCCTGCGTGCGGACATCCCGGAAACCATGGCGGGCCAGTACTGGATCCGGAGTTCGTGGTCGGCCAGATGCAGCGAGAGGTCGATATCTTCATGCATCTCGTCCTTCTCATCCCGGCAGGTCTCGCCGCGGACGACTTCCCAGGCGGAACGGCGCAGGGCCATGTTTGAGCCGAACAGGAAATGGTACTGGTGCTTGGCGAGCTTGAGCATCAGCTGGCGCATCTTGTCGTCTGCCTTGAGGCCGAAGCGGCGCATCGGCATGTCGTAGTAGACCACCGGACCCGTGGCCGCGTGCACCGACTGCTCAGCGAACGCCTTCTGGACCTGTTCCACCCAGTCCGGTTCGAGGACTGAATCAGCGTCGATCCGGCCCAGGATATCGCCGGTGGCATGGTCCAGGCCGAAGTTGCGCGTGGGAATCAGGCCCTGCTCCCGGTCCTGGCTCAGCAGGATGATGGGGCTCTCCGGGTATTCCAGCTGCATCTGCCGCACGATCCCGGCCGTGCGGTCCGTGGACATGTTGTCCACCACGATGATCTCGTGGGCCGGGACGGACTGGTAGACCGCCGCGATCAGGCACTGCCTGATGACGCTTTCCTCGTTGTAGGCAGGGATGACAATGGAGACGGCCGGTGGCGGCACAGCATCGTCTAAGGCATCCAGGGAGGATCTATCGGGTGACATCCCCTCAAATTTAGCACCCATGCCCGCTTATTCCGTCCGGCGCCGGGCACCCTTCGGCGAGGAAACAACGGGAGGGATCCCGCCCGTGGCGGAATCCCTCCCTGAGCCGGCCCTCGGGGGCTACAGCTTCGGGCTACTTGCCCGTGGTCTTGTCCGCGCCGTTGTTGCGGCTGGCGGCAATGTTCCGCACAGCAGTCTTCGCATCGGTGGCGACCTTGGCGGCAGCATCCTGGCTATCCTCGGCCGCATCCGTCGCCACGTGCTTGGCAGTGTCCGTGGCGTCCGCGGAGGCAGCCGCCGACGAGTCGGCGGCGGCGTCGGAGGCCTCCGCGGCCTTGTCGGCCGCGGCGGTTGTTGCCGCGCCTGCCGTGCCGGCGGCTCCAACAGTGCCGGCGGCGGCGCTGACTGCGGTGGCCGGGACCGGCGCAGGGGTAACCGGCGCCGGGGTCTTCCAAGGATCTTCGACCGGCTGGGAGGCCTTCCAGGCGGCAAACCCCGCGGCGGCGGCCGCGGCGATCACGCCGAAGATGAGCAGTCCGCGGTGCTTGGGCTTCTGCGGCTTGGCAAGCTTGCCGCTGACCGCCTTGCTGGCCCCGTTCGCAGCCACCTTGAGGTGACTGCCGGCCGATTTCGCCTGCTCCTGGACGCCGTGGATGATCCCCACATCGCCAAGCTTCTGGGCCACAGCATCGACGTGCGCCGGGGCGCTTTCCAGCGTGCGGTGTACGGCCTCGGAAGCGTAGCCGATCTGGTCCGAGAGCCTGGGCAGGTAATCCACGACCACCCTGTCGCGTGCGTTCGCGATGACCGGCGTCGCCCGGTCCAGCGCCTCGTGGAGCCGCGGGGTGGCGCCTTCAACGGCGTCGTGGATCATGGGTGCGAGCTGCGCCAGGCCGTCCTGGAGACGCGGGGTTACCGTGGCAACGCCGCCGGCCAGATTGTGGGCGGCCGACTTGAGCCCCTCCTGGATTTTGGGAGAAGCGGTATCCAGGCCGTGCTGCAGTCGCGGAACGGCCCAGTTGACTGCTGCTTCAACCCGCGGTGCCGCCCAGTCCTTGGCGTTCCCTACTCCGGTGCTGACTGACTGTTCCAGCTCACGGGCAATACGGTCCGATTTCTTCACAACTGCCTCCCGATTAATGTGACGTATCTGGAGTTAGCCTACGTGTCCCAGACCTCACCGGCTATTCTTCAGTCCGATTTCTGGAGGATTTCACCCAGCGCGGAACTGGCTGACCGGCCCTATGCGGATTGGCCTGTCATGGAAGAATAGGGCCATGACTGCCATCGCAACTGCAAAAGCAACCATCCACACGAGCCTGGGCGACATCGTCGTCCACCTCTTCGGAAACCACGCCCCCAAGACCGTCGAAAACTTCGTCGGGCTGGCCACCGGTGAGAAGGCCTGGACCCACCCCGAATCGGGCGAGGACAAGACGGGCACGCCGCTGTACGACGGCACCATCTTCCACCGCATCATCAAAGACTTCATGATCCAGGCCGGCGACCCCCTGGGCCGCGGGGTCGGCGGACCGGGCTACAAATTCGATGATGAGATCCACCCGGAACTGACTTTCAACGAGCCGTACAAGCTGGCCATGGCAAACGCCGGGATCCAGATGGGCAAGGGCACCAACGGTTCGCAGTTCTTCATCACCACCATCCCCACCGGCTGGCTGCAGGGCAAGCACAGCATCTTCGGTGAGGTGGCCGATGAGGAATCCAAGAAGGTTGTTGACGCCATCGAGGCCGTGCGCACCGGCACGGGCGACCGCCCCGTCGAGGACGTCACCATCAACAGCATTGATGTAGAAAAGCTCTAAGCCCAAGCCATGAGCTACGGAATTCCGGCGGCCGAGCCGTCCGCGCAGATCCCGGTGTGCCCCCGGCACCCGGACCGTCCCGCCTATGTGCGCTGCCAGCGGTGCGGGCGTCCTGCGTGCCCCGACTGCCAGCGGGCGGCCGCCGTCGGATTCCAATGCGTTGACTGTGTCAACGAAACACGACGTACGACGCCGGACGTCAAGACGGTCTACGGCGGCGCCGTGGCCGGTGGCCGGCCGCTCGTAACGATCGTCATCATCGGGCTGTGCGCCCTGGTCTATGTTCTGCAGTGGCTGGTCCCCAACGACGGGGTCTATCAGAACCTGGCGTTTGCCACCGTCTACGCCAGCCCGGAGTTCGGCGTGTTCGAACCCTGGCGCATGGTCACTTCCGCCTTCCTCCACTCGCAGGGCTTCATCCTCCACATCGTGCTCAACATGTACATGCTGTGGATTTTCGGTCAAGCCCTCGAGCCACTCCTGGGCCGCATCCGCTTTCTGGCGGTCTATCTGCTCTCCGCCTTCGGCGGATCCGTCGGCTACCTCCTGCTGACGCCCGGTTACGTCCCAGGCCAGCCGCTGAGCGGCGTCGTGGGTGCTTCCGGCGCCATTTTCGGCCTCTTCGGCGCCATGCTGGTGGTCCAGCGACACCGCGGCGGCGATACCAGGCAACTCTGGGTATTGATCGCGATCAACGGCGTCATCGGATTCCTGGTCCCCCAGATCGCCTGGCAGGCTCACCTTGGTGGCGTGGTCACCGGCGCCCTGTGTGCTGCCGTCATTGCGTACACGCCCCGTGGCCCGCGGCAGGGGCTCCTGCAGGCGGGCGGCCTCGTGCTGGTGCTCGCCCTGTTGATCGCCGTCTCCGCCCTCCGGGTGGCCGGCGCCTAATTCGGGGCCGGCCGGGCTTAAGGACATGCCCCGCGCCGGGGTCGGCGGATGGGCATATTCCGGTTGTGCCCGGTCCAGGGCGCGAGGAATGGGCATGTCCCTCCCGGAGAGCAGCCGGTCCCCTCAGCGGAGCCACCCGCACACGCCCCGGGATCCGGACATGCCCCGCGCCGGGGTCGGCGGATGGGCATATTCCGGTTGTGCCCGGTCCCGGGCGCGACGGATGGGCATGTCCTCCCGACGCGAAGACCACTAGGCGCGCATTCTTTTGCCTGTCTTTAGCCGTCTCTTCCATCCGGCCTCCTCGCACTCCCTGCGTGCGGCTCCCTGCCCTGCCTCCAGGCGCTCCCTGCGTGGGCGCTTGCCTCTGGTGATTTATCCACACCCCCTCCCGGGCTTGTCCGCGCCCTTTTTCTGCGGGGCGCTCGGGTCCGCCTGGCCCGGAACAGCCCTGCGCCTGGGGCCGGCCGGAAGTTATCCACGGAAGTTGTCCACAGGGGTTATCCACACTGTTGGTAACTTACATGGCTGTAGTTCAACGCGGAGCGACCGATCTGTCCGCGCCAGCTGGCGATTACCCGCCGGGCTGTCCATCGATCTCCACAATTGTGGATAAGTCCCGTTGGTTGCCCTGTGGTTAAGTGGACAACTCCGTGTCTTGGGCTCCGGTTACAGGCCCGGATCGCATCGCTCGTGGAGGCGGCCAGTGACTGGCCTGAATGGCTTGCTGGCAACCCACAGCGTCCTGTCGGATTTCAACAGCTTTATGCACACTGTTAATAACTAGATGCTCTGAGTGTCCGTATCTCGTGGCCACGTGTCGGGCCGTGAGATCGCCCCTGCGGTGCACTGACCGTTGAAGTTATCCCCAGTTGTGGATAACTTGTGGGTACTCGCCTGTTGTTAAGTGGATAACGTTGCCGCGGGCTGTGTTTTGCAGGATCCTGGGGCCCGAGCCAGGGAGGCAAGCGTACACCCTGTGACGGACAGCACTTCCCGGACTTATCCACAGCAAATCCACAATGTTAATAACGCAAATGACTGTAGTTCAGAGGGTGCTATGCCCGGCGGTTCCCCTGTCATCGTCGTTGTCGGCGTGTTTGTATTTTTTGTACGTCTTGAGCGATTTTTCACAAAGTGGTCAAATCGTATATATGGGTGATATTGCGATTTCTGAGGCACGAAACCACCTGGCGGCCATCGTGGACAACGCGCACCGCGCGCACGAGCCCAATTTCCTGACCCGACGCGGCATCCGCGTCGCAGCCCTGGTCGATGCGGCGGAGTTTGAGCGCCTCCGCGAGGCGGCCGAGGAATTGGACGACATCCGCGCCGTCGACGCGGCCTGGGAGGAAGTAGAACAAACCGCGCAGACTCCGATTCCGTGGGAGGATGTCAAACGCGATCTGGGCCTGGTGTGAGCTACGGCCTTGAGGTCTTGCCGGCAGCGGCCCGGCAGCTACGCAAACTCCCGCCCGAGGCCCGCCGCCGGATCCAGGCAGCCGTTGAACTCTTGGCTGAGACGCCCCGGCCGCCCGGGGCGAAAAAACTTAGCGGTCGAGTTGAATGGCGCGTATGCACCGGGGACTACCGGGTGCTTTACCGCATCGACGACGGGTGCCCGGTCATCGTTGTGGTTCAGGCGGGACATCGCCGTGAGATCTCCCGAGAAGCGTAGTGCGCACCGCCTCCATGGCGCAGGAACGTGGAGACTACGTCTCAGGCGTGAGTTGTGCGCATTGCCTCAGTGCGGCCAGACGCCCGAGCTGCCGCGCCGGTGGCTGTCGAGCAGATGGGTGTCCACCATGCCAATGGCCTCCATCAGGGCGTACATGGTGGTGGGACCGACGAAGGCGAAGCCCTTCTTCCGCAGCGCCTTGGACAGCGCAATGGACTCCGCGGACGTGGTGGGGATCTGCTCATGCGCGGTGGGCACCGGCGTCGATTCCGGCTGGAACTGCCAGACGAAGTCGACCAGTCCCCCCTCGTCCCGGAGGGCGAGGGTGGCCCGGGCGTTGGTGATCGCGGCCTGGATCTTGAGCCGGTTGCGGACAATGCCGGCGTCCAGCATCAGGCGGTCAATGTCAGCCTGTCCGAACGTGGCGACCGTCTCGGGGTGGAAGTCATGGAACGCCGCCCGGAAGGCCGGCCGTTTCCGCAGGATCGTGGCCCAGGACAGACCCGCCTGGAATGCCTCAAGGCTGATCCGCTCGTACAGCCCCTGCTCATCACGCACCGGGATCCCCCACTCGGTGTCGTAGTACTCGCGCAGCATCGGGTCAACGGCCGCCCACGGGGGGCGCGCCAATCCGTCGTCGCCAATGATGGTGCCGGTGACAGCCGGGGTCATAAGTATCAGGAACGCCAGCGGGTGGTCATGAGGAATCCCACAATGGCGATGCCAAAGCCTGCAACGATGTTCCACGAGCCCCACGCTCCGACCGGCAGGGTCGCTTCGCTGATGTAGAAGGTGATGATCCACAGCAGGCCGATGATCATCAGGCCGAACATCACCGGTTTGAACCAGATCGGGTTGGGCTTGTTGGCCTGCGCGGCAGAAGACTGCTGCGGCGCGCTGGCGGTCCTTTTTCGCGGCTTCGACTCGGGCACGGGTCCTCCTTGGCGGGCTGGAACAGGAGCGGCACGCCGGCTTGGTATCCTGCAAGAAGGAAAACGCCAGCGGTCAACGCGCTCTTGGTCAAGTTTGAATTCTTACTAGCAGCCAATTCTAGCTGTAGTTCAGGCCACCCTGGTGTCCGCCGCGAACATCCAGGAGGGGAAACCACGGTGCTGCAGCTTCGGGACAGGGCCGCCGCCGGGGCTGCCCGCGCCGCTGGCCTTGCCTCCCGCAGCATCGGCGTTCTTGGGGAACTGCTCGTCACCGCCGGCGTCATCCTCCTGCTGTTCGTCGCATGGCAGCTGTGGTGGACCAACGCGGAGTCCGACGCGAACCAGCGGGAGGCGGTCCAGGACTTTGCCCGGCAGTTCAACGGTGCCCGAGAGTCGAACAGCACAGTGTCGCCGGGAACCGGCGCGGCGACCGGCGCGGCGCCGTCGTTCGCCCCTTCTGCGGACTACGGGCCGGCAGCAAGCTCCGCAGAGCCGGCCGTCGGGGCGACGATCGGTCTTTTGTACGTCCCCAGGTTCAGTGCAGGGTACACCCGGCCCATCATCCAGGGGACCGGACCGGCGGTGCTGGATACCCTGGGGATCGGGCACTACGAGGGCACATCGATGCCCGGTGCGGCCGGGAATTTTGCGGTTGCCGGCCACCGGCAGACCCATGGCGCGGTGCTGGACAACATTGATGCCCTGGTACCCGGCGACAGGATTTATGTCCAGACCCGGGACGGCTATTACATCTACGTGTTCCGGAACAGCGAGATCGTCCTGCCCACCCGCACGGATGTACTGCTGCCCGTCCCGACGCAGCCTGGAGCAGTACCCAAGGAGAGCTACCTCACCATGACCAGCTGCAACCCCCGCTTCGGTTCGCAGGAACGCTTCGTGGCCTACGCCCTGCTGGAACGGTGGCAGCCGGCCTCGGCGGGGCCGCCGGCCGAAATCGCAGCCCAGGTCCAGCGCGCCAGCCAGGAGGGCTGACCGTTGTACGCATGGATTTTCCGTCATCTTCCGGGCCCCCTGTGGCTCCGGATTGCCGCCGCGTTGGTGCTTGCCGCCGGCGGGCTGGTATTGATGGTTCAGTTCCTATTTCCCTGGATGGCACAATTCACCCAGTTCACTGATTCAACGATTGGTTCGGCAAGGCACCCATGAGCACAACCAAGATCCTCGTCGTCGACAACTACGACAGCTTTGTCTACACCCTGGTCGGTTACCTTCAGGAGCTCGGCGCGGAGACCACAGTGGTCCGCAATGACGATGTCACCCTCGCAGAGGCGATCGAGATGGCTGAAGCGCGCGACGGCGTCCTCGTCTCTCCGGGGCCGGGAACCCCTGCGGCTGCGGGGGTGTGCATCGAGCTGATCAGGTGGTGCGGCAGCCACACCAAGCCGATGCTGGGGGTGTGCCTGGGACACCAGGCCCTGGCCGAGGCCTACGGCGGGACCGTCACGCACGCGCCGGAACTGATGCACGGCAAGACCTCCCTAGTGGAGCATCACGGGACCAGTGTGTTTGCCGGAATCCCGTCCCCGTTCACCGCGACCCGCTACCATTCCCTGGCAGCGGTCCGCGAGAGCATCCCGGAGGTGCTGGAGATTACCGCGGAGACCGGAACCGGCGTCGTCATGGGGCTGCAGCACCGCGATGCCCCGCTGTGCGGCGTCCAGTTCCATCCGGAGTCCGTGCTGACGGAAGGCGGGTACCAGATGCTGGGAAACTGGCTGGAGTCACTCGGCATGGCAGGCGCGGCCCAGAAGGCTGCCACGCTGAGCCCGCTCATCAAGCACTGACCACCGCGGACGCGGCTCCCGGCCGGGCTACGGGAAGATTCCGCCCAGAGCCGCGATCCCGTTTTCCTTGGAACCCTTCGTGGAGGTCGGCGTGGGGGTGGGTGTGGGTTCCGGCGGGGGCGTCGGAGCCTTCGCCACGGTGACGGAGATGACTTTGCCCGGCTCCACCAAGGAGTTCGCCGCATCACTCTGCGCCGTGACCTTGCCCGGTTCCACCTGGGAGTTCTCGACCTCGGTCACGCTGAGGCTCAGCCCGAGGGCTTTGAGGGCCGCCTCAGCCTCGGCCCGCGGGATCCCGATGAGCTGGGGCACCGCGACCTTGCCGGTGGAGACGACGAGTTCGACCACGCTGCCGACCGCCACCGGCTGGCCGGGAGCGGGTTTGGTGGTGATGACGAGGCCGGCCGGCACGGTGGGGCTGTTGTCCATGATGGTGGCCGGCGCGCCGGTCAGGCCCTTCTGCCGCAGGACGTCCCGGGCGGCTGCCTCGGTCCGGCCGGGCAGGTCCGCGGGGATGATGACGACGCTGGGCCCCTCGGAGATATTGAGCGTGATCTCCGAATTCGGCTCTAGGGAAGTGCCCGGCGCCGGGACGGTACCAATGGCAGTGCCCTTGGCGACTGTTTCGTGCTGGACCCGGCTGATCCGGGGCTTGAAGCCCGCGTCGTAGAGCTTCTGGAGCGCCTCGGATTCCGTCAGCGACGCCACCGGGGGAACATCGACCTTGACGACAGCCGGCGGTGCCTCGTTCATCACGTTATAGAGCCACAGGCCACCGCCGGCCAGCACCAGCGCGGTAAGGACCAGCAGGGTGGCGATCCAGGTCCGACGGCGGAACTTCTGCCCGGTGGTGTGTTCGCGTTCGGCAGGGAACACCAGCGGAAAGCTTCCCGTGTCCGAAGCTGCATAGGAGACGGCGGACTGGGCCGTCAGGGCGTCGTCGGGGCCGGGGATGTCCTGTGTGGGCCGCAGTCTGCCGCCGGGCACGTCATCGAGGAACTTGGCGCCGGTCATCGGGAAAACCGCCGTCGGGGTGCCCTCCGACGTGGGCACGGTGTCGTTCGGATCGGTAGGGGCCTCACTGGCCGCCAGCGGGGCAACTCCCACCCCGCTGCGCGCCGCGCGGAGGGCACGGCGGAAAGCGGCGGCATCCTGGAACCGGTCCGCCCGGTTCTTCTGCAGGGCCTTCATCAGCACGCTGTCCAGGGCGTCGGAGATTTCCGGGTTGAGGCTGCTGGCAAGCTCCGGAATTTCCCGGACATGCTGGTAGGCCACGGAAACTGGGCTGTCCCCGACGAACGGCGGCCGTCCGGTCAGCATTTCGTACAGCAGGCAGCCGGCGGAATAGAGGTCGCTGCGGGCGTCCACGGTTTCGCCCCGGGCCTGCTCCGGCGAGAGGTACTGGGCTGTGCCCACCACGGCCTGGGTCTGCGTCATGGTCGCGGAAGAGTCTGCCATGGCTCGGGCAATGCCGAAGTCCATGACCTTGATGCTGTTGGAATCGGGGCAGAACATCACATTGGCCGGCTTGATGTCCCGGTGGACGATCCCGGCTTTATGGCTGTAATCGAGGGCCGCGAGGACGCCCAGGCTGTAGTCGATCGCCTGGTCGATGCTGACTTCCTTGGCCCGGACGAGGTCCCGGATTGTCTTTCCTGAAACGAACTCCATGACGATGTAGGGCACCCTGACGGTGTCCTCGTGGTCACCGGGAACGGCGTGGTCCCCGGTGTCGTAGACGGAAACGATAGAAGGGTGGTTCAGCGCGGCCACGGCCTGTGCCTCGCGTTTGAACCGGGCCTGGAACTGGGGGTCCCTAGCGAGGTCCGGTCGCAGCAACTTGACGGCTACGGTGCGCCCCAGCCTGGTGTCCGTTCCGCGGAACACGTCGGCCATGCCGCCGCGCCCGATCAGCTCACCCAGCTCGTAGCGCCCGCTGAGGACGCGCTGCGTGTTCACGGGGCCGCGGTCCTCCCGGTGCGACGGTGTGCGGGTTGAATCAGACACGGAGTCCTACGGTCCCTTGGTAGCGGTGGGCGACGGGGTGGCCTTGGCGGCTGCCAGGTGGTAGGTCACGAGGGAGCCCGATGCCACCTTCTGGCCCTGGGCAGGTTCTGAACTGACGAACGTTTGCGGATCCTCTTTCTTGTTGCTCGGTGCGACGTCGGCACCCTTGGCCCAGCGGAGGCCGGCTCCCTCGATGGCCTGCTGTACTGCTGCTTCCGAGGCCCCGGAGCGGATCGCGGGGACCGAGACCATTTCGGGCCCCTTGGAGTAGCTCACGGTGATGGTATCGCCCGGCTGGACCGGCCCGGAGGGGTCGATGTTGGTGACCGTTCCCGGCGTCGCGTCATTGAAGACCTCGACGCCGGTGACGGCCAGCTTCTGCCCGATCAGTTCATTGCGGACCTCGTTGAACGGCCGCCCCAGGTAGGCGTCCGGAAAGAGGTTGATGGCGGCCGGCGTGGACTCGGTGGGGGTCGCGGGGCTGCTCGTGGGGCTTGGACTCTGGGACGTGGGCGAGGTGGTGGGACTCGAGCTGATGGGGCTTGCGCTGGTGGTAGCGGCGCTGCTGTTTGCCGGGGCCTGCGGCGGGAAGAGGATGCCGGCCTGGGTAAGGATGACGCCCACGAGGGAGAAGAGCACCAGCAGGATCAGGGCAATCAGCGGCCACGTCCATGGGCTCCGGCCGCGGCGCTGCGGTTCATCAACGGGTTCGTCGTAGTCATCGTCCTCCTGCACCCACTGGCGCTCGGCCGCAAGGGCATCTGCACGGGAGAGGGTGTTGCGCGCGCCGTAGGCGCTGGCTGCGGCTGCGCCGGCCGCCAGGCCCGCAGCGGCTCCCGCGCCGGCGCCGATCACCGGCAACGCGGAGGTCGCCGACGTCGTCCGGTCCTCGGCGGCGCTGGCGCCGATCACGCCGGTCGCCGCAGTCGGGACGTCAACCGGCGCTGTGATGGGTCCGGTAGTTGCCTCGAACAGGAGCATGCCGGGCACAGCGGCGTGGGCCGCGGAGATGTCGCCGTTGCGGATGGCCTCGGCGGCCGCGGAGAGTTTGATCGCGTCGGCCGGCCGGTTCTTCGGGTCTTTGGCCAGCATCGACATCAGCAGGGCCCGGACCGGCTTGGGGAGCGTCTCGGGCAGGGGCGGCGGTGCGTCGTTGACCTGCGCCAGCGCGATGGCGATCTGGGATTCGCCGGAGAAAGGGCGGTGCCCGGTGAGGCACTCATAGCCGATCACGCCGAGCGAGTAGATGTCCGAGGCGCCGGTCGCCGTCTGGCCGGTGGCCTGCTCGGGTGCCAGGTATTGGGCCGTGCCCATCACCTGTCCGGTCTGGGTCAGCGGAACCTGGTCAGCCAGGCGGGCGATGCCGAAGTCGGTGACCTTGACCCGTCCATCGGGAGTGATCAGCAGGTTGCCGGGCTTGATGTCGCGGTGCACCAGGCCCTGGGCATGGGCCACCGAGAGGGCCCGGGCCGTCTGGGCGATCATGGAAAGGGTACGGTCCGGGGAGAGCACCTGCTCGTGTTCGATGATGCTGCTCAGGGGCTGGCCGGGCACCAGTTCCATCACGAGGTAGGCGGATCCCTCTTCCTCGCCGTAGTCGAAGACATTGGCGATGCCTACGTGGTTCAGGAGCGCGGTGTGGCGGGCCTCGGCGCGGAACCGCTGGAGGAAGCCCGGATCGCCGGTGTACTCCTCTTTGAGCACCTTGATGGCGATGATGCGGCCAAGGATCAGGTCTTTGGCTTTCCAGACTTCTCCCATGCCACCGATCGCAATACGCGTGGTCAGCTGGAATCTGCCGCCGAGGGTGATTCCTGATGTAGGCCTCACTTATTCAACACCGCCTCAAAAATCTTCTTCGCGTTCGGACTGGTTAGCTTTGCGCCGGTGGTGATGTCCACGTCTTGCATGACGATGGTGACAGCCACTTGCGGGTCATTCGCCGGGGCAAACCCGGTAAACCATGAGTTGTTCAGGCCGGTGCCGAGTTCGGCGGTACCGGTCTTGCCGGCCACCTGGACCCCGGGCACGGCCGCTCCCCGGGCGATGCCGTCGCTGACGACGCTGGTCATCCACTCGGTGATCTGCCGTGAGATCTCCGGCGTGGTGGAGGTCCGCAGGGCCTGGGGTTTCGGCTCGCTGATCGGCCGCAAGTCCGGCGAGCGTACGGCCTTGATCAGGTTCGGCTGCATCTGCACTCCGCCGTTGGCGATCGCGGCCGTCATCGTGTTGATCTGGAGCGGGGTGGCGCGCACGTCGCGCTGGCCGATCGCCGACTGCGCCAGCGACGCGTCGTCCAGCGGCTCTCTCGGGAAGACACTCGGGGCGTAGTCCAGCTTCAGCTGGTCGCCAAAGTCCTGCCCGAAGCCGAACTTCTCCGCCTGGTCCGCAATCGCCTTCTGCCCCAGATCGATGGCGATCTTGGCGAACGGCGTGTTGCAGGACTGCTGAAGGGCGAACGCGAACGACGCCGTGTCGCGGGTGTAGCAGTTTCCGCCCGCGTAGTTCGGCAGTTTGTACTGGATGCCGGGGAAGGTCATCTCCGCCGGGTTGGGCAGGATGCTGTCCTTGTTGTATTTTCCCGAGTTGAGGGCAGCGGCGGTGTCTATCAGCTTGAAGACAGAGCCTGGCGCCAGCGCTGCGCCGGTGGGTCCGCTGACGTTCTGGTTCAGGTTGATCCCGGGGACCTTGTTCAGCTCGGCGAAGTTGGCGGCCTCGGCCGCCGGATCCTGGGTGGCGATCAGATTGGGGTCGTAGGAAGGCTTGGACACCATGGCCAGGATGGCTCCGGTCTTCGGGTTGGTCACCACGATCGAGCCGCGCTGGCCATCCGGGATGAGGTCGTAGGCGAGCTTCTGGATCTTGGGGTCGAGCGTCAGTTCCACCGAGGCGCCCTTGGGCTGGTTGCCCAGGAAGAGCTGGCCGATCCGGTCCAGGAACTGCTGGTCCGAGCTGCCCTCGAGCTCCTTGTTCATCGCCTTCTCCAGTCCGGTCACGCCGAAGCTCCTGGAGAAATAGCCGGTGATCCCGGCGTATGGCTCCGGCTGGGTGTAGGTGCGCTGGAAGCTGCAGCTCTCTGCGGCGGCCACAGATTCTGCCACCGGGCTGCCGCCGACGATGATGGCGCCGCGGTCGTTGCAGTAGTTCTGCAGGAGGGTGCGCTTGTTCCAGGGATTGTCTTTGAGCTCGTCGGCGCCAACCACCTGCACGTAGCTGAGCGCGCCGAAGATCAGCGCGAACATCGCGATGGCTGCTATCCACGAATTGCGAATGGCCTGGTTCATAGCTGTTTCACCGCCTCGGTGGGTGCGTCGGGACTGGTACGGACGCCGGGGGCGGAGGCCGGCTTCGAGGGCATTGCGGGTACGTCTTTCCGGGCGCCGGGGACCTGTCCGGGCGGCAGCGGTGTGGTGTCCACCGGGCTCCGTGCCGTGTGCGAAATCATCAGCAGCAGGCCGACGATGATCCAGTTGGCCAGCAGCGAGGAGCCGCCTGCGGCGAGGAAGGGGGTGGTGAGGCCGGTGAGCGGGATGAGCCGGGTGACGCCACCGATCACCACGAAGCACTGCAGCGCGATGGCGAAGGAAAGGCCGCAGGCGAGCAGCTTGCCGAACGCATCCCGGGTGCCGAGCGCGGCGCGGAAGCCCCGGGTGAACAACAGCAGGTACATCAGGACGATGGCGAAGAGCCCGATCAGTCCGAGTTCCTCCCCGAAGGAGGCAATGATCATGTCGCTGTTCGCGAAGGGGACCAGGTTGGGGCGGCCCTGCCCGAGGCCGGTGCCCACGAGCCCGCCGTTGGCCATGCCAAACAGTCCTTCGACGATCTGCAGGCTGCTGCCGAATTCCCTGCCGTAGACCTCATCGGTGAAGGCATTGAGCCAGCCGTCGATCCGGAGTGCCACGTGGGAGAAGACCTGCGCGGCGACGTAGCCGCCGGCGGAGATGAGTACGACGCCGATGATCACCCAGCTGATGCGGCTCGTCGCCACATAGATCATGACGAGGAAGAGGCCGAAGAACAGGATGGAGGTACCCAGGTCCCGCTGGAAGATCAGCACGCCGATGGACACGAGCCAGGCCGCGATCATGGGGCCCATGTCCTTGACCCGCGGGAACTGCAGCGGCCCCACCTTACGTCCGGCCAGGAGGATAAGGTCCCGGTTCGAGGAAAGGTACCCGGCGAAGAATATGGCCAGCGTGATCTTGGCAATCTCACCGGGCTGGAACGTCATGGGGCCGAGCTTGATCCACACCTTGGCGCCAAGGATCTCACCGGCGGAGATGCCGGGAACCAGGGGCAGGATCAGCAAGACTGCGCTCACGGCGAGTGAGATGTAGGTGAAACGGCGGAGGATCCGGTGGTCCTTGAGCAACCAGATGACCGCTATGGCCACAGCCATGGCCACGAGCGTCCAGCGCAACTGGTTGTTGCCTGTATCTTCGCCCACCCGGTCCAGGCGGTGGATCATGGCCAGGCCCAGTCCGTTCAGGGCTACGACCAGCGGAAGTATTACTGGATCAGCATATTTTGCGCGGATGCGCACCACGAGGTGGAAAGCCAGCGCCGCCGCCGTCAGAAGGCCGGACTGGAACCAGAAGTCCGTGTCGAATGCCTTTTCCCGGTCCACGCCGACGAGGGCGTTGGCTCCGATGCCCACGGCAAGGGCGAGGATAAGCAGCACCAGTTCCACGTTTCGGCGTGGCTTGGGCGTCGAGTCGATCTGTGTCATTTGCCCCCCTCACATATAGGAGCTGTCTGCGGGGGTGTGGCAGACGGCTGGGCCGTGTCGCTGGGCCCGGGGCCGGGTGTGGGCGCCGCGGCGCCCGGTGGGGACGCCGGGGGACTGGCCGTTGCCGGCGGGGAGGGCGTGAGGCATTCGTCCGCCGGGGCCGTGGTGCCGGTGCGCTCCAGGTTCTTCACGATCCGCTGGGCATCGTAGAGGTCCCGTGCGGGCACCGTCTGGCGCACGCGCTGCTGGGAGTATTCGGGCAGGTCTGACATCCGGATTTCGGTCACCGTTTCGAGGGTGGACAGCTGGATGGGCCCCAGGCGCTGGGAGACCCCGTTGAAGATGGCGACGTGCTGATCGTGCTCGCCGATGTAGTAGCGGGTCTGGGTCCACGCGTAGCCGAGCCAGAGACCGACAGTCAGGACCGCGA
This sequence comes from Arthrobacter sp. UYEF20, assembly GCF_040546335.1. NCBI lineage: Bacteria > Bacillati > Actinomycetota > Actinomycetes > Micrococcales > Micrococcaceae > Arthrobacter > Arthrobacter sp. UYEF20. Next base: position 276,593 of record NZ_JBEPNP010000001.1, on the reverse strand, counting down.
CGATGGCCGCTGCGATGGAGATGGTCAGCCAGCGCCGGGGCCGGGCCGCCGGCTTGTACTCCTCGGCGTCCTCGCGGGCCTGCTCTGACTTGTGGGTCAGGACTGTCGCTGCCCGGCGGGCCACGGAGCGCCCGGCAATGGAGGGGATGGACCCGTATTCAGCGGCTGTCGCGGCAGCGCCGACCAGCTCGTGGGGACGGGTGGAGAGCTCCTCCCGGAGCACTTCGGCCGAGAGGTGCTCGCCGAGATGTGGGTCGGTTGCGGGCTCTGGTTCCTTCTTGTCCGGGGCCGCGCCGCTGCCGCCGGCCGCGGGAGCCCCGGCTGCGCCATCCTTGGCAGGGAGGGCGGGCTTCTCGGTGTCGGTGGGCTTCGCACTGTCCCCGGAAGTACCGGCGTCGTCCTTCTGCTGCGATCCCGCGAGACCGGCGCCGTAGGTGCTCCCGCTGTGCGGCCCGGCAGCGGCGGCAACTGTCGCGGCGACGGCGGCCGTAGCGATCGGCGTCGGGACAATTTCGACGGCGGCGGTCCGCACATCGTCCGGCGTCTGTTCGGCGATATCCACCATCACCACCGTGACGTTGTCTGGCGAGCCGGCCTCGAGCGTGAGGTCAATGAGCCGTTCGGCGCATTCGCGCAGATCCTTGGTTTCGCGCACCGTGCGTTCCACGACATGCCCGGCGACGTAGTTCAGGCCGTCGGAACACAGCAGCCAACGTTCACCCGGCTGGACGTCGAGAGTGGCGAGGTCAAGTTCCGGGCTCGCGTCAACGTCGCCCAGGACGCGCATCAGGACGTTTTTGTGCGGATGCGTTTCCGCCTCTTCAGGCCGCAGCCGCCCCTCGTCGATGAGGCGCTGGACAAACGTGTGGTCGACGCTGACCTGTTCGAATTCGCCCTTGCGCAAGCGGTAGGCACGGGAATCGCCGATGTGGGCGAAATGAAGCTTGCCCTCGGCCAGCAGCAGCGCCGTAACCGTGGTTCCCATGCCGGCAAGCTTCGGATTGATGTGGACGAGTTCGGACAGCAGCGAGTTGGCCGTCTGGATCTCGTCGGCGAGGACCGTGCCGGCATCGCCGTCGTAGTGATCGTGATCGAGGTGGATCATGTCCAGCACGGTGGCTGCGGATGCGACGTCACCGCCGGCATGGCCCCCCATGCCGTCCGCGACGACGGCAAGGTGCCGCCCCGCATAGGCGGAGTCGTCATTTTTGGCCCGCACGCGGCCGACGTCGGAACGCGCGGCGTAGCGCATGATGAGCGACCGCTTCGGGGCAGGTGTTTTGCCTGCTGCCTGGTCTTCGGGAATGCCGGGGGCAGCCACGGCTACGGCCTCAATTCGATGACCGTCTTGCCGATTCTCACGGGGACACCAAGCTCGACCGGCAGGGCCCGGGTCAGCTGCTGGTCTGCCAGGTACGTGCCGTTTGTCGAGCCCAGGTCTTCGATGAACCAGCGGCTGCCCTGCGGGAACAGGCGGGCGTGCCGCCCCGAGGCGTAGTCATCCTCCAGGACGAGCGTGGCTTCCTGGGCCCGGCCGAGCAGGATGGGACTCGCCGCCAGGGCGACGGTGGTGCCCTTGAGCGGGCCTTCGGTCACCACGAGCTGGTGGGCCTGCTGCTTCACGGGGGCGGGGGCAGGCTCCGCCAGCGCGGGGTTCTTGCGGACCTGGCGGGCGCTGGGCGCGCCGGCTGCTGCCTTGCGTCCGATCATCAGGTCGCGGCGCATGGCCGAGACGATGCTGAAGATCAAGACCCACAGGAGCAGCAGGAAACCGAAGCGCAGGGCGGTGATGGTCAGTTCACTCACGGGCGACCGCCTGGGTTGGCGGGCAGAAGGCGGAAAGCGATTTTGGTCCGTCCCATCGTGATGGTGGAGCCGTCAGTGAGCTCCGAGCTCCCGACGATCTTGTGGCCGTTGACGTAGCTGCCGTTCGTGGAGCCCAGATCGATGGCCTGGGCTGTGCCCGGACCGGTGCGGATCTCAAGGTGCCGGCGCGAGACGCCGGTGTCGTCAATCAGGATGTCTGCCTCGGACGACCGTCCGAGTACAACGGAAGGAGCGTTAAGCGAGTACCTCTGACCGTCAATGTCCAGCACCGGCTGGAGCCGGGACGGCTGGCGCGTCGGCGCGGCAGGCATGGCGCCGTGGGTTCCGGGCTGTGCCGGAGCGGACGGGGCGGAGGCCTTCTCGGTCCGGGACTTGATTTCAAAATCCCCGGCCCGGCGCCCTTCGTCGCGACGGAAACTGATCCGGACCGGTCCCTGCAGTGTGTAGCCCTGGCTGCGCACGTGATTGATGACAACATCACAGAGCTCTTCCGCGAGCGGGGTGCCCCATTCCTGGGCCCGCTGGAAATCGTCGTCGCTCAGGAGGACGTCGAAGACGTTGGGCGCCAGGGTTCGACCCGCGGCGATCGTAAGGGCCTTGTTGTCGACTTCGCGGCGGAGGTGGCTTGCGATCTCGACGGGTTCCACCTGGGCGCGAGAACCGGTGGAGAAGACCCCGCGGACGGCCTTTTCGATGCCGCGCTCGACTTTGTCCAGCAATCCCATGGTCCTTCTCCTTTCCTGACGGCTGCCGGGCAGTGTTCGTTCCGGAACTCAGTTTCCAACATTTGCGTGAGCCACCCGTAGACGGGCACTCCTACATCAGATACTACTGGGCGACGCTGGGAATGACCTTAATGGGCACCGCCACTCCGTGCCGGAAAGTTTGGGTCCGCCGGCGCTGACATGCGGTGATGCCTGTTGCGCGGGGGTGGCTCCAACGGGCCGGGGGCGGCCCCGGTGGGGGCGGTATGGCGTCGATTCGGAGCCGCCCGGGCCGGCCGCGGGGCCCCGGAATCCGTGGCCCCACGGTGCCTGCGGAGCCCGATTGGTGTTTTTCCGCAGTTGTCCGTTATGCTTGATCTCGCTGCTTTTACGAGGTTGGCGGTCCGCAAATTGGGCCGCATTTCCGGATAGAAGAAGTTGCGCGCGAGTGGCGGAACGGCAGACGCGCTGGCTTCAGGTGCCAGTGTCCGAAAGGGCGTGGGGGTTCAAATCCCCCCTCGCGCACGCAATCGAAGGAACCCCGGGAAATCAATGATTTCCCGGGGTTCCTTTTTATGTGCCACCCACGCGTAAAACCAGGTTTCGCCCACGACCCCGGAACAGCCGACACGCCGGAGAACCACCTGTAGGCGATGGTCAGCTTCTCGGATGGTTCGGACCAGGTCCCGGCCGTGACTGTCATCGGAACACCAGCGACGGCTTCCCCTGTCAGAACGGGCTTGGTGGCGTCCGTCAGCTGCTTCTGCTCTACGTTGGCGGCCGCGTGAGTGTCGACTGTTTTGGAGTCGGCGCCGAACGTGCCGGTGCCGGTTTCAAGGACCAGTGTCGTGCCCTGGTCCTCGGCCATGATCGTGTGATTCAGGCCGGTGCCTCCGGGAATCGCGACACCGTTCGGCAGCCACTGGTAGCGGTGCCCGGCGACGGCTCGTAGGCATTTTCGTTAGTTCGCCGGGGGTTCAGGTCCAGGCAGTGGGGTGGCCGGGCTCAAGGGCCTGCCCCGCGCCGGGGTCGGCGGATGGACATACTCCGGCTATGCCCGGTCCCGGACGCGAGGAATGGGCATGTCCTCCCGGGAAGTAGCCCGGCGCCCGGTCCGGCCACCGGAAACGCCCCACGCACCCCTGCCGTGACGTTCCTCCCCGGTTGCTTCGGCGCCACGCGCAAACCGCCCGCGGGAATCCGGGGTTCACCACGGCAGGCAGGCGGCCGGGCGGCAAGCAACCGGGCAGGAGCGACCCGCCGACTGCCCGCGTCCACGTGCCCGGCTTCCGGCCAGGGAACGTCACGGTGTCGCCGGTCCCGGGCGCGAGGACCGGGCGGTCCTCCCGGAGAAGTGGCCCGACGCCCCCAGCGGAGTCACTGCACGTGCCCCCGGATCAGGACATGCCCCGCGCCGGTGCCGGCGGATGGGCATATTCCGATTATGCCCGGTCGCGGGCGCGAGGAATGGGCATGTCCTCCCCGACCCGAAGAGGTCCTGACCCTCTGAACCCACGACGAATTTACGAAAATGGCTAGTCGCGGCCAAAAGGATCGCTCCAGGGCACGTCGTCGGTGCCGGTGAGGATGTCCCCCAGTCCGGCGCCGGCAGCCGGGTTCGGGCGGCCGTCAGCCTGGGCCGACCCGAATACCGCGTCCGGATCTGGTCGGCGGGCCGGCCAGCAAGGTAGCGGGACCTGCTGCCCCTGGCAACGTCGAAGGCCGGCCAGGCGGCCGTCGGTAGACGGGTGTTTAGCGCTGGACCAGCGCATGGATGCGCCGGGAGATTTCCTCGCCTGCCAGGATGCCCCGGGCATCGGTCACGCGCAGGTGATCCCTGCGGAAGTCGACGTCGGCGAGTTCTCCGTGGGAGGGACGGAAGGCGACGTCGGCTTCGGCCAGCATCGGCCCGTCCAGCAGCGAATCCCCGGCGGCGATCACCCGGGAGGCCCCGGTCCGCCGGGCGACTTCTGCGACGGCGCTGTTCTTCGTCACAGCTTGCGGCACGCAGTAGAGCTTGCGGCCCTGGACGGACACCGTCCAGCCCAGCGAGGCACACCAGGCGTCCAGCTCCTGAACGAATTCCGCGGGCATGAGCTCCCGGTCCACGATGGCGTAGAGGAAGAGCTCTTCAGCCTGGCGCAGCCGGAGGATCCAGGTCCGGTAGGCCTCCCGGGACAGAAATTCCTCGATGACGGCCAGGGGCGCGGAGCCTTCCGAGACCCGTTGTCCGATGGTGGTCTGCCACTCGATGTCCGGCTCGCCGTTCTTGAGCAGGACACCGCCGTTGGTGGTGACCGCGTATTCAGACACGGCTCCGGGCAGCCGGACCCGCCGGTACTGGGCCACGGTCCGGGTGGTCACCGGGACGAAGATGGCCGTCCGGGTCAGTTCGAGCAGGAGCTGTTCGGCGGCGCGGGTCATAAACGAGATCGGCACCCCCTGGTAGAGCTCCGCGACCACCATAGCCGGCGCCAGGTGGTCGGGGACCTCCAGGAAGAACGCCTTCGAGGAGTAGATCAGCGTCCGGTCCAGATCCGAGGCCACCAGGACGGAATTCACAGGGCGGCCGCCGCTGTTGATCCGTCGGCACCGGACACCCCGCGGCCGAACCGCGGATCGATGAGCCCCACGCAGCTGAAGGGAAGGCCCGGTACCTCCAGCACCGCCACGCCTCGCTGCTGAGCCAGCAGCAGGATGTGGGCTATCTCGGGCGCGGCATCGGGACGCACCAGGATCTTCCACGGCGCCCTGCGCAGCAGCACCCGGGTTGTCTCGCCGACCCCGGGCTTGACCAGATTCAGGTCGTCGATCCCGTGTTCCCGCCCGAGGCTTTCCACCGCGAGCCGGCCGGCCCAGGTGGGCGTCCGGTCCGCGGCCAGCAGTGCCAGGGCTTCGGCCCGGGCGAAGGCCTCGACGGTTGGGAAATGGACGGAGACGGCGGCCAGGAAATCCCGCGAGACATCGTCCCCGCGCAGCCGGTGGTAGAACTTGGCCCCGTGGAAGTCGTCCGGGCCGATGAACTCCGTGTTGAAAACCGTGCGGGACACGAGCCCGGACACCGTCGAGTTCAGGCAGGCGGAGGGGATGAGGTAGTCCTCGCGCGTGCCGTACATGGCGGCGCAGTGCCCGGGATCGGCAAGCACGGCGAGGTCCTTCGGGAAGGCAATACCGTCGGTATCGGCGAAGCGGTCGAGCGAGGCCGAGAGCTCGCGGGTGATCGCGCCCTTGCCGGTCCAGCCGTCCACAAAGAGGATCTGCTCCGGGTCATGATGGGCGGCCAGGTAGCGCAGCGCCGTCTGGTCCAGCCCAACGCCGCGCACGATGCTCATCGTGTAGTGGGGGAGGTCGATGCCGTGGATCTGCTGCGCCCAGCGGCGCATCAGGATGCCGACCGGTGTGCCGGCCCTGGCCAGGGAAACCAACACCGGCCGGTTCCGGCGCGCGGCCAGCGCCATCTCGGTCACCGTGCCCACGGCCTGCGCGACGCGCGCGGAGGAGCGTTCCAGGGCGTCCCGGTACAACTGCTGGTACTGCTGCGAGGGCGAATACTCGATCGGCAGGGACTCGGCATAGCTCGCCCCGCCGGACTGCACAGCAGCTTCACGATCGGCCGTCGGCGCTTCCAGCGCCGCATCACCGAGGTCCTTGAGCAGCCAGGTGACTTCCTCGGGCGCGTAGGAACCGAACGCCGGTCCGGCCAGCGGCGCCGGGAGGACGGGCGAGGCGGGCAGGAGGACGACGACGACGGCGCTGCAGACGGCGCTGAGCGCCTCCGTCACGCTGCCGGGACCCGAGAGGACCTCCGCGGGGGTTCCAGGTTCGGGCATCATGACGATCGTGCCGAATCTGCGGCCGGCGGCGGAAACATTGTGGGCGAAGCGCGCACCCGGGCCGTCCACGGTGACGTCATGGCTGGTGAACCGCACCGTGCCGGTGATGGCGTAGTCCGGGCGATCCAGGGGGACGATGGGGGAGCGGGTAGTGGTGGAGAACCGGACGCCGCGGTCCGGATTCAGCCGGTCCAGCGCATCGGCCACGGCCAGGGGCACGTGGATGAACTCCTCGCTGCCCAGGACCAGAACGGACTCCGCGGCCACCGCCTGCGGCAGCGCCCGGTGGATCGATTCCGCGATGCCGGCCAGGGTGGGCGCCGCGGGGGAGCCGCTGTTGCCGAACCGGTCGCTGCGGACAGGTGCACCGTCCGCCCCGGGCTCGAGGAAGGTCACCGTTCCGGGTGCCGAATCGGGGGCGGCCGGCGCCTGCGGCAGGGCCGCCACGACCTCCCCGGCGCGCTGGAGAATGTCCGCGTCCAGGGTGATCTGCCCCGTGCCCAGGGCCACCACCCGGATGCGGGTTCCGAGCCGTTCCGCCAGTTCGTCGAACTTGGCCCGGTCGGCCGGAGTCCGCAGGTCCACGAGTGCGGCCACTGTATAGCTGGGATGGGGCGCCAGGGCGTGGAGTTCGGTGATGGTGTTGATGACCGTGGCCCCGGTGCTGAGTTCGTCGTCGACCAGCACCACCGGTTCAGGGGCGTCCAGGCGCCGCGGATCCGTGGGCAGCAGCCGGTGTGAGGTGGCGTGCGAATGTGATTCCTCGAAGGACCCGTACGCGGCGGCGCCCACCGGGGCGTGCCGGGAGGAATGGATGTAATACGAGCCGATCGTGTCGGCCACAAGCCGCCCCAGGCCGGTGGCCGTCTCCGCGTAGCCGATGGTAATGACCTGCGGGTTGCGGGTCTTCAACCCGGCCAGCTGTCGCCGGAGGCTCCGCAGCGTGGCCCGCCGGCCGTCGTCGTGCGTTTCCCCGCGCAGCACCGCCGCGAGCCCGGCCGCAATGGTCCGCGTGACGGATACGGATTCCGGCGAGGCGGACAGCGCCTCGCCGACGAGCACTCCCAGCAGCTCACCGGCGGCCATGACCAGCCCGGGTTCCGACGGGACGTGTTTGCCCAGCACCCGGGACACCAGCAGGTGGGCCCGCCTGGGGTTGCGACGCAGTGCCAGTCCCACCAGGTCCTCGACCGGCAGCAGGCTCGCGGAGTGGTCCGTCTTGATGCCGACGCCGAGGGCGTCCCGCACAAAGCCGCCGGTCCAGGGGTGCTGGCTCAATTCATGCTCGCTTCCAGGAGGTCAACGTAGGTGATGTTCTCGGCGGCAACGCCGAAGGCTGCGGCCCGCAGCAGCGTCTGGCCGGCCCAGGCCTGATGGGGCTTCATCTCATTCATCTTGTTGCCGTACGGCGAGGCCGAGGCGCCGCCGCCGTTCTTGCCCGCGATCTCCAGAGCGTCGACGTATTCCTCGTGGCTGACGACGCACATGGCATGGACCAGCGGGACATGCGTGGGGTGGATGACCGTCTTGCCCAGCAGCCCGTTGGCCAGGTCCAGTTCAATTTCGCGGATCAGCCCGTCCAGGTTGGCCGTCAGAATCCGGTCGCGGAGGGGCATCTCATTCGCGGCGGCGAAGGGAGTGCGCCGCAGCAGCGGGCGCAGTACGCGTTCGCTGTTGCCGTAGTGCTCCCACACCGGGCCGGAGATCACGAACCCGTCGTCCGGCCGGCCCAGCATATTCACGATGTCCCCGATCACGGAGGCGACCACCTTGACGTCATAGATGGTCAGGTCCCGGGAGCGGCGAAGGCCGAAGGCACTGGACATGTCCGTGGCGCCCACGCGGACGGCCAGAATATCCTCCCGGTTGGCTTGCAGCACGTCGCAGATACCGGACAAGGTCCTGGCCCGGGTCTCGCCGTGGATCATGACCGGCGATTCCATGATGGGCATGATCCGCAGCCTGCGGCCGTCCCCGCGGGAAGCGTTGATGCTATGCAGGGCATCCAGGAACCGCTGTGCCTGGCCGGTCTCATTCTCAAACTTCGGAACGACAAAGCCCATCAGCAGGTCCAGTGCCCTGCCGCAGCGGCGGGCCAGGCTCAGCATCTGCTCCGGGGTGCGGACCCGGAGAAACAGCAAAGGCCCCTCGTCGGGGTGGAAGGCACCGGCGTGCAGCCGGGTCAGCGTGTTCACGACGTTGGTCTCGGCGGCGTCCACCGCATCATCGGCGATGGAATCCTCGAGGCAGATCACCATGCTCAGGCAGCCGCGGGCCGCCTGTTTGCGGATATCCTGCGCCAGGTTGGGGCGGTCCGCCGGAGTGTAGAGCGTGGCGCCCAGGGCCACGGCCAGCAGCGCGGGGGCCGAGCCCAGGCTCAGTTCCTGCGGAGCGATATGGAAAAGGCGCGAGGCATGCTCGTCGCTGAGAAAACTGAAATGGCGCATGCCGTCCCGTCAGGGTCCCTGCCGGCGGGCGGCAGCTTTGGTGGTCATGGAAAAGCCGAATTCCTGCCAGAGCAAGGCGGCGTCGGCGTGGGCCGGCACCGGTTCGGCGCGCAGCTCGATGACTCCACCGATCGCGGTCAGGGACAGGATGTATCTGAGTTCCCCGCCGCCCGCGGGCAGCGTCACGGTGCCGCCGTCGAAGATCTCCGCGGTCAGGGGGGCCGAAAGCGGTCCGATAAAGAGCGCCCGGCGCAGTTCGCGGATATGCCGCAGCGCCACGACTGCCGTCCCGTCCACGTAGCCGACCAGCGGGCGGTTTCCCGAGCATTTGATGGAAGTGCCGGAGACGGCGCCGTCAAGGGTCATGGCCCCGGTCACGCGGTCGGAACTTTCCCATGCCGCCGATGTTGCCCCGGTCACCAGCAGGCTTCCAATCGCCGACTGGCGCGCGTCAAGGCGGATCATCGGCGTCTGGGCGTCGAGGAGCCTCGTTGCCCCGATCCCGGGAGCCGGAAAAAGCCGGGCGGGCCGAGCCGCGGCTGCCGGCCGGGCTCCGGCCGAGGGGGCCGCTGGCGAGGTGGCTGCTGTTGGGGTCGCTGAGGCGGTGGCTGATGCCCGGGATGCGGGCGCGGGCGATCGGCTCAGGGACAGTGACGGGGCGGCTGCCGGGGACACCGGCAACGACGGCGCCGCCGCTGTCCGTACGGATGTTGCCGGCTCGGATGAGTCAGCGCGGGCGGCCCGGCCAGCCTGGGCGGCCGGTTTGACCCGCCGGCTGAGGTAGGCGATGTCCGTGCGGATGCTGGACCTGTTCAGTGCCATCGCCTAGACATCGAACCGGAAGTCGGCTGCCACGCCGCGCAGGCCGGTCGTGTAGCCCTGGCCCAGGGCCCGGAACTTCCAGTCCTCGCGGTGGCGGTACAGCTCTCCGAACATCAGGGCGGTGATGTCGTCCTGCTGGGACTGGGGAATATCGAAGCGCACCAGCTCCTGATTCTGCGCGGTGGCCACCCGGATGTACGGGCTGCGGACGGCGGAAAAGGTGCCGGGCCCGCGGAGATCGGGGTCGACGTAGACAATGAACGTAATCTTGGCGACACCGGCCGGCACCAGGGACAGGTCGACGTCGATCTGTTCCTGGTCATCGGTGCCGGCGAAAGCCACCGAGCCGTCCGGGCTGGCGATCTGGTTGAAAAACACCAGGTGATCGTTCGAGAGGGCCCGGCCGCCGGCGTCGCACATGATCGCCAGGGGAACCAGCTCGGACTGGGGCCCCCGGCTCGGGATGGACTTCCAGCCCAGGCCGACCAGGATCTTGCTCAGTCCGGGGTTCTCGGCCGTCAGCGCGGCGTTGGCCCCGGCCACAAGATTGCCCATCAGCGGCCTTCCAGCCGAAGCGAGGACGGCGCGAACTTATCCTCGAGGAACCGGCCGTGGGTGGACAGCTCGGCAATGGCACCGATCCGCACCTGATTGGCCAGGTCCCGGGCGATTTCCTCGAGCGTGGCGAACTGTTCCGCCAGCAGCCCCGTCGGCCCGGACTCCTCAGTCCTGGCACTGTCCGGGAGGGCCAGGTAGGTGCGCAGGGGATCCGGGATGTAGCTGCAGACGATGGAATTCAACAGCACCTGCTGCTCCATCGACGCCCCCTGCTCGGCAATATGGGTCACCAGCGGGCGCAGCACATCGTCGATTTGGCGCAGCTGCGAGGACACCGACGTCGGCAGCTCAGCGCCGGCCCGCCGGATGGCGCTGCGCAGGTTGTCCAAGGATCCGGCGGTCTGCGCCATCTCGGCGTCAGCCGTTGGCTCGGGAGCCCGTTCAGTGATGCCCAGCACGGGGGCGCCGCCGAACAGGGAGCCGATGAACTTACCAATCACTGCGGTACCGCCTGCTACTTTCCGCCGTCACTTAGTCTGTCTGGCCCTGCCGCGCGCGCTCCAGGTACGGCTTGGCCTTCAGCACGCTGGCTTCGAGGGCCCCGACGGTGCTCTCCATGTTCTTGGCCGCCTCCGACCGGAAGGTGTCGATGGCATCCATCGTGGCGAACACATTGTCGAAGGCCTTCTGCAGCGTCTCCACGCTTACCCCGGAGCTGGACGCCTGCTGGTGGATTCGGGAAGTCTGGTCCTTGAGCATTTCGCTGGTGCTCAGGATCATGTTGTTGGTGGTGGTATTGACGGCGTCGATCTGGTCCAGGACCATCTTCTGGTTGGCCAGGGCCTGGGCCACGATCACCGCCGTGCGGAGTGCCGAAATGGTGGTGGTCCGCGCCCGTTCCACACCCTTGATCAGTTCAACATTGTTCTTACGGATCAGGTCCATCGCCAGGTAACCCTGAACCGAGACGGCAAGCTGGGTCAGGATGTCCTGGTGGCGCTGGCGCACGGGGAACAGGACGTCCGCCTCCATCTTCTGCGCCTCGGTAATCTGCCCGGCGGCGCGGGCGGAGTCGATCTTCTCCACGCAGGCGGCATCCAGTGCCTTGGCGAAGACGGCATATTCGCTCAGCGCCTGCATCGTTTCCCAGAGCTGAATTTTTTCGTTGGCGAGGCTGGCATTGTCCTTGAGCAGCTCGTCCTGGCCCGTCATCAGGGCCTTGATGATCTGGTTCAGCTGGGTCTGCGCCGACTCGTATTTCTGGAAGTACTTGGCCAGCTTGTTGCCGGGGATGAAGCCCAGGATCTTCTTGCCCACGCCCATGTTGGCCTGGTTGGGAGTGAGGTCCTCCACCGTGCTCCGCAGCTCACCCAGGGTGTTGGCGACCGCAACCTGGGCGCTGTTCCCGGACTTCTTGGCGCCCGCAACGGACGTCGAGGAACGCTCCAGCAGCCTGCTGGAGGAGTTGCTGGACGCTGTGATCTCGGCGCTGCCGATCTTATTGATGCCGTCGACCTGTGAGGAGAACTCCGGGCTGCGCGCATCCAGCTGGGCCAGGCTGGCCACGAACTCCCTGGCCTGCCTGTTGATCTCGGCCCTTCGCTCGTCGGGGACCGGCACCATTCCGGGAGCGTCTTCGGGCTGAACTGTGGCAGGGGCGTCCGGAGCCTGAAGCACCAATGAAGCCTCTGCGGCGTCGGGGGGAGTCAACGGAGAATTCATGATGCGGCCTTTCGAGAAAGCGGTGGTGCCCCGGTTTCGATTGGCCGGGACACCACCTCATATGGAAACAATGCGGAGCGGAACTAGCCAGCCCGGGACTCTAATCAGCCCGGGATTCCAATCAGCTCAGGTCGACGCCGAAGTCCTTGGCGATGCCGGCGAGCCCGGTAGCGTACCCCTGACCGACGGCCTTGAACTTCCAGTCCCCGTTGTTGCGGTAAACCTCGGCGAAAATCATCGACGTTTCGGGCGCCGCGTCCTCGCTCAGGTCGTAGCGGACGATTTCCTTGTCATCGGCCTGGTTGACCACCCGGCAGTAGGCGCTGCGCACCTGGCCGAAGTTCTGGCCGCGCGCTTCACCCTGGTCGATGGAGACCACGATGACAACACGCTCGACGTCGGCCCCAACCAAGGAGAGATCGACCAGGATCTGTTCGTCGTCGCCGGCGCCTTCGCCGGACCGGTTGTCGCCCAGGTGGCTGACCGAGCCGTCCGCTGCGGCTGGCTGGTTGTAGAAAATGAAGTCCGCGGAGGACCTGACCTTGCCGTCCGCCGCCACCAGGAGGGCGGAGGCGTCGAGGTCGAAAGGCTCTCCCGTCGTCGTCCGTGGATCCCAGCCCAGCCCGACCACAGCCTTCGACAGGCCCGGTGCGCTCTTCGTCAGGGAAAGATTGCTGCCTTTGGTAAGGGTTAGTCCTGCCATGTTTGTACCATTCCTTCGTGTTGATGCGATCTTGCGAACTAGTCCAGCGAAATGCCGAAATCGGTGGCGATGCCGTGGAGGCCCGTGGCATAGCCTTGGCCAACCGCCCGGAACTTCCATTCGGCACGGTTGCGGTAAATCTCGGCGAAAATCATAGATGTCTCGGGTGCCGCGTCCTCGCTCAAATCGTAGCGGACCACTTCCTGATCCGTGTCCTGGTTCAGCACACGGCAGTACGCGTCACGGATCTGGCCGAAATTCTGGCCGCGGGCATCCGCCTGGTCGATGGAAACAACGATGACGACGCGCTCCACGTCCGCCGCGACCAGGCTGAGGTCGATCAGGATCTGTTCGTCGTCGCCGTCGCCCACACCGCTGCGGTTGTCGCCCTGGTGGACCACCGACCCGTCTTTGGACCGGAGCTGGTTGTAGAAGATGAAGTCGTCCTGGGACCGGACCTTGCCGTCCGCCCCGACCAGGAGCGCCGAAGCATCCAGGTCGAAGGGTTCGCCGCTGGTGGTCCGCGGATCCCAGCCCAGGCCGATCAGGGCCCGTTCCAGCCCCGGATCAGCCTTGGTGAGCGAGAGATTATTGCCTTTGGTAAGGGTCAGACTCGACACAATAAAGGATCCTTCGAACGGCTAGAGGACGGCGGCAGCTGGTGCGATCAGGTCTGCGACCGACCGGCCCTGGGCCCGCTCACCGATGGCCTTAAAGGTCCAGCCCGCACCGTCGCGGGATACCTTGGACATAATCATGGCCGAATGGGTTCCCGAGTCGGTCAGCTGGTACTTGGCAATTTCCGGGCTTCCCGGCGTGGAGTCGTCCACCAGCCGGCAGAATGCATTCTGCACCTGATCGAAGGTCTGGCCGGTGTAGCTGCTGATGACGAAGACGATGTGTGCCACGGCCGGGGAGACGAGCTCCAAGTTGACCAGGATCGTCTCGTCATCGCCGTCGCCGGCGCCCGTCAGGTTGTCCCCGGTGTGACGCGTGGAGCCGTCTTTGCTCTGCAGCTGGTTGTACCAGACCTGATCCAGTGACTTGCCGGCCGCGTCGAAGAAAATGGCCGAAGCGTCGAGGTCCACCTCCACGGTCTTGGCCTTTCCGAAAAAGCCCTTCTTGGCCGGGGCCGCCGAGTCCCAGCCCAGCCCCATCTTCGTCTGAGTGAGCGAACCGCCGTCTTTTTTGGTCAGCGACAGCGACTGGCCCTTCTGCAAGCTCAATCCCATAATTTTCTCAACCTCCAGCTAGTTTGAATACTCATGTCCTCAGGTTCCAACGACTCCGGCCATGCACTTGTTCCGTACGTACATCTGAGGTTAATGGTGTGAGGACGAAGACCATGCCGATCAGGCCGGGGCCGAGCGTGATACTGGCCGGAATCGAGGTGATGGCGAAGTCCCCTGACGCCGCGGAAGGAGAAAGAGGCGGCGAGGGCCTGGACCGGCGCTACGGCCGTAATACCAGACGGCCGGCCAAATGCTTTCAGGAACATTCCGCGTGCGGCTCCTTTAGGTGCTGTGACCCCGCGGGCGTACGTGGGCCCGGGAGGCAGGGAAAAGCGTCCGGGGCCGATCCCCAAAGACCTTTGTTCATAACCTATCACCCCGTAGGTAAAGCCAAATCGGCATGAGGAAAACGCCCGTGCAAATAAGGAATTCCAGGCATTCCCGCCGTCCGGGACAGGGACGCTTGAATTGGAGTCGTGGCGCGGGCGGAGCCTGACAAGGCGGCAGTGTATGGTCTCGTCTAATTGGCGAATCTCAGACGCGAGGACGGCTCTTGCTGGAGAGCATTCACCCGAAGTCAACGTCCCGTAAGGATGAGTTCACGTGGGGGAAAAATGATGGACATCAAGTATCAGGCGCGTCTGCAGGTGCTGTCTCAGTGGGCGGCTGAGGCATCTGGGCAGGGTCACCTCGTTCCGCGCATTGTCGATCTGGAGGCCATCTCCGCGGCGAGGACCGTCGAGGCCCCGGGAGTGAACAGGGAGGCCGTCGAACCTTGGTTGCCGACAATCCAGTGGCTGTTGAAACAAGCGGCTTTTGGTGTCGTGGACCCACATGTCCAACTCCCCGACGAATTGTCGCGTCCCGTGGGTGCGGCCCACGCCCTCCACGTCCTTCCAGCCGACGAAATTCCAGCCGGCGCCCAGGCGCAGCCGGCGATGGAAGTAAGTCTCGTGTCGGTCCTTGCCCAAGACACCGAACACGGAAGCAGCCACGCCACCGAGGCCGTCACAGTCATAGCGGAGATCAAACCCATGACTCCCATTGCCAAGGGACCGAAGTGGGAATCCGAGGCCCATGAGCAGGTCAAGTCTGCCGTGCAGCGATTCACTAAACCACTCCACGATCTCCTCACCCGTGACGCCAACGAGGGCGACACCCGCCTTTTGATTACGGACATGCTCTGCGAGGGTTTGGGCTATGACAAATTCCGCGACCTGACCACCGAATACATGGTCAAGCAGGATTTCGCGGACTACGGCGTCAGAATTGACAAGCAGTTGATTGCCTTCATAGAGGTCAAGCGGGTGAGTCAGAAACTCAATGAGCGCCACCTTCGCCAAGTCCAAATGTATGCGGTCAACGAGGGTGTGGAATGGATGATCCTCACCAACGGCCAGGTCTGGCAGGCCTACCACCTGACCGGCGGGCTCCCCGTGATTGTGAATCTCGCCTTCGAGGTCGACCTCCTCGGCCCTGAATCGCTGGAGGCAAAAGCGGACAAAATGTTCTTCCTCCACCGGGAGGCCCTCAAGCGCCGTCGGATCGACGAGCTGTGGAAGCACCGCGCGGCAACTTCGCCGGATGCGCTTCTGGACGTCATCCTGTCCGACTCGGTGCTGGATACCATCCGCAAGGAAATCAAGCGGAATACCGGGATCACCACAACGGTCCAGACGCTGGCGGCAGTGATCCGGACGGAGATCGTTGACCCTAAGCTTCGGAACAAGTAGTAAATCCGCAGGTATTCAGCGGACGGCTTTTTCACGAATGCGGGGATCCGGATAGCCACGGCATTCTGCTCCGGCACCGTCCCTTCGTGGACGGGCTTTCCATCAGGCCCTCCATCGGGCGCCCTCATGATCAGGCAATGACGGTGGCACGGCGGCGGTAGCTGACGCCCGCCCGTCATTCCGGGCCCGGGGTCCGACGGCGAACTGTCCGCGTTACTCGACGCTGCCTGATGGGAGCGAATTTTCGTCAGCGGTACGCGTCCCGCCGGTGCGCCATCGAGACTATGTCGATCAGGACGACGTCGTCAAGGATCCGGTAGATAATCCGGTAGTCGCCGCGGCGGGCCGAATACAACGGGAAAAGAGGCTCCAGAAGCTGCTTCCCCACTCGCTGAGGATTATCGCTCAGGGCGCCGGTGATGAACTCAAACGCGGCCGCCGCGACCTTTTCGGGCAGTCCATCGGTCAGCGCCCGTTTGGCCGACTTGGAAAACCTGACGTCGTACTTGGGACTCATTCTTTGGGTGAGGGCGTCCGCATGCCGGCCCTGACCTGCTCAACGGTGAAGGTGTCGCCCAGCGCCAGGTCCCGGAGGCCCTTGCCGATGTCCTTGACAAGTTTCGCGTCAGAAAGGACTGCCACCGTTTCCATCATGGCGTCATAGTCATCAGCCCCCAGGAGCACCGCAGCGCGCGCTCCTTCCCGGGTGCTTGCCGCCGGACCGCCTGCCGGCCGTGGCGGACCCCGGATTCCCGCGGGCGGTTTGCGCGGGGCGCCGAAGCAACCGGGAAGGAACGTCACGGCAGGGGTGCGTGGGGCGTTTCCGGTGCCCGGCACCGGGCTACTTCCCGGGAGGACCGCCCAGTCCTCGCGCCCGGGACCGGGCACAACCGGAATATGCCCATCCGCCGACCCCGGCGCGCGGCATGCCCTTGAGCCCGGCCACAACCGGAATATGCCCATCCGCCGACCCCGGCGCGCGGCATGTCCTTGACCCCGGCCACCCCGCTGCCTGGACCTGAACCCCCGGCGAACTAACGAAAATGCCTATCAGCGCACGGGATCAACCCCGCCCTGAGCGGATATCCGGCGGTAGCGGATCCTCGAGGTGCTGCGCATCCCCAAGTGCGCACGTGACCACGTCCGGAAGCTCCGTGCGCGGGCCATGGCCGACGCCCCGGCCGAGTGGAACCTTCCCACGGTCCGAGACGCCAATGGCCTCATCGCGCCCAGTCGGTGACCTCTTCCAATGCGGGACTACTGCCGATAAGTTTTTGAGTGTCCCCAAGAGAGTCCGTGCCTCGTTGAAAATTTCCGGCCCGGGGGCGGTTCCGAGAGGAACAGGATTCACGAAGGAGTGAAACACCATGGCTTACACCGCTGAGAACTGGCCCATCACCGCGGCGCTGCTGCAGTTCCCCGGCACGGACGCGCAGGGCACCCACATCAACGACGCCGATGCTTCCGCCTGGGCCGAGGTCCTGCAGGAGGTCAAGGAAGCCGGATTCGCCGACGCCGACCTCACGGACAGCTGGGTCCGCCCGGGCGATCTCAGCAAGGAGCGCCGGGCCGAATTCAAGCAGACCGCCGAGAACGTGGGCATCGGCATTCCCGTGATCTCCGCCATCCGCCGCAGCGTGATCGAGGAAGGCAACTGGGAAGCCAACCTGGCGTACAGCCACCGCACCATCGACGCGGCGGCCGAGCTTGGCTGCGAGGTGGTCTCCTTCGGGCTGCACCAGGCGCTCACCGCCGAGCAGCAGAAGCAGCTCTGGTTCTGGACGGTCGAAGGGCACAAGGACCCGGTGGGGGACAAGGAAACCTGGGGCAAGGCCGTCACGAGGCTCCGCGAACTCGGCCGGCACGCGGCGGACGCGGGCATCCTGCTCTCGCTGGAAATGTACGAGGACACCTACCTCGGCACCGCAGACTCGTCCGTGCAGCTCGTCCAGGACATCGGTCTCGCAAACGTCGGCCTGAACCCGGACATCGGAAACCTGATCCGCCTGCACCGCCCCATCGAGGACTGGCGCGACATGGTCGCGAAGACCCTGCCGTACTCGAACTACTGGCACATGAAGAACTACATCCGGGACGAGGACGTGGCCCGCGATACGTACGTGGCGATGCCCGCGCCGATGGAATCCGGCCTCATCAACTACCGCGAGGCGTTCAAGATTGCCCTGTCCGTCGGCTTCCAGGGAATCCTGTGCACCGAGCACTACGGCGGCGACGGCCTCTCCGTCACGGCCAGCAACCAGGAGTACCTGCGCCGCCAGATCCTGCCGAAGACGGACGGCTACGCCCTCGGCCGGAGCCAGGTCGCCCAGGGCCGGCAGCAGCCGGCAACGGCGGAACTCGCCGGCGTCTGACCCCCGGCGTCTGACCCCTGGGGTCCAACCCCGCCGGCGTCTGACTCAGCCCAGCACGACTTCTCCAGCAGCACTTCTCCACAACGGATTCTATGAGGAACCATGACCCAGATCTTCGACAACCCCGCTGACTTTGCGGATGAGGCACTGGACGGCTTCGTCGCGGCCAACCGCGGCTACGTCGCCCGGGTGGACGGCGGCGTCGTCCGCTCCACCGAGGTCCCTGCCGGCCAGGTGGCCCTGGTGGTGGGCGGCGGCTCCGGGCACTATCCGGCCTTCGCCGGACTCGTGGGGCCGGGCCTGGCAGCGGGATCGGCCTGCGGCAACATGTTCGCTTCCCCCGCGGCGGGGCAGGTCTACCGGGTGGCCAAGGCTGCGAACGCCGGCGGCGGAGTGCTCCTCAGCTACGGCAACTACGCGGGCGACGTCCTGCATTTCGGCCAGGCGCAGCTGCGCCTCAATGCTGAGGGCATTGAAACGCGCACGGTCTTGGTCACCGACGACATCGCCAGCGCGCCTCTCGACCAGATCGGGAAGCGCCGCGGCATCGCCGGTGACCTGACGGTCTTCAAAGTCGCCGGCGCCGCGGCGGAGGCCGGACTAAGCCTGGACGACGTCGAACGGCTGGCCATCCGGACCAACCACCGCACCCGCTCCCTGGGCGTCGCGTTCGACGGCTGCACCCTGCCCGGTGCCAGCGAACCGCTGTTCCGGGTGCCAGCCGGCCAGATGTCGCTGGGCCTGGGCATCCACGGCGAACCGGGCATCTCCGAGCACCCGATGCCCACCGCCTCCGAGCTCGCCGAACTGCTCGTCACCAAGCTTCTCGAGGACAAGCCCGAGGACGCCGGGGACCGCGTGGTTGCCATCGTCAACGGCCTGGGCACGGTCAAGTACGACGAACTTTTCCTGCTCTTTGGCAAGGTCGAGAAGCTCCTCAATAAGGCAGGACTGACCGTGGTGGAGCCCGAATGCGGCGAGCTGGTCACCAGCCTGGACATGTCCGGGCTCTCCCTCACCCTGCTGTGGCTGGACGACGAGATCGAGCAGTACTGGGCGGCCCCGGCGGACACCCCTGCGTTCCGCAAGGGCAATCTGGCGCCCCGCGCCCGTCGCGAACTGGCCGGAACCGAAGAGGCGGCGGCTGAGGAGATCGAGAACGCCACCGTCGCGTCCGCTGAGGTGGGCCGGCTGGCCGCCGAGGTCCTCGCGCAGGTGCGGGACGTCGTCGTCGAACACGAAGAGGAACTGGGCAATCTGGATGCCATCGCCGGCGACGGCGACCACGGCATCGGCATGCGCCGCGGCGTGGATGCAGCCACCGCAGCCGGCGAGCGGCACGCGGCGGCCGGAGCGTCTGTTGGACGTGTGCTCACCGCAGCGGGCGAGGCCTGGAGCGAGCGTGCCGGCGGAACCTCCGGTGCGCTCTGGGGATCGGCAGTCATCGCGGCGGGTCTCGCGCTGGGAAACCGCGAGTCTTACCGGGCAGAGGACGCCGTCGCAGCAGTGAACGCCTTCACCAACGCGATCACCGAACTCGGCAAGGCCGAACCCGGGGACAAGACCATGGTGGACGCCCTCCTGCCGTTCCGGGAGACCTTCCTGAACGAGCTCGACGGCGGTGCGTCCCTGGGCGGCGCCCTCGCCGCCGCTGCTTCCGCAGCAACGGAGGCAGCGCGCCAGACGGCTGACCTCCGCCCGCTCAAGGGCCGCGCCCGTCCGCTGGCCGAAAAGAGTCTAGGTCACCCCGATCCCGGTGCGGTCTCCTTCGGACTGATCACCGAACGGATCGCCCGACACATCAAAGGCTGAACTGGCTAGGCCAGAACCGGCCACATCCGACACGGCCACTGCGGCCGGAAAGGGAGCACAAAATGACTGACACCGAAGGTTTGCGCATTGTCATCGGCAACGATGAGGCCGGCGTCGAATACAAAAACGCCCTGAAGGCACTGCTCGAGGCGGATCCCCGGGTGGCCTCCGTGGTGGACATCGGCGTCGGCGCCAACGACTCCACCGCTTACCCGCACCTTGCAGTCAACGCCGCCCGGAAGGTGGCCGAAGGCGAAGCGGACCGCGCGCTCCTGATCTGCGGGACGGGCCTCGGCGTGGCCATCGCAGCCAACAAGGTGCCCGGCATCCGGGCCGTCACCGCGCATGACAGCTACTCGGTGGAACGCTCGGTCCTGAGCAACAACGCCCAGGTCCTCACCATGGGGCAGCGCGTGATCGGCCTGGAACTCGCCAAGAAGCTGGTGGGCGAATGGCTCAGCCACCGCTTCGACGAGAATTCGTCCTCCGCCGCCAAGGTGGATGCCATCCACTCCTACGAACGCGACTGAGCGAAGGCTGGCTGGGCACCTCTGCTTCCCACGTGTGGTGACTATTGCGTTGCAGAGTGGTAAACGTTAAGTGTTCCGCTGCGGAACCCCGGCGGGGCTCGTTTCTCACCCCGAGGTGCACGATGACTTCCATGAATCCTGCGAATCATCTCGACGAGCTGGGCCAGCGGACACTGCGCAGGGTGCGCAACCGCCTCATGCCGCTGATCGTCCTGCTCTACTTTGTTGCGTATCTGGACCGGAACAATGTCGGTTTCGCGAAGCTGACCATGAGTGAGGACATCGGCCTGAGTGCATCGGCCTATGGCCTCGGCGCAGGCATCTTCTTCCTCGGCTACGCGCTGCTGGAAATCCCGAGCAACGCCGGCATGTACAAGTTCGGCGCCCGCAAATGGATCGCCCGCATCCTCATCTCATGGGGCATCTTCGCCACGGCCATGGCGCTGGTGAACGGCGAGACCACCTTCTACATCGTCCGGTTCCTGCTCGGTGCGGCCGAGGCTGGGTTCTTCCCGGCCATCCTGTTCTTCCTGACGCTGTGGTTCCCGGCCGCTCAGCGCGTCACGGTGCTGGGCATCTTCATCCTCGCCCAGCCCGTCTCCAACGCACTTGGCGCCCCGGTTTCGGGCCTGCTGTTGCAGATGGAGGGCGTCATGGGCCTGCACGGCTGGCAGTGGCTCTACATCGTTGAAGGCATCCCGGCCATTCTCCTGGGGCTGCTGACCCCGGTCCTGATGACCGACCGTCCCAGCCATGCGCATTGGCTGGCCGACGATGAGCGCGAATGGCTGACCAGGACCATGGACGCGGAGCTTGCCCACAAGCAGAAGGGCCAGCCGCACCACTTCCTGGCCGGCCTCAAGGACCCGCGGACCATCGCCTACTCGGCGCTGTACTTCGGGCTGGTCTGCGGTATCTATGGCCTCGGCCTGTGGATGCCGACCATCGTTTCCGCACTCGGCAAATTCAGTACCACGCAGGTGGGCTTCATCGTTGCCATCCCCTACACGGTCGCGGCGATTTTCGTGTACTTCTGGGGCAGGCGCTCGGACCGTACCGGCAACCGGGTGTCGTATGCGAGCATCAGCATGGTCATGGCCGCCATCGGCCTCCTGGCGGCCGGCTTCCTGGTACAGGTCAACGCGATCCTGGCGATGATGGCACTGACGCTGGCGGCCATGGGTATCTACTCCGCCATTGCCCCGTTCCTGGCCATGCCCTCGACGGCCCTGGTGGGCGCTGCGGCGGCAGCCGGGCTGGCCATGGTGAATTCGCTCGGCAACCTGGGCGGGTTCGTGGCTCCCTACGCCGTGGGGCTGTTCAATGACGCCACGGGAGACAACCGTTCCGGCCTCGTTTTCCTGTCCGCCTGCCTCGCCATCACCGCCGTCGCCACCTATCTCTACGCACGCAAGCGCCCGGAGGGACATGCGAAGCCGGGTACGCCAGCCACGGTCGGCGAGGAAGCTGTCGCTGCCGACGACTTCGACATCAACAACTGATCACCAGGCGACGAGAGGCTAAGGGACATGACCCAGCACGAAGCGTTCCCGGCCGAGCGAACCGCGGTGCTGACCGGCGCCGCCTCTCCGCGCGGCATCGGACGGGCGACAGCGGAAATGCTCGCCAGCGGAGGCTGGGCGGTTGCCATTCTGGATGTCGACGGCGACGCGGCACGGAAGGCGGCGGAGGAAATCACCGCCGTCTACGGCGTCCAGGCGATCGGGGCCGGCGCGGACGTCTCCGACCCGGCAGCCGTCAACGCCGCCATCGACGAGGTCGAATCCACACTGCCGCCGATCGTTGGCCTGGCCAACCTGGCAGGCATCAGCTCACCCACGGAGTTCATGGACGAGACGCTCGAGGCATGGGAGCGGGTGTTCAAGATCAACATGACCGGCACGTTCCTGGTCACCCAGCGGGTGCTCCGGGGGATGATCGAGCGGAAGCTCGGCAGGATCGTGAGCGTCTCGTCCATCTCCGCCCAGCGCGGCGGCGGCACCTACTCCAAGGTGGCCTACAGTGCCTCGAAGGCTGCCATCATCGGCTTCACCCGGGCTCTGGCCCGGGAAATGGGCCAGCATGGAATCACCGTCAACTGTGTGGCTCCCGGTCCCGTGGACACGGACATCATGGGTGGGACGCTGACGGATGAGCGCAAGGCCGCCATGTCAGCCGACATCCTGGTGGGCCGGGTGGGAACCGTGCGGGACATCGCCGCGCTGATGGTGTTCCTGATGGGCGGGGACGCCGGCTTCATCACGGGCGCGACGTATGACATCAACGGAGGACTGCAGATTTCCTGACCGCTGTCCCGCTACGCCCGCCGCCGACGCCGCCCGCTACGCCCGCATCGCCCCGAATCCGGCGATCAGCGCCTCGAGTCCCAGGCTGAACGCGACATCGGCCGGCCTTTCATCGCCCTGCTCCGCCAGCCGGTCGACGGCGGAAGTGAAGTATGGCGTCGACTCCGCCATGCTGCCGGAATCGAAGATGTCCGCCGGTGCCGTGACGTCATAGGCGGATCCGAAGATGAAGGACTCCAGGGCCACAATCGCCGAGACGATGCGCTCCTCCGGGAAACCCGCACGGTTGAAACCGGCGCTGACGGCCTCGTACATGGCCAGCGTCTTCGGCGCATCGGTCACGGGCAGCACGGCAATGACCGGGATCAGCGGCGTGTGTTTGGAGAACACCTCGCGGTAACTCCAGGCCCAGTCCCGCACGGCCTGGTCCCAGGGCTCAGCCTCGAAGGCCGAGACATCCACGAACGAGGTCAGGTGGTCCTGGACGAGGACCAGGACGTCCCGTTTGGAGGAGACGTGGTTATAGAGCGCCGACGGCGCCACGTTCAGTGTCCGGGCGAGGGCGGCCATGGTGAAGCCGTCGTAGCCGCTTTTTCCGATCAGCTGGAGGGCTGCCGAGGTGATGCCGGCCTGGTCAAGGACGGCAGCGGCAGGCCGGCCCGCCCTGCGGTGCGGTTTCGCGTCGGGACGGTGGGGGTCTGCGGGGGCGCTGGTGGCTGCCGGCATTCCGGGCCTTTCTGCTGGCGGTGTGCAGGTGATCTGCAGGTGATGTTCAGGGCGTGACTCCATTGTGCCCTCACTGCCAGCTCGTTTCCGCCAGCGAAATTATTTCCCTGGACTCTTCCCCGGCGCGGAAGAAGGGTCTATAGTCGACACTAAATGAACGCCATTCATTTAGTGGGCCGCATCACCCTAGCGGCCGCAGAGAGGACATCATGCTGGAACTTGACCGCGACGTCGTCATCGTCGGAGCCGGCCCCGCGGGGCTCACGGCCGCCCGCGAACTGAAGAAAGCCGGCCTGAGTGTCGCCGTACTGGAGGCGCGGGACCGTGTCGGCGGCCGGACCTGGACTGACACCATCGACGGCGCCATGCTCGAAATCGGCGGCCAGTGGGTTTCCCCGGACCAGACTGAGCTGCTCGCGCTGCTCGAGGAGCTCGGCCTGAAGACCTACTCCCGCTACCGCGAAGGCCAGTCCGTCTACATCGGCGCCGACGGCAAGCGCATCAAGTACACGGGGGACACCTTCCCGGTCAGCGGGACCACCGCCGCGGAAATGGACAAGCTCACCAGGCTGCTGGACACGCTCGCGGCGGAAATCGGCCCCACCGAACCCTGGGCGCACCCCAAGGCCCGCGAGCTGGACACCATTTCCTTCCACCACTGGCTGCGGCAAAACTCCTCCGACGAGGAAGCCTGCAACAACATCGGCCTCTTCATCGCCGGCGGCATGTTGACCAAGCCAGCCCACGCCTTCTCCGCGCTGCAGGCCGTGCTGATGGCGGCTTCCGCCGGATCGTTCACGCACCTCACCGACGAGGACTTCATCCTCGACAAGCGGGTCATCGGCGGCATGCAGCAGGTGTCCCTGCTGCAGGCAGCCGAACTGGGCGACGACGTCGTCCTCGACAGTCCGGTGCGCACCATCACCTGGGAGCCATCCTCCACAGGAGGAAACGGTGTCGGCGGAAACGGTACCGGCGGGAACGGTGCCGGAAACAGCTACCGGGTGACCGCCGTTTCCGAACGGGCCACGGTGAACGCGCGCTTCGTGATCATGGCCGTGCCGCCGAACCTGTACTCCCGGGTTTCCTTCAACCCGCCGCTGCCGCGCCGCCAGCACCAGATGCACCAGCACCAGTCGCTCGGGCTGGTCATCAAGGTCCACGCCGTCTACAGCACGCCGTTCTGGCGGGAGGACGGCCTCTCCGGAACGTGCTTCGGCGCGGACGCGCTGGTCCAGGAGGTCTACGACAACACCAACCATGAGGACCCCCGCGGCACCCTGGTCGGCTTCATCTCGGATGAGAAAGCCGACGCCGTCTTCGAACTCAGCGCCGAGGACCGCCGCCGCGCCGTCCTGGAATCGATCGCCGGGTTCCTCGGCACGAAGGCCCTCGAGCCCGAGGTCTACTACGAGTCGGACTGGGGATCCGAGGAGTGGACGCGCGGCGCCTATGCCTCCAGCTACGACCTGGGCGGCCTGCACCGCTACGGCAAGGACCAGCACGCACCCGTGGGGCCGATCTACTGGTCCTCCTCCGATCTCGCCGCCGAGGGCTACCAGCATGTCGACGGCGCGGTGCGGATGGGACGCCGGACTGCGGCACGGATCGTCACCGCGGCGGACCGCGTGTCCGTCACCCACTAGAAACCCACCCGGATCCTGCGCGCCCTGCCGGAGCCGATGATCGTTGTCCCCAGCGACCATCGGCTCCGGCACTCCTCCCGTTCAGCGTCGAATGACACCTCCGGAGAGTCGGGGTCCAGCTCCCGGCGATTTTCCTCGTGGGTTTCGTCCCCATGCTGCTGGTGGCGTTCGGCTACCGCGAACTGAATAACGCAATGCCCGACGCCGGAACCTCCTTCACCTGGGCGTCCCGGGCCTTCGGTCCGTGGATCGGCTGGATGGGCGGCTGGGGCCTGATCGCGGCGACCATCATCGTGCTGTCCAACCTGGCCGGAGTCGCCGTCGACTTCTTCTACCTCATGCTGGCGCAGCTGTTCGGGAATCCGGAACTGGCCGGTCTCACCGCCATCCTCCCGCTGAATATCGCTACGACGCTGGTGTTCATAGCGCTGGCCTGCTGGATCTCCTACCGCGGCATGGAAACCACCAAGGGCGTGCAGTACGTCCTGGTCGCCTTCCGGCTCCTCGTGCTGGGCTGGTTCGCCGTCGCCGCCTTCAGCCACGTCGCCAACGGCACGGCCTTCGACGCCACCGCCATCTCCCCGGACTGGTTCAGCCCGTTGGCGGTCGGATCCTTCTCCTCCTTCGCCGCCGGGGTCTCGCTGTCCATCTTCATTTACTGGGGGGCTGGGACGTCACCCTGACCATGAACGAGGAAACCCGGAACCCGGAGAAGACGCCGGGCCGCGCCGCCACCGTCACGGTGCTGGTCATCGTGGTCATCTACATGACCGT
Organism: Arthrobacter sp. UYEF20; assembly: GCF_040546335.1. Lineage (NCBI taxonomy): Bacteria > Bacillati > Actinomycetota > Actinomycetes > Micrococcales > Micrococcaceae > Arthrobacter > Arthrobacter sp. UYEF20. The sequence goes on along the minus strand of NZ_JBEPNP010000001.1, from coordinate 250,846 downwards.
CGCGCTCTCCACCCTGGCCTTCGCCGGCATCGGCGACACCGGGCTCGGGGCCGGAAACCCGGAGAACCAGGGCAGCATCTTCGCCGTCCTCGCCGGCCCGGTCATGGGGCCGTTTGCCATCCTGATGTCCCTGGCCATCCTCAGCAGCTCGGCCGCCTCCTTGCAGTCCACCTTTGTTTCACCGGCCCCGACGCTTCTCGCCATGGGCCACTACCAGGCGCTGCCGCACAAGTTCGGCAAGATCAGCCCGCGCTACAAGTCCCCGAGCTACGCCACGGTCGCGGCTGCCGTTGCCGCCGCAGCGTTCTACGTCATCACCCGGACCACCTCCGAGAACGCACTCTGGGACACCATCACGGCCCTGGGCATGATGATCTGCTTCTACTACGGCATCACCGCACTGGCCTGCGTCTGGTTCTTCCGGGCCGAGGCGTTCAGCGGCGCGCGGGCGTTCTTCTTCAAGTTCCTCTCGCCCCTGCTGGGCGGCATCATCCTGCTGGTGATGTTCTTCAAGACCGCCTACGACTCGATGGATCCGGAGTACGGTTCCGGGTCATCCGACGGCGGCCTGGGCCTCGAATTCATCCTCGGTATGGGGGTGATCCTGCTGGGCGTGGTGCTCATGCTGGTGATGTCCAAGATCCGGCCGGAGTTCTTCAAGGGACAGGTCCTCGCGAAGGGGAACTGAAACGGACGTCCGCGGACGGATCAGTCGATGATCTTCAATCCGGTGCCCCAGTTGAAGCTCTCATAGGCGGGGTTGAGCTGCAGTCCCATTACGAGCAGCTCGAAGCCTTCCAGTTCCCGGGCGTGGTGCAGCCCGCCGACCTGGAGCGGGCGCAAACCCGCCGCGGCGGCGAACGCCGCGACCTGGTTGCGGGCTTCCTCGGAGTCGGATGCGATGAAGACGTCCAGCGGCTGGCCACCGGCGGCGCCCGCCGCCAGGGGCCCGGCGAACGTGGTGTTGAACGCCTTCACCACGGTGGCACCGGGCAGCAGGGCGGCGATTTCCTCGGCAGCGGAGGAGCCCGGGGCCACCACCAGGGAGTCAAAGGTGTCCGTGTTAATGGGGTTGCTGATCTCGATCACAATCTTGCCGCTGAGGGTGTCGCCGTAGTGGGTGGCGACTTCCTTTGCCGGACCGAAGTAGAGGGCCAGTACCACAAGGTCTCCGTCGGGCATTTCGTTCAACCCGCCGGAGGTAGTGCCGCCGCCAAGTTCAGCAGCGAGCTTGGCGGCGTTCTCGGGCCTGCGGTCCAGGATCTGGACCGCACGTCCGGCGGCCACGGCGCGGGTTCCGATGGCGCCTGCCATGTTGCCGCTGCCGATGATGGTCATGTCTGTCATCGTGTTCCCTCCGCTGAAAGGTGCCGGGTGTCGGGGAAGAATCCGGGGGTGGAGAAGGACGGGGTGGAGAAGCCGGGTGCGCCGGCCGCGCGCTCCGCTTCGGCCAGGGCGCGCTCAAGCCGGTCGACGGCCGGCCCGTAACGGGCATCGTTTGCGCCGCGCAGCTGCTGGGCCGCCTTCATCGCCCGGATGAGGGCTGCCGTCTCCGGCCGGGCCGGGTCGCTCATGCCGGGGTAGTCGATGCAGTAACCGGGGTCCAGTTCGTAGCGCTGCCAGCGGGCGAGGGCGCTGCGGTGCCGGGCGGCGGCTGCTTCGTTGGCCTCAAGGGTTTCCCGGGCGGACCGCCGGGCTTCCTGCCAGCTGAACAGCCGCGGCGTCCACCGGTAGGCGGCCCCGGCGGTGCCCGCGGCAAGGAGTCCGAGCATCAGCCCGGCCCACGGCGAGGCAAGGGACGCAACAATCACGGCGGGTGCCACCACGGCGAGCCCGGCGAAGCCGTCCCAGAACACGGCATCCGGCAGCCCGGCGTCGGAGGCCAGATGCTTTCGGGCCAGATAAACAGAGCCTGCCACCGCTGCAACGACGACGGCGGCCAGCGCAAGCAGTTGCCAGGCCGGGAGCAGGTTGGTTTCGAAGAGAGCCGGCATTCCAAACACCTCCAGGGAAGCTGCCCGGGGCGGGCGCAGTTCCGCTGATTCAATTGGAGTCCCTGGCGGGCGGGGCGTCAATGGCCTGTGGCGGTCCGGCGCCGGCAGGTTCACACACGGGGGTGTCCCGGCGTAGCCTAGGGCCCATGCGACTGAAAATGTGCAGTGTCCACGTCAAGGATCCCGCCGCGGCCCACGAGTTCTACACCGGGATCCTGGGGTTCGAGAGCCTCATGGCCCTGCCGGAGCAGAACCTCTACATCGTCAAGGACCCGGCCGGTACCGGCGGCGTGGGGCTCCTGCTGGAGCCCAGCGAAAACCCGATTGGCGCCGCCTACATGAACGGGCTGCACGACGCCGGGATGCCCGCGATCGTGCTGGGCGTTCCGGACGTCAGGGAAGAATACCAGCGGCTCACGGCCAAGGGCGTGATGTTCCAGGGTGAACCGAGCGATGGCCCCGGCGGCACGTCCGCCGTGCTGGACGACGGCTGCGGGAACTTCGTCCAGCTGCACCAGGACTGAGCTGTTCGCCGGCCGGTACCGGGACACGACGCGGCTGTACCTGGCCGACTATCAGGACCACACCACCCACCATCCAGCGGCTGAGGCGGAACCGGCAGCTGACCGATCAGGACCTTGAGGAGCCGGGCCGCATTCTGGCGGAGAGCGGAGTAGGCACGTCCGCAGACCTGGACCGGGCGGGAACGGATGGTCTTGGCCTGTTCGTGCGATCGCTCGTGGGCCTCGACCGGGAAGCCGTGGAAGAGGCCCTCGCGGAGTTCGTTTCCGACACCGCGCTCACCGCATCCCGGCTGGACTTCCTCCAGCTGCTCGTCAACCAGCTTTCTGAGAACGGTGTGGTCAAGCCCGATGCGCTGTTCAAATCGCCGTACAGCGAGCTCGCCCCCAGTGGCCCGGACGAGCTCTTCGGCGAGGAGCGCGCCGTCCGGCTCATCCGCACCCTCCGGGCGATCGAAAGCCATGCACGCGTGGGTTAGGCCGGGCCGCCGTCCGGGTGCTCGTCGCCGATGTGGCCCGGCGCGTTTGCGGCCAGGACCCGCTGGACGAACGCGGCGTATTCCTCCATGTAGTGCCTCAGGAACGCCTCGGTGTCTGCGTTTTTGACTTCGCCGTCATCACCGAAGGCCTCGGGGTCGAAGCGGACATACGCCTCCGGCGCGTTGAGCTGGGGAGCATCGAGGAAGCTCAGGACACTGCGCATGTTGGACTGCATGACGGCTGTGCCGATGCCGCCGGGGGAGGTGCCGATGATCCCGGCGAGCATAGTACTGCCCGGTCCCGTTGAGAACAGCCTCCGGGAAGGGCGTTGCGTACTACTGGGCCGCGGTGCGTGCCTTCTTGGCGTCCTTCTTCGCGGCCTCGTCCTTGACCCGCTGGGCTTCCGCGCGGACGGCGGCGTGGGTGGAGCGTTCGGCGACCAGCCACGCAGGGGGAGCCTGCAGCAGTGCGGTGATTTCCGCCGTCGTGAGCGCTTCCTCGAGGCCGCCGCGGGCCAGGCCGCTGATGGACACGTTCAGCTTCTGCGCGACCACCGGGCGGGGGTGCGGGCCGTTGCGGCGCAGTTCGGCCAGCCACTCCGGCGGGTTGGCCTGGAGCTCGGCGAAATCGGCGCGGGTGATGACCGAATCCTGGAACTCCTGGGGTGTTGCGGGCAGGTAGATGCCAAGTTTCTTGGCAACGGTGGCCGGCTTCATGGACTGGGAGTTTGCAGAGGTCATGCTTCAAGGGTATCCGGCGCGGCGGTGGCGCGGCACCATACGACGGAACCCTACGCTGGCTCTGACGGTACTGTGAACTTGTGTCCGCAGACGATGAATCCCCCCAGGCCCCTGAAGAATCCGCCGCCGAATCCGCCGCCCCGGCCGAAGCGGCAGCGCGGGAGCTGCGCTTCGCCTACGTCCCGGGCGTGACTCCCGGCAAGTGGATCCGGCGCTGGGAAGAGCGGATGCCGGATGTTCCGCTGCACTCCTTCATGTCCGACGACGGCGCCCAGCTTGCGGTGCTGCGCGACGGTTCCGCGGACCTGAGCTTCGTCCGCTTGCCGGTGGAGCGCGAAGGCCTGAGCGTCATCCCGCTGTATGAGGAACAGCCCGTGGTGGTGGCGCCGAAGGGCCACGAAATTTCGGTGTTTGAGGAAGTGGCGCTGGCGGACCTGTCCGCGGAGACCTTCCTGGACGTGGCCGAACTCGGCGGACCGGAGATGGCCCTGCAGGTGGTGGCGTCCGGCGCCGGCCTGGTGATCCTGCCGATGTCCGTGGCGCGGCACTACAACGTCAAGGACACCGTGGCCCGGAAGCTCACGGGGGCGGCCACCACGGAGATCGCCCTGGCGTGGCCGAGCGATTCCACGGACGAGGTGGTCGAGGAGTTCATCGGGATTGTCCGCGGCCGCACCGCGGCGAGCTCCCGGCAGCCCTCAGCCCAGCAGGAAAAGCCCAAGCGCGAACCGAAGCCGGACCGGCGCGGCCCCGCCGTCAAGAAACCGAAAGTGGCGCAGCGGTACGCGCCGAATCCGGACAAGGGCCGCGGCAAGGGATCACGCAAGAAGGGCAAGCGCTGAGCTCGGATTCCTGGACGTTGCTGCCGCCCCGTCACTGATCCGCCCGTCACTCCGGCCGGCCGACCACGACCTGCGCGGGGCTGTGGGTGACGTAGCCGTTGAGCCAGGAAAACAGTGCTCGCACCTTCTGCTGGAATCCGGGCAGGAGGGCGAGGTGCACCAGGAGCCAGGATACGAAAGCCAGCGGCCCCTGCAGCTGGATGCGCTTGCGCCCGATCTCGGCGACCGCAGCGCCCCGGCCGATCATCGCCATGTATCCCTTGTCGAAGTATTCGAAAGGCCGCCGGCTACCGCCGGTGAGGTCGGCGTAGATGTTGCGGGCCGCCCACTTCCCGGCCTGCTGCGCGACGGAGCCCAGCTGCGGTAGTTTGGCCCCGGTCGAATCGGTCATGTTGGCCGCGTCGCCGAGGACATACACGCCCTCGATATCCGGCGCGGTCAGGTCCGAGCGGACATCGATGCGCCCGCCCCTGCCCTGCGTCAGGCCGGAGCCGGCAATGATCTCTCCGGCCTTCAGGCCTCCGGCCCACACCACAATTCGGCTGGGTATGACGGTCCCGTCGGCAAGCGTCACGCCGTCGGCGCGGACCTCCGTGACACCGACTCCCAGGTGCAGCTGGACCCCGATCTTCGTCAGGCGCTGCCTGGTGTATTCCTGCGACTTTGCCGAAAATGCATTCAGTACTGTCGGGACCATATCCACCAAGTGGACATGGCACCGGGCTGCGAGCTCCGGCGAAAAGTACTTGGGGACCACGAACTTGACGTTTTCCGCCATGGCGCCGGCGGTCTCCACGCCTGTCGGGCCGCTGCCGACGACGACGACGTCCACGGAGCCGCCGGACTCCCGATCGGCCTGATCCAGCAGCTGCGTCAGCCTGGTACCCAGCCGGGTGGCGTCGGTGACCGAATACAACGGGAGGGCATATTCCTCTGCGCCCGGCGTATTGAAATAGTTCGGCACGGCGCCTGTCGCAATCACCAGGACCTGGGCCCGGAACGTGTCGCCCTCGGCGGTGGTGACGGCGCGGTTGGCTGCGTCGACCGCTGCCACGTTCGCGGTGAGCACCCTCACCCGCCTGAGACGGCGGAAAACGGACCGAAGCGGCCGCGCAATGGCCGATACCCCGATTTGTGACGTCGCGACCTGGTAGAGGAGCGGCTGGAACTGGTGATAGTTGTTGGAGTCGATGAGCAGCACGTGTACGCCCTTGCGGCCAAGTTCCTTGGCAGCCGTCATGCCGGCGAACCCGCCCCCGACCACGATGACTTGATAGGTATCCTCCATCCGTGCAACCTACTCCACCTGAAGTCGGTGCGAAAGTGCCGAGGGGAACACCGGCCAGCGGGGATGTTGAAAACTCCTGCATGCGTAGCTCATTGGGCCGTTCCCCGGCGTTGTGAAAGAATCTATGTATGTATGCAGATAAGCAAATATGCGGTCGCGAGCCGGACAGCCAGTATGTGGAATTGGCCGCTGAGGTGTTTGGCATGCTCGCCGACGCCACCCGGGTCCGGATCATCCTTGCCCTGCGCGACGGTGAACTGCCGGTCAACCAGCTGGCGGAGATGGTCCGTAAATCTCCGGCGGCCGTGTCCCAGCATCTGGCGAAAATGCGCCTCGGACGCCTCGTGACCACCAGGCAGGACGGAACACGTGTGTTCTACCGCCTGGAGAACGAGCACGCCAGCCGGCTCGTCACCGACGCCATCTTCCAGGCCGAACACTCCCTCGGGGGAACGCCCCGCCACCACCACTCCGAAAGCACAGACGCATCATGAGCGCACCTCACGATCACCACCATCCCGGCCCGACGGCCGCAGCCGTCCACACACACCAGGACGACGGCGGACACGATCACGACCCTGAGGATCACGGGCACGAGGACCAGGGGCATGACCGCCACGACCACGACGGGCATGGACACGGTGATGGCGATCACGGGCACGGGCATTCCCATGAGCATCCGAAGGGGATCAAGGGGTTCTTTCACGGGCTGTTCGTCCCGCACACTCACGACGCCGCGGACTCCATCGACGACGCCCTCGAGGCCAGCGCCCAGGGCGTCCGGGCGGTCAAAATCAGCCTCTTCATGCTGCTCGGCACCACCGTCCTTCAATTCGCAGTGGTGCTCATCAGCGGTTCCGTGGCCTTGCTCGCCGATACCATCCACAATTTCTCCGACGCCCTGACGGCCGTGCCGCTGTGGATCGCATTCATTCTCGCCCGCTGCCCCGCGACCCGGCGCTACACCTATGGCTTCGGCCGGGCGGAAGACCTGGCCGGGCTCTTCATCGTCGCCGTCGTCGCGCTCTCCGCCGTCGTTGCCGGATGGCAGTCCATCGACCGGCTGATCCACCCGCAGCCCCTGCACAACCTGGCGTGGGTCGCAGCCGCCGGCCTGGTCGGCTTTGCCGGCAACGAGGCCGTGGCTATTTACCGCATCCGCATTGGCCGGAAGATCGGCTCCGCAGCCCTGGTCGCGGACGGCGTGCACGCCCGGATGGATGGCTTCACCTCCCTGGCCGTGGTGCTGGGTGCTATCGGGGTGTGGGCCGGCTTCCCGCTGGCCGACCCGATCGTCGGACTGCTGATCGCCGCCGCCATCGTCATCCTGCTGTGGGGCACTGTCCAGAGCATCGGCCGGCGGCTGATGGACGGCATCGAACCCGACCTGGTGGACAGGGCACGGTCGGCCCTCGCCGCGACCCCCGGGGTTGACGCCGTCCGCACCCTGCAGCTGCGCTGGATCGGCCACCGCCTCCAGGGCAACGCCACCATCCAGATCCCAGACATGCCGATCTCGGCCGGCGAGCAGATCGTCCGGGACGCCGAGCACCGGCTCGGGCATGCCCTGCCGAACCTCGACGGCATCGCCATCCGGACCACCACGGGGCCCGGGCCCGGCGCACGGGACCTGACCTGCTCAACGTCCACCCACGGGCACGGATGATCGGCGATCACCGACCCGGGGGGATGAACCGCCCATTCGTCGCGCCCGGGTCCGGACATAATCGCAAAATGTCCATCCGCCGGCACCGGCGGATGGCGTCCGGATCCCGGGGGCATGTGCGGGTGTTTCCGCTGCGGGGATCGGCTACTCTCTGGGAGGACCGCCCGGTCTTCGCGCCCGGCACCGGCGGCACCGTGACGTTCCCTGGCCGGAAGCCGGGCACGTGGACGCGGGCAGTCAGCGGTGCGCTCCTTCCCGGTTGCTTGCCGCCTGACCGACTGCCGGCCGTGGCGAACCCCGGATTCCCGCGGGCGGTTTGCGCGTGGCGCCGAAGCAACCGGGGAGGAACGTCACGGCAGGGGTGCGTGGGGCGTTTCCGGTGGCCGGCGCCGGGCTACTTCCCGGGAGGACCGCCCAGTCCTCGCGCCCGGGACCGGGCACAACCGGAATACGTCGCCCGCCGACCCCGGCGCACGGCATGCCCTTGAGCCCGGCCACCCCGCTGCCTGGACCTGAACCCCTGGCGAACTCACGAAAATGCCTACTGGCCCAGGATCTTCAGTGCGGTGTCCCCGGTGGTTCCGTGGCCGAATGCAGGAAATGGATCTAAGGCGTATCGGGACGGTTCAGCCTTCCGCAGTGCCGGAATCCGGTGCATTCGTGTCCTCGGCCAGGGCTTTACGCCGGCGATAGATTTGGACCCCGATGACTGCCGGGACCAGGGCTAGAGCGACCGACCGCATCCAGGGCCGGTCCAGGACATGACCGGTGAGCGCATCCAGGGAGAAAGGTCCGGGCCCGCCAATGGTGAACGATGCTGCCGCCAGGCCCAGCACCGCAGGATACTCAAGACCGCCCTCTGTGGCGAAGAAGCCGTTGGGTGCGTGGACGCTGGCCGCGACGCCCATCGTGGTTGCAGCGGCGGCGCCGGCAGCCGGAGTTGCCAGCCCCAGGGCGAGGGCAAGACCGGCTCCTGCTTCACCCACACCTGCGAGTACGGCGCTGGGTTTTGCGGGGCGGAAGCCCATGGCGTGCATGCCCTTGCTGGTGCCTTCGATGCCTCCTCCGCCGAACCACCCGAAGAGTTTTTGGGATCCGTGAGCGATGAGCACGCCTCCGAGGGCGACCCGGAAAATGGTCTGCGCGGCGGTAGCAGCCTCAGGGCTGGTCGTTGCATGGCTCATAAGAGTCCTCCTTGGGTTTACTCAGATTGAAGCTCACCGGCCGGAGGCGCAACGTCTGACCGCTGATCGGCTGGCGGTTCACGTTCGCTGGCCGGACGGGCTACTTGTTCGCGTCCCCGGGGCGGCGTGACTGCTCGCGGATTTCCGCGTCCTCTTCGTATTCGCGCAGGTCGCTGGCCTGGTCGGCGGCATCGCCGTGCCACTCTTCGCCGCTGATTTGGCGCTCGAACTCCTGCGTCGGCTGCGCCTCCTCGAGGGCATCGACTTTTTCCTCGAACTTCTCCTGCTCGGACTTATCGCTCATCACGTCGCCTCTCCGCTCCCTGGGTAAACCTGCTGCCGGCGCCAAAGCCTGTCCCTAAGCCAACAGCATAGATCCGGCAATCGAGGCTGCAAACAGCCAGGCTGCAGGAACATGTGCGTCGTACCGCCGAGTCTGATCATTCCGTTACTGTTCCCCGTCCAACGCAGCAGTCCCCTCCTTGGGTCGCCAGGTCTATGCTGGGTCCTGCAGGTTTGCGCCCGGCTCGCCCAGGCGTTCAGACGCCCAGAGAGTGAAGCGCATGAGCGATTTCAACACAGTCCTGGCAGACCTTGATTCCGAGCTCGGCTGGCTCAGAGAGACCTACACGCAGCTGCACAGGCATCCCGAACTGAGCCTCGAGGAGCATGAAACGTCGAAGCTCGTGCAGGAGAAACTCGCTGGCTTCGGCTATTCCGTGACCCGCATAGGCGGCACCGGCGTCGTCGGCGTCCTCGCGAACGGGGAGGGCCCGACGGTCCTTGCCCGCGCGGACATGGACGCGCTGCCCGTCACCGAGGCCACGGGGCTGCCCTATTCCTCGGAGGTGGACGGCGTCATGCACGCGTGCGGGCACGACCTGCACATCAGTGCGCTGCGCGGTGCCGCCAAGCTCATGGCGGACGGCCGGGGAGCGTGGTCCGGAACGTACATCGCACTGTTCCAACCGGCCGAAGAGGTCGGAGCAGGCTCCAAGGCAATGGTCGACGACGGACTCGTCACCAAAGTGCCGCGGCCCGACGTCGCACTCGCCCAGCATGTGATGCCGATCCCGGCGGGGACGGTCGCTACAACGGCAGGGCCGGTCCTCTCAGCTGGAGATTCAGTCAAGATCACCGTATACGGCAAGGGCGCCCACGGATCGATGCCGCACATGTCCGTGGACCCGGTGGTGCTGGCCGCCTCGATCGTGCTCAGCTTGCAGTCCATCGTCTCGCGGGAGACAAAGCCGGGGGACTTCGCTGTTGTCACCGTAGGGGCGCTCAACGCCGGCGCGACATCGAACATCATCCCGGACCACGCCACACTCCTGTTGAACATCCGCACGTACGACCACCAGGTCCGGGCGAGGGTGATCGCCTCGATTGAGCGGATCGTCAAGGGGGAATGTTCGGCCGCCGGGTCGCCCCGGGAGCCTGAGTTCGAATACTACGACCAGTTCCCGCTCACCAGCAACGATGCGGCCGTGACAGAGCAGGTCACGGCTGCGTTCTCCGCTCACTTCGGTGCGGACTCGGTGCACCATGCGGAGAGGCAGACCGCCTCCGAGGACTTCAGCCGCATTCCGGACGCATTCGGTGTGCCGTACACCTTCTGGCTCCTCGGCGGCGTGGACCCCGAGACGTACCGGGCCGCCGTCGCCAAGGGAACAGTGGCCCAGGACATCCCAGCGAACCACTCCCCGCTCTTCGCCCCCGTGATCGATCCGACCCTGTCCATGGGCGTCCAGGCCCATGTCGTCGCCGCACTGTCCTACCTCTCCCAGGAGGCGTAATGCCATGAGCACTGCCCAGTCCACGGCCACGACCGGGACTCAATGGAAGCCCAACGACGCGTGGCTGGTCGGCATCGTCCTGGCCGTCATCAACTTCTGGCTGTTCGCGCAGACCCTGCTCAATGTCATCCCGGGCATCCAGGGGTCCCTCGGGATCGAGCGGACACTGGGGAACCTCGCGGTGTCCGTCACCTCGTTGTTCTCCGGGATCTTCATCGTGGTGGCCGGCGGGCTCGCGGACAGGCTCGGCCGCGTGAAGATCATGAACCTCGGCATCTACCTGAGCATCCTCGGATCCCTCCTGATCGCCCTGACCCCGGAGAACGCCGGCGGCCTCACGGCGGCCGCACTGCTCGGCGGCCGCGTGGTCCAGGGTCTGTCCGCGGCGTGCATCATGCCCTCCACCATGGCCCTGGTGAAGAACTACTACGAGGGGAAGGACCGCCAGCGGGCGCTGTCGTTCTGGTCCATCGGCTCATGGGGCGGCTCGGGCTTCTGTGCCCTGTTCGGCGGCCTGATGGCGACGTCGTTTCTCGGCTGGCGGTCCATCTTCTGGATCTCGATCGTGCTCTCGGTCCTCGCCCTGTTCCTGCTGCGCGGCACGCCGGAGTCCAAATCGGCCGCGAAAGCCGGCGGAACGTTCGACTGGGGCGGCATGGTGAGCCTCGTCGTCGCGCTCGTGGCGCTGAATGTGTACATCTCGCAGGGCCCGCTGATCGGCTGGCTCAGCTGGACCGGCATCGGGCTCATCGCCGTCGCGGTGGCCGGTACGCTCGTGTTCTTTGGAATCGAGACAACCCGGAGCAACCCGGTCCTGAACCTGAAGCTGTTCCGCAACGCGACGTTCGCCGGCGCCACCCTGTCCAATTTCCTCCTCAACGGCGCGGCCGGAACGCTGATCGTCTCCCTCGGCCTGGTCCAGGTTGCCGCGGGCATGTCCTCGCTGCAATCGGGCCTGCTGACCCTCGGATACCTGATCGCGATCCTCGCCACCATCCGCGTCGGGGAGAAACTGCTCCAGCGTCTCGGGCCGAAGCGGCCCATGATCTGGGGCAGCGCGATCGCCGGCGTCGGGATCCTTATGACGTCCATGACGTTCACCCTGATCGGGCAGTACATCGTCCTGGCCGTCATCGGATTCACCCTGTTCGGCATCGGCCTGGGCTTCTACGCGACGCCGTCGACCGATGCCGCACTGTCCAACGTGCCCGACGACGAGGCCGGGGCCGCAGCGGGCATCTACAAGATGGCCTCCTCGCTCGGCAACGCGATCGGCGTGGCCGTCTCGGCGGCCCTGTACGTCGCGGCCCAGGCCATGGACCCCGCCACCATCCGCTCCTGGGGCCTGTTCATCGGGAACCAGGAGAACGTGGGCCTGCGGTTCGGCGGTGCCGTGGGAATCCTGTTCAACCTCCTGATGGTGGTGATTGCCATCATCGCCATCATGGTCACGGTGCCGGACGAGCGGCCTGCAGCCAAGCGGCCCGAGGTCCCGGCGACCCCCTCGTTCGGAAGCTAAGAAGCCACTATTGGCCGCAGGGGTTTGTTCAGGAGTTCTGACGGATCAGGCCGAAGCAGGCCGCCGATGCCGACCCATAGCGCGTTAGGCGGCGCAGGCGTCCCGGAGGGCCTGCACGGACTCGGCCGGCACCTGGTCGCCTGATTCGGCAATCTGCCGCAGCGGCGTGGTGATATCCGAGGGAATGCCGGCTGTCTCCGCCCCGGCGACGAGTCCGCCGAGGAGTTCCTTGTCCTTGACGCTGACGAGGCCGTCCTCCACCAGGGCGCAGGCCTGCTTCTTCACTTCACTGCCGGCCGCGCTGGCAACCTGGGAAGCGCCGTCGCTGACCGCCTTGTTGGCGGCGTCCTGCACCTGGCCGCAGCCGGCCAGCATCAGTAGAAGGGTGGCAGCGGACAGGGCAGTCAGGGTGCGTTTCATCGATCCAGCCTAACAAGCGATGGTGGGGCCCACCCGCATGACGCCATCGCTGCCGGACGGGCGGGACGGGCCAGGCGGTGTCCGCCCGGCCCGTCCTGCAACGCAACCCTACGCGGGCAGCTCGAGCTCCCAGTCCTTGACGTCCGCCACCGGCGCAAACAGCCTGGCGTCGAGTTCGTCGAAGGCCTGGTTGTTCCGGACGCGGTTCGGCCAGTTCCGGTTGGCCAGGGCTGCCTTGCCCAGGGCCACGACGTCGGCGGCGCCGTCGCGTAACAGGGAAACGGCGGTTTCCGGATCATCCAGGTTGCCGTTCGCAATCACGGCCACCCCTGAGTGCCGCGTGGCCAGGGTGGCCAAGGTCTCCGGGCCGTCCTCGAATGCCGGCGCAGTAGCACGGTATTCGGTGGTGTGGATAAAGTCGATGCCCGTTGCACCCAGGGCGGCAAAGATCGCCTTCGCTTCCTCGGTACCTCCGCTCCACCGGTGGTGGTTGTCGCTGACCTTGGACTGCGAAATCCGGATTCCCACCGTCAGCTCGGGGCCGACGGCCTCGCGGACTGCGCGGCAGATCTCGGCGGCGAAACGCACCCTGTTTTCCGGTGAGCCGCCGTAGTTGTCGGTGCGCTTGTTCAGGTAATCCGTGAGGAACTGGTCGAGGAGGTACCCGTTGGCGCCGTGGATTTCGACGCCGTCGAAGCCGGCCTCCTTGGCATGCAGTGCCGCCGCAACGAAGCCTTGCCGGACCTCTTCCATTTGGGCGGCGGTGATCTCCGAGGGCACGGGGTACGGACCTTCTCCGCGGTAGAAACCCAGTTGCTCGCCCTTGGGTGCAACTGCGGACGGGCCCACCGAGGAAGCCACGAAGCGGTTGCCTTGGGCCTGCGCCCCGGCATGCATGAGCTGGGCGAAGATCTTGGCACCGGCAGCGTGGACGCCCTCTACAACCTTGGCCCAGGATTGCGCCTGTTCCTGGGTGGCGATGCCCGGCTGGAACAGATAGCCCTGGCTGTACGCCGCGTCGGTATAGATTCCCTCGGTGATCAGTAGTCCGAAGCCTCCGCGTGCAAACGCTTCGTAGTAGGAGGCCATTTTCTCGGTCGCGTGTCCGTCTTCCGATGCGCTGACCCGCGTCATGGGTGCCAGCGCTACCCGGTTGTCCAGCTGGGTGGAACCGATCCGGGCAGGTGACCAGAGTGGTGCGAAATCGGGCATGAATCTCCTTCAAGGTTGGCTCAGGGAGGGGAGGCAGACCGCAATGGGGCGTGCTCCTCGCAGTGTTAACGGCAAACGTCAGACTTAAATTTCACGCTGCCCGTTGGCAGGACCCGCAAAAAGCCTCCGGTTCCTGCCCATGCTTCCTGCCAATGCGCCGTGAATCAACGGCTGAGGCCGAGGGCCGCCCAGGCTTTGTTTTTGCGTTCAGCAAGTTCCTTGCGCGCCACGAGGGCTTCGTCCTGACTGACTGCGACAAAGCTGGTGGCTGTGCCGGGGGCCGCGCGGGCCACCAGATCCATGTCGGCGCTGATCACCGTTCCCACCATGGCGTATCCGCCGCCGGATACGGCATCGCGGTGCAGGATGATGGGCTGCGTGCCGCCCGGAATCTGGATGGAGCCCACCGCGTACCCGGCATCCACAATGTTGGACGGATCCGAACCGGCGCCGAAAGGCTGCTCCCGCTCTTTCCATGTCACACCGGGGCCGGAATACCGCAGCCCCATCCGGTCGGCCACCGGGGTAACCTTCCATTCCTTGTTGAGAAGGTTGTCCAGTCCTTCCTCCGTAAGGCGGTGATCGTACAAACCCAGGACGATCCGGACGGATTGTTCCTTCGCATACACGGGGCGGAAGTCCTCCGGAACCGTGTCGCCGTCGGGGAGTTTCCCGTCATTGAGCGGACTGCCGACCGGAACGAGATCGCCCGCCTCAAGCTTCCGGCCGTGGAATCCGCCGATTGCGCCCAGGCTGTAGGTGGACCGGCTGCCGAGCACCTCCGGAACGTCGATTCCGCCTTGAACCGCGATGTAGTAGCGCGTGCCGCCCCGGATGACGCCGAAGCTGAGTTCATCGCCGGCACGCAGCTGCAGCCGGGCCCACTGGGGCCGGGATTCCCCGTTGACCAACACGTCCACGGGGGCCCCCGTGACGGTGACCACGGCGTCCCGGTCGGTGGCGAGCACCGGGCCGAGGTACGTGCACTCAAGGACCGCTTCCTTGACGGTGTTGCCGACGAGGGCGTTTCCGAGTTCGGCCGAGTACTGGTCCATGGATCCGCTCTGCGGGATGCCCACGTTGTAGTGGCCCACGCGGCCCCGGTCCTGGACCGTGGTGGCCAGTCCTGGATTTTTGATTTCAAATGCCATTGAGGGCCTCCATGAGTTCCTGGTTGAAGCTTTCGGGATCGGCCAGGGCCCTCGACAGCTCAAAGGTCACGGGCGCCTGCCGGTATCGGAACGTTCCCGCGGCTATCTGCTCCTGGATGCCGTTGTACTCGGCTTCGGTGACGGGCTTGAACTTAACGATGTCCCCCGGGCGGAAGAACACCATGAAGTCCTTGAAGTCATCCAGCGCCTGGGCGGGATCGAAGATGGGCGCGGCAGCCACGCCGAACATCTGGTATCCGCCGGCGCCGCGCACGGAGTAGATGCAGCCGAAGCAGCCGCCGTGGCCGACCGTCAGCTTGGGGGTATCAGTGCGGGGGCTCAGATACTTCGGGACTTCGAGCTGTTTCTCCCGCTCCACCAGCTGGAAGAGGAACGGCAGGCCCGCCACGAAGCCCACCATGGAAACGAGCCAGGGCTGCTCGTGGTGCCTCTGGATGAACTCCGCGGCGTCCTTGAGGTTGTTGACCTTGGCCGCGTAGTCAATGTCCGTGCCGTCCGGCTCCTGATGGAATCCCTCGCGGAAACGCTTCGCTACTTCCGCCGTGAAGGGATCGTCATACCAGATCGGGACCTCGATGATCCGGGTTTCGAGCGCCTGCTGCTGATGGTGCGTCAGGTCCCGTTCAATGCTGCGGACGGTTTCTTCCAGGTCCGACGGCGGCAGCACGTCGGGATCGAACCTCACCAGCAGTGACGCGTTGGCAGGGCAGACGTCCACGACGCCGGGAAGGTCAGCCGCGGAAAGCCTGGAAGCGATGGTCATGACTTTGAAGTTCGCGGCGAGGCTCATGGCTTCCGAGACTTCTACGAACAGGAATTCGTCTCCGCCCCAGGTGTAGCGGGCTTCCTGCAGCGTGGTGATGTCATTGCTCATTTTGCCTCCAAGAGATCCGAAGCTGTTTCAATGAATTTCGAGTGGTGGGTGACGGCCGCAAATTCGGGCCGCGCCAACAGCTTCTTATGCACCGGAATGGTGGTCTTGACTCCATCGATGTGGGTCTCGTCCAAAGCGGTGAGCGTGGCCTTAATGGCGGCTTCGCGGGTGTCTGCGTGGACAATCAGCTTGGCCACCAGGGAGTCGTAGTAGGGGCTGACCACGGATCCAGACTCGACCCCTGTGTCCACCCTGATGCCCGCACCGGTTGGCCACTCAATTGCTTTGATGAGCCCCGGGCTGGGAAAGAAGTTGTTGTCCGGGTCTTCGGCGTTGATGCGGCATTCTATGGCGTGCCCGCTGAAGCGGACGTCGTCCTGCCCGATCGACATGGCGCCCGTGCTGGCTATCACCAGCTGTTCGCGGACCAGGTCAATACCGGTGATCTGCTCGGTGATCGGGTGCTCTACCTGGATCCGCGTGTTCATTTCAATGAATGCGGCTTCGTGGTTGACAGGGTCATAAAGGAATTCGACCGTCCCGGCTCCGCTGTAGCCGCATTCGCGAGCGAGTTCCACGGACGATTCCCGGATGGTCTGGCGGACCGCGTCGGGAAGGTCGGGTGCCGGTGCTTCTTCGATGACTTTTTGCGAGCGTCGCTGCATGGAGCAGTCGCGGTCGCCAAGATGAATGAAACTGGTTCCATCGCCCAGGACCTGCACCTCCACGTGGCGGGCATGTTCCACAAAGCGTTCCAGATAGACGGTCGGGTCCCCGAATACGGACGCCGCTTCACCGCGGGCCACCTCGATGGTAGCCAGCAATTCGTCCTCGCTGTTCACAAAGCGGATGCCCCTGCCGCCCCCGCCGGCGGAGGCCTTGACCACCAGCGGGTAGCCGATCCCGCGGGCGACCCCAACGGCGTCGGCTGCCGGGTCGAGGGGGCCGTCCGAGCCGCGGAGTACGGGGACGCCGGCCCGTCGGGCGGATTCCCGGGCCAGGGACTTGTTGCCCATCATTTCGATGGCGTCCGCGTCCGGGCCCACCCAGATCAGGCCTGCATCGGCCACCTTCCGGGCGAACACCGAGTTTTCGGAGAGGAACCCGTAGCCCGGGTGGACGGCATCGCAGCCGCTGTCCAAGGCCGCGGAGATCATGGCGTCCTGATTCAGGTAGCTGGCCGGCGCAGGAGCCGGGCCCACAACCACGACCTTGTCGGCGGAGCGGGCCGCCAGGGAATCGGCGTCGGGTTCGCTGGCCGCGAGGACTGTCTCGATGCCCATTTCGCGGGCAGTCCGGGCAATGCGCACGGCGATCTCGCCGCGGTTGGCAATCAGTAGTCTCTTCATAACTATCCTTCGCGGATGACGATGATGGTGTCGCCCGGGTTGACCATGTCGCCCTCATTGACTTCAAAGGACTCAAGGACTCCGGCCACATCGGACTGGATTTCGGTGAACTGCTTCATGATTTCGACGATGCCCAGGGTCTGTCCGACCTCGATGGTGTCGCCTTCGTTGGCGAACGGCGGCTTGCCCGGGCCGGGCTTGCGGTAGAAGATTCCGGGGAGCGGGGAGACGATGGTTGCCACGGGTGTTCTCGCTTTCAGACGGTTGGGAACGGTTGGGATAAGTCAGGTCAGCCCAGGACCGCACGCACTGCGGAGGCCACGGCGGGTGAGTTGGGTGCGTCGGAGTGGACGCAGATGCTTTGGAACGAAATGTCGAGTTCGGTACCGTCAACTGCGAGGACGGGCTGTCCGGCCATGGCCCGGCGGACGCGCTCGGCAGCGGCGACGGGATCCGTGGGGACCGGGCGGCGCTGGATCAGCAACTCACCGGCGGGGCCGTAATTGAGGTCGACGTAGAGTTCCGGGACGAATTCCACGCCCATGACACGGCACACGGTTTCGTGAGCGGTGCCTGCGAGCCCGTAGAACGGAACGCCGAACTGCAAAGCCGTTCCGGCCGCGGCCTGCATGAGTTCCTCGTCGCCCGCCAGCATGCCATAGAGAGCGCCGTGGGGTTTGATGTGGTTCAGCTCCAGCCCGTGCTTTCCAAGAAAGGCCGTCAGTGCTCCCGTCTGGTACAAAATGATCGACTCGACCTCGTCCGGGCTGAGCACCATGCGGCGGCGTCCGAAACCAACCACATCCGGGAGCCCCGGGTGCGCACCGACGGCCACACCGTGCTCTGCGGCGAGGGCCACGGTTCGGTTCATGACGTCAGGATCGCCGGCGTGGTATCCGCAGGCGACATTGGCGACGTCGATGATTTGCATGAGTTCTTCGTCGTTGCCGAACTCGTGAAGGCCCAGGCCTTCACCCATGTCGGAGTTCAAAAGCACCCGTCCTGAAGTCTGGGGAGAGGTGCCGGGGGTCACATTCGTTTGCATGCGGGTAACGCTACCCAACTGTGAGGCGACGCGGTATTGTGCAAGTTGCTGAATCTAGCGCGTGAATTGTCTTGTTTGCACTATCAAGCGGCGATCCCGCTCTTTGGAGGCTTCAGTGCGCATCTCCGATCTCGTGGACGATCCCGACCTCAAAATCCGCCTTCGGGTTACGGGAGGCGAGGGCCGGCTGGGACGCCCCATCACGTGGTGTGCTCCGACCGAACATATGGATCCGACACCCTTCCTGAGCGTTAACGCCCTTGTATTGACCAACGGCATGGGCCTGAATGTCAAGGACTTCAGGATCTGGGATGCGTATGTGGAACGGCTGATTTCGGTACCTGTTGCGGGCCTGGCGTTCGGCTTGGGCGCCGCCCACCACGAGCTGCCTGTCAGCCTGGTCCAGGCCTGCGAGGCCCATGGCCTGCCGCTGCTGGAGCTGCCGCCGGAGGTGCCGTTTGTCCTGGTGATGAGGCATGTGGAGCTGGTCATCGCCTCCGAGCGGAATGCGGAGCTGCGGAAGGGCTGGGAGCTGGCAGATGAATGCACCCGGTTGGCGGCCGACGGCCATTCCCTTGCCGAGGTTCTGGAGCGGGTGGCCCACGCCATCGAGGCACGGGTGGCCGTGATTGACCACAACTCGTTCGAGCTGATCTCCGCCGGAGCCGAGCGCGGCGGCACAGCCCGGACCACGCTCCGCCTGCCCAGCGGTGACCCTCACCGATTCCAGTTGGTCATCGAGGGCGTCAAGAGCAGTGTGGTGCTGCAGCCCATACTGGGGCCTGTGGCCGCCGTCATCGCCATGCAGCTGAGCTACACACTTGGGTCACGTTCCCCGTTGCATTCGCGTGAAGCCGCCCGCTTTATGGAGGCGCTTTATGAGGACAGGGGAGCGTCGTCCGCGACCCTGTGGCGTTACGCCCTCGAGTCCGGATTTGACCCCGACGGCGACTGGAGCTCGGTGCTCATCGGCGGCTCGGAGCACGTCGCCCACGCAAGGCTGAGGGCCATCGCCTGGCGTGCGCGAGTGGGGCTCCAAGCCCGCTTTGGCACGGTGAGGTTTATGGAGGAAGCAGGGCTCACCACGCTGCTTGTGCAGAACAGCGACGGCGCCGTTGACCTGCTGGACGCCGTTCAGGAGTTTTTCACCGACTCCCCGGAACTGTCCGTAGTGGTTTCAGGATCCGGAAGCCTCAGCGAACTGCCCCTGGCCCTGCAGTTGGCCCGCCGCCAGGTAGGCAAGCCCGGCGTTCGCCGGGCTCCCCTGGCCGATCTGGCCGGCATCGTGCAGGGGCTGCCCAGCCCTGGACTGGTTGCGATGTCCCAACGGCTCCTGGCGCCATTGGAAATCGACGGTGGCGGCCCGCTGCGCGAGACGCTCGACGCCTACCTGCGCCACAGCGGAAACTCCCGGGACATTTGCGATGAGCTCTTCATCCATCGGAACACCCTCAGTTACAGGATGCGGAAGATCGAGGATCTCCTGCAGCTGGACATGTCCGACGGCCAGGTCCGCGCCACCTGCATGCTCGCCCTGACCATCGTGGCGGCACGCGGTTAGGCAAAATCCGCGGATTGCCTGTCACAGCGCCAGCGAAGGAACCACCAAGGCGCTGCTTTCCCGTACGCACAGGATCGGTTTCAGCATCATGGATTCGACGCGTTCCCCGTCAAGTACCTGCTTCAAGAGCTGCACCGCCGTCCGACCGATATCCAGCATGGGAGACCGCACTGAAGACAGCGGGATGGGAAGCTCGGACGCCAGTGAGGTGTCATTGAACCCCACAACTGCCACGTCATGGCCGACGGTGAGGCCATGCGACCGTAATGATCCCATGGCGCCGATCGCTGCGAAGTCGTTGACGGCGAACAGGGCGGTGGGGCGAGGGTTGCAGTCGGTAAGGATTGTCTCGGCTGCTTCCCGTCCTCCGGCGGTATCGAACCGGGACCACACCACGGCATTCTGGGAGATACTTCCACCCAGGGCAAGCCACCGATCCACGAAACCGGCCGTCCGGTCGACGGCGGTGCTGGCGTAGGGCTCGCCGGCGATCACGGCGACGTTCCGGTGACCGTTGCCCCACAGGTGGTCGGCCACAAGCCGGCCGCCGAGGACGTCGTCGCAGGTGGCCGACGGGTAGCCCGGGACGCGGCGGTTCATGAGCACGAAAGGAACCCTGCGGGCGCTCAATTCCCGCAACAGACCGCTGTCCAGATGCGCGTCTCCGATGATCAGCCCGTCCACCCGGCGGGCCAGCATCGTCTCCGTTTTTCGGCGTTGTTC
The DNA here is from genome assembly GCF_040546335.1 of Arthrobacter sp. UYEF20. Taxonomy (NCBI): domain Bacteria; kingdom Bacillati; phylum Actinomycetota; class Actinomycetes; order Micrococcales; family Micrococcaceae; genus Arthrobacter; species Arthrobacter sp. UYEF20. The sequence goes on along the minus strand of NZ_JBEPNP010000001.1, from coordinate 230,460 downwards.
GTCCGGGTCGTCGCGGGAGTTCATCACAAACGTGGAATAGCCGAGCTCAGCGGCGGCCTCTTCAATGCCCTCGTACATGGTCGCCAAAACGAGGTCCGAAAGTCGGGGCACGATAACGCCGAGGAGGTTGGAGCGCCGTGTGCGGAGACCGGTGGCCTGCGGATCCGGGGAGTAGCCCCGTTTCCGCGCCAGGTCACGCACACGTTGGGCCGTCGCTACAGAGGCCGCGCCGCGCGCCACATCCGAGCCGGAGTGCAGGATCCTGGACACGGTGGACGGGTGGATGCCGAGCTCGTTGGCAAGATCCTTCAGTGTGACCGTGCGGCCGCCGGCCGTGCTGTCGTCCAATTCGTTCCCCTGCCCCAGTTCAAAAAGTCGTAGTCCCAAGCGTGCCCGATGACATGCGGTTCTCTGGTTTTCTAACCCTTGACGTGTCGCACCTCACATTCTATAGTCATTCCATACCTTTACCCAAACGATTGGGTAGCCAGGAGTTCTGGCACCCGGCGCGAGTTGTTTAGAACTTCGAAGCAGCCGGAGCCAGGCGCAGGACGCGTCACAAGGATACTTTTACCCACAACCCAATCGATTGGGTAAGTACTTATCACCAGATCCAAGGCAAACGGAGCGGAAATGACTGTCACAGATTTGCGCGGACCCCACGTGGTGCTTTTGGCCACGGGAGGAACGATCTCTTCCCGTGCGTCGGAGGCCGGCGGAGCCGCTGTGGCGTCGGACACGGGAGAGCAGGTGGTAGCCAGCATGGCGGCTCCGGCCTCACATCCGGTCCGCGTGGTGGATGTTTTCCGGAAAGGTTCGTACCTGCTGACGGTGGACGACATGGTGGTCATCTGCGCCAAGATCAAGGAAGCACTGGCCGAGCCTCTTGTCCTGGGCGTTGTCGTTTCACACGGCACGGACACGATGGAGGAGACGGCGTACCTGGTTGATCTCACGCACGATGATCCCCGCCCGGTGGTTTTCACCGGAGCGCAGCAGGCCGCCGACTCCGAATCCCCGGACGGTCCGGACAACCTTTCCCGTGCGATCGCCGTCGCCGGTTCCCGCCAGGCCCGGAACCGGGGTGTGCTGTTGGTATTTGCCGGGATGATCTTCCCTGCTGCCGGTGTACGTAAGAGCCACACCACGAGGCTCGACGCGTTTTCCAACCCGGATTTTGGAACGGCGGGGAGGGTTTCCGGCAGCGGGGAAATCCGGATGCAGGAGGCACCGTCCGGCATCGAACCCCTGCCGCTGCCGGGTTCCGGAACCGGTTCGCCGCGGGTGGACCTGATTGCTGTCTACCCCGGCGCGGACTCCACACTCCTGCGGGCCTCCCGCCAGGCCGGGGCGGCAGGGATCGTGCTCCAGGGGACGGGGACCGGCAACGCCAACCACGCGCTGTGCACGGAGATCGCCGACGCCGTCGCGGCCGGCGTCGTCGTCGTGACAAGCACGCGGGTGGACGCCGGAGCCGTGGTTCCCCGATACGGCGACGGCGGCGGTGAGAACCTGCGCGCGGCGGGCGCCATACCCTCCGGGCTGCTCAGGCCGTCGCAGTCGCTGATCCTTCTCAGTCTTCTGCTCACGCTGGACACCCCCAGGGACCGCATCGCGGAGATCTTCGCCCGCCGCGGCCAGCTCCCCTGACCGTTGCCCCCGGAAACAGAACGCAAGCAAACAAACCCAGTGAAAGGTTGATCTCATGACTAAGGACATCCAAGTCGCGTTCGGCGTCGACGTGGACGCCGTTGCCGGAATGCTCGGCTCCTACGGGGGCGAGGATTCCCCGTGTGACATCTCCCGCGGCCTGTTCAGCGGCGAAGTGGGCGGCCCGCGGATCATCCGGCTCTTCGAGAAGTACGGTCTGCCGGCCACCTGGTTCGTGCCTGGTCACTCGATCGAGACGTTCCCGGATCTGACCCGGATGATCGTGGACGCAGGACACGAAATCGGCGTGCACGGCTACTCGCACGAGAACCCCATCGCGATGACCCGCGAGCAGGAGACCGCCATCCTTGACCGGTCGATCGAACTGATCGAGAAGGTCTCCGGCCGCCGTCCCACCGGCTATGTCGCACCGTGGTGGGAATTTTCCCCCGTCACCAACGAGATCCTGCTGGAACGTGGGATCAAATATGACCACTCGCTGATGCACCGCGATTTTGAGCCGTACTACGTCCGCGTCGGCGACAGCTGGAAGAAGATCGACTACACCAAAGCCGCCGAAACCTGGATGGAGCCTCTGGTCCGGGGCCATGAAACCGACCTGGTCGAGATCCCGGCCAACTGGTACCTCGATGACCTCCCTCCCATGATGTTCATCAAGGCAGCCCCGAACTCGCACGGATTCGTCAGCCCCCGCGACATCGAACAGATGTGGCGCGACCAGTTCGACTGGGTCTACCGGGAAATGGACCAGGCCGTCTTCACCATGACCATCCACCCTGACGTCTCGGGCCGGCCCCAGGTGCTGCTCATGCTCGAGCGGCTCATCGAAGACATCAACTCCCATGAGGGCGTCAGCTGGCTGACCTTCGACCAGATCGCCGACTCCTTCCTCGCCCGCAGCCCCCGAAAGGAAAACCAGTAATGACCATCCAGCAGCCCGCCGTCGACCTGACGCAGCCCGCACCGGACGAGAAGCGCCGCTTCCCGGTCTTCTCCAAGCGCAATACCAGCATCGCCACCGTCCTTGCCCTGCTGGCCTGGACCGTCGCCGTCTTCGACTACGGACTTTTCGGCACCCTGCTGCCGGCCATGCAGGAGGAATTTGGCTGGACAGCGACAGAAGCCTATGCGATCAACACGTGGATCGCCGTCGGCACCGCCATCGTCTGTTTCGGAATCGGTCCCGTCATCGACCGGCTCGGCCGCCGCAAGGGCATGATGACCACCATCGGCGGCACCGCCGTCGTCTCCGGCCTGACAGCCCTGATTCCGACCGGAATCCCGTTCCTCAGCAACGGCCTCCTGGTGCTGATCCGTTCCTTCGGCGGGCTCGGATTCTCCGAGCAGGCCGTCAACGCCACCTACATGAACGAGGTCTACCAGGTCACTGAAGTCGCCGACAAGCGCAAGCGCCCCGGCTTCCACTACTCCTTCATCCAGGGCGGCTGGCCGCTGGGATTCCTGCTCGCCAGTGCCCTGGCCCTCGCCTTCCTGCCGTCCCTCGGTTGGCGCGCCCTGTACCTGATGGCGACCGTCCCGGCGGCGGTCATCGTCTGGGTCATTGCCAAGAAACTGAAGGAGACCCCGCAGTTCGAACTGCACCACAAACTGACCGAACTTGAGAGGAGCGGAAAGCCGGAGGAAGCCCACTCCCTCGCCCACGCCTACGGCGTCGAGCACTCTTCAGCCGCCCCTCTCAAGCGCATCTGGGAACCGCACCTGCGCCGGAACACCATCGTCTTCTCCCTGGCCTGGATCGTGAACTTCTTCGGCATCACCATCTTCAGCGTCCTCGGCAGCTCGGTCCTGAAAAACGCGAAGGGCGTGGAACTTTCCGACGCATTCTGGATGCTGATCGTCATCAACCTTCTCGCGTACTTCGGCTACGTCTTCCACGGCTGGCTCGGCGACAAAATCGGCCGTAAGCGGACCATCATCGGCGGCTGGATCCTCTCCGGAATCTCCTTCGCGATCATGCTCAGCCCCATCGCCACGAGCCCGTTCATGATCATCCTGACCTACGGGGCCGGACTGTTCTTCCTCGTCGGACCCTACGCCGCTATCCAGTACTTCATGGCCGAGTGCTACCCGGTGAGCTGCCGCGCAACTGGAACTGCCTTCATCGGGGCAATGAGCCAGCCCGGCACCATCATCGGCGGAGCCATCTTCACCGCTATTGCCGCTGGAGGCGGCACCGGCACCGCAGCGCTCTGGGTCGGCGCCCTGGGCACCCTGATCTCCGGCCTCCTCATGATCGCCGCCAAGCCGCCGGCTGAGGCCCTGCTCGAGGACCACCCGCATGACGACTGACCAGAAGGTGGCCGTGATCACGGGGGCAGCCAGCGGGATCGGACGCGCCCTCGCGGTTCATTACGCCCGCCATGGAGTGTGTGCGGTGATCGGCACGTTTGCCGGCGATCCGCACGACCCGGAAGAAACCCTTCGCCTGGTGAAAGCCGCAGGCGGCCGAGGCATCGTCCACGAAGTGGATGTGCGCAGCACCCCGTCCGTGGATGCTTTCGCGGAGCGGGCCGTGCAGGAGTACGGGCGGCTGGACTACGCGGTGGCGAATGCCGGAGTCCTGCGCAACTCGCCATTGGGCGAGATGACCGACGAGCGCTGGGAAGACATGCTGAACGTCGACCTCACCGGAGTCCTGCGCACCCTGCGCGCAGGAGCTGCCAGAATGGCCGACGGCGGCGCCATGGTTGCCGTGTCATCGATCGCCGGCGGGGTCTACGGCTGGGAGGAACATGCCCATTATGCCGCGGCCAAGGCCGGGGTGTTGGGTCTCATCCGCAGCGTCGCCGTGGAGCTTGGGCCCCGCCGGATCCGCGCAAACGCCGTCATCCCCGGACTGATTGAAACCCCGCAGTCCCTGGACCCCGTCAACTCGCTCGGACCGGAGGGACTTCAGCGGGCCGGAAACGACATTCCCTGGGGCCGCGTCGGGAGGCCCGAGGAGGTCGCCAGCGCCATCGCCTTCCTCACTTCAGACGATTCCATGTACATCACCGGACAATCCCTGATCGTGGACGGCGGCCTCACAGTCAAGATGCGTGCCTGATGGCGGAGAGGACACCATGAACACCAGGAACATCTCCCCGTCCGGACCGGGCCGTGCTGTGGTCATCACGGGTGGCGCGAGCGGGATTGGCCAGGCGATCGCCGACGCCTTCAGGGATAACGGGGACAGAGTGGCCGTCCTGGACCGCGCCGAGGGAAACGGTGCCATCCGGGTGGATGTTGCCGACGAAGCCAGCGTGAAGGCAGCCTTTGCCGAGGCTCGGGAACGGATCGGTCCTATCGATATTCTCGTGAACAGCGCGGGACTCCTGACGGAGTCACCGTTGGAAAACATGTCCCTGGATATGTGGAACGAAACCATTGCCGTCGACCTGACCGGCGTCTTCCTGTGCTGTCGCGAGGTTGTGGCGGAGATGCGTGCGCGAAAGTGGGGGCGCATCATCAACATTGCCTCCCAGCTTGCCATCAAAGGCGGGGTGGGGCTGAGCCACTACAGTGCCGCAAAGGCCGGCGTCGTCGGGCTGTCCAAGGCGCTGGCCCTCGAACTGGCACTGGACAACGTCCTGGTCAACTGCATCGCCCCCGGCCCGATCGAAACGCCGCTCGTTGAGGGCATCTCCGAAGACTGGAAAGCAGCCAAACGCGCGGAACTTCCGCTGGGACGCTTCGGAATGCCCGCCGAGGTGGCGCCCGTGGCGCTGCTGCTTGCCAGCGACCCGGGTGGCAACCTCTTCCTGGGGCAAACCCTCGGCCCAAACTCCGGCGATGTCATGCCGTAAGAACAGGAGATCGTATGTGCGGTGCCTGCGGAAGGACCACCGTGGCCGATCCTGCCCTCGGTGCGGTGCGGACCATGCGTCAACACCTGATCGTGGCGGGCACGATCAACAGCGTGTGCACTGGCCTGCCCGGAGCCCCCAAGGTCACGGCCCTTAGCGATGGCTGGATGATGTCCGGTCCCTCCGGGGCCAGCTGGCAGTGCCATACCGTTGAAGAACTGTGGGCTGCTGTCATCGCGGGTCTCGGCGGCACGCCCCAGCTGATCCGCCTGCTGGGGCGCCAGGAGGCCTACGCCGTCGACCCGGAAAACGCCGGGCTCCCCTCCCGGGTTGCCGCCATCGGCCGGACGCTTACTTCAACGGCAGCCGCGCCGAGGCCGGCACTCTGCGCCGTAGGGTGAAACCATGCGAACGGACTTCAGCCCCGACGAACTTTCATCCCGCGATTTCTACCGGCTGCTGACGGCGGTCGTCGTTCCGCGGCCCATCGCTTGGGTTTCGAGTACGTCCCCCGAGGGGGTGGACAACCTCGCCCCGCATTCGTTCTTCACGGTGGCCTCGGTGAACCCGCCCATCATTGCGTTCACGTCGGTGGGGAAGAAGGACTCCCTCCGCAATATCGTCGCCACGGGGGAGTTCATCGTGAATCTGGCCCCGGCGAACCTCATCGCGGAAGTCAATGCGACCGGCACCGACTTTCCGCCGGACGTGAGCGAGTTCGACGCCGCCGGCCTCACGCGTGAGGCGGGCCTGACGGTACAGGTTCCCCGGGTTGCGGAGTCTCCGGTGGCGCTCGAGTGCAGGCTCCACAGCACGCTGGAGATGGGCGACTGCGTCCTGGTGTTCGGCGAGGTGACCCACGCGGTGGTCGCCTCGGAGGTTCTGCAGGGAACCCACCCCGGGATCGACAGGCTGGATCCGCTCTCGCGGCTGGGCCTTGACGAATGGGGGACCATGGGCGACGTCAGCGAACTCAAACGGATCCGGAAGGACGACTGGCCGGGCGGATTCCGGCCGGCGGACCGTGCGTGAGACGTTGATGAATGGCCGGCCCAGAGACCGCCTGCCCGGACCCACCACGGTCCGGGCCGGCATTCCGCGTCACGGCGGATGAGGATGACCGGAGGACGGCAGGAATGCCCCCGTTCCGGACCCCGGAAATGCGCTACCGTTAGCGCTAACAGAACGGCAGCCGGCCGCGGGGGGCCATGGCCGGTCCGGCGCCCTCCTGTAGCTTGATTTCACGCGGATCGGCCGCATACGGAGGAAGGTGCCTCGCATGGGGAACAACAATGACCGGCGGCTGCCGCGCCTCGAGGACGTAGCAGCGCGGGCCGGGGTTTCCCACCAGACCGTGTCGCGGGTGATCAACAACCACCCGAATGTCAGCGCGGCAACAAGGGCGCGGGTCGAGGCGGCGATTGCCGAACTCGGCTACCGGCGCAACACGGCCGCCAGGAGCCTCGTGACCCGGCGAACGCAGACCATCGGCGTCCTCGCCTCCGAACTCGGGCAGTATGGCCCGGCGAATACGCTGCTGGGAGTCCAGCAGGCCGCGCGGGAGGCAGGGTATTTCGTGAGCATCGCCTCGATCAAGGGGGCCGGGGCCGAGGCCATTTCCGATGCGGTGCGCCACCTGACGGACCAGGGCGCGGATGGTTTGATTGTCATCGTCCCGCACGACGGGACGCTTCAGGCGCTGGAACGCCTGGACCTGGATGTCCCGGTGATCGTCGTCGGGGGAGCCGGGGAAGGGCGGTTGAGCGGTGCGATGGTCGACCAGAAGCTTGGGGCGCGGCTGGCCGTCGCCCATCTGATCAGCCTTGGCCACCGGCGGATCGGCCATGTCTCGGGACCGCTCGACTGGATCGACGGCCAAGCCCGTGTTGACGGGTGGCGTGAGGAGTTGGCGGAAGCCGGCCTCAGCGACGACCTGTTGGTCGAGGGTGACTGGAGCGCGGGCAGCGGATACCGGATCGGGCAGCAGCTGGCAGAACAGCGCGGCGCCACGGCGGTGTTCGTCAGCAATGACCAGATGGCGCTGGGCCTGCTGCGGGCGTTCGGGGAGAAGGGCGTCCGCGTGCCAGAGGATGTCTCGCTGGTGGGCTTCGACGACCAGCCCGAATCCGCCTACTTCATGCCGCCGCTGACCACCGTCCGCCAGGACTTCGAGGAACTCGGCAAGCGCTGCATGGACCTCATGCGCGCCCAGATCGAAGAGGGCGCGGCGGGGGGCACCCTGGTGGTCAGTCCGGAGCTCGTGGTGCGCGCCAGCACCTCGGCCGGGCCGCGGCTCCCGTAAAGGGCCGGAGCCTTAATTCGAGCAACGCGTGTGCCGGAGCTTCTTGACAGCAGGTTTGTTAGCGCTAACAATGGAGGGGTTCGCAACGCTGCCGAACCTATTGGAGGATTTGATGGACGTCTCAGTGGACGGAACCGAAAACTTTGTCATCGGCGTGGACTACGGCACGCTCTCCGGGCGGGCCGTCGTCGTCCGGGTCCGGGACGGCAAGGAACTGGGCAGCGGCGTCTTCGACTACCCGCATGCCGTGGTCACCGGCGAGCTTCCGGAGGATACAGCGGGCGGCGCCGGCTTCCGGCTTCCCGGCGAATGGGCCCTCCAGGTTCCCAACGACTACCGGGAGGTCCTGCGCCACGCCGTCCCGGCCGCGATCGCCGACGCCGGAATCGACCCGGCCGCGGTCGTCGGGATCGCCACCGACTTCACCGCCTGCACCATGGTTCCGGTCAAGGCGGACGGCACCCCGCTGAACGAACTCGCCGGGCTCGCCAGCCGGCCGCACGCCTACGTGAAGCTCTGGCGGCACCACGCCGCGCAGCCGCAGGCGGACCGGATCAACGCCCTGGCGGCCGAACGCGGCGAAAGCTGGCTCCCGCGCTATGGCGGGCTGATCTCCTCGGAATGGGAATTCGCCAAGGGGCTCCAACTGCTCGAGGAAGACCCGGACTGCTACGCCGCCATGGACCGCTGGGTGGAAGCCGCCGACTGGATCGTCTGGCAGCTCTGCGGCAACTACGTCCGCAACGCCTGCACGGCCGGTTACAAGGGAATCTACCAGGACGGCCGCTACCCTTCGGAGGAGTTCCTGGCGGCCCTGAACCCGCGGTTCAAGGACTTCGTGAGCACCAAGCTGGAGCACACCATCGGCCGGCTGGGCGACGCCGCCGGCTACCTCACCGCCGAAGCGGCCGCGTGGACCGGACTGCCCGAAGGCATCGCCGTGGCGGTCGGCAACGTCGACGCCCACGTCACCGCGCCGGCGGCCCGGGCCGTGGAGCCCGGACAGCTGGTGGCCATCATGGGCACCTCCACCTGCCACGTGATGAGCGGTGCAGAGCTGCGCGAAGTGCCAGGCATGTGCGGCGTGGTGGACGGCGGAATCGTGGACGGACTGTGGGGGTACGAGGCAGGGCAGAGCGGGGTGGGCGACATCTTCGGCTGGTTCACCAGGTACGGCGTCCCGCCGGAATACCACCAGGCCGCCGCCTCCCGCGGGCTCGGCATCCACGAATACCTGACCGGACTCGCCGCAGACCAGACCATCGGCGGGCACGGCCTCATTGCCCTCGACTGGCACTCCGGCAACCGCTCGGTGCTGGTGGACCACGAACTGTCCGGCCTCGTGCTGGGACAGACCCTCGCTACCCGGCCCGAGGACACCTACCGGGCCCTGCTGGAAGCCACGGCCTTCGGCACCCGTACCATCGTGGACGCCTTCCGCGACTCCGGAGTGCCGGTGAAGGAGTTCATCGTCGCCGGCGGGCTGTTGAAGAACGAGCTCCTGATGCAGATCTACGCCGACGTCACGGGTCTGCAGCTCTCCACCATCGGCTCCAGCCAGGGCCCGGCCCTCGGCTCGGCCATCCACGCGGCCGTGGCGGCCGGCCGGTACCCGGACATCCGGGCCGCCGCCGCCGCCATGGGCTCCGAACCCGGAGCCGTTTTCACCCCCATCCCGGAGAACGTTGCCGCCTACGAGGAACTGTTCCAGGAGTACCGCACGCTCCACGACCACTTCGGCAGGGGAGCGAACGAGGTCATGCACCGGCTCAAGGCCATCCAGCGCAATGCCGCCCGGCCACTTCTCACCACCATCCCGGAAGGAGCCTCCGCATGAGCGCGCTGCTGGATTCCATCGCACGGCTCCGCCGCGAGGTCTGCGCACTGCACGCCGAGCTCACGCACTACCAGCTGGTGGTCTGGACCGCGGGAAACGTATCCGCGCGCGTGCCCGGCTACGACCTGATGGTCATCAAACCGTCCGGCGTTTCCTACGCCGAGCTGAGCCCCGAGCTCATGGTGGTCACGGACCTCTACGGCACGCCGGTCAGCGGGCTTTCCGCCGAGGCCGACGGCGGCGCCGCGGAATGGGGAAACCCTGATCTCACGCCGTCCTCGGACACCGCGGCGCACGCCTACGTCTACCGCCACATGCCCGAGGTCGGCGGAGTGGTCCACACCCATTCCACCTACGCCACCGCCTGGGCCGCCCGGGGCGAGCCCATCCCGTGCGTGCTCACCATGATGGGCGACGAGTTCGGCGGCCCCATCCCGGTGGGTCCCTTCGCGCTGATCGGGGACGACTCGATCGGCCGCGGCATCGTGGACACCCTGGCCCACTCCACCTCGCCGGCCGTGCTGATGCAGAACCACGGACCCTTCACCGTGGGCAAGGATGCCCGCTCTGCGGTGAAAGCCGCGGTCATGTGCGAGGAAGTGGCCCGGACCGTCCATATTTCCCGCCAGCTCGGCGAGCCCCTGCCGATCGACCCCGCCCAGATCGACTCTCTCTACGCCCGCTACCAGAACGTCTACGGCCGCTAGGCCCACCACCGCCAGCCCTCCCCACCACGTCCGCAGGAGAAAACATGTCCAACGCCAACAACACGTCCCTTGAGCAGTACGAGGTCTGGTTCCTCACCGGCAGCCAGCACCTCTACGGCGAGGACGTCCTCAAGCAGGTGGCCGCGCAGTCACAGGAGATTGGCCGGCAGCTCAACGGCTCGTCCGACGTCCCGGTGAAAATCGTCTGGAAACCCGTGCTCACGGACTCGGAGGCCATCCGCCGCACCGCCCTGGAAGCGAATTCCGACGACGCCGTGATCGGCGTGACCGCCTGGATGCACACCTTCTCCCCGGCCAAGATGTGGATCCAGGGCCTGGACCTGCTCCGCAAACCGCTCCTGCACCTGCACACCCAGGCCAACGTCGAACTGCCGTGGGCGGACATCGACTTCGACTTCATGAACCTGAACCAGGCCGCGCACGGCGACCGCGAGTTCGGCTACATCCAGTCGCGCCTCGGCATTCCGCGCAAGACCGTCGTCGGGCACGTGTCCAACTCCGAGGTGTCCCGCCAGGTCGGATCCTGGCAGCGCGCCTCGGCCGGCTGGGCTGCCGTCCGGACCCTGAAGCTCACCCGTTTCGGCGACAACATGCGCAACGTCGCCGTCACCGAGGGGGACAAAACCGAGGCGGAACTGCGCTTCGGCGTCTCGGTGAACACCTGGTCCGTCAACGACCTCGCCGACGCCGTGCACGGCGCGCCGGAGGCCGACGTCGACGTCCTCGTCGGCGAATACGAGCGGCTCTACGACGTGGCCCCCGAACTTCGGGCCGACGGAGCGCGCCATGAGTCGCTGCGCTACAGCGCACGGATCGAACTGGGCCTGCGTAGCTTCCTGGAGGCCAACGGCTCCGCGGCCTTCACCACCTCCTTCGAGGACCTCGGCGCACTCCGCCAACTGCCGGGCATGGCCGTCCAGCGGCTCATGGCCGACGGCTACGGCTTCGGCGCCGAGGGCGACTGGAAGACCGCCATCCTGGTCCGGGCCGCCAAGGTCATGGGCGCCGGACTGCCCGGCGGCGCCTCCCTCATGGAGGACTACACGTACCACCTCGTCCCGGGCCAGGAGAAGATCCTGGGCGCCCACATGCTCGAGGTCTGCCCCTCCCTGACCGCCACAAAGCCCCGCGTGGAAGTCCACCCGCTCGGCATCGGCGGCAAGGAAGACCCGGTCCGTATGGTCTTCGACACCGACGCCGGCCCCGGCGTCGTGGTGGCGCTGTCCGACATGCGCGACCGCTTCCGCCTGGTGGCGAACGCCGTCGACGTCGTGGACCTTGACGAGCCGCTGCCCAACCTGCCGGTGGCCCGCGCGCTCTGGTCGCCCAAGCCGGACTTCACCACGTCCGCGGCCGCCTGGCTGACGGCCGGGGCCGCCCACCACACGGTCCTGACCACCGCCGTCGGCATGGATGTCTTCGAGGACTTCGCCGAGATCGCCCGCACGGAGCTGCTGACCATTGACGACGGCACCACCATCAGGGGGTTCAAGAAGGAGCTGGCCTGGAACGCCGCCTACTACAAGCTGGCCGGCGGGCTGTGACCGGGGCCGAATACGGGCTCCGGCACGGGGAGTACACCGCGGTCATCGCCGCCCGGGGAGCCGCCATCCGCAGGCTGCGGCACCGGGAACGGGATCTTGTTGTCCCATTCCCGGCCGGCGGGCCAAATCCGGACTTCCGCGGCGTCATCGTGGCACCCTGGCCGAACCGGATTCCGGACGGCAAGTACACCTTTGACGGGGTTGACTACCGGGTGCCGGTCAATGAGCCAGGCCGGCAGTGCGCCCTGCACGGCTTCACGCCGGAGCTGGACTGGCGGCTGGACTCCCGGACGGATTCCGCCGTGGTGCTCTCCCGCACCATCGAGCCCACGCCGGGGTACCCGTTCGCGCTGTCGATCACCGCCTGCTACCGGCTGGACGGCGACGGACTGCACGCGACCGTCACGGCCGCCAATGTGGGGGAGCGGACCGCGCCCTACGGGGTCTGCCCGCACCCCTACCTGCTGGCAGGACCTGCGCCGCTGGACGAATGGCGCTTGGAGGTCCCCGCGCGGACGATTCTCGAGGTCACGCCGGACCGGCTGCTGCCGGTCGCCATCCGGCCCGTTGAAGGACACGAATACGACTTCCGCGCCGCCCGCGTCATCGGTTCCACGGAGATCGACCATGCCTTCACCGACATTGTTTTCGACGACGACGACGGCGAAGGGCGGGCACACGTCGTGGTCCGGGACCCGGGCGGGACCGGCGTCGGCATGGCCTGGGACCGCAGCTGCGCCTGGCTGCAGCTCTACACCGGGGACACGGAACCGCCGCTGCCCACCCGGCTGGGGCTCGCCGTCGAACCGATGACCTGCCCGCCGGACGCCTTCAACACGGGCACGGACCTCGTGCGGCTCGAACCCGGAGCCTCGCACGACGCGTCCTGGTGCATCTTCGCCGCCTGACCTCCTGACGGCCCGCCGTCAGCCCGAAGGACAATAAACGCCGAATGTGCGTTGACTCACATGATACGAGAAGCTATCTTTGTTCATATTGTTAGCGATAACAATAAGCCGCAGTTCCCTTGCCGGCTGAACCCCCGTTCCATCCAGACCTCCGCATTCCTCCCGCTGTTACCGCCCCTCACGGGACACAATGACGTGAAGAACTGCGATCAGAAGCAACTTCGCGGCCCACGGGTCCGCGGAAGGAGAAAATTGTGAAGATCAGGAAACTCCTGGGCGCCGTTGCGGTTGTCCTCGCTGTGACCGTCGGGGCCACCGGCTGCGGCAGCCGGCCCGGTACGGCCGCCCCGTCCGCCAGCGCCGATGCTGCCGGCTCCCTCGTCGGGATCTCGATGCCGACGCAGACCTCGGAACGGTGGATTGCCGACGGCAAGAACGTCTCGGACTCCGTGACGAAGCTCGGCTACAAGACCGACCTGCAGTACGCCAATGACGACATCCCCACGCAGGTGGCGCAGATCGAGAACATGCTCACCAAGGGCGCCAAAGCCCTCATCATCGCGGCCATCGACGGCACCACGCTGACCGACGTCCTCGCCAAGGCGAAGGAACAGAACGTCAAGGTCATCGCCTACGACCGGCTCATCAACGGCACGCCGAATGTCGACTTCTACACCACCTTCGACAACTACACGGTGGGCGTGCAGCAGGCCACTTCGCTGCTGACCGGCCTGGGCCTCGTTGACGCCAGCGGCAATAAGGTCGAAGGCAAGGGCCCCTTCAATGTGGAGCTCTTCGCCGGCAGCCCGGATGACAACAACGCCAACTTCTTCTGGACCGGCGCCATGGACACGCTCAAGCCGTACCTGGACGCCGGAACCCTGAAGGTTCCCAGCGGTCAGACCAAGTTCGAGCAGGCCGCCATCCTGCGCTGGCAGGCCCCCGTGGCCCAGAAACGCATGGAGGACATCCTCACCGCCGCCTACAGCTCCGGCACGAAGCTCGACGGCGTTCTCTCCCCGTATGACGGCCTGTCCATCGGCATCATCTCGGCCCTGACCAGCACCGGCGGCTACGCCAAGGGAAGCCTGCCGATCGTTACCGGCCAGGACGCTGAAAAGGGATCCGTGAAGTCCATCATCGCCGGCGAGCAGTACTCCACGATCTTCAAGGACACCCGGCAGCTGGGTGCCCAGGCAGTGAAGATGGTCGACGCCCTCCTGAAGGGCCAGGAGCCCGAGGTCAACGACACCAAGACCTACAACAACAAGGTCAAGGTGGTCCCGGCGTACCTGCTCAAGTCCGTCATCATCACGAATGAGAACTACAAGAAGGAACTCATCGACTCCGGTTACTACAGCGAGGCCGACGTCAAGTAGCCACGTTGAAGGGTGGCGGGCCGCCGGAAAGCCCGGGCCGCCACCCTTCCCGTAGACCCCTGCAGCCGCAGGACGTCTCAGGTACTACCAGTCAGTGAGAATTGGCGATGAACACACCCATTCTTCAAATGCGAGGAATCACCAAGACCTTCCCGGGCGTGAAGGCCCTCCAGGACGTCACCCTGCAGGTGAACCGCGGCGAAGTCCACGCCATCTGCGGGGAAAACGGCGCCGGGAAATCCACCCTGATGAAGGTGCTGTCCGGCGTGTACCCGCACAGCTCCTTCGACGGCGAGATCCTCTTCGAAACCGAACCCTGCAACTTCTCCAGCATCAGCGACAGCGAGAAGCGCGGGATCGTGATCATCCACCAGGAGCTGGCACTGAGCCCGTATCTGTCCATCGCCGAGAACATCTACCTCGGCAACGAACAGGCCAAGCGCGGCTGGGTGGACTGGCGGAAGACCAACCTGGAGGCCGCGAAACTCCTGGCCCGGGTGGGCCTGAGTGAAAACCCGGTCACCCCCGTCCAGCACATCAGCGTGGGCAAGCAGCAGCTCGTGGAAATCGCCAAGGCGCTCTCAAAGGAAGTCAAGCTCCTCATCCTCGACGAACCGACGGCGGCCCTCAACGACGAGGACTCGGGCCACCTGCTGGACCTGATCCTGCACCTCAAGGGCCAGGGCGTCACCTGCATCATCATCAGCCACAAGCTCAACGAAATCCGCAAGGTCGCGGATGCCGTCACCATCATCCGCGACGGCAAGACCATCGAAACCCTCCGCCTGGGCGACGGCGAGATCACCCAGGAACGCATTATCCGCGGAATGGTGGGCCGGGACCTGGAAAGCCTGTACCCGGACCGGGATCCCCAGATCGGCGAGGAAGTCCTGCGGATCGAGGACTGGTCCGTCCGGCACCCGCAGGACCACAGCAGGATGGTGGTCAACAACGCCAGCCTCAACGTCCGCAAGGGGGAAGTGGTGGGGCTGGCCGGACTGATGGGCGCCGGCAGGACGGAGCTGGCCATGAGCGTCTTCGGGCGCAGCTACGGCACGGCAACCTCCGGCAGGGTCTTCAAGTACGGCACGGAAATCAACACCGGCACCGTCTCCGCCGCCATCAAGCATGGCATCGCCTACGCCACCGAGGACCGCAAGCTCTATGGCCTGAACCTCATCGAGGACATCAAGCGGAACATCTCCATGGCCGCGCTCCGCAAGTTGGTCAAGGGCGGCTGGGTGGACAAGAACCAGGAAACCGTCGTGGCCAACGACTACCGGAAGAACATGAACATCAAGGCGCCGTCGGTCGCCGCCATCACGGGCAAGTTGTCCGGCGGCAACCAGCAGAAGGTGGTGCTGAGCAAGTGGATGTTCTCCGACCCGGACGTGCTGATCCTCGACGAACCCACCCGCGGGATCGACGTCGGCGCGAAGTTTGAGATCTACACGATCATCGCGAAGCTGGCCGCGGAAGGAAAGGCGGTCATTGTGATCTCCTCCGAACTGCCCGAGCTGCTGGGCATCTGCGACAGGATCTACACCCTGTCCGCCGGGCACATCACCGGCGAGGTCCCGATCGCCGAAGCATCGCAGGAAACCCTCATGCATTACATGACCAAAGAGAAGGAATAGCGAACATGTCCGCCCTCCGAGAATCCCTGGGCTTCCTGACAAGCCGCCTCCGCCAGGTTGGCATCTTTGTCGCCCTGATCCTGATCGTCCTGCTGTTCCAGATCCTGACGGACGGGATCCTGCTGGAGCCGCAAAATGTCACCAACCTGGTGGTCCAGAACAGCTACATCCTGATCCTGGCCATCGGCATGGTCATGGTGATCATCGCCGGCCACATCGACCTGTCCGTCGGATCGATCGCCGGCTTCATCGGCGCAGTCGCCGGTGTCATGATCGTGCACTGGGGATGGGCCTGGTGGCTCGCCATCCCCGCCTGCCTGCTGGTCGGCGCGCTCGTGGGTGCCTGGCAGGGCTACTGGATCGCATACGTCGGCATTCCCGCCTTCATCGTCACCCTCGCCGGTATGCTGATTTTCCGCGGCCTGACGCTGATCACCCTCAAGAATCAGCAGATCACGCCGTTCCCGGCCGAACTCCGGGCGCTGGGCGGCGGGTTCCTGCCGGACATTTCCGGCGGCACCTCGGTGCTGGAATGGCTGACGGTCATCCTGGGGGTCGGCGCCACCCTGGCGCTGGTGATCCAGGCGGTCAAGGAACGCCGGATCCGCAAGAAGTTCGAACTCGAGAATGAGCCGATGGCCTGGTTCGCCACCAAGACCGCGTTCATTGCCCTGCTCATGCTGACCATCACCTTCCTCCTCGCCAGCTACCGGGGCACACCGATCGTCCTGATTGTGCTCGCGGTCCTGGTGATCGTCTACACGGCACTGATGAACAACAGCGTCTTCGGCCGGCACACCTACGCGATCGGCGGCAACCTCCACGCGGCGGAGCTGTCCGGCATCAAGACCAAGGCCGTCACGTTCCGGCTGTTCGTGAACATGGGCGGCCTCGCCGCACTGGCCGGCCTCGTGTTCACGGCACGGCTCAACTCCGCCCAGCCGGCCGGCGGCACCGGGTTCGAACTGGACTCCATCGCTGCGGCGTTCATCGGCGGCGCGGCGGTCCAGGGCGGCGTCGGCACCGTGGCCGGGGCCATGATCGGCGGCCTGATCATGGGTGTGCTCAACAACGGCATGTCCATCCTGGGCCTCGGCACCGACTACCAGCAGCTCATCAAGGGCCTCGTGCTGCTCCTCGCCGTCGGTTTCGACATCTTCAACAAGAACCGCAGCGGCAAGGGCGGCGGGGCCACGTTCGGCAAGCGCCTCAAGCTGAAAACCCCTCCCGCAGCCGGTGCCGACGCCGGGAAGCCGGCGGATGAGCGCCCGGTCCCGGTAGCGGCCGGGAAGTAACAAAGCTGCGGGAGTGGCGGCTTCGGCCGCCGCTCCCGCTACGTCCGGGACGCCCGAAGACGGCAGCGACCCGGGTCCGCCCGCAACGGGCAACCCGGGTCGCTCTTTCGTGCGTGCTCATTGGACCTGCTCCTTCGGTGGTGTCTTCGGGGTAGTTCAACGTCGAGCCAACAGATTGTTGAACAATCCGTCAAAGTGATGCATCCTTATATACGGGGCTATCATGAGACGAGGATCACAAATGGCAACCATCGACCTTAACAGCGACGTCGGCGAGTCATTCGGCCGCTGGACCCTGGGCGACGACACAGCGATGTTCCGCTCTGTTTCCAGCGCGAACGTGGCCTGCGGATTCCACGCCGGCGACCCCAGCGTCATCCGCCGGACCTGCCGCGAGGCGGTTGCTGCCGGCGTCATGATCGGTGCCCACGTCGCCTACCGCGACCTGGCCGGTTTCGGCCGCCGCTTCCTGGACATCGATCCGATCGAACTGGCGGACGACGTCGTCTACCAGATCGGTGCGCTGCAGGCGCTGGCCGCCGTCGAGGGCGGCCAGGTCAGGTACGTCAAGCCGCACGGCGGACTCTACAACGCCATCGTCGCGCACACCGCCCAGGCGAAGGCCGTCGTCGACGCCGTGAAGTCCGTTGACCCGAAGCTGCCGATCCTGGGCCTGCCGGGCTCGGAAGTACTCCGCCTTGCCGAGGCCGCCGGACTCCGCCCGGTCACCGAAGCGTTCGCCGACCGGGCCTACAACCCGGACGGCACCCTCGTCTCGCGTACGCTCCCCGGAGCCGTCCTGCATGACCTCGCGGAGGTCACTGAGCATGTGCTCCGGATGGCCTCCGATTCCGCCGTCCGCACCATCGACGGCTCCATCCTGAAAATCCGCGCCGAAAGCATCTGCGTCCACGGCGACTCCCCGGGTGCTGTCGCGATGGCCGCCGCCGTCCGCGAAGCGCTCACCGCCGCGGGCATCACCACCGCCGCGTTCGTCTAAAAACGGATTCGCCTCAACACGAGTCCGGGCAAGCCCGGCAGCACCCGGGTTCACCGGCATCACACACACCTACACCCGAGCAACAGGCAGCACCCCGCACACCCGGAGGAAACCATGACCACACCGCACCAGGCCACCCCGGCCGCCGCCAAAAAGAAGCTGCCGCCCGGCGCCCTCAAGGCCTACATCGCGAGCCTCACCGGCACCTCGCTCGAGTACTACGACTTCGCGATCTACTCTGTGGCCTCGGCCCTGGTGTTCCCCAAGATCTTCTTCCCGGTCGGCGACGAGTTCGTTGGGCTCCTGCTCTCCTTCTCCACCTTCGCCGTGGGCTACCTCGCCCGCCCCATCGGCGGCATCCTCTTCGGCCGCCTCGGAGACAGGATCGGCCGCAAGCACGTCCTCGTGACCACCCTCTTGATGATCGGTATCGCCACGGTGCTCATCGGCGCGCTTCCGGACTACACGGTCATCGGCATAGCCGCCCCCATCATCCTCGTGCTGCTGCGCCTGGCCCAGGGGATCGGCGTCGGCGGGGAATGGGGCGGTGCCGTCCTGCTCTCCAGCGAATTCGGCGACGCCCACAAGCGCGGCTTCTGGTCCTCCGCCGCGCAGATCGGCCCGCCGGCCGGCAACCTGATGGCCAACGGCGTCCTGGCGGTGCTCGCCGCGACGCTGAGCACCGAAGCCTTCCTGTCCTGGGGCTGGCGCGTGGCCTTCCTCGCGTCCGCCGTGCTGGTGGTGTTCGGCCTGCTGATCCGCCTCAAGCTTGACGAAACCCCGGTGTTCAAGGCCATCCTGGCCCACGGCGAGCAGCCGAAGGCCCCCATCAAGGAGGTCTTCACCAAGGAACCGCGCGCCCTCGTGGCCGCCGCCCTTTCCCGTGTCGGCCCGGACGTCCTCTACTCCCTGTTCACCGTCTTTGTGGCCGTCTACGCCACCAAGGAACTTGGTATGACCACCAGTAACGTGCTCGCTGCCATCCTGATCGGCTCCGCCTTCCAGCTGGTGCTCATTCCCGCGGCCGGCGCCCTCACGGACCGCATCAACCGCCGTCTCGTCTACGGCATCGCCGCCGTCGGCACCGCCGTCTACGGCCCGCTGTTCTTCCTCATGGTCCAGGGCAAGTCCGTGCTCATGCTGACCCTCGGCGTCGTGATCGGCCTGGCCCTGCACGCCTTCATGTACGGCCCGCAGGCCGCCTACATCACGGAGCAGTTCCCGCCCCGGCTCCGCTACGCCGGCAGCTCGCTGGCCTACACCCTGGCCGGGGTGATCGGCGGCGCCATCGCACCACTGGTCTTCACGGCACTTTATGCTGCCTCGGGCAGCTGGCTCCTGATCGCCGTCTACCTTGCGGTTGCCTCGGTTGTGACGGTTGTAGGACTGGCCCTCGGCCGGGATCCGCAGACCGAGGAAGAAGAGCGGCTCCTGCAGGATGCCCGCGCCTGAGCGGCGCGGATCCCTTTTCCGGCACGAGCAACCATGCAGGCAGCCGATGATTGAGACAGCGGGGGACACCTTGGCAGGACAGCAGGCGGCAGTTCACAAAGTGAGTTCGGTGCGGGCCGTGGGGACCCGCGCGGTGCTCGCGGAGCTCTCCGGCACCCAGGACGTGCTTGCCCTGCAGGCGCTGCTCCTCGAGCACCCGCTGCCGGGCCAGGAGGACGTCCTGGCCGCGGCCGAGACGGTCCTGGTCAAGGCCGACTCGCCGGCCTCGGCGCGGCGCATCGCCACACTCCTGCTGCAGCTGGACCTCACCGCGCCGGTGCAGCGGGACGGCGAACTGGTGGTCATCGACACCGTGTACGACGGCGAGGATCTCGCCGAAGTGGGGAAGCTGACCGGCCTCGGAACGGAGGGCGTGATTGCGGCCCACTCCGGCCAGATCTGGACCGTGGCCTTCGCCGGCTTCGCCCCCGGCTTCGGCTACATGGTGGGGGAGAACCAGGCGCTGGAAGTCCCCCGCCGCAGCTCGCCGCGCACCGCCGTGCCCGCAGGTGCGGTGGCGCTGGCCGGCAATTACTCGGCCGTGTATCCGCGCAGTTCCCCCGGCGGCTGGCAGCTGATCGGCCGCACCGGCGCGAAAATGTGGGATCTGGACCGCGAGCAGCCCGCACTGGCCGCCCCCGGGCACCGCGTGCAGTTCCGCGCCGTGCCAGATTCCGTGACGCTGGCTGCCGAACCCGCCGCGGTGCCTTCGGAGTCGCACGACGTCGCGTCCGGTCTCCGGATTGTCTCGGCGGGCACGCAGAGCCTGATCCAGGACCTTGGCCGGCACGGCCACTCGGCCCTGGGCGTCTCCGCCGCCGGGGCGCTGGACCGGGCGTCGCTGCGCCGGGCCAACCGCCTCGTGGGGAACGCGCCGTCGGCCGCCGCCATCGAGACCGTCGCCGCCGGGCTCAGGGTCCAGGCCGTGCGGGACCAGGTTCTCGCAGTCGCCGGGGCGCCGTCGGAACTGAGCATCGAGTCGGCGCCGGACGTGGACTCAGAGCCGGTCCGCCGCACAGTGCCGATGGCCACACCCTTCGCCCTGCTCGACGGCGAAATCCTAGGTATCGGTGCGCCGGAAAGCGGCTTCCGCAGCTACTTGGCCGTCCGCGGCGGTGTGGACGCCGCACCGGTCCTCGGCAGCCGGTCCACCGACACCATGTCCGGCATCGGCCCGGCGCCGCTGGCCGCCGGGCAGGTCTTCGCCGCCGGGGGGGAAGCCGAGTCCGGCGTCGTCGGGAATCCCGAACTGCAGCCGGACTTCCCGGGCACCGGGGTGACCGTGCTCGACGTCGTCCCCGGCCCGCGCGCCGACTGGTTCGACGCCGCGGCCCTGGCGTCCTTTGCCGGCCAGGACTGGGATGTGAAGCCGCAGTCCAACCGGGTGGGCATGCGCCTGGACGGTACCCCGCTGCAGCGCAGCCGCACCGGCGAACTCCCCAGCGAAGGCACCGTCGCCGGTGCCCTCCAGATCCCGCCCGAAGGCCTGCCAGTGCTCTTTCTGGCCGACCACCCCATCACCGGCGGCTACCCGGTGATGGCCGTCGTGGTGGACCAGCAGCTGGACACTGCCGCCCAGGTGCCGATCGGCGGCAAGATCCGTTTCCGCTGGGTCCCTGCCGACAGCGCGGCGCCGGTCACCACCGAACAGACCACTTCTGAACGAAAAGCGAGTAACTGATGCGCAAGGTCCTGATCGCCAACCGCGGCGAAATCGCCGTCCGGATCGCCCGGGCCTGCGACGACGCGCGGCTGACGTCCGTCGCCGTCTACGCGGACATCGACGCCGACGCCCTGCACGTCTCCGCCGCGGATGAAGCGTTCAGCCTGGACGGCAACTCGCCCGCGGACACCTACCTGAACATCCCCAAGCTGCTCGCGGTGGCCGCCGAGTCCGGCGCGGACGCCGTG
This sequence comes from Arthrobacter sp. UYEF20, assembly GCF_040546335.1. Taxonomy (NCBI): domain Bacteria; kingdom Bacillati; phylum Actinomycetota; class Actinomycetes; order Micrococcales; family Micrococcaceae; genus Arthrobacter; species Arthrobacter sp. UYEF20. The sequence goes on along the minus strand of NZ_JBEPNP010000001.1, from coordinate 208,951 downwards.
CACCCCGGCTACGGCTTCCTCTCCGAGAACGCCGACTTCGCCCAGGCCGTCCTCGACGCAGGACTGACCTGGATCGGCCCCACCCCGGACGCCATCCGGCTGCTCGGCAACAAGATCACCGCCCGCGAGGCGGCCGTCCGCGCCGGTGCCCCGCTCGTCGCCGGCAGCGACGGTCCGGTGGATTCCGCTGAGGAGGCCCGCGCCTTCGCCGAAGAGCACGGCCTGCCGATCGCCATCAAGGCAGCCTTCGGCGGCGGCGGTCGCGGCATGAAGGTGGTCCGCGCCCTGGATGAGGTGGAGGAAGCCTTCGACTCCGCCGTCCGCGAGGCCGTCGCCGCCTTCGGCCGGGGCGAGTGCTTCGTGGAGCGCTACCTGGACCGTCCGCGCCACGTCGAGGCGCAGGTCCTGGCCGACGCGCACGGCAACGTCATCGTCGTCGGCACCCGCGACTGCTCACTCCAGCGCCGGCACCAGAAGCTCCTCGAGGAGGCCCCGCGCCGTTCCTGAGCGAGGATCAGACACAGCAGATTTACGACGCCGCGAAGGCCGTCTGCCGGGAGGCCGGCTACTCCGGCGCCGGGACGGTGGAATTCCTCGTGGCCGCGGACGGCACCGTGGCGTTCCTCGAGGTGAACACCCGGCTGCAGGTGGAGCACCCCATCACCGAGGAGACCACCGGGATCGACCTTGTGCAGGAGCAGTTCCGGATTGCCGCGGGGGAGCCGCTGCGCTTCACCGAAGACCCGGCGCCGCGCGGCCACGCCTTCGAATTCCGGCTCAACGCCGAGGACGTAGGCCGCGGCTTCCTGCCCTCGCCCGGGACCATCACCGAGTTCTCCGGCCCCACCGGCCCGGGCATCCGGCTCGACACCGGGGTCCGCTCCGGCTCCTTCGCCCCGCCGCAGTTCGACTCCCTGCTGGCGAAGCTGATTGTCACCGGCGCCGACCGCCAGCAGGCGCTGCGACGTGCCCGCCGGGCCCTCGCGGAGATGAGCATCACCGGCGTGGCCACCGTGCTGCCGTTCCACCGCGCCGTGCTGGAATCGCCGGACTTCACGTCCGAGACCGGCCTGGGCATCCACACCCGCTGGATCGAAACCGACTTCGCGGACAGTATCTCCATCTCCGTCGACCCGGATGACAGCACCACCGCGCCCGGCGGCGAACGCCGCACCATCACCGTCGAGGTGGACGGCCGCCGGATGGCGGTCGGCCTGCCCGCGGACCTGCTGGACGGCTGGGCTCTTTCTACCCGGACGCAGTCCGGCGGGGCTGTTCCTGCCGGGGTCTCACTTGATTCGGCGTCCGACGGCGGCGCTGCCGCCGCTGACCCGGCAGAGCTGCGTGCGGACATGGCCGGCACCGTGGTGAAGTGGCTGGTCGAGCCCGGCGCCGAGGTGTCGGCGGGCGATCCCGTGGTTGTTCTCGAGGCCATGAAGATGGAAACCCAGGTCTCCGCGCACCGCGGCGGGACCGTCACGGACGTCCGTGCCGAGGCCGGCGGCGTGGTTGCGGCGGGAGCGGTGCTGGCGCTGATCGGGTAGCTCGTTCGGCCCGCAGGAGGGGCTCCTTGAACAGCTACTTCCCTATGCCGTCGGCCAGGCCCCGGATGAAGTACCGCTGGCCAGCGAAGAAGAGGACGATCACCGGAAGGGCAGCTATCACCATGCCCGCGAAGACCACCGGATAGTCCGTGCCGTGCTTGGACATGAGATTGGTGAGGCCCACCGGAAGGGTCTGCAGTGCTCCGCCACTCGTGAAGATCATCGCGAAAAGGTACTCGTTCCAGGTGAAGAGTATGTTCAGCAGGACCGTGGAAACGATGATCGGCCGACACATGGGTAGGATGACCTGCCAGAACGCCCGCGACTTTGACGCTCCATCCACCGCGGCGGCCTCATCCACTTCCGCGGGCAGGTCCATCATGTATGCCCGGATCAGGAAGGTGGTAAACGGAACACGGAAGGCCGTATACAGGATCAGCAGCGCCCAGAAGCTGTTGTAGAGGCCCATCGCCTGGAACATCTTCACCAGAGGAATGAGGGCCACCGTGGGCGCCAGCATCAGTCCGCCCAGGATAAGGATCAGTACAGTGCGGCTAAAGGGGATGCGGACCTTCGTCAATCCGTAGGCCGCCCAGGCGCTGATGAACACCGTGGCAATAGTGGACGCTACAGTGACCAGAACGCTCGTCGTGAGATAGTCTCCCACTCCCCGATTCCAAGCCGTCACATAGTTTTCCCAGCGCCAGGCGACTGGGAGAGCGAACGGGTTAGAGAACAGTTCTGCATTGGACTTCATGCCGTTTAGCAGCATCCACAGCAACGGATAAATGACCACGACGGCGAGGGCCAATAGGAATGCCCGGACAAAGACCCGGCCAAGAACAATGAGTACAGACGTGCGCGTTACCATTCGACCCTCCTACGCTTGGATATCCGGAGCTGAAGTACCGCGAGCACCAGCGTGATGATGAATACCGCGGTGGCAATGGCAGCCGCGTAGCCGAAGTCGTTGCGGACAAACCCGCTTCGGTAGAGCCACGTGCCCAGGACCTGGCTGGAGTTGTTCGGACCCCCGGTCGTCATCACCATGACTTCGTTGAACACCTGGAAGGCCCCTGACACCGTGACGATCATCATGAGGCTGCTCATTTCCCGCACCAGCGGCAGAGAAATGGAAAAGAATCGCCGGAACGGACCGACGCCGTCGATTGAGGCTGCCTCATACAGTTCCGTGGGAACCCGTTGCAGCGCGACGGCAAACAGCAAGGTGCAGTAGCCAAAACCCTGCCATTGGCTCATGGCGATGATGCCGAAGATCGCGGTGTTCTCCTGGCCAAGCCAGGCCTGGGTGAAGTTGCCAAGTCCCAGGAACTTAAGGGCAGCATTCAGGATGCCCATTCGCGGCTCGTAGATGAAGTAGAACAGCAGGCCCGCGACGGTGAGCGATATCGCGGAAGGGACAAAATAGACGGCCCGAAGGATCCCGCGCCACCGTTCACTGCGAAGCCCTTCGATCATGGCAGCCAGAATAAGTGCCCCGAACACCTGGAAAACGATCGAGATACCGGCGTAGAGAGTGTTGTTGAGCAGCGACTTCCAAAAAATGGGGTCATTGAACATCTTGATGTAGTTGTCCGCACCCACAAAGGTCTGCCGTCCGCTGTAGATGTCCCACTTGAGCAGGCTGAAACCGAGGTTCTGCTCGAGCGGTAGGTAAGCGAAGACGCACAACAACAGGACGGCGGGAAACACCCAGACCAGGTTGTGCCAACGCGGCGACGAAGCCTTCTTCGCGGGGCGGTCCGCGGGAGGTCCTGCGGACACAGGCACCGAGGGCGCCGCTGCCTGCCTCCGCGCGGTATGGGAAACTGTCATGGCATTGCCCGCTATTTGACTGCGCTGGAAGCAGAGCGCACCGAAGCAAGAATCTGTTCGGGGCCTTGTGTTCCGGCGATTAGGGCTTCCCCGCCGGCCAGCCAGGCATCAGCGACGGCGGGAACAGTCACCGAGTCCAGCCAAATGATGGAGTCCGACGCCTCGTTCACCTGTTTGATGCCCTCGACAACGGGACCAGTGGAGTTTTGTTCCGAGACGGCGCCTTTTACTGCACTGGGCTGGCCGTACGGCGGGGCCGAGAGTGTCGCGGCGTTCTGTGTGCTCGTGGCGAATTTCATGAAGTCTGCAGCGAGGGCGGCGTTTTTGGACTTCGCATTGATGATGTAGCCCTCGGGAGAACCCTCAATGGCTTTGGTGTCGCCCTTCGCGTCCGAGGCGGCGGGCAGTTTGAAAATTCCGAGCCCGTCCTTTTTCAATCGGGATTCGTCAGATGCCGTGGTGTCGAACTCGAGGATCTCCTGGTAGTACATCCCGGCCTTGCCTTCGGCCAAAGCCTGCTGCGCAGTGGTGTACAGGACGCCGTTTGAATCCTTGCCGCTACCCGTGCATTCGTTGACCAAGGTGGTGAACTGCTCCATGGCCTTGACGTACCCCTGGTCGTCCAGCTTGGCCGATTGCGGGTCGAAATCGGCTTTCAGTACATCGGCGGGTACTTCGTAGGCGAACAGCTGCTGCAGGTAATGCAGTCCGGGCCAGCCGTCCTTGTTTCCAAAGGCGATGGGCTCGTAGCCGGCACCCTTGAGTACCGAGCAGGAGGAGATTAGTTCGTCGAAGGTCGACGGCGGGGTAAGCCCCAGTTCCCGGAAGATCCTCTGGTTGTAGCCCATGAATTTGCCGTTGTTGTACAACGGGACGGCGAAGTAGCTTCCGTCCTTTTCGAAGGCCTTGAGTGCCGATTCCCCGAATTTGTCCCCCCACTCGGTGCCGGGTGCAATGGCTGGGGTGAGATCGGCAGCAAGCCCGCCGTCGATGAAGTTGTTCGCCCAGTTACCCGCCCAGGTGAAGAAGACGTCCGGCAGTGCCTAGGATGCGGTGAGAGTCTTAGTCTTGTCCTTGATGCTCTGATCCGTCTCCTGAATAAGCTCGAAGGACACGTCTGGGTGCAGTTTCTTGTACTCGGCGGCCAAGTCCTCGAAGTACGGCTCAAGGGGATCGCCGCCAAACTTCGTCAGGATGCTGAGGGTGCCCGAATACTCAGGCTTCTTGGTGAGGTCGAGGGGCGCGGCGGTCTGGCTTCCGCCGTCCGCGCAACCTGCCAGTGCCAGGGCGGCGCCTGCCACAATAGCCGTCATCAAGTGGGTGCTTTTGCGCATCGTTGTCTACTTTCGCTCGGTGGCTGATCAGCCTGGGCTTCACGATCTGGAGCGGCACCCCTACCCTCCATTGGATACGGGGCCAGCCTCCGCTGCTGGAATGTTGGGATTAGTGATACCGGTACCACAGTGAATCATGGTTTCAGTTGAGGGGGAAGGGTTTCAGACTGGATTTACAAGGGGAATTTTCTATTTGCCGGGTACAGCAGGCGCGGGCCCGTCCGAGGATCGTGCCATCAGCGTCGAGGGCAAAACGTGCTTCGTCGGGGCAGAAGTGTCGCCGTTGATGCGGGCTATGAGTTGTTGGGCGGCCACCGTCCCCAACTCCCGCATAGGCTGCTGGATCATGGTGAGCGGCGGTTCCATGACGGCAGCCCACGGGCTGTCATCAAAGCCGATGAGCGATACATCCTTCGGCAACCGCAGGTTTCGGGCCCGTAGTGCATGAAGGGCGCCCACGGTGGCCTCGGTCTCGGTAGCAAAGACCGCGGTGGGCGGATCCGCGAGTGCCAGCATGCCGCTGACAGCACGGGTAGCCTGTCCTTCGTTTTTCAAGACATGGGTCACCAAGGCAGTGTCGAATGGTATCCCGGCTTCTTCCAGCGCGTCGAGGTACCCGCGCAGGCGTTCGCCGTCGCTCCAAAGGGCCTCATCGAGGATGCGGTGCATCTGCTCCAGATCGGTTGCCGGGCTGAGGGTCACCGGGCCCCAGGCAAAGGCAATCCGCCGATGGCCGTTCCGGATAAGGGAACCGACGGCGGATCGGGCTGCGTCGCGGTTGTCGATCACCACTGAATCGGTGTCAAGGCTGTCAACGAGGCGGTCGATCAGGACGACCGGAATTCCACGCTCCATTGCGTTGGAAAGGTGCGAGACGTCGTCGCTCCGACCCGCGGCCGAAGCCACCACCAAGCCGTCAACCTGTTTGGCGAGCAGGACGCCGATTGCGTCCCGCTCCCGCTCCAGCTTCTCGTCGGTGCTCAGGATGATGGCATCGTAGCCGGCCAGCTTGGCTGTTTCCGAAATTCCTTTGAGGACGCCGGAGAAGAACGGGTTGGCGACGTCTGCCAGGACGATTCCGAGTGTCTTGGTGATACCCGTGGTCATGCTCCGAGCCAAGGTGTTGGGTTTGTAGCCCAAGCGCTCCGCGGCGAGCATCACCTTGGCACGGGTAGCATCGCTAACTGAGCCGTAATTTCCAAGGGTGCGGGCGACCGTCGCTCTGCCAACTCCGGCGGCTGCGGCAACGTCTGTGATGGTCGGAGTCGCCTCGTGGTGCTGGTGGTCCGACGGCATCCAGTCCCCTTCTTTTTTCTGGAATCCGCTGCTGCGATTCCGGCTGATTGGTTTATTCCTGCATCAGATCCTAGTTGGTGCGACGACGGGCCGTCCGTATCCGAAGGCGCCTTCCACATAACACTGCTCGGCAGCAGTGCCGGCCGCGAAGGCGAGAGCTTCCCGCAGGCAGCCGTGGGATGGCGGGGAGTGCCGGGTCCAGCCAGCTTTGAGCAGGCTCACGACCAGTCCGGTCAAGAAGGCATCACCGCAGCCCATCGTGTCTGCGAACCGTCGGGCGTCCGTGCCGCCGGCCTCCTGGGTGAAGAATTCGTTGCCATCGAATAACACGGCCCCGGCCGCCCCCCTAGTCCCCACGGCAAGGGCGGCGCCAGCCGCGATTACCCGCCGCAGCTCCCGTTCTACAGCTTCAAGGGGCTGACCCCCAAGGGAGAGCAAGGCTAGGTCGACGAAAGGGGCCGTTTGCCCAAAATAGTGGTCGGTACGCCGCTCCGGTTCGGAGGAATAGTCAAAACTGACCAGGGCCCCGGTAGCCCGGACCGCCGGAAGCTGCGATTCGGACGCAGAATAGACGCTGGAATGCACTAGGTCAGCCGTCGCCAGGTAGTCGAGGTGTTCCGGCTCCAGCGTGAACGGTTGACTTGTGGTCACGCCTCCGTCGTTCCAGCCTAGAAATATCCGGTCTCCGTCAACGACCTTGATTTCGGTGACGCCGTTGGGGCCTTCACGGATCATGCAACGGCTAACGTCTACTCCCGCGTCGTGTATGGCGGCACGGACAAAGGCACCCAGCGGATCGGAACCGAAGACGCCGAGATAGGCGGATTCGACGCCGAGGCGGCGCGCCAGGACTGCAAAGTTGACGCAGTTTCCCCCTGGGTACATGACCTTGCGGTCAAGAAAGCGGTCCACAATGTTGTCCCCGAAGCCGATTACTTTCATGCTCTTCCTGTCTCGACGCCTGCGGGCCCGGGGCTGCCGGGCCCACAGCGCTGGATGCCATGCCCCGGAGACGGGGGTGCGGCAACGGTCTCTCTGTCAGTATTCAACGACGCGGTAGTAACGGCGTAGTTCCAGCGAGTGGTTGCGCACCCGCTCGAGGTGCTTGCTGATCCGGTCAACCACGGTGTCAAGGACCAAGGGGGCCAACAGGCCACGGAACCGGGGGCTGATCCCGGCCAGTTCGTAGTCCTTGGTGTCCAGCAGGGTGGTGTTCTTGTTGTAGTTCTCCGCGAACTTGACTACCCGCTCCATGAGCGGCCGGCTTTCGTCCTCGCCCAGGAAAAGCATGAGACTCGTGTCTTCCTCGATCAGTTCCAGGGAACCGTGGAAAAATTCGGCGCCGTGGACTCGGGTAGTCCGGAGCCACTGCATCTCTTCGAGGATGCACATGGAGTAAAGGTAGGTCAATCCCCAAAGGTTCCCGGTGCCGACGAGGAAATGATAGTCCACATCCTTGTTCCTTTCGGCGAACTCTTCCGCTAGCGGTTCGGCCTGGCGGGCCACGTCAACGAGGATTTCCGGGATGGTCTGCAACTCCGCCGCAAGCTCTTCATAGCCTTCAAACTCACCTCTCGCAGCGAGCAGGCGGGTGCTCAGGAGCAGCAAGGGGATGTCGAACGGCCAGGTCTTGGGCTCGGTGATCATGACTACGTCCAGTGCCTTGGCAAACGGGCTGTCAGCAAATCCCGTGAAACCTACTGTGTAAGCGCCTTTGGCCTTGGCGAAGTCGATAGCCTCGATGATGTCTTCTGTTGTTCCGGAAACGGAAGCGAAAACGGCGACGGAGCCGGGCCCGAAAGTAGGGTCAGCAGTCAACATGAGCTCTTTGCCAATCGACGCGCGTACAGGCAACGTGGAGCGTGAGCGGATGAGGTGCTCGTAGGGGAGCATGGCCGCGTATGTGCCGCCGGCACCGATGAGGAAGAGATTCTCGAAACCCCGTTCCCGCACCGCGTCTACGAACTGTTCAATCTGTCCCTGCAGCGCGAGTGCGCTGCGGGTCTGGGTGAGAAATTCCTCTTCTTTGAAGCCAAGCACGGGCGGTCCTTTCGTCGTATAAGAAGTCGGCAGCGATACAGATTGATACCGGTATCACAACTGCTCACATGGTGTCACGGGGAGCGCAGGGCGTCAATAGGGTCTGAACAGGACCGCATTACGCACCCGAGGATGAGTGCGGCACCTTCACCGTCGACGTCGGGTTCAAATGGCGGATTCTCATGGCAGTGGCCCGCAGACCAGCTGGACGACTGGGCCGATACGGCAAAGGATCCGGTCGTCGTGGTTCGAGGCGATGAAGATGGAAACCCAGGTCTCCGCGCACCGCGGCGGGACCGTCACGGACGTCCGCGCCGAGTCCGGCGGCGTGGTTGCGGCGGGAGACGTGCTGGCCCCGATCGGGTAGCTTTCTCGTGGCTCAAATGGGCCGTTTCCGCTGGGCGGAAGCGGCCCATTGCCGTGCGCGCCCCCGGAGGCCGAGGCCGCCGTCGTGCTTCTCGCGATCATGCTGCACGACATCGACTGGTCGCAGGCGCCGCCAGGGCGGGCGACGAACACCTTCCAAAGTACACTTCTGAAGGTTGCGAGAATTAGCGGCTGATTTCCGGTGGCGTCAAGACCGCTGTGAATGGAACCTCCTACAGTGCGGTTCCTGGCCGGATGAAAGGAAAACTGTGACGAGAAGGCAGCCGCGCAGGTGGTTATGGATGCTGATCGCATCCGCGATCCTTTGCCAGATTGCACTCAATCTGGCACGGCCGCTGATTTCCTATAAGGTGCTCGCTCTCGGCGGAGACTCCGTGACGGTCGGGTTGACTTCTGCTTCGTACGCGATTCTCCCGGTGGCGGTAGCGCTGTGGCTTGGGAGAGTCACCGACCGCCGTGCATCACTCAAAGGCATTGTCATCGTCGGGACGATCCTCCTGGCAGCCGGGCCATTCCTCTTGTCCGCGGCCCCGTCCTTGCTCCTGGTCGGCATAGCCAGCGCGGTACTGGGCATTGGCCACCTGTGTTTCACGATCGCAGGGCAGTCCGCGATCGCCAGATTTGTCCCGTTGGGCCAAATGGACGCCGCCTTCGGCTGGTTCACTGCGGCCTTCTCCCTGGGCCAGCTGCTTGGCCCTCTCATTGCGGGCTTATCGATGGGGTCGGCGGCAGGGGTGCCCGCCGGGTCCCGACTCTCGGACGCCAACACGGCACTGATGCTCGCCGGTGCAATCTCGGTGCTGGCCATTCCCGTCGCCTTCGGCGCCTCGGCGAAGAAACCAGCACATGAGCACAAGGCGTCCGCAGCGTCAACGAAGGCCGCGCCGGCGTCGACGGCCTCCCTCTTGGGCATCCCAACGGTAAAAACCAACATGGTGGCAAGCCTTGCCCTTCTGGCGACCACCGATATCATCGTCGCGTTCCTCCCACTCCTGGGTGAGGAGAAGGGCGTCGCACCCGCAGGCGTCGGCGTCCTGCTGGCCATCCGGGCAGCCGCCTCGATTTCGTCGCGTCTGCTCCTGCCGGTGCTGCTCGCCCGATGGAGCAGAACCGGGCTGGTCACCTCCAGCCTCGCGGGTGCCGGCATCACGTTGGCATTTCTGCCATGGGTCTTTGAGAATCCCGTGCTGGCAGGGACCTCGCTGGCCATTGGCGGATTTTTCCTGGGCTTGGGACAACCGATCACGATGACACTCATCAGCCAAGCTGTTCCACCAGCGTCGCGAGGGGCAGCCTTGGCGCTCAGATTGCTTGGTAATCGACTCGGGCAAGTTGCCTTGCCGGCGGCCGCCGGGTTGCTCGCCGCGCCGGTCGGACCCGCCGGCGCCCTCTGGATGTCGTCCATTGTGCTGTGCGCCGCTTGCATCAGACCGCCGCGGAAATAAAGCAGCGTCCGCTTGGAGCTACCGCAGGGGCCCGGGCGATTCCCAGGATCCTTTGAACGGGCCGGCCGGGTTGTAGCGGAATCGGTCGTATTAGACACGCATGTGTGAGAGTTTCGTATCCCGCCAGATGCGCGTGCCGCCTGCCGCACGGGCGCAAGAGGCGCTGACCGCCGAGAACCGGCAGAGCTACTATGCAGACCGCTCTTGGCATCGGTCACCCTTGGCGTAGGCGGCTGGTGATCAAAATGGCAGATGGTGCGGGCAACGGAAACCGACGCGTGTCCAAGGGGTATAGCACCAAATAGCCGCCAACGCCTACGGACGCACCGACTGGCCTCACCTCAGTGACATGCGCAGTCGTTCGACCCCGGGAGCACCCTCCGGAACAAGGCCCATGTGCTGCGGGGAAATGGCCAGATGGCCGAGCATGTTGGCGAGGTGGCCTCGCTCAGCCGGCTTATAGTTGACGCCGCGGAGGTCTGTGGCGCCGACGACGGCCGCGAGGGTGAGGAAGTCGGTGATGTGACGCTGCCGCCCGGGATCATCCATGATGGTCAGCGTCGCAGCTTTGCCGATTAGGCAGCCGAGCAGCGTCGGACGGTTGACCTGTCCTGATGCTGAACCGGCGACGACGTCGACGGTTTCTGCCCGGTCCAGGGCCTGCTGACTGGCCGGTGCCGCGATCGTGGTGCCGCCGGTGACGCCGCGGCCGGTGTCTGCGCGTTCCCCCAGGTACCGGGGGATGAGGACGTCGACCATGGCGTCTCCGCGCAACCAGCGATGCTGGTGCCCTTCGAGGGATTCGCCTGCGGATTCGAAGTTGAGCTTCACCAGGAGTGCGGTGAAGTCATGGAGCATCGTCGGGTATGCCCGGATGTCCAAGGCCATGTCGGCGTCCTTGGTCGGCCGGACGAACGGGGCGCTGCGCTCGATCGCATGAAGGTAGACGGCCTGGCCGCCAACCAAGACCCACCCGTGTGGCATGGCCGAGTGGATTTCGAAGACAGCCTGCCAAGCTTCCTGCTGTTCGGTGAGCATAGCGGGAAGGTCAATCGACATGGATTCTCCTGATGATTTCGAGGGCTGAATTTTGTTCGCGGACGCCTGGCCGCTCGGCCAGATCAGCTGCCACCAGCAGGGACGGGAGTTTATCGGGGACTTCTTCGGCGACGTGGAGAACCACGTTTGGCCGTTGGCCGGCGCGTGGCTTCACCAGGAACCAGTCGCGGACCAGTGCCTCGAAGTCTTTTCGGCTGACATACGCCTCGAGCTCCGAGTTGGAGAGCAGCCCGGAATCCGGGTGGGAAACCCCGGAGGGACGGACCCGCGGATCCTCCCGTAGTTCCGCGAGGTCTGCGGGGCTGGAGGAGAACTCAGCTTTCTCGGCGCGCTTGGACAACATGGAGCGGAGCAGACTCAACGGGTCGGGCGATTCCTGCAGGCGATTGAGGCGCTGCTTCAGTCGGTGACGCTCGACCGGCGCGAGATCATGGCTGGCTAAGCCATGGGCGAGGTCATTCCGGGCATGGCGGATCAGTTGCCAGGCGCTTCGTTCAGAGAGAGGCCTCCCGGCGGGGCTGCCTGGCTGGTACCGGCTGACGTCAGACTCGTCGATGATCCAGCGTCCGCTGACACGCTGAGCGGGGATTCGGCCCTCTTCAAGGAGGGCGCGAACCCGGCGTGCCGAAATCTTGAGGCGCAGAGCTGCCTCGGCTGGACTTAGAACCATGCTTGAATTATACCGTCCACGGAACGAATAAGTAATCGTCGTCGTCGTGATTATGGTCGTCATGATGGCGGCGGCGATCCACCGTCAGCCGTCTGGCGATCAGGAGGCGTGAGTCAGGCTCCGTGTACTCCGATGCCGCCCGGGCGGTGATCGGAGCAGTGGCACCCGGAACACGGGTGATCGTGGTCTCCTCGGGCGGCGTAGTCCGCGATGACAAAGGCCTTCCGCCTGTGGTTCCGGCGCATCCTGATCCCTCTGTTTATGAACGATCTCTACACCGACGTGAAGGTCATGGAAGACATGTTCCGGGCCAGCGAGCTCGACTGGACGATTGCGCGCCCCTCTTACCTGAACGACGGACCAGCCCGGGGCGACATCCGCATCTCCGGCGGGTCGAACCCTCGAGGAGGCTGGAAGCTGAGCCGTAATGACTTGGCAGTGTTCGTCGCGGCGCAGCTCAACTCCGAGGAGTGGTCCCGACGGTTGCCCACCCTGGCCGAGTGACAGCGCACCGGCTGCACCCGCATGGACCCGCGTTTTTGTGGGGACGGGGACGCCGCCGGGCAGTTGGACCCTACCGCCGCCCGGGGGACAGGCCCATAATCGGGCGTATCAACCCCGGGCAGAAAATGGAGGCGGTCGACGTGTCGGTCTATACGCTTGGAATCTGGCTGGTTCACCCAGGCCGCGAGAACGATTTCGTGCAGGCCTGGCGGGATCTGGCCAGGAAGACGAAGGAAGATTTCCCGCACGCCAAGGCAGTGCTGATGCATGACCATGACGTGCCCAACCGGTTCATCAGCACCGGGCCGTGGGAATCGATCGAGCAGATCGAGCAATGGCGGGCATCAGCCATGTACAAGCAGGGCGTGGAGGCCATGCGCGAACTGCTGGAACACTTCGAGCCCCACACCCTGGACGAGGCCGCCAGCATCGGTGGGGACACGCCGTAGCCGGCTATTGGCTTGCGGGCTCCCCGCCTGCCAGCGCCTCGAGTACCGCGGGCAGGAGCACGCCGTTCCGTCCCCAGACCGGGTCGAAGACCTCGACGTACCAGGCGTCTGCCAGCACGAGCGCCAGGCTCTCATTGGCCTCCTGGGACCAGTCGCGGAGCTGATCGTCGCCGACAGGACCCTCGCTGCTGCCCAGCACCGTCACCACCTCGCCGTCCCGCAGGGTGACGGGAATGGACGCCTGGCTGGCTTCGCCGGGGGCGTGGGCCACGGTCACCAGATCGGTCCGGCCGGACAGCTCCAGGAGTGCTGCCGCTGACTCCACACTGCAAAATCCCGTCACGTAGGCGCGCTGGGCGTGTTCCTCGGTCAGCACTCCCGGCTGTGATTCCTTGGTGAACAGCCCGTTGCGGTTCAGCTCCGCCAGCCCGACGGCGATCGCCCGGGTTTCGTCGTCGAAGCGCGGCGCAAAGGTGCCCGGCTGGTACTCGCTGCTGCCTTCCAGCCAGCGCGCGGTCAGCTCGCCGGCCGCCGGAATGGTCCCGGCCTGCCGCCAGATCACGCGGTCGGCAAGGAGCCGCCCGAAGCCGTCCCGCTCGGTGGTGTATCTGTCCTCTGGCATGACTGAACGCTACGCCTCTCGAGTGGCGGATTGTGCCGGGGAGGGCGGAGCGGAGTGCTGCCGCAGCAGCAGTGCGAGGCGTTCGCAGCTCACGCGCAGCGCCTCAAGTTCACGCCGGCTGTACTCATCGATGGTCCGGTGGATCAGCTCGGCGAGTTCCCCGGCATCATTGTCCACCTCGAACTCATGATCCAGCGTGACCTCGGAGGACCCCTCGGAACGACGGATCGCCCAGCCGCCGTCGAGCCGCAGCAGTGGAGCCTCCAGTCCGAGCTGACGGAACTCGGCGCGGAGCTCGGAGGCATCAAAAACGCAGTGGCAGTGGCTCGAACTCAGGGAGCCGTTGACCACCACGGAGGTCCGCAGCTCATGGCTGGACTCGTCACCGCTGACCCGCTCGGAGTACACCGTGAGTCCGTCCAGATACGGCCAGTGCAAGGAGTCCCGCAGCATGCGGAAGATCAGCTCGCCTGGGGCATCGATGATGAGCCGGTGAGTTGTCCGGCGCGTGGTCTTGGGCAAGTCCGACACCTCCTGTGATCCGCGGGCTTACTTAGCAGGCTAGGCCAGCAGCGCCCCGCCGCGCAGAAATTCTTCCTGCCGCGTCACGCTGGGCAATGTTGGGTAACACTGGGCCTCCGTGGTTCATCCCCGAGACCCCCTCATGAAGCGCCGTGACCTCCGATATCCCTTGGTTTCGCGGCGCTTTGACCCGCTTCCGGGGGCGCCGGATAGTTGCTGGCACCAGCACCAATCCGGAACTTCCAAAGGGGAGAACATGTCCAGAACCACGCTCATATCCAGCGTCAGCGCGGCCCTTGCCGCCACCACCCTGCTGGGCCTGACGGCCTGCTCCGATCCCGGCGCGTCCGCTGCCGCCGGCGCCAACCCGGCTGCGACGGCCGTGTCCGCCGGCGTCAAACAGTTCAACCTCTCGCCCCAGCAGGACCGGGTGAAGGTCACCGCCAGCGCGGAAGCCGCAGCCCTCGTCCCGGAAGCAATCAAGCAGGACGGCAAGCTGACCGTCGCCGTCAGCCCCTTCGCCGCGCCGCTGGCCGTGTACGCGACCGACAACAAGACGCCGGTGGGCAACGAGGTGGACATCGCCGTCGCACTGGCCCAATCGCTGGGGCTGGAAGCGGAAATCGTCCCGACCGCGAGGACTCGGCCTCCCGGCTGGCCCTGGCGTCCGGCCGCGCGGACCTGACCTTCGGTCCCAACGCCACGGCAGGGTTCAAGGCCGCCTCGGACGCCAAGACGAAGCTCTTGGGCCTCGTTGACGGCGGCTGGCCGCTGAAGGCCAGCATGGCCGCCACCACCAAGAAAGGCAACGGCTTTGCCGCCGCGGCCGGCTGAACCACCTGATCGGGGACGGCAGCTACGCCAAGATCCTGGACCGCTGGGGCCTGAGCTCCGAGGCCGTGACGAAGTCCGAGCTGAACCCCGCGGGTCTGCCCAAGAAGTAGCAGCACTCAGGCCCAAAGAATCCCCGCCGGAGGGCAACGAAGACCAACGCGGGGTCGCATCGCGTCCGTCCCGAAGGAGATCATGGGCGCGAGGTGACCCCGCATTGCTGTTGTCCTCCGGGAGAGTCCTCCGGCCCTATCCAGATGGACGCCGCTCGCTCTATGGTGGTTACCCAATCGAGGGAAGGATTAAGGATGTTCACGCTGCAGGTAGGTTATCCGGTCCGAGACTACGCCGCATGGAAGCAGGCGTTCGATAAGGATCCCGCAGGCCGTGCCGCCTCGGGCGCCCGCTCGATCCGGGTACTTCGGGACACCGACGACGAAAACAATGTGGACGTGCACCTGGACTTCGACACGAAGGACGCCGCGGCTGCGTTTCTGGAGCGGCTGCGCGCCCAGGTGTGGAATAACCCGGAGATAATGGAGCCGCTGATGGCGGCACCGCCGACAGCCAGGCTCTTGGAGCAAGTGGCCAGCGAAAATCCGGGCTAGGGAAGGCTAGCGGAGGCGGCCAAACCCCGCCGGAGTCTCATCCGGCGGGGGTTCTTCGTGCCTGGTTCCTTGATTGTCAGAGGTTCTGCTGCCAGACCGCCAACTGCAGCCGCGCCGGCTGCGTGAGATGCTGGCCCTGCACCGGGCGGGGGTCCTGCGGTTCCTCGGCCCGGGGCTGCAGGTCACGGCGGAGGAGGAAACCGGCCGCTTCGTGGCCCGCTCCGCGGGTTCCTCCGGGGCTGAGGGTACCGGCTCCGGCGCCGGGAGCACCGGCTCCGGTGTCTCCGTGGCGGCCACCGCCTACATTGAGGCGCGGCTGCCGGCGCCGTCCGTGGAGCGCTCGGCGAATCCGCTGCTGCGCCAGCTGCACCGCGCGGGGATGGGCGCCGCGCAGCAGCTGCTGCGCGCGGACGGGCTGCACTCCACGGGGTGGCTCCTCGTCTCGGATCGCCACGAGCTGATCAACCCCGTGGGGGAGCTGCAGCCGAGGCTGTTCGGCGTCGGCCCGGGAACCTCCGGCTGGGGCGCCGGGGCGTTCGCCCGGCCCGGCACCAACGCCGCACCCTTCCGCGAAAACGATGCCCTCACCCGTCGGATCCTGACGATTCTCGCCGGAGATCACGCGCGCCGGACCACGCCCGGAACAGCGCCCGAAACGGCTTCTCAAACGGCGCCCGGAACGGCGCCGGGACTGACGGTGCTGAACCTGCCGATGAGCGATCCCCGCGTGCGGCCGCTCCTGGCCGAGCTGGCCACGGAATACGACACCCGGTACGGGCACCTCCTCGGCCGGGGAGCCGCGGCGGCGGAGCTCAACCGGTACCCGGCCGGCGAATTCGCGGATCCCGGCGGGGCGCTGCTGATCGTCCGGGAGGGCGGTGAGTCCGTGGCCGGCGGCGCGTTCCGGCGTCGTGGTCCGCAGACGGCCGAATTCAAGCGGATCCGGAAAGCATTGGCCCGCTGGCCTTCACCAAGAATCTGCGGCCGGCTTCGGGCTAAAGTTCAACGCAGGACGGCATTTTCAGGGCCGCCGCGGCTTCGCGGCGGTGAACTACCCGGGAGCAACCAGTGCGGCAAGGATCCACGCCTACCATCCGCGACGTCGCGGAGGCGGCAGGGGTGTCCCTGACCACCGTCTCCTACGTGCTCTCCGGCCGGCTCGGCGGGACCACGCGGATCAGCCAGCCCACCCAGGACCGCGTGCACTCCGCAGCTCGCCAACTCGGTTACGTTCCCAACCGAGCGGCCCGCGGGATGCGGCGCGGACGGACGGACGTCGTGGCCGTGGCCATCACGGATCTCGACGACTCCTGGGACCGGGCGCTGGCCACCGCCGCGGCACGGATCCTGCCGCGCCACGGCTACCAGCCGGTCATCCTCCTGGGCGAAAGCTGGCGGCAGTTCATGCTCTCCGGCGGGGCCGACGGCGTCATCCTCGGCTCAGTGCCGGCGGACCGCAACCCCGGCGACCTCGCGGCGATGGCAGAACTCGACTCGCGCGGCGTGGCCCAACTGGTCTTCTCGGACACCCTGCAGCCCGCGGGTTTCGATGTGCTGGCCCCCGGTGCGGGTTCGGCGTCGGGCGCGGAAGTCTGGGCGGAACACGCCGTGGCCCGGTTGCAGGACCGGCTGAACGGCCAGACCCCCGCCGACGGCCTGCGGGCCGACGTAGGGGATTGAAAGGTGGCGGCGGCCGTGCTGCCGCACGACAACAGGGCGCGGATGGTTCCTGCCAGGGTTGCGGCACGGGCTGTGCATTGTGCTGTGCTCCCGGCTTCGAAGAGCGGCCTAGGCTGGTGGTCATGACGTTTGAGGCGGTATTGGAAGAATTGCGCCAGCTGGCCAGGGGTGCAACCCATGCCCACACCGGCCTGTGGGTCTCGGCCCAGCTGCGCCAGCGGATTTCGGCCGGCCAGCTAGCCCCGGGCACAAAACTGTCCGAGGAAGCCCTGGGCGAGGCGCTCGGCGTCAGCCGCAATACCCTGCGCGAGGCTTTCACGGCCCTGCATGCCGAACACATCATCACCCGCATTCCGAACCGGGGCGTGTTCGTCGCCCAGCCCAGCGCGGAGGACGTCCGCGAGATATACCGTGTGCGGCGCTTTCTCGAGCCGGCCGCCATCATGTGGCAGGCTCCAGCGTCCGTCGACGAGCTGCGCGACATTGTGGCTGCGGGCCAAATGGCCCGATCCCGCGGGGATATTCCCGGTATGGCAGCCGCCAACCAGGAATTCCACCGCGCCGTGGTGGCACGGGCGGCCAGCGAGCGGCTGAACGCACTCATGGCGCAGGTGCTGGCCGAGATGCGCCTGGTTTTCCACGCGATGGGGTCCGATCCCGCCTTCCATGAACCCTACCTGGCCGACAATTTGCGCCTGATCGAGCTTGTGGCCTCCGGGGACAACGCCGCGGCGGCGGAGTTCATGCGCCAGTACCTGGACCGTGCGGAGGCCCAATTGCTGGCGGCAATGGCCCGGTAGCTGTAGTTGCGTGGCGCGGCCGGCCGAATGTGTGCGGCGCGGACCGGCGGGAGCGCCATTAAATCCGCCGCGCCGGACGCCTTGTCAGATTGTTGAACAAAAGCATATGCTGTTGGTCACAGTGATGGGCACCACTATCCGTGGAAAGTTGATCCGCGACAGGCCGTTGGCCGTGCCTCACCAACTACAATCGACCGCTGACCGGCCATGGCCCATGCGGGAACGGATAAATATGCTCGTACTCATCGGGGTCTTGCTGGTGATCGTTGGCTTCGCCATCCGCCTGAACCCACTGATCGTTGTCACAGTCTCCGGCATCGTCACAGCCCTCCTCGGCGGTCTGTCTCCACTCGAAATCCTCAATGCGTTCGGCTCCGGCTTTGCCAGCAGCCGTTCCGTGACTGTCTTTGTCGTGGTGCTGCCGGTGATCGGCATCATCGAGCGTTACGGTCTGCAGGAGCAGGCCAAAGCGCTGATCTCCAAGCTGGCCAAGCTGACGGCCGGCCGGGTGCTGCTCGGATATCTGCTCGTCCGCCAAGGTACGGCGGCGCTGGGTCTGAACAGCATCGGCGGCCATGCCCAGACAGTGCGTCCGCTCGTCTTCCCGATGGCGGAAGGCGCCGCTCTCCGCCGCTACGGCACGGTTTCAGAGAAGGTCAAGGAAAAGATCAAGGGACACTCCGCCGCCGCGGACAACGTGGGCGTGTTCTTCGGCGAGGACATCTTTGTCGCCGTCGGTTCCATCCTG
This sequence comes from Arthrobacter sp. UYEF20, assembly GCF_040546335.1. Taxonomy (NCBI): domain Bacteria; kingdom Bacillati; phylum Actinomycetota; class Actinomycetes; order Micrococcales; family Micrococcaceae; genus Arthrobacter; species Arthrobacter sp. UYEF20. The sequence continues at coordinate 190,576 of NZ_JBEPNP010000001.1, read as the reverse complement.
TTGATCACCACGTTTGTCGACACCACCTATGGCCTTCACCTGGAGCCGCTGGAGCTTGCCGTGTGGGCCATCCCCACCGCAATCATCGCCTTCCTGATCCACGGCTTCCGCCTGCTGCGCCTCGACCGGCAGCTGGACAAGGATGCCCGCTCAGTAGAGGAAGAGAAGACCCTGCAGACCGTCACCGCCGGAGGAAACGCATGATCAAGGTTGAAGCCGTATTCTGGCTGATAGGCCTGCTTTTTGTCGCCTGGGCATTCCTGATCGCCCGGGACACGAGCCACCCCAAACGCTGGGGCAGCTCCACCTTCTGGGGCCTGTTGGGCCTGTGTTTCTTCTATGGCACCTGGGTCCAGGCCGGCACGGCGCCGCCGTGGGTCCTCGGAATCGCCGTGCTGGTCCTCGTCGCACTGGCAAGCACCGGTCTGCTGGGTGACGGCAGAGCCAAGACCACCAGCGTGGACAGCCGTACCGAGTCCGCTGCCAAGTTCGGCAACAAGTTGTTCATTCCGGCCTTGACCCTGCCCGTGGTCACCGTCATCATCGTGCTGCTGGCTCCCGTGTTGAACGTCGGCGGCCAGCCGCTGTTCGATCCAAGCAACACCACGCTCGTGGCGCTGGCCGTGGGCGCCGTGGTGGCCGCGATCGTCGCGGTGGTGCTCCTGCGCCCCAAGCAGAAACTGGCCCCGGTATTCGAGGGGCGCCGCATTCTTGAATCGATCGGCTGGGCCGCGCTGCTGCCTCAGATGCTTTCCACCCTCGGCATCCTGTTCACCAAGGCCGGCGTGGGTACGGCCGTCGGCACTCTGGCCAAGGGCATGCTGCCCGAAGGCTCGCTGCTCGCCGCGGTCCTTGTCTATTCCGTGGGAATGTTCCTCTTCACGGTACTGATGGGCAACGCCTTTGCCGCGTTCCCCATCATGACTGCCGCCATCGGCTGGCCGGTTTTGGTCCAGACCTTCCATGGCACCCCGGCGATCATTTTCGCGATCGGCATGCTCGCCGGTTTCTGCGGCACGCTCTGCACGCCGATGGCGGCCAACTTCAACCTGGTCCCGTCGGCGCTGCTGGAAATGAAAAACAAATACGGCGTGATCAAGGCCCAGATCCCGACCGCCATCCCGTTGCTGGGCGCCAACGTCGGGCTGATGTACTTCCTGGGCTTCAACTAGCCTGCATCCGAAACGCAAGGAGAACGCATGAATGCCACCACCGTCCACGCTTCCGTCGAGATGGACACACTCGCCCAGCAATACGCGGATATCGTCCTGGAGAACCTGTCCAGGCCATACCCCTACGCCTCGCACCATGTGGAAAAGTCCTTGACGGACCGCCCCAGCCCGCAGCAACTGCACCCGGCGTTCCATACGTCCTTCGATTGGCATTCCTGCGTGCACATGACCTGGCTGGGCGTGAGCCTGCTTGAGCACGGTCTCGACGCCGGGCGGGACGCGGCACTGCGGACCGCGCTGGAGGCCAACCTCACGGCGGAAAACCTGGCGGTGGAGGGCGCCTACCTGTTGGCCAACCCCAGCTGGGAGCGCCCGTACGGCTGGGCGTGGCTGGTGCGCCTGGCCGCCACTGCCGCAAGCTCTCAGGATGAGCAGGTCCTCCGCTGGGGATCCGCCCTGGACCCGCTGGTGGACATCGCGGCATCCCTCGTGGCCGGCTGGACAGCCAAAGCCGAGTTCCCGGTACGCCACGGACTGCACACGAACGCCGCCTTCGGACTGGGCATGATGTTGGATTCCTTCCGCCTGCTGGGCCGTGGTGACGCCGCGGCAGTATGCGAACAGGCCGCCCTGCGCTGGTTCAGGAACGACGCCGGATGGCCGGGGGAGTGGGAACTGAGCGGCCAGGACTTCCTGTCCGCAGGCCTCAGCGAGGCTGACCTCATGGTGCGGGTACTGGCGGCCGACGACTTTTCCCGCTGGTTTGACGCATTCCTGCCCGGCCTGTCCGCGGATGCCCACATCCTGGCCAAGGCCACCGTGACGGATGAGTCCGACGGCTACCTGGCCCACCTCAATGGACTGAATCTCACGCGTGCCGGCCAGATCATCCGCATCCGGAAAGCCCTGGCGGCAGGCGGCGCCACCAACGCCGTGGATGTCTTGGGCGAGGCGCTGGAGCCGCTGCTCTCGGCCGGCCTGAGTTCGGTCGTCACGGAGGAGTTCATGTCAAGCCACTGGCTTGCCAGCTTCGCCTGGGACGCGCTGGTCTCCGCGCGGTAGTCATAGCGGCGGCGCATTGCACGGACCAAGGCCGGAGCCGAATGCCGGCGTGTCAGGGGCTTTGCCCCGTGTGTCATTTTTCGAAGTCGTCTGCACAACTCCGCTGCCCCAGGATGGTCTTCAGTCCAGGCCTTTTGGTTGAATGAGACATTCATAGTTTCCTTGGATCATGATTCCGTTCCAGAATACTTTTCGTATCCTCGCTCTGCCTCTGGATGACGGAGCTGCAAGCCACCTTGCGGGTACCGATAAATCCCTAACGTGGGCTGAGTAGTGTCTGATATGGGCCCCTCCCGGGCCACGGCACGGCAGACCTCGATCGTCGATGGGTTGCTTCTCGCCGTTGCTGTGGCTTGGGGTTCAACTTATTGGGTGGCCAAGGAACTGGTCAGCCCGGACACGGTGCTGGCGGTTCTTGGCGTCCGAATGGTGTTGACCGCCCTAGCTCTTGGCCTGATTCTCCTGGCGATGCGAAATCGGTTGAAGAAGACTGAGGTAGTGATCGGCGGGATTCTGGGTCTGCTGTTGTCGACGGTCTTTACCTTCGAAACCTTCGGCATTGCGGCGACCAGCGCCACCAACGCCGGGCTCATCATCAGCCTGACCATTGTGATGACCCCTGTGCTGGAGACCGTTGTCGGCAAGCGGAAGCTGAGCCGGCTGTTTTACCTGGCTGCGGTGATCGCGGTTGCCGGCGTCTACTTCCTCGCCACGGGTGGCGCGTCTGCCTCCTTCGGCTTGGGGGACTTGCTGATCCTGCTGGCCGCCGTTGCCCGGGCTTTTCATGTAACGGGGATGCACCGGCTCTCGGCAGGACGCAGCGTGGATTCACTGAATCTGACCTTCGTGCAGATGGCCACGTGCGGGCTGGTGTTTCTGATCATGTCGAGCCTCTGGGGCACCCCGATCACGAGCTATGCCGGAAGCATGGACGGGTCCGCGGCACTGCAAATGGCCTATCTCGTGATCGTGTGCACGCTGTTCCCGTTCTTCATTCAGATGTGGGCGGTACGCAAGACCTCCCCGACCAGGGTGAGCCTCGTGCTCGGAACCGAGCCTGTCTGGGCTGCGGTCATCGGTGTCACGCTCGCTGGCGACGTCCTGGGCCCTATCGGCATTGTCGGTGTGGTGCTCGTGCTGACCGGCACCATCTGGGGACAACGGCTGGAACTCAAAGCTCCTCATATTGCTGTGCAAGCCGCCCCTGAACCAGAGGAAGCCCGCACTCCGACGGCATGAGCTGACGAGACCGTCAAGGTCACCTCATGTGCGGACCGGCTTGGCCGACTCGGCTCCTTGGTAATGGGACAGGTCAGTAGACGATTCGCTGCCTCATCAAGGAGTTGAAGCTGGGGGATCTCCAGGAGACGGCGCGGGCGCTGGGAGCTCATGCGGAAGATTTCATCGGCGATTCCGAGCAGCTCTCCGCTACCTCTGCGCCCAATGCCCTTGCGTCGATCCCTTCGCCAGGACCAGTACCAAATGCCCGCCAAACCGGCCGGCACACCAAGCACTGCCACTGCCCCAATCAAGAAGTCCATGGTGGCAACCACAGCTGTCAATCCCCTTCCATGGGCCTGGTGGTCCTTGCCGGAGTCTGAAGCATGTCCCATTCTCCAGAAACAGGGACACATTCGGCGGGATGATGCCGGTCGAGGTCAGCCCTGCGAGGTCTCGCTGGGTGGACGCTCATCTTTGCCGGCGGGATTCTGCGTCCCGAGGATGAGGAACGTGATGCCCATAGTGAAGAACGCAATCCAGGCCGTGGTGCCCAGAAATATCATTGCGATCGCAACGGCAAGGAAAACGATCCCGATCGGTAAGAATGCCGTGCCCCCGTTTCTCTTCGCTCGGCCGTTCGACTCCGACATGGGCTTTCTTTCACCGTTCATCTGGCCGACGCTACGTCGTTCTTCTGGCCGACGCTACGTCGGCGAACGGAGTCGCCGCAAACGCTTCCGCGACTGAGCGCTGCTGCCGAACGGATGTTCGGAGACTGGGAGGTGTTCAATTTTCGCCAGCCGGACCACGGTCAAGGGCAAAAACCCTAGGCGTCCTCCAGCGGACGCCGCGCCAGCCAGGCCGCCACGATCGCGCCGGAGATGTTGTGCCACAACGAGAACACCGCTGACGGCAGCGCGGTCAGCGGGCTGAAGTGCGCGGTGGCCAGTGTCGCGGCCAGGCCCGAGTTCTGCATGCCGACCTCGAAGGCCAGCGCCCGGCGGGCCTTGTCATCCAGGCGCCCCAGCTTGCCGGCGAGGTAACCCAGGCCCAGCCCGAAGCCGTTGTGCAGCACCACGGCGAGGAACACGATCCCGCCGGCGGCGACGATCTTGCTGGCGCTCCCGGCGACCACGATCGCCACGATCAGTGAAATCACGACGGCGGAGGCCCAGGGAAGGGCCGGCAGCACCCTGGCCACGAGCTTCTTGAGGAACAGGCGGGCCAGCAGACCGGCGATCACCGGCAGAAGGACGGTCTTGACGATGTCCAGCACCATGGCGTCGGCGTCGATCTGCAGGTAGGACCCGGCCAGGAACAGCACCAGCAGCGGCGTCACAATCGGGGCAATCAGGGTGGACACGGAAGCGACGGCCACCGAGAGGGCGACGTCGCCCTTGGCCAGGAACGCCATCACATTGGAGGCGGTGCCGGACGGGGCGCAGCCGACCAGGATCAGGCCCACAGCCAGTTCCGGCTGCAGGTTCAGGGCGACGGCGATCAGCCAGCCGGCGCCGGGCATGATGACGTAGTGCGCCACGATGCCCAGGACCACGGCCCAGGGGCGCTTGGCGACGGAGGCGAAGTCGGGCGGCGTCAGGGTCAGGCCCATGCAGAACATGATGATGCCGAGCAGGTACGGCACGCTGGGGCCGAGGGGCTTGAAGGCCCCCGGCAGCAGGTATCCGGCGACGCCGGCGGCGACCACCAGCAGCGGGAAGACGGTGACCGCGATGCGGGCGACCTTGGCCTCGGCGGCGAGAGTGGGATTGGCCGGGGCCGCGCCAGCGCTGGTCTCGGGGGCGGACTGGGGGGATTTGGTTGCCTCAAGCATCCAAGTATGATGACACTGCGGCCGCGCCGTACCCAGTTCATGACCGGCCGGCGGAGGAATATGTCAGATTTTTGGACGAGCAGCCGCGCCCGGCGGGGGAGGCCCGAACGCCCGGCGGACGGATGCCGTCGGCACGAAGTGCGGCACGCTGCCCCGACGGCGGGGTCCCTGCGGCCCTTGACCTCGTTTGAGACTATGGCTTCTATGATGGCCGACGACTTCTCCCCGCTTGACCCCGAATCCGGCGCGCAGCATGGCGGCGTGCAGTCCGTGGACCGCGCTATCACGGTCCTGGAAATCCTGGCGCGCACCGGCGATGCAGGCGTCAGCGAGATCGCGGAGGAAATGGGGGTCCACAAGTCCACGGCGTCCCGCCTGCTCAGCGCCCTGGACGCCCGGGGCATGGTGCAGCAGAACAGCGATCGCGGAAAATACCAGCTGGGTTTCAACATCCTGCGGCTGGCCAGCGCCATCCCGGCCCGGCTGAGCGTGGTCAAGGAAGCCAGGCCGGAGCTGGAGGATCTCGTGGAAAAGTTCGGCGAAACCGTGAACCTTGCGGTGCTGCGCTCCCACTACGCGGTGAACGTGGACCAGGCCATGGGCCCGTCCACCCTTGCCACCCAGGACTGGATCGGCGGACTGACTCCGCTGCATGCCACCTCCAGCGGGAAGGTGCTGCTTGCCGCCCTGGCCGCCGAGGCGCGCAACCGCGTCCTGGCCGAAGCCGGACTGGAACCCTATACCCAACGGACCATCACCTCCCGGGACGAACTGGAAAAGCAGCTTGCCGGCATCGCGGACGCGGGTTACGCCACGGTGTATGAGGAACTGGAACCGGGCCTGAACGCCGTCGCCGTTCCGGTGCGGAACCACCGCGGTGCGGTGGTTGGTTCGGTGAGCATTTCCGGACCGGCGTTCCGTTTCGATCCGGAGCGGATACCCGGCCTGATTGATGAGCTCAAGCAGGCCGGGCATTCCATCAGCGCGAAGATGGGCTACATCGACGCTTAGGCCGTTCCGGCGCCGCCGATTTTTTCCGTCACCCACCGATGGAAGGCTTGGATATGGTGCTCGCTGGGCACCAGCACCCCGCCCTTGGCATAGATCTTCGATCCCATGGCCGGCTGGCAACGTTCGCAGGCATCGAAGTCCTGCTCATTGACACGGTGGAACAGTTCAACCGAGGCACTGATGTCCTTGCCGCTTTCCACCACGCTGGGCAGGTACAGCCAGTCGCATTCAACAATGGTCCGGTCCGCTGCCATCGGGAACATCCGGTGGATGATCACGTGGTCCGGCACGAGGTTCACGAAAACCGTGGGTTTGATGGTGACGGCGTAGTAGCGGCGGTCCTGATCGTCGCCCACCCCCGGGATCCGGTCCAGTCCCTCGGAGCCGTCAATGGTGAAGCCCTTGATGTCGTCGCCGAATTCGGCGCCGTGGCCCACGAAGTACTGCGCGGCCAGGCCGTCCGCGAACTCCGGCAGCACCTCCGTCAGTTCGGGGTGGATGGTGGCGCAGTGGTAGCACTCCATGAAGTTCTCGATGATGAGTTTCCAGTTGGCCTTGACGTCATACTTGATGCGCCGGCCCAGGCTCAGGTTGGCGATGTCGTAGTCATCCACCGCGCGCAGGTCGCCGAGCCGTTCCGCAATGGCGCCCATCACGTCCGTTTCAAAGGACGGCGGCTCATCAGCCAGGCACACCCAGACATACCCGAGGTATTCACGGACATGGACCTTCACCAGTCCGTATTCGTTCCGGTCGATGTCGGGCATTTTCGTCAGGTTGGGAGCCGCGATCAGCTTTCCCTCGAGGTCGTACGTCCAGGCGTGGTACGGGCACTGGAAGGAGCGGTTGGCCTCGCCGGATTCCTCCATGCAGAGCTTGACGCCGCGGTGCCGGCAGATGTTGTAGAATGCCCGGACCTCGCCCTTTCTGGTGCGGTTGATGAGCACGCTCTCACGGCCCACCTGCACGGTCTTGAAGGATCCGGGCTTTTCGAGGTCGGCGGTACGCACGGCGCAGAACCACATCTGTTCAAAGATGCGCTCCTGTTCCGCGCGGAAGATTTCCTCGCTTACGTAGGTGTGGCCCGGCAGGGTGGGGATGAGACTCGGCGAGGTTACTTCGGTGGTCATTAATGCTCCTCTGCGGTGACGGACGTCGGGGTGGTCATTCGGGTAATCACGCAAGTGGTGTGTCAGTTTTTCAAGCGGGTGCCAGGCTGGCTGCGGCGTTGAGCTGGCGGCGCCACCGGGTGAAGAGCCGCGGCTGGTTGGCGCCCAGCACAGCCACGGGATCAGCGCCGCGGTAGTAGACAGCCAGGAAGCTGTGTTCCGCGGGATCGCCGGCCTCGATGGCCACGCGGTCCGCGTCCCGGGCGTGCCCGGCGAACTGAAGTTTGACGTTGTATTGGTCGGACCAGAAATACGGCAGGCTCACGGGGCGCTGCGGGGCCTCCGGGTCGAGGAGGGCAGCCACGGCCAGCGCGGGCCGCTCGGCGGCGGCACTCCAATGTTCCACGCGGTGATGCCGGGCGGACCGCCCGTCCCACCATGCGGCGCAGTCACCCACGGCGACCACTCCCGGTACGCCGGTCCGGCCCATCCCGTCGCACAGTACGCCGTCGCCGAGCTGCAGGCCGGAGCCTGCCAGCCAGCCGGTGTTGGGTGCGGCTCCGATTGCCACCAGTACGACGTCGGCGGGCAGGTAGCGCCCGTCGGCAAGCCGCACTCCGGTGACGTTTCCCTCACCGCTGTAGTAGGAGTCAATGCTCGCGTCACACACCAGCTCCACCCCGTTAAGGCCATGGAGCCTGGCCATGACCGCACCCATTTCGGCTCCGAGGGGGCCGGCCAAAGGGACCGAGGAGGAGCAGATCACGGTGACCTCCATTCCGAGAGCGCGCGCGGTGGAGGCCACCTCCGCGCCGATGAACCCGGCCCCCACGATCACCAGGCGGCCGCCGGGCAACAGCTCGGGTGCCAGGTCCTGCGCATCCTGCAGAGTCCGGAGCGTGAAGACATTGTCCAGTCCGGCGAGTTCGGGCAGGGTCCGGGCGCGGGCCCCGGTGGCGATCACGACGCCGTCGGCCGGGATGGCCCGGCCGTCGCTGAGGAAGACGGTCCGGGACTCCGCATCCAGCCGCACGGCCTTGGCGCTGAGGATCCATTCGGCCTGCAACGGTTCGGCGTCGGGCCCTATCCCGGGGGCTTCCAGGAACAGGTGATCGCCGTGGAGTTTGCCTGCCAGGAAATCCTTGGACAGCGGCGGCCTGTCATACGGCCGATGTGGCTCTTCACCGATGATGACCAGCCTCCCGTTGAAGCCCTGCGCCCGGGCTGCCCGGGCGGCCGATATTCCGGCGAGTGATGCCCCCACGATTGCCAAAGTCCTCATGGCCGCCTTCCCGTTACATAAGTTGCAACCAATTGCGTATAGCGCAACAAACCGTCTTCTGGGAGACAGCGTGACTTACGCCACTCGCCAGTGTCAATAGCCCCGCGCAGTTAAGCCCGGACCCTTGACAAGAGCGAGTGGCATAGATCACTCTGTTGCGTATTGTGATTGCCGTTGATGATGGCACAACCCCTCCAGCGGGGGAGGCCCGTCACCAGTGAAAAAAGAGGTTCATTCAATGCACAACGCATGCCCACTCAGCGCACTGGCTCCCGGAGAAGCACTCCGGCTCGACACATCCCCGCCCATCGCCGTTTTTCACACCGAAGACGGCGAACTCTTTGCACTCGACGACACGTGCACCCATCAGGACGCCTCACTGGCAGACGGCTGGGTGGAAGGGTGCGAGGTCGAATGCCCACTGCACGCCTCCAGATTCAACCTGCGGACCGGGGCCGTGGACGCCCCTCCGGCAAAACTCCCCGTCCGCGTCCACACGGTAACGGTGGTGGACGGCCAGATCATGGTCCAGGAGTCCGAGGACGCTCCCAACCTTCCTCCCGGCCTCACGGTTGACGGACACGCCTAGGGCCTTCGCAGCACTAAACCAAACTCCAATCCAGGCAAAGAGGGGAAGACCTTGACGCTACAACTGAGCAATGAGCTCCGGGAGAATGAGCTCCAGGAGTTCGCAGTCCCGCCGGTGCACATCCCGGCGGCGCAGGCCACGGCAGCACCCGGGCGGCAGGCGACGCCGTTCGTCCTGACAGTGGCCTGTCCCGAGCGCCGCGGAATCGTCCACGCCGTCTCCAGCTTCCTGGCTGTGCGGGGTTTCGACATCGCGGAGCACCAGCAATTTGATGACCATGTGAGCAACACGCTGTTCCTGCGCACCGCCTTCACGGGAACTCTCTCAGCCATCCCCGCCCCCGGCCCGGCGGGCTTCGCCCGCTCGCCCGATCCCTCTTCCGGCAGCATCGGCGACGACGCAACCAACAGCACGGCAGCTTCCCTCGCCGCTGACTTCGCCGCGGTCGCCGACGAATTCGGGATGACATTCCGCTTCCATGACGACCGGCCGCAGCGGGTACTGGTCATGGTCTCAAAATTCGGCCACTGCCTCAACGACCTGATTTTCCGGTGGAAGGCGGGGAGCCTCGGCGCGGACCTCGTCGCCGTCGTCTCCAATCATGAAGACCTGCGCTACATGGCGGAAGCAGCAGGCCTGCCGTTCATCCATGTCCCCGTTACGGCGGCCACCAAGCCGGAGGCCGAAGCCACATTGCTCAGCCTCGTGGACGAGTACCAGGCAGACCTCGTCGTACTGGCCCGCTACATGCAGATCCTTACCGACGAACTGTCCGGGGCACTCCTCGGCCGGGCCATCAACATCCACCACTCCTTCCTCCCGGGGTTCAAGGGCGCCAAGCCCTACCATCAGGCCTACGACCGGGGGGTCAAGCTGGTGGGGGCCACCGCGCACTACGTCACCGTCGAGCTGGACGAAGGCCCCATCATCGAGCAGGAAGTCTTCCGCGTGGACCACAGCGCGGATCCGGATTCCCTGGTCACCACCGGCCGGGACGCCGAGGCCATCGCGCTCTCGCGGGCAGTGAAGTGGCACTGCCAGCACCGGGTGCTCCTGAACGGTTCAAGGACCGTCGTCTTCCGCTAGACCCCCGCCACATCTGGCGCCACAGCCGCGCCCTGCAGTATGCCGTATGTCAAGAACAGGAGCTTCCGTATGAGGGCTACACCCCGCGTCGTTATCATCGGTGCCGGCATTGTCGGTGCAAACCTGGCGGACGAACTGTCCACCCGTGGTTGGACCGATGTGACAGTGGTCGAACAGGGTCCGCTGCACCTGGCCGGCGGCTCCACGTCGCACGCGCCCGGCCTGGTGTTCCAGACCAACCCGTCCAAGACGATGGCCGAATTCGCCACCTACACGGTCAACAAGCTCCTGGCCCTCAGCGATGAAGGCGTCTCCTGCTTCAACCAGGTGGGCGGGCTGGAGATCGCCACCACCCCTGCACGGCTGCAAGACCTCAAGCGCAAACTGGGCTACGCCACCTCCTGGGGGATCGAAGGCCGCCTCATCGATCCCGACGAGTGTTCCAAGCACTATCCGCTGCTGGACCAGGGCATGGTGCTCGGCGGACTGCATGTTCCCTCCGACGGCCTGGCCTCGGCAGCCCGCGCAGTCCAGCTGCTCATCCGCAAGGCGACGGCCGCGGGCGTGACGTTCCTCGGGTCGACGGCCGTCACCGGCGTCGAGCAGTCCGGCGGACGGGTCACCGGGGTCCAGACGCCCGACGGCGTGATCCCGGCGGACATCGTGGTGTCCTGTGCCGGGTTCTGGGGGCCGAAGATCGGCGCCATGGCAGGAATGGCCGTGCCGCTCCTGCCCCTCGCGCACCAGTATGTGAAGACCACCGCAGTGCCCGAACTCAGGGGCACCAATCTGGGCACCAACCCCCTGGACCCGGCCAATGGAGCCAGGCTGCCCATCCTCCGGCACCAGGACAAGGACCTGTACTTCCGTGAGCACGGCGACAGGGTGGGCATCGGCTCCTATGCCCACCGGCCCATGCCCGTGGCGCTGGACACGCTCCCGGAAGTCACCGCCGGGCAGATGTCCGAGCACCGCATGCCGTCACGGCTGGAGTTCACCGAAGCAGACTTCCTGCCCTGCTGGGAGGACAGCAGGCAGCTGCTCCCGGCCCTGCGCGGGGCGGAAATCGCCGACGGCTTCAACGGCATCTTCTCCTTCACCCCCGACGGCGGCCCGCTGATCGGCGAGTCCCCCGACGTCGAGGGCTTCTACGTCGCCGAAGCCGTCTGGGTGACCCACTCGGCAGGCGTGGCGAAGGCCGTGGCAGAGCTGCTCGTCGAGGGCCAGTCCCGGACGCCGCTGCACGAATGCGAGGTTTCCCGCTTCGAGAAGGTGCAGACCTCCGAGAGCTACGTCAGCGAAACCTCCCAGCAGAACTTCGTGGAAATCTACGACATCCTGCACCCGCTGCAGCCGCGGCAATCACCGCGGGAGCTGCGGGTCAGCCCGTTCAATTGCCGGCAGCGGGAACTTGGCGCGTTCTTCCTGGAGGCCGGCGGCTGGGAGCGTCCGCACTGGTTCGAAGCCAACCGCGCGCTCCTCGCCGAGCTGCCGGACGAATGGCGGGCCCCGGAACGCGAGCCCTGGGCCAACATGTTCCACTCGCCCATTTCCGCAGCGGAAGCGTGGAAGACGCGCACCGGCGTCGCGCTCTATGACATGACGGCGCTGAAGCGGCTGGAGGTTTCGGGCCCCGGCGCGCTGGCACTGCTCCAGCGCCTGAGCGCGGGCCAGATCGACAAGAAACCGGGCGCAGTCACCTACTGCCTGCTGCTCGCGGGCGACGGCGGGGTACGCAGCGACATCACCATTGCGCGGCTGGATGAAACCACCTTCCAGGTGGGCGCCAACGGCAACATCGACGTCGACTACCTCACCCGGGAGGCCCGGACGCAGACGTCCCAGGATGTCAGCCAGTGGGTCCAGGTCCGCGACATCACCGGCGCCACCTGCTGCATCGGGCTCTGGGGCCCGCTGGCCCGGGAAGTCATCGCGAAGGTCAGCACCGATGATTTCAGCAACGACGGCCTCAAGTACTTCCGCACCAAGCAGGTCCGGATCGGCGGCATCCCCGTCACCGCCATGCGCCTGTCCTACGTGGGCGAACTCGGCTGGGAGCTGTACACGTCCGCCGACTACGGGCTCAAGCTCTGGGACCTCCTGTTCGCCGCAGGCCAGGAACAGGGCATCATTGCCGCCGGCCGCGGGGCCTTCAACAGCCTGCGCCTGGAAAAGGGCTACCGCCTCTGGGGCACGGACATGACCCCCGAGCACGAGCCGTACCAGGCCGGCCTTGGCTTCTCGATCGGCAAGAACAAGGAATCGTTCGTGGGCTCCGAGGCCCTTGCCGCCCGCCGCGGGCAGCCGACCACCAAGCAGCTGCGCTGCCTGACAGTCGACGACGGCACCTCGGTGGTGCTGGGCAAGGAACCCGTGTACTTCAACGGCGAACCCGCCGGCTACGTCACCAGCGCCGCCTACGGCTACACGGTGGGCAAGCCGATCGCCTATGCCTGGCTGCCGGCCCACACCGCCGAGGGCGACGCCGTCGAAATCGAATACTTCGGGACCCGCATCGCGGCCACCGTGACTGCAGAGCCCCTGGTTGATCCCGGGATGGAGCGCCTGCGCGGCTGAACCGTTTCCATCCAGGCTCTTCAACGAATCCCGAGACCACGCCCAAGGAGATGTACACCATGACCAACGAGAGCTACGACTACGTGATTGTCGGCGGGGGAAGCGCCGGATCCGTGCTTGCCGACAGGCTCAGCGCCGACGGGACGCACACCGTGCTGGTGCTGGAAGCGGGCCGGAGCGACTACCCCTGGGACCTGTTCATCCAGATGCCCGCGGCCCTGACGTTCCCCAGCGGCAACCGGTTTTACGACTGGCAGTACCGCTCCGACCCCGAACCGCACATGCACGGACGCCGGATCGCCCACGCCCGCGGGAAGGTGCTGGGCGGCTCCAGCTCCATCAACGGCATGATCTTCCAGCGCGGCAACCCGCTGGACTACGAACGGTGGGGTGCCGATCCCGGGATGGAAGCCTGGGATTTCGCGCACTGCCTGCCGTACTTCAAGCGCATGGAAACCGCCCTCGCCGCGGACCCGGCCGACGAGCTGCGCGGCCACGCCGGGCCCCTGGTGCTGGAGCGCGGCCCGGCCCGCAACCCCCTGTTCCGGGCCTTCTTCGCTGCGGCCCAGGAAGCCGGGCACGCCAGGACCGACGACGTCAACGGGTACAGGCAGGAAGGGTTCGGCCCCTTTGACCGCAACGTCCACAAGGGCCGGCGGCTCTCGGCATCACGCGCCTACCTCCGGCCGAACCGGGGCCGGCCCAACCTGACCGTCCGCACCCGGGCGCAGGTGACCCGGATCAACTTCACCGGCACCGTGGCCACCGGGGTCAGCTACCGCCGGAACGGCCGGCTCCGCAGCGTGGACGCCAGGGAAGTGGTCCTGTGCGGCGGCGCGATCAACACCCCCCAGCTCCTGCAGCTCTCCGGCGTGGGCGAGGCGAAACACCTCAAGTCACTGGGAATCCAGCCCGTGGTGGACCTTCCCGGCGTGGGCGAAAACCTGCAGGACCACCTGGAAGTCTACGTCCAGCATGCCTGCACCCAGCCGGTCTCCATGCAGCCGTACCTCAGCCTCTGGCGCTATCCGCTGACCGGCCTGCAGTGGCTCCTTGGCAGGACGGGTCCGGCCGCCACAAACCATTTCGAGGGCGGAGGGTTCGTCCGCTCCAACGAGGACGTCTCCTACCCCAATCTGATGTTCCACTTCCTTCCGGTGGCCGTGCGGTATGACGGACAGAGGGCCGATGCCAAGCACGGCTACCAGGTCCATGTCGGCCCCATGTATTCGGACGCCCGGGGAAGCCTGAAGATCACGTCCACCGATCCGTCGGTGCACCCGTCCCTGCAGTTCAACTACCTGTCCACGGAGCAGGACAAGCGTGAATGGGTCGAAGCCATCCGCGTCACCCGGGACATCCTCGGCCAGCCGGCCCTGGCTCCGTACAGCGGAGGCGAACTCTCACCGGGCGCGTCCGTGCAGACGGATGCGGAGATCCTGGACTGGGTGGCAAAGGACGCCGAAACCGCCCTGCACCCCTCCTGCACGGCGAAGATGGGACCGGCCTCGGACCCCCTGGCCGTGGTTGACCCGCTCACCATGAAAGTCCACGGCACCTCCGGCCTGCGGGTGGCCGATGCCTCGGCCATGCCGTACGTGACCAACGGCAACATCTACGCCCCGGTCATGATGCTGGCCGAAAAGGCCGCCGACCTTATCCTCGGCCGGGAGCCGATGCCGGCGGAAGAAGCCGGGTTCTACCGGCACCGGACAGCCCAGCCGGGGGCCGGCGTCGGGATCCCGGACCCTATACCGGACCCTGGAGGGGAACCGTTAGCGGCGGCCGGGCCCGCTACCAGCGTGGGCCGCGCATGAACGCCGTGCAGCTCTCCGAAACGGTCAACGCAACGGTCCGCGGCGCGTACGTCAACGGCCGCTGGACCCCGCCGGTTGACGGCAACACCAGGGCCATTATCTGCCCCGCGGACGGAAGGACTGTGGCCGAGGTGGCCGAATGCACCGCCGCGGATGCCGAGGCGGCCGTCGCCAGCGCCCGCACGGCATTCGACGACGGCGTGTGGCCGGGAACCAGCGAAAAGGAGCGGGGCAGGGTCCTGCTCCGCACCGCGGAACTGCTGGAACGGGACAAGGCCGCCTATGCGAGGGCGGAAGCCCTCGACACCGGCAAACGCTACGTGGAGGCCGAGTACGATATCGACGATGTCGCCGCCTGCTTCCGGTACTACGGCGGCATCGCGGGAACGGATGCCGGACGGGTCATCGATACCGGCGTCCCGGGCACCATCAGCCGGGTGGTCTACGCCCCGGTGGGCGTCTGCGGCCTCATCACCCCGTGGAACTACCCGCTCCTGCAGGCCTCCTGGAAGGTGGCACCCGCGCTTCTGGCCGGCAACACCTTCGTCCTGAAACCGAGCGAGCTGACGCCCTCAACCTCCATCCTGCTCATGGATACGCTCCGCGAGGCGGGACTGCCCGACGGCGTGGCCAACCTCGTGACGGGCACCGGACCCGCCGTCGGGTCGGTCCTAAGCGTTGACCCCCGGGTGGACCTCGTCTCCTTCACCGGCGGGCTCCCCACCGGAAAGTCCATCATGAAAGCTGCCGCTTCCACCGTGAAGCGGGTGGCATTGGAGCTCGGCGGAAAGAACCCGAACATCATTTTTGCCGATGCCGGCCGGGAAGCGGCGATCGACAACGCCCTGACGGCCGTCTTCCTGCACTCCGGCCAGGTCTGCTCGGCGGGAACCCGGCTCCTGGTCGAGGAGTCGGCGCACGATGAGGTGGTGGCGGAGCTGGTCCGGCGGGCACAGACCATCCGGCTCGGCGGGCCTTTCGACGAACGGGCCGAAACGGGGCCGCTGATCTCCGCCGCGCACCGCGACAAAGTCCATGCCTACGTTCAGGCCGGCATCGCCGAAGGCGCCACGCTGCTTTGCGGTGGCTTCATCCCCGACGCCGGGCCGCTGGCCGGGGGCAGCTACTACCCGCCCACCATCCTGGACGGGTGCCGCAGCGGAATGCAGGTGGTGCAGGAGGAGTCGTTCGGGCCCGTGCTCACGGTGGAAACCTTCAGCACGGAGCACGACGCCGTCCGGCTCGCCAACGATACGGTGTACGGCCTCGCCGGCGCGGTATGGACCTCCGATGCCTCCAAGGCCCAGCGTGTTGCCGGCGGAATGCGGCACGGAACGGTGTGGATCAACGATTACCACCCCTATGTGCCGCAGGCTGAGTGGGGCGGCTTCGGCCAGTCCGGCAACGGCCGCGAACTGGGCCTGCAGGGCCTGGCCGAGTACCGCGAAACCAAACACATCTGGCAGAACATCGACCCCAAGCCCAGCCACTGGTTCGAGCCTTCAGAGGCAGGAGTGCAGCAATGAACAGTCCCGACATCTCAGTGCGCAACCTTTGGAAGGTCTTTGGGCCCGGTGGCGACAAGATACCCGGCAATCCAGAACTCTCAGCCCTCAATTCCGTGGAACTGCTGGAACGCACGGGCTGCGTGACCGCCGTCCGCAACCTGAGTTTCGACGTCGCCAAGGGCGAGGTGTTTGTGGTCATGGGACTTTCCGGCTCCGGGAAGTCCACCCTGATCCGCTGCCTGACCCGGCTGATCGAACCGACCTCCGGGCAGGTTCTGGTGGACGGCAAAGACGTGCTGCAGGCCGGGACCGCGGAGCTTCGCGAACTACGCCGGCGGAAGATGTCCATGGTGTTCCAGCACTTCGGCCTCCTCCCGCACCGCACCGTCCTGGACAACGTCTCCTACGGCCTGCAGATCCGCGGCGCAGCGAAGAATGAGCGCCACGCCCGGTCCCGGGAAATCATCGAACTGGTGGGCCTGAAGGGATACGAGCAGCACTTTCCGGACCAGTTGTCCGGCGGCATGCAGCAGCGGGTCGGCCTGGGCCGCGCCCTGGCTGGCGACCCGGACACCATCCTGTTCGACGAACCGTTCTCCGCCCTGGATCCTCTCATCCGCCGGGACATGCAGGCAGAGATCATCCGCCTGCACAAGGACATGGGCAAGACCATGGTGTTTGTCACCCACGACCTCTCCGAGGCCTTGAAGCTGGGCGACCGCATCCTGATCATGCGCAACGGCGAGACCGTCCAGTGCGGCACCGGCGACGAGCTCGTGGGGTCCCCGGCGGACCAGTACATCGAGGATTTTGTCTCCGAAGTCCCCCGCGCAGACGTTCTGACGCTGAAATGGATTACCCGGCCGGTGGAACCCGGCACTCCTGCCGATGCCCCTGTCCTCAGCGCCGGCACCATCATCCGGGACGCCATTCCCACCGTGATGAAGTCCTCCTGCCCCGTCCTGGTGGAGCACGCCGGCAAGATCACCGGCCAGATCGACCGCGACAGCATCCTCTCGGTGCTCCGCAGCCCGGAAGTGGCGGCCTAATGTCCACCCTCGTCCGTGACAGGGCCCCGGTACAGGCCGGCGGCGTCCCCGCCCGTGAACCCCGCCGCAGGCCCAGCCGGCGCGCCATGCTGCTGGTGGGCGCAGGGGTCCTCTGGCTCCTGGGCTTCCTGATCCTGCACGGCACCGGCACCTTGAGGCTGCCGGCGTCGGAGCTGACCGACCTGCACCGCTCCCTTAACCAGTTCAACGCCTGGGTTGCGGCAAACCGGAGCGGCAACCCCGTCTTCCTGTTCGTACTTTCCCCCCTCCGGGCCGCCGTCGACGCGGTCGCGAACGTGTTCATCACGATTTTCGCGGCCAGCGCCACCGGCCTGCGCCTTCCTGAAATCGGCTGGCTGGGAACCGTGGGACTGCTGAGCTGGATCGCCTATGCCGTCGGAAACGCCCGGGTGGCCCTGCTGACGGCGGCCGTGTTCATCTTCTTCGGCCTGCAGGGGCTCTTCGTCGAAGCCTCGTACACCTTCGCCCTGGTCATCACGGCGGTGCTGCTGACCCTCCTGATCGGCATCCCCGTGGGTGTGATGGCGGGAGTCAACGGACACGCGGCGAAGGCGGTCACGCCCGTGCTCGACTTCATGCAGACGCTCCCGACGTTCGTGTATCTGGCTCCGTTGGCCCTGATCTTCCTGATCGGCCCCGCTTCCGCCGTGATCGCCACCGTGATCTACGCGGCGCCGCCGGTGATCCGGCTGACGGCGCACGGGATCCGGTCCAT
The DNA here is from genome assembly GCF_040546335.1 of Arthrobacter sp. UYEF20. Lineage (NCBI taxonomy): Bacteria > Bacillati > Actinomycetota > Actinomycetes > Micrococcales > Micrococcaceae > Arthrobacter > Arthrobacter sp. UYEF20. Next base: position 172,523 of record NZ_JBEPNP010000001.1, on the reverse strand, counting down.
TCCGGCCGATACGCGGGAGGCGTCGGACTCGCTGGGCACCACGGGCCTGCAGCGGCTTGTCACGCTCCAGCTGCCGATGGCCCGGCGCACCATCGTGATGGGCATCAACCAGACCACGATGGCCGCCCTGTCAATGGTCACCATTGCGGCCCTCATTGCGGCTCCGGGGCTCGGCCAGGTGGTGGTCCGGGCCCTGCAGTCGCTCGACGTCGGCACCGCGGTCAACGCGGGACTGTCCATCGTCCTGCTCGCCATTGTGCTGGACCGGGTGACGACGGCGGCCAGCCAGCGGGCGGAGCCGGGGGCACGGCAGCGCGGCAAGATGCCGCGCCGCATCCGGCTGGTGCTCCTTGCCGTCACGCTGGTGCTCGTGGTGGTGCTCGTGCAGCTGTCCCGGACCATGCTCTGGGCCGCCGCTTTCCCGAAGGACCTGAACATCGGACCGGCCATTGTCAGCGGAGTGACGGCCGCCAGCGAATGGCTGCAGACCCATCTGTCGCTGTTTACCGTGTCTTTCCGGGAAGCGGTGACCACCGGCATCCTCAATCCGTTCCAGTCGCTGCTGGCCGAGACCCCGTTCTTTGTCCTGGTGGCCGTCATCGCCCTGGCCGCCTATGCGATCGGAGGCTGGAAACTCGCCACCCTGACCACATTCTGCCTGGCCGTGATCATCTTCCTCGGGCTGTGGAGCGACGCCATGGTCACGCTCGCCGGCACGCTGGTGGCCACGATGGTGGTGATGGTCCTGGGCGTCGTGTTCGGCGTGGCGATGGGCCGGTCCAACAGGATTGACCAGTTCATGCGGCCCATGCTTGACGCCGCCCAGACCATGCCGGCCTTTGTCTACCTCGTCCCGTTCCTGGGGCTTTTCGGAGCCACCCGGTTCACGGCAATCGTCGCCGGCATCATCTATGCGGCACCGGTGGCCATCAAGATCACGGCAGACGGAATTGCCGGAATCTCCCCCACCGTGGTGGAGGCCGCAGTGGCCAGCGGCTCGACGCCGTGGCAGGTCATCACCAAAGTGCAGCTGCCCATGGCCCGGCAGTCGCTTGCACTGGCCGCCAACCAGGGCCTGATCTACGTCCTCGCCATGGTGGTGGTGGGCGCCCTGGTAGGGGCCGGCGGCCTGGGTTACGACGTCGTCGCGGGATTCGTCCAGAGTTCGCTCTTCGGCAAGGGGCTCGCGGCCGGCCTGGCCATCGTTTTCCTGGGCATCCTGCTGGACCGCATGACACAGGCTGCCGCCGCCATTCCCGTACGCAGGATCCCCACATCCGCATCACCCGCACCATAAACGCCTCAAGCCCAAAAGCAGCAGGCCGAAGGAAACGCACGCTCTCCAAACCCGCACCAGAACAAGGAGATGTACCCATGAACAGAGCCGGACAGCTATTGAAACGAACTATTCCCACGGTTGCCGGGACCATAGCGGCCGGCCTGCTGCTTGCCGGTTGCGGCGGTGCCACGGTCAACCAGGCAGCGGCCGCCCCAGGCACGACGGAGTCGCCCTGCGGAACCGTCAACGTGGCACTCAACGCCTGGGTGGGATATACGGCGAACGCGGCCGTTTACAGCTACGTGGCGAAGAACAAGCTCGGCTGCACCGTGGTGCAAAAGGACATTTCAGAACAGATTTCCTGGCAAGGCTTCGGTTCCGGCGAAGTGGACGTGATCATGGAAAACTGGGGCCACGACGATCTTGCGAAACAGTACATCACCGAGCAGGCTGTCGCCGTCGACGCGGGGCCCACAGGCAACTCAGGAAAGATCGGCTGGTACGTGCCGCCGTGGATGGCAGAAAAGTACCCTGATATCACGGACAGCCAGAACCTGAACAAATACGCCTCGCTCCTGAAAACGTCCGAATCAGGGGGCAAGGGCCAACTCCTGGATGGCGATCCGGCCTTTGTCACCAATGACGAGGCCTTGGTCAAGAATCTCGGTCTTGACTACAAGGTGGTCTTCTCCGGTTCGGAGGCGGCGCTGATCCAGTCATTCCGCACGGCAGAGAAGAACAAGACGCCGATGCTGGGGTATTTCTACGATCCGCAGTGGTTCCTCGCCGAGGTTCCCCTGGTAAAAGTCAACCTGCCGAAATGGACCGTGGGCTGCGATGCGGATCCGGAGAAAGTGGCGTGTGACTACCCTGATTACAAGCTGAACAAGATCATCTCGAAGAAGTTCGCGGACAGTGGCTCACCGGCGGCCAAGCTGGCGAAGTCCTTCACCTGGACCAACGAAGACCAGAATTCGGTGGCCACGGACATCCAGGCCGGCAGCACGCCGGAAGCCGCTGCCCAGAAGTGGGTGGAGGCCCACCCGCAGGCGGTGGAGGCGTGGCTCAAATAACGGCCCCTGTCCGGCCCGCTCCCTCTAGCTCGCGGGCTTCGTCGCCTGGCCGTCGAGCCAGAGCACGTCCGACTCGTCGCTGTGCGCGCCGGTGGCCCCCACATGCTTCATGCCGATGCCGGGTCCTTTGCTGATGACATGGACCAGTGCCATGCCATGGCCGCGCCCCAGCCCGTAGTCCTCCCTCAGCCAGTCGAGGATCGCGCCGGCCTTCACGGACGCGTCAGCGAAGCCTTTCTGCTGGGCGATCTCGAGGAGCTGGCGGGGGGTGAGGCCGGTCTTGTCCTCGATCGTGTCGAGGTACGCCTGGAATGACATTCGTGGCTTCCTTTCAGCGGAGGGCTGTTCCTTGGACACTCTAAGGAGCACGTTCCGCTACCGCCAGAGCCTCCCGGCGAAATTCAGGCGCAGTCAGCCCCGGTTCCCACCCCTTCGATGCCGCGGACGGAACGGCTACGCTCGGAATCATGACGCAGACGTGGGAGCCGGGCCAGGCCGGTGTGCTCAGTCTTCCCTCCGGGCGGACCATCCGGGGCCGGGCCCTGCTGGCGCCGTTTCCAGCGGGGCCACGGCCCGAGTTCGGACTCTACCTGCTGGGCAAAAGTCCGCGGCCGGTGGACTGGGCCTCGCGCTGGGTCCGCTGGCGGGACCTGCGTTTGCCCGCGGATGACCTCGACGCACTGGACGCCTTCAAGGAGGCCTGGCGCCGCGCCGAAACCGAGCGTGTTGAGGTCGCCTGCTGGGGCGGCCGCGGCCGGACTGGCACCGCCCTCGCCTGCATCGCCGTCCTGGACGGTGTCCCGCCCGCCGGGGCCGTCGCTTTCGTGCGGCAGCATTACCGCCGGGGCGCAGTGGAGACGCCCTGGCAGCGTAGTTACGTCGCGCGCTTCCGTGCCCCGGGGGAATGACCGGCACATTGGCTCACGACACGCCAAATCCCTGGCGCGGCCGGAATTCCGGTAGCGCCGGCGCCGACTGCCACAAAGACCCAGAGATTAGGTCACAAGATTGGGTCTTTTTGATTGCCATGGCGCGGCCTACCGTGGGACGCAAGGAGCCGCCCAGCCCGGGCTGCCGAAACCGCGGAGGACCTTCCGATGACGACGCACGTAGCCGACTGCAGCGTAACCAACTGTTCCTTCAACGACCATTCCGCCTGTAATGCCGCCGCCATCACAGTCGGCGGCGCCGAAGATCATGCCTCCTGCGCCACCTTCATCGATATCGGCGTCCACGGCGGCCTGCCCAAGGTGCTGGCCGACGTCGGAGCCTGCCAGCGCTCCGAATGCACCCACAATGACCATCTGATGTGCAAGGCCCCCGAAGTGCATGTCGGCCCCGGCGTCGACAACGCCGATTGCCTGACCTACGCACACAGGTAGAGATCATCCGCGGCCTCACGGGAATTAAGATCCAGGTTCAGGTTCGTCTCGAGGCAGCCTTCAGCCGCTCCCGGTCAGCTACCCCTGCGTCAGCCGGTACCGCTCGATCTGCTTGAGCCGCCGCAGCAGGCTGTCCCGGCGGGGGTGCGGGACGGCGTCGGCCGGTTCTGCGGTGAGGTCGATGTGCTTGGTGCCGTACTGCCAGAGCAGCAGGTCATCCAGCAGCCGGTCCGGGCCGGGGGAGTAGCGGTGGTCCAGGGCCTTGCGGACCTCGGTGATCCGGTTGGCGCTGAGCAGCCCCGCGAGCTGGACGGTCTGGTTGAGGCCGTGGGCGGCCATGAGTTCGGCGGCCCAGCCCCAGTCGTCGTCGACCTTCCGGTCCACGTGCGGCAGCAGCGTCCGCCAGACGTCCCGGATCCGGTTCGGCGTGAGCTGGGCGGCGCCCTCGCCGTCCGTGTCCCAGTAGCTGCGGACCTCCTCGTAGCGGTCGTGCAGGTCCGAGAATGCGCCCTCCACGGTTTCCAGCATCGCGGCCGTGGCGGTGAACTGTCGGTCGAAGTGCGGGGTCCAGGCGCGCGGATCCTCGGCCTTGAAGCGGATGTCGTGCTCGATCTCGCTCCAGGCGTGCGCGAACACGGTGCGGATCTGGCATTCGAAGAAGTAGCTGCCGTTCGGCTGGACCTCAGGATTGAGGGCCTGCTGGTACTCCTTAACCACCTCGTTCTGGATGGTCCGCAGGATCAGGTGCCGGCTCGAGTAGCCGTAGGTCCCGGATTCGATCGAGCCGATGTCCTTCTCGCGGTCGCCGCGGCAGTCAAAGAGCTGGCGCTGGCGCTTGATCAGGTTGGCCACCACGGCGTTTTCCGCCGGCAGCTTGGTGATGACGCGGATGCCCACCATGTCATTGAGCGTCCGGAACGGGTCCGGGAATTTCAGCACCGGGGGGCCGCCGGGTTCCAGCGGCTCCTCGGTGCGGGAGATCTTCTCGCGGAAGGACTCCACCGTCTTGGTGCGCCCTGTGACGAACAGCGGCGTCACTTCGGTGCCCTTGAGCATGCTCCGCAGCGTGAGCAGGACCTCGCGCGTCACCAGCTTCAGGGCAGGACGGAGCCGCTCGTAGAGTTCCACGTTTTCCTGCACGGATTCGCGCAGGCTCGGGTCCAGCCGATCCCAGTTGCTCGCCATGCGTCCAGCTTACGGTGGAGGTACGACGGCGGCGGAGGTGACACCCCCGCCGTCTCGCGAACATCGCGCACCGCAGGCCGTCGTCTTACGCCGTGCCGGGTGACGCCCAAGGTAGGCTCTTGCACATGGCTGATGTGCGGCGTCGGGCTTTCATCGCGGCCGCAGCGACGGTGACGTTGGGGGCAATCTCCGCCGCCTGTTCACCGGGCCCTAAGGAGGACACTGTGAAGCGGCACAAGTACAGCTACGGCGATGACCCGAGCCAGTGGGGCGAGCTTTTCCTGCCGGAGGTGGCCGCGCCCAAGGGGCTGGTGGTGGTCATTCATGGCGGTTACTGGCGTTCCCAGTACGGCGCCGAGCTCGGTGAGCCGCTGGCCAGGGACCTTGCGGCGCACGGCATGGCGGCCTGGAACCTGGAGTACCGCCGTGCCGGCAACGGCGGTGGCTGGCCTCACACGTTTTCCGACGTGCTGGCCGGGATCGACAAACTGCGTGAGGTCGCCGGCGAGCACAGCCTCGGGCTGGACAGGGTTGTCGCCCTGGGGCACTCCGCCGGCGGGCACCTGGCGGTCTGGGCGGCCGGCCGTGACCGGCTCGGCCAGATCGGCGCCCCGGATGCGGACCGCCAGCTGCTCCGCAGGGACGACGGCGCGGTGCGGCTCACCGGCGTCGTCAGCCAGTCTGGGGTGCTGAACCTGGCCTCGGCCGAGCGGCTGAACCTCAGCAACGGCGCGGTCAGCAACCTGCTGGGCGGCTCCTCCGAAAAATACCCCAAACGGCATAAATACGCGGACCCGATGAGTGCGGTGCCCCTGAACGTCCCGGTCTACGCGGTCCACGGGACCGAGGACGACACGGTCCCGATGAGCCAGTCCGAGACGTATGCCGCAGCGGCGAAATCCGCGGGTGCACCCGTCCAGCTCCTCAAGGTTCCGGGTGACCACTTCGCGCTGATCGACCCGAAGGCGGCCGCCTACCGGAAATGCCGCGAGCTGGTGCAGTTGCTGCTGGCCTGAACGGCCCGGCGGGCGCCGTTCCGGCCTTCAGCGAGTGATAGCGTGACGCGTATGCACTTTGAAGTTCCCGCAGTCCTGCGCGCCCTGGCAGCGGGTTTCACAAAGTTCATCAGAGCGTTCGCGCCACGCCACCCGGCGCAGGTGATCGTGCTGGGTTTCGCCGGTGCTGTCGCGGCGGGAACCGGGTTGCTGCTGCTTCCGGTGGCCAAGGCCGGCGGAGGCGGCGCCACTTTCCTGGAGGCATTGTTCACCGCCACCTCCTCGGTGTGCGTGACAGGCCTTATTATCGTTGACACTCCGGTCTTCTGGAGCGGATTCGGCCAAGTGGTCATCCTGGTGCTGATCCAGATCGGCGGCTTCGGCGTGATGTCCTTCGGCACCCTGCTCGGGGTGCTGACCGCGCGCCGGCTCGGCCTCAGGTCAAGGCTCTCAGTAGCCGCCGAAACCAAAAGTGACGGCTTGGGCGACGTCCGCCGGGTGCTGCTCGGGGTGCTTCTGATCAGCCTGGCAGTCGAGGCCGGCTTGGCCCTCATCCTGACGGCCCGGTTCATGGCCGGCTACGGCTACCCGCTCGGTGAGGCCCTGTGGCACGGTGTATTCCACTCCGTTTCCTCCTTCAACAACGCCGGGTTCGCACTGTACTCCGGCAACCTGATGGGTTTCGTCGGCGACGCCTGGGTGTGCCTGCCGGTAGCCGCCGCCGTGATCATCGGCGGGCTCGGGTTCCCGGTCCTCTTTGAACTGGGCCGCCAGTACCGGCGTCCGATCCACTGGAGCATGAACACCAAACTTGTCCTGGTGGGTTCAGCCGTCCTGCTGGCCGGCGGCACCGTCTTCCTCACCGCCGTCGAATGGTCCAACCCCGCGACGCTCGGCGGCCTTCATCCTGCGGAGCGCGTGCTGGCAGGTTTCTTCCAGTCCGTCATTACCCGGACTGCAGGCTTCAACAGCATCGATATCGGCCAGATGGAGCCCGTCTCCTGGCTGGGGATGGACATCCTGATGTTCATCGGCGGCGGCCCGGCCGGTACCGCCGGCGGCCTGAAGATCACCACGTTCGCCGTGCTGTTCTTCATCCTCTCCACCGAGCTGCAGGGTGGCACGGCCGTGAACATCTTCGGCAAGCGGTTGCCCCGGGCGGTGCACCGCCAGGCCATCACCGTGGTCCTGCTGGCGATCGCCCTCGTCATTGGCTCGACGATGTTCCTGATGGTCATCACGGACTTCGGGCAGGAGCGGATCCTGTTCGAGGTCATCTCGGCGTTCGCCACCGTTGGACTGTCCACCGGGATCACCGCCGGGATTCCTCCCGCCGGTCAGCTCGTCCTGATCCTGCTGATGTTCGTCGGGAGGCTGGGCCCGGTCACGCTGGGCGCCGCCCTGGCCCTCCGTGAACGCCCCATGCTCTACGAATACCCGAGGGAAAGGCCGCTCATTGGCTAGGAATATCTTCTCCACACGCCCCGCCGGCACCAACGCCAAGGCGTCCTCCGTGGTGGTCATCGGCCTGGGCCGTTTCGGCGGTTCGCTGGCGCTGGAGCTGGAGGCGCAGGGCACCGAGGTGCTGGGCATCGACGCCAACGAAGAGATTGTGCAGTCCTTCAACGGCCGGCTGACCCATGTGGTCAAGGCCGATTCCACCAAGGAGGAAGTGCTCCGCCAGCTCTCGGTCCACGAGTTTGACCGGGCGGTGGTGGGCATCGGCTCGGACCTCGAGGCCAGTATCCTCACGACGTCGAGGATTCTGAAGTTCCGCCGCCCGCAGATCTGGGCCAAGGCCATCAGCGAACCCCATGCCGAAATCCTCGGCCAGCTCGGCGTCGAACACGTCATCCGCCCGGAACATGACATGGGAAAGCGCGTCGCCCACTTGGTCCTCGGCTCGATCCTTGACTACGTGGAGTTCGAGGACGACTTCGTGATGATCAGGACCAGCCCGCCCGCCGGCGTCCGCGACCGGCCGCTCGGCGTGCTCGGACTCCGGGAGAAGTACGGCGTCACGATCGTGGCAGTCAAGCGCCCCGGCGGGACGTGGGGCCACACGACGGCGCAGACCGTCCTCTACGACGACGACCAGGTCATCGTCCAGGGCAGCAAGGCGAAAGCCGAACGGTTCAGCACCATGCCCTGACCCCGTAGACTGGATGCAGGTGCGCCGGGAAGTCTGGTCGGCATAGTTCCGTGGACCCAACTTTTAGGACACCCCCATGAGCACCACACCTTCGCCCGTCCCCCGGCCCCCGCGTTCCAGCGTCTTCGGCCGCGGCAGCTACGCCGAATCCCTGCGGATCGGGGAGATCCTCCGCAAGGAAACAGTAGGCGGCGCCCTGCTGGTGGCGGCAGCCGTGATCGCCCTGATCTGGGCCAACTCGCCGGCGTCAGAGAGCTACTTTGCCCTCCGGGACTTTAAGTTCGGCTACGAGCCCTGGCACCTGGAACTGAGCCTCGGGGCCTGGGCCGCCGACGGGCTGCTTGCCATCTTCTTTTTCCTGGTCGGGCTCGAGCTGAAGCGGGAGTTCGTGGCAGGGGACCTGCGGCAGCTGGACAAGTCAATCGTTCCGGTCGCCGCGGCAGTCGGCGGAGTGGTTGTCCCAGCGCTCATCTACGCCGCGGTCAACCTCGCCAGCCCGGAGACCCTCCGCGGCTGGGCCATTCCCACGGCCACCGACATCGCCTTCGCCGTCGCGGTCCTGGCCATCATCGGCTCGCACCTGCCGAGTGCCCTGCGCATTTTCCTGCTGACCCTCGCCGTCGTCGATGATCTGCTCGCGATCAGCATCATCGCGGTGTTCTACACGAGTGAACTGCACCCGGTGCCGCTGCTGCTGGCGCTGATCCCGCTGGGCATCTACACCTTCCTGGCGCAGAAGTACCGGCGCTTCTTCGGGATGCACGCCATGGCCGCGTGGCTGATCCTGCTGCCCCTCGGCGCGGTCACGTGGGCGTTGGTTCACGCCTCCGGCATCCACGCCACGGTGGCTGGCGTCCTGCTCGGATTCGCCATCCCGGTGATCCGTTCCAAGGCCAGCGGCGGACCGGACGCCGGACCCGGCCTGGCGGAGGTTTTCGAGCACCGGTTCCGGCCGATCTCCGCCGGAGTGGCCGTTCCGATCTTCGCCTTCTTCTCGGCCGGCGTCGCGGTGGGCGGCTGGGAAGGGCTCGGTTCGGCGCTGACGGATCCCGTGGCCATCGGCATCATTCTTGCCCTCGTTCTGGGCAAGCCGGCCGGCATCCTCGGAATCACCTGGCTGCTCACCAAGGTCACACGGGCGCGGCTGGATGATTCGTTCAAATGGATCGACGTCTTCGGAGTCGCGCTCCTGGCCGGGATCGGCTTCACGGTGTCGCTGCTGGTCGCCGAGCTGAGCTTCGGCCAGGGCAGCAGCCACGACGACCACGGCAAGGTGGGGATCCTCGCGGCGTCCCTGCTGGCCGCGCTGCTGGCCGCAGTGGTGCTGCGGACCCGGAACCGGCAGTACCGGAAGGCCGAGGAAGACGAGAAAATCGACTCCGACCATGACGGCATCCCGGACGTCTACCAGCAGGACGGCTCGCCGGGCTAGCCCGGCGGGTGCTCCGCCCGCGTTCGGACGCGGGAGGCTCGCATCCTGCCATCCAGGTCTTCTCCCGCCTCACTCCCGGGGCTTGTATTCATACCCTCGGGGGTATCATGGGTGTAGAGAGCCGCCGGGTGCAGCCGGCAGCCGGAGCGCCCAGGCCGCTGCCTACCTCGAGGACCAGGGATACGACGCCGTCAACGTCGCCGGCGGCATCAACGAGTGGCAGCTCGACGGCCTCCCGGTCGTTCGCCGCTGAGCAGACACAGCTGAGCAGACACCGCTGAGAAGACCCGCAGGAGTGAACCATGGATGTCATTGTCATCGAGACCCGGCAACTGGGGGACCGCAGCTACCTCGTCCATGACGGTTCGGTGGCGCTGGTCATAGATCCGCAACGTGACACGGACCGGGTCGAAGCGGCCGCCCGGGACGCCGGGGTGGCCATCACGCATGTGGCCGAGACCCATCTGCACAACGACTACCTCACCGGGGGCTTCGAGCTGGCGAAGGCGCACGGCGCGAGCTACCTCGTGAACGCCGCGGATCCCGTGAAGTTCGAGCGCCAGCCGATCACGGACGGCCAGACCGTCCGGGTCGGTTCGCTCACGGTCAGGGCCGTCGCCACGCCGGGCCACACGCACACGCACCTTTCCTTCATCGTGGACGACGGCGTAAAGCAGGCCGTCTTCTCGGGCGGCAGCCTGCTCTACGGCTCGGTCGGCCGCACGGACCTCGTTGCGGCCGCCGACACCATCGGTCTCACCCGCGAGCAGTATTCCTCGGTGCGGCGCCTGGTCGAGGAGGCCGCAGCGGACGCGGCCCTCTTTCCGACGCACGGCTTCGGCTCCTTCTGCTCCTCCGGTCCGGCCAGCGGTGCGGGATCCTCGACCATCGGCGAGCAGTTGACCACGAACCACGCCCTCACGGACCCGGATGTGGACCACTTTGTCCGCGAACTCACGGCCAACCTCACGGCCTACCCCTCCTACTACGCCCACATGGCCGTGACCAATGCCGGCGGCCCCGGCCCGGCGGAGTTGGCCGTGCCGGAATCGCTCGACCCCGCGGAGCTCACCCGGCGCCTGGCGAACGGCGAGTGGGTGGTGGACCTGCGGCGCCGCGTGGCATTTGCCAGCAACCACCTGCAGGGCAGCGTGAGCTTCGAATACGGCAACAGCTTCAGTACGTACCTGGGCTGGCTCCTGCCGCGGCAGGAGGCCCTGACTCTGGTCGGATCGCACGAGGACGTGGAGCACGCCATCCGCGACCTCTCCCGGATCGGAATCGACTCCCCGGACGCCGCCGTCGGAACTGACCCGCACAGGCTGGCGCCCCGGACCGCCGTCGCCTCCTATCCGCGGGTGGGCTGGGACGGCGTGCTCGCGGGCCGAAATCCGGCAGACACCGTCCTGGATGTGCGCCGGGCCGACGAATACGCCGCGTCGCGGGTTGCCGGCGCCGTGAACGCCCCGCTCCATGAACTGCTGCCGCGCCTGGACGCCCTGCCCGCGGGGAGGCTGTGGGTGCACTGCGCCTCCGGGTACCGGGCCGGCATTGCCGCCAGCCTCCTTCACCGCGCCGGCAGGGACGTGGTCCACATCGACGCCAGGTTCGGCGACGCCGGGGCTGCCGGCGTCCCGATGGACATGTCCCACGCGCACCGCGGCTGAGCGAACTGCGCTGAGCGAACTGCGGAGCCGGCGAAACACCGGGGCGCCGGGCCGCGTTCTCCGGCAAAGTATTCTCTGGCCAAAGTATTCTCTGGCAGAGTATGACCATGCTCACAGTAATCGGCGAGGGCCTTGTTGACGTGGTCCAGCGATCCTCCGGTAGCCAGGCCCACGTGGGCGGAAGCCCCCTCAACGTCGCGGTGGGCTTGGCCAGGCTGGGCCATCCGGTGCAGTTCATCGGCCGCTACGGCCGGGACGCCTACGGTGAAGCGCTGGCGGCGCACCTTAGGACCAGCTCCGTGCTGCTCCCGTGGGGGCCCGATAAGCTGCCCACCAGCGTGGCCACCGCCCTGATCGACGACGACGGCGCCGCCGGCTACACCTTCGACCTCGCCTGGGAGCTGCCCGGCCTCGCGGACCGGTTGCCGTTCATGCTGCAGGGCACCACGTTGCTGCACACCGGCTCGATTGCCACGATGCTGGCGCCCGGTGCCGCGGAAGTCCTGGCCGCCGTGGAGCATGTCCATCCTTCGGCCACTATCAGCTTCGATCCCAACTGCCGGCCCAGCATCATCACGGACGTGGACTACGCGCGCCGGCAAACCGAAAAATTCGTCACCCTCGCGGACGTGGTCAAGGCCTCCGATGAGGACCTCGAATGGCTCTATCCCGGTGAGGACCCGCTGGACTCAGCCCGCCGCTGGCTGTCGCTGGGCGGCTCGGAAGGCCCGGCCGTGGTGGTGGTGACACGCGGTGCGGAAGGGCCCTGGGGTGTCAACGCTTCCGGCGAAGCGCACTGCCCCGCTCCGTCGGTGACCGTGGCGGACACGGTGGGCGCCGGGGATTCCTTCATGGCGGCGCTGCTGTCCGGGGTGGCGGACCTGAGCCTGGACGGGGCCCAGAACCGCAAGGACCTCCGGGAGCTCTCCGCCGGAAGCCTCCGCGATCTCCTGTCCCACGCAGCGTGGGCGGCCGCGGTGACGGTCTCCCGCGCCGGCGCGAATCCGCCTACCCGGGCGGAACTGAACCGGATGGAGCTGGGGGCGGGCGCTCCGCTTCTTGCGGGTTCCGAGTCCGCCGATCCTGAAAGTACCGATCCCCCCAACAATTGAAAGGCGGCCATGTCACGCCAGGACGCCCCGACCTTCCACGTCAGCAGCGAGTCCTTCCAGGACGGCGCGGCCGTTCCGCCGGCCCAGCGCAGCGGCAAGATGCGCGCCGGCGGGCAGGACGAGTCCCCGCAGCTGGGCTGGACCGGCGCGCCGGCCGGAACCCGGAGCTACGCCGTGACCATGTTCGACCCCGATGCCCCGGGCCGCGGCGGCTTCTGGCACTGGGCCGTGCTGGACCTTCCGGCCGAGGTCACCTCGCTGCCGGCGGGGGCGGGCGCGGAGGGCGGCCGGCTGCTCCCGCCGGGGGTCAAGCAGTTGAAGAACGACGCCGGTTTCCACGGCTATCTGGGGGCCGCGCCGCCGCCCGGCCACGGCCCGCACAGATACATCGTCACCGTCCATGCCCTCGACGTGGACCACTCCGGACTGGACGCGGGCACCTCCCCGGCCAGCCTCGAAGCCAGGCTCTCCCGCCACACCCTGGCCCGGGCCACCCTCACCGGCATCTTCGAACGCCCCTAGCTACCCGGGCGGCGCCGGGCCGGTGGTGGCCTCCCGCCGTCGTGGCCGTTTCGACGCGCTCAGCCGTCCCGCGCCCCGGATTCGCCGGAGGCCTGCGGATTCGCCGTAAATTCCCGGCGAGCGGGCACGCTTCCGGCGAATCCGACGCCGCCCCCCGCCAGCCGCCGACTGCCAGCCCGCCCCGCACGACGCCGCCCGCTCCGCACACGCCGCCCACGTAGACTGGCAGTATGCGGCTGGTAGCAAGTGACATTGACGGAACGATTCTCGGCCACGACGGCAAGATCAGCGACCGCACCGTGCGCGCGTTCCATGCCTGCCGCGAAGCCGGGGTGGAACTGGTGTTCGTCACGGGGCGCCCGCCGCGCTGGCTGCGCCCGCTGCAGGACCGGCTGGGGCACACCGGAACCGTCATCTGCTCCAACGGCGCCGTCGTCTGGGACCTCGAGGCGGACCGCCTGATCTCGGCCCGGGGCCTGGAGATCGACGCCGTGTTCGAGGCCCGCCGCATCATCCAGCGCCTCCGCCCCTCGGCACTGTTCGCCGCCGAGACCCTGACCGGCTTCCACCTGGAGCCGGGGTTCATCGAGAACGGCTCCAGTGAGCTGCTCGCCGAGTTCACCCCCGCGCCGCTGCACAGCACCCTCACCGCGTCGGACTCGGTGGTGAAGTTCCTCGCCGTTGTCCGGGAGGGCACCGCCGACGAGTTCCTCGCCGAAGTGACGCCCGCCGTCGCGCACCTGGCCGCGGCTACCCACTCGGCGCCGAACATCGCCCTCCTGGAACTGTCCCTGCCCGGCGTCAACAAGGCCGTCACCCTCGCCGAATACGCGGCGTCGCTCGGCGTCGAGTCCGGCGACGTGGTGGCCTTCGGGGACATGCCCAACGACATCGAGATGTTGCGCTGGGCCGGCGACGGGTATGCGATGGCCAGCGGGCACCCGGAAGCCATCCGCGCGGCCGGCCAGCAGGCGCCGCACTTCGACGACGACGGCGTGGCCCAGATCCTCGAGGCCAAGCTCGCAGCCCTGGGAGTCCGGCTTCCCTGACCCTGTCCCGGCCCTGACCGGACTTTTCGGGCCCGCCGGTCACCGGATTCCCAGCTTCCGGTCAACTCGCGTTCACCTTGGCGTCCTAGGCTGAGACCACGCGACGGATCGTTCAACTGATGGAGGGGAAATCATGGCCAGGTACCGCAGTGAAAGCACTTACGAACAGCCTCTGCACAGGGTCGAACCGGACACCCGTTGGAAAAGCCTGCGCCAGGGCGACAGGGTCAGCGTCCGGACGGCGCCCGGCTACGAGACCACTGGCCTGATCCACGCCGTCACGGAGGACCACTCGGCTGTCTGGGTAGACCTCGACGGCGGCCGGGGACGCACGCTGCTGCACTGCAGCGACGGCATCGAAATCCTCCCGCCCGCCTCCTGACCCGCCTCCTGATCCGGTCACTGCCAGGGGCGCCGGGGCTCCGGTACGCTTCAGGAGTGACGACGTCCCACCCGTATTTTTCCACCGGCGAAGCCCCCGACGCGCCCCTCGCGATGGCTCACCGCGGCTTCTCCCAGGCCGGCCTGGAAAACTCCATGGCCGCCTTCGGCGCCGCCGTCGAGCTCGGGTTCCGGCATCTGGAGACGGACGTCCACACCACGGCCGACGGCGTGCTGCTGCTGTTCCACGATGCAACATTGGACCGGGTCACGGACGGCAGCGGCCGGATCTCAAAACTGCCGGCGGAGACGGTGGCCCGGGCCCGGATCGGCGGCGCGGAGCCGATCCCGCTGTTTGAGGAACTCGTCACGGCCTTTCCGGAGGTCCGGCTGAACCTTGATGTCAAGGACTGGAACTCGGTGGACTCCCTGGCCGCAGCGATCGAGGGGTACGGGCTGCATGACCGGGTGCTGATTGCCAGCTTTTCGGACCGCAGGCGCCGCGCCGTGCTGAAGCAGCTCAGCCGTCCGGCCGCGAGCTCTGCCGGAATCGTGTCCACCGGCCTGTTCGTCCTGCTGGGCCCGGTGTTGCCTGCCCCGCTGATGCGGCTGGTCGCGGCGCGTGTGCTCCGCGGCGTTCACGCGCTGCAGGTGCCCGTCAGCTACGGCGCCGTGACGGTGGTGACGCCAGGCTTTGTGCGGCGCGCCCACCGCCACGGCCTGCAGGTGCACGTCTGGACCATCAACGAGCAGGCCGAGATGCACCGGCTGCTGGACCTCGGCGTGGACGGGATCGTCACGGACCGCGCCGACCTGCTCAAAGCGGTGCTGCAGGAACGCGGCGAGTGGCGGCGCTGACGCCGCGCCTCGACGCAGGCACCGGGCCCTCGGCCGGGCTGGCAGGATAGAGCCATGCGCATCCTCATCGCCCCGGACAAATTCAAGGGCTCACTCACCGCCATCGAAGCCGCCGCCGCCATCGCCGAAGGTGCCTTGCGCGTCTACCCCGACGCCGAGGCCGTCCAGTTTCCGGTCGCCGACGGCGGCGAGGGAACCCTGGAGGCAGCCGTCGCGGCCGGGTACGAGGAGCGGCTCAACGCCGTCGTCGGCCCCATCCTGGCGCCCCTTGGCGCCGCCTGGGCCCTCCGCAAGGACGCTTTCGGGACCGTCACCGCCGTGCTCGAAACCGCGCAGGCATCCGGCCTGGCGCACATGGAGCCGACTCCGGCCAACGCCCTGCGCGCCCACAGCTACGGCTGCGGCCAGCTGATCGCCGCTGCCCTGGATGCCGGCGCCACGGAGATCGTGCTGGGCGTGGGCGGCTCGGCGATGAGCGACGGCGGCAGCGGAGCGCTCCGGGCCCTGGGCCTCAAACCGCTGGACGCCGCGGGCAACGTGGTGCCCCTGGGCGGCGGCTCGCTGGCGGATGTCGCCTCCGTGGACGTCAGCGGACTCGATCCCCGGCTGGCCGCGGTCAAGTTCCGGATCGCCGTCGACGTGCAGAACCCCTTGTTCGGAAGCGACGGAGCGGCGCACGTCTTCGGCCCGCAGAAGGGCGCCGACGAGGACGCCGTCGAGCTGCTCGACGCGGGGCTGCGGAACTGGGCCTCAGTGCTGCGCCAGGCCACCGGCCGGGACGTCAACGTTCCGGGGGCCGGGGCGGCGGGCGGATTCCCGGCGTCGTTCCTGGCCTTCAGCAACGCCGCCCTCGAAGGCGGCTTCGAGCTGGTGGCCGGGCTCACCGGCCTCGGAGAAAAACTCGCCCAGGCGGACCTCGTCATCACCGGGGAGGGGTCGCTGGATTCGCAGTCCCTCACCGGGAAGGCGCCAATTGCGCTCGCCGACGCCGCCCGGGACCTCGGCATCCCGGTGATCGTGGTGGCCGGCCGCATCCTGGTCACCCCGGAGGACCTCGCCCAGCACGGTGTGGTGGCCGCCGCGCAGCTGCTGGACCTCGCGGGAAGCCCGGAGGACGCCGTCGCGAACGCCGCGAAGTACCTCGCGTGGGCCACCAGCCAGGTCCTGGAAGGCGCCTGAGGCCGGAGTTCGCCGTCGGCCGTGAGCTCTGGAAGCCGCTTAGCCACGCGGATATAATGCTAGGAGTGCTTGCCGTGACTCCCGGCCAGGGCCACGATTCATCAGACGTGGCACCAGCAGGAGATGGAACATGCGTGGAGAACACAGCAAAGCCGACAGGAAGCACCACTTCACGGGTTCCCCGCCGTCAGAACGGCCACTCATACCGCGGCGGTTGAAGGTTCACCACATCAACATCGTCGATCGCCCGATGATGCGTAAGGCCCTGGGCGGCACCATCGTGGGCAACACCATGGAATGGTACGACGTCGGCGTGTTCGGCTACCTCATCACCACCATGGGCCCGGTCTTCCTGCCGGAGGCCGACAAGACCGTGCAGAACCTGTTCCTGCTGGGGACCTTTGCCGCGACCTTCATCGCCCGTCCGCTCGGCGGCGTGTTCTTCGGCTGGCTGGGTGACAAGATCGGCCGGCAGAAGGTGCTGTCCATGACCCTCATGATCATGGCGGCGGCCACGTTCGTCGTCGGCCTGCTCCCGGGGTACTCGGCCCTGGGAATATGGGCTGCCGTGCTGCTGGTGGCGACCAAGCTCATTCAGGGCTTCTCCACCGGCGGCGAATATGCGGGCGCCACGACGTTTGTCAGTGAACACGCCCCCCAACAGCCGCCGCGGCTTCTTTGCCAGCTTCCTTGACCTCGGAAGTTATATGGGCTTCGCCCTCGGCGCTGCCCTGGTTTCCGTGCTGCAGGTCACGCTCGGCCAGCCCGCCATGGAAGGCTGGGGCTGGCGGATCCCCTTCCTGATCGCCGGGCCGCTTGGGATCGTGGCCATCTACTTCCGCCTGAAGATTGAGGAATCTCCCACGTTCCAGGCCACCCTTGACGCTCAGGCTTCGGCCGAGGGCGCGGCCGCGGCCAAGGGTCCGGTGGCAATTATTGCGTCCCACTGGCAAAGTATCCTGTTGGCGATGATCCTGGTCGCGGCCGCCAACACGGTGGGCTACGCGCTGACGTCCTATATGCCGACTTATCTGACCGCGACCAAGGGCTATGACGAATTGCATGGGACGCTGCTGACGATTCCGATCCTCGTCGCGATGGCTGCGGCCATTCCGCTCACCGGCCGGCTCTCGGACCGGATCGGCCGCCGCCCGGTGCTGTGGATCGGTTCGCTCGGGACCGTGATCCTGGCGGTCCCGGCCTTCCTGTTTATCGGCGTGGGGGAGATCTGGTCTACCCTCCTGGGGCTGGCTCTCGTCGCGTTTCCGCTGACGTTTTATGTGGCGAATCTGGCCTCGGCGTTGCCGGCGCTGTTCCCCACGGCCAGCCGCTACGGCGCCATGGGCATTGCCTACAATTTCGCGGTCGCCATTTTCGGCGGTACGGCCCCGTTCATCATTGCGGCGCTCATCGCCTCCTCGGGAAATGACATGATGCCTGCCTACTATCTGGTGGGCACCTCCGCGATCGGCGCCGTGGCCGTTTTCTTCATCAGGGAGACTGCCGGACGCCCGTTGCTCGGTTCCATGCCCAGCGTGGATTCGCTGGAGGAGGCCCACGAGCTGGTCGCGGGCCAGGACTCCAACGAGAACCTGGATCTTAGCAAGATGCCCTTCGATCACACCTACGAGTCACCGGCCCAGGCCGACGAGCGGCAGGCCGACGAGCGGCAGGCCGGCGAAGGGCAGGCCGACGAGGGGCAGGAGGATGAGCGGGAGAACAGGGCAGGAGACCGGAAGGATGGCCCGGAGGTCTAGGGCGGATGGCCCGAGGGACGCACGGCCCGGGCGGGGCGGGTTCCGGACGTTGCCGCCGAGGCTCAGGCGCCGGTCTCATAGTGCGGCTCGGCCACCGGTTTGGATTCCGGGGAACCTTTCTCGCGGAGGTAGACCGAGGCGCCCACCAGCACGGCGACGGCCAGGAATTCGCTCTGCCAGTTCTGGAACGATTCGAACCAGAATCGGCTGGTCGCGAAGTATCCGAGCACGGTGACCGGCGGTTGCCCGTGGCTTTGCTGTTCGTCGCTGTACGCTTCGCTGCCGCCGACCGCATGGAGGGCAACGGACATCAGGAACAGCAGCAGGAACATGATCGACAAGGAGTGCTCGTAGAGCTTGAGGACCCAGCCGCCGCGCCGCACCGGCCACGGCGTGCTTGCCTTCAGCGGTGCGTCCCGGGGATCCTGGTCCTGCGGGGAGTCCTTGCCCATCGGCTTCGACTCCGAGGATCCCTTCTGGAAGAGGAAGACCGTGAGGATGACGTACATGCCCATCTGCAGGAACTCCGACTCCCAGTTCTCAAAGGTCGCCTCCAGGAATGCCCCGGTCCCGAGGTATTCCAGCACCGTGACCGCCTGCTCTCCGTGTGCCACCTGGTCATTGCTGTAGTCGGCGGCCCCGCTGAGGATCATCCCGCCGAAGAAGAGGAGGAAGAGTCCGATGTTGGCCAACAGCAGGCCGCGTTCCCTGACCCACTTGCTCATGGTTCCTCCTGAAGGTGTGCTGTGTTGTGGCCTGCGGTGCTCGTCATGTCATTTCTCCTTTGTTTGCCTGTTGGCGGAGCCTGCCCGGCACATAGACCAGCAGGATGAGCAGGGCTGCCAGCAGCACCGCCCCGGCGGTGATGCCCGCCGTCCGCCCCGCCGTGACATCGAAGACCAGCGCGGAGGTGCCGACGCTCAGGAGCGCGACGCCGGCCAGGGCCACCTTTGCTATCCGGTCGGCGCTCGTCACCAGGGTGGCCTTGAGGCGCAGGCGGAACAGGCGGCGGTGGACGCTCACCGGCAGCAGGATCAGCGCCGTGGTGAGGGCGGCCAGCGCCACGTTGGCAAGGTAAAGGGTGATCTCGACGTCGTCCAGCGTCTCGAACCTTTGCTGGAACGGCAGGGTGAGGAGGAAGCCGGCGAGGAGCTGCACTCCCGTCTGCAGCACCCGGAGTTCCTGCAGGAGTTCCATCCAGTTGCGGTCCATTTTTTCCTCGACGGACTCGTTTCGTCCGTGTCTGGTGGACTCTTCTGGACTGGGCACTTGCGCACCTCCCGGTGAACGCGGATCGGACTGCGGGGGCAGTTAACACTCAACCTAGGCTTGAGGCCTGCTAAATTCAAGCTGGTACTAAGTCTGCTGACCATTTTCCCGGAAGGGTGGAACTGTTTACTTCGCTGGGATAGTTTCGAGGGACCGGGTGCCGCCAGCGACCGGGCAATCCACCCAGTCCGATTCCACAACGATTCCAACAGCAGGAGGAATGACATGACTCAGGACAACCAGCAGGACCCGGCCGAAGAAGCCGGCGGCTATGGAACCCCGACGGCGGAGCAGGAAATGCCCGGCGGCGACACGCAGCAGTTCGCGCAGCCCCGGGAGGACGAGGCGTTTGACGCCGCAGGCCTGAGCCAGGACGGCCTGGACGGTGAGACCTACCCGGCAGGAGCGCTGGACCTCAGCGAGTTCGGCCCAGAAGACCAGGACAGTGCAGGAGAACCCGGAGCCGGACGCTTCGGCGGAACGGAGGAACAAATGAGTTCAGAAAACGCCAGTTCAGAGCCCGGATTCGACGCCGACGCGCCCGAGGATTCCGACGCCGAAGTGCCTTCCTCGGAGGCCGAGATGGATGGTGCCAACACCGAGCAGCCCGACGCCGGGCGGCCGTTCTCCTCGGAACCGGGCCAGGACGCCGCGGGGCTGCCCGACGGTTCCGGCACGGACCTGCCGGAGAGCAAGGCACCAAAGGGCAGCGGCGACGACGAGGAACCGTTCGACGCCGGCTAGCTTGCCTGCTGCAGGCGTTAGCGCCGCTTCTTCGGCGCGCGCTTGGCCGCGGCGTTCGTGGCGGCCCTGACCGCAGCCACCGCCGCGGGCTCCTCGGTTTCCGGCTCCGCGACCGTGCCGCGGGCCTTCGCGATCGCCTTCATGCCGTGGTAAATCACCAGGGCCGCGGCCGAACCCAGGGCGATGCCGGTGAACTTCAGGTCGCCGATGGTCCAGGTGTAGTCCGCGATGCCGACGATCAGCGCGACGGCGGCAGTGGTCAAATTGATCGGGTTGGCGAAGTTCACCTTGTTCTGCACCCAGATCTTCACGCCGAGGACGCCGATCATGCCGTACAGCATGGTCGCCGCGCCGCCCAGCACACCGGCCGGGACCGTGGCGATGAGTTCACCGAACTTCGGCGAGAAGCTGAGCACCACGGCGAAGATGCCGGCCACCCAGTAGGCCGCCGTCGAATAGACCTTCGTCGCCGCCATGACGCCGATGTTCTCCGCGTAGGTGGTGGTGCCCGAGCCGCCGCCCATGCCGGCGAGGACGGTCGCGGCGCCGTCGGCCATCAGCGCCCGCCCGGAGACGCCGTCGAGGTTCTGGCCGGTCATCGCGGACACGGACTTCACATGGCCGATGTTCTCCGCCACCAGGACCAGCACCACCGGGACGAAGAGGCCGACGACGCCGACGTGGAATTCGGGGGCCTGGAAGAACGGCAGCCCCACCCACGCCGCGCCGTCCATCTTGGAGTAGTCCACTTCGCCGCGGATCATCGCCACGAGGTAGCCCACCACCACGCCGACCAGGATGCTCAGCCGGCCCAGGATGCCCCGGAAGAAGACGCTGACGAGGATGATCGTGGCCAGCGTGATCAGGGCCGTGACCGGGGCGGCGTCGAAATTGTTCTTCGCGGCGGGCGCGAGGTTGAGGCCGATCAGCGCCACGATGGCGCCCGTGACGATCGGGGGCATCAGCCGGTTGATCCAGCCCGCCCCGAATTTCTGCACGACCGCGCCGATGATGGCCAGCCCGACGCCGGCCAGCACCACGCCGCCGAGGGCTCCCGGAACGCCGTACTGCTGCTGCGAGGCCATGATCGGGGCGATGAAGGCGAAGCTGGAACCGAGGTAGCTGGGTACCTGGCCCTTGGTGATGACGAGGAACAGCAGGGTACCGATGCCGGAAAAGAACAGGGTGGTGGCTGGCGGCATGCCGGTGATGATCGGGACCAGGAAGGTGGCGCCGAACATGGCGACGACGTGCTGCATGCCGACGCCGATGGTCAGCGGCCAGGCGAGGCGCTCATCCGGCTTGACGACCCCGCCGGGGCGGATGGACCTGCCGTTGCCGTGGAGCTTCCATTTGGTACCGAGCATGCTCATTGCCGGAGCCTTTCAGAGAATGTGTGGCGGGGCGGGAAGGAATCTTCCGGAGCAACTTTACCGCGCCGGTCTTGCCCGCCCGCTCCGGCGTCTACGCCCGCGGCGGTGCCGCTGTGCCGGACGTCCGGTGTGCCCGACGTCACGGGGCGCCACAGGAAGCAAACAGCACCAGTTGAAGTTGCAACTATGGACAGTAAGCAGTGGCCGCCGCCCCGGCGGGCACGCCCAGCGAAAGGGATGCTCATGACCATCGCCCATGACGAAGCCGTAATCGACGACGCCGCAGTAGACGCCATCTTTGCCGAGGCCCGTACCGCCAACACCTTCACCGGCGAAGTCACCGACGAGCAGGCCCGGGCCATCTACGAACTCACCAAGTTCGGACCCACCGCGTTCAACTCGCAGCCGCTGCGCGTGACCTACGTCCGGTCCGCGGAAGCCCGCGCCGCCCTGGTAGAAACCCTCTCCAGCGGCAACCGCGCCAAAACCGCCTCCGCACCGCTCGTCGCCGTCCTCAGCTACGACACCTCCTGGCAGGAGCAGTGGGACACCTTCCTTCCCGGCTACAACGCCCCCAAAGCCATGTACGACGCCGCCCCGGACCTCGCCGCGGCCACCGGCAACAACAACGCCCACCTGCAGGCCGGTTACTTCATCCTCGCCATCCGGTCCCTTGGCTTCGCCGCGGGTCCCATGACGGGAGCGGACTTCGCCGCGATTGACGAGGCGTTCTTCCCCGATGGCAGCCAGAAGAGCTTCCTCGTGGTCAACATCGGCCAGCCCGCTGCCGACGCGTGGGGTGCCGCGAAGCCGAAATTCGCCTACGAGGACGTCGTCCGCACGGTCTGACGCCGTGGCCTCGCGCACTTTGTGGACGCAGGGTTCCTCCGGCACGCTGTGCGGAGGTGCCTCCGGCTCGCCATGACGCGGAGGTGCCTCCGGCACCATGGGGGACAGGCCGGAGGCACTCGGGACGCATTCTGCGGGTGAGCGCAAGGCCGCATCCGTGCCCACTTCCCAGTCTAGTCCGCATCGGGGCCGATACCACAGGGCGTTTCGCAGGCGGGTGCCGCCGTCCCTTCGCCCGGCTGCCGTGGCAGACTTTCCCCATGCGGAACCTGATTGTGGTGGCTTTCCTTGAGCCCGTCACCGAGGGGCTCGAATTTCCCCGCGATGACTGGCCGCTGCACGTCACGCTGGCCAAGTTCGAGGTAGTTGGTCACGCAGGCGCGCCGGCGTCGGTCCCCGATGCGCTGGCCGAGAGGATTGCCGGACTCATGGCGGCGCCAGTCGCCGCGGCGCTCGGCACCCGTCTGGCCGCCGGCGGGGAAGCAGGGTTCGGCAGGTCCGGCTTGATCCCGGTCCGCCTGATCGAGCCCAGCGAACCGCTGCAGGCGCTCCATGAATCGCTGGTGCGGATGGTGGCGGCGTTGCCCGGCAGGATCACGGCTCCCGCGTACGCCCTGGCGGGCTACCGGCCGCACGTCTCGCACCGCGGCGACAGGCGTGTGCGGGACGGTCAGGTGGTGGTCCTGGACCGGATCGCGCTGGTGGATATGGCGCCCGACGGCGGGCATGCGACCCGGCGCGTCCTCAAGCTCTGGACCCTCCCAGCGGCATGAGCAGCGTCCCGCGGCCGCTGTCTGGCTACGCGGCGGTCCCGGCGGTCGATGCCGCGGGTGGCTCAAGGCGAGTCACATCCTGGGCACGCACCATGGAATCCGGCCCGGGGGGTGCCATACTGGGGTCACGCGACGCTGCGTCCATAAATGTGGGGCTATTAGGTGCGGACCGGGGGGGCCACAACATGATGCTTGACACCCTGACCTTGCGTGTCTTCTTGGCGGTGGTTGATTTGACCCTGCTGCTCCTTTTTTACTTCATCACCTTCCGCCGCACCCGGTCCGCCTACAGCGGCTGGTGGTGCATGGCCCTGTTCCTGTTCTTGACCGGCAATGCAGCGTATCTGTTCGACGGCACCGCCCATCAGGTGTGGGCCAACCCCGGAGGAAACGTACTCCTCGTCGCAGGAGCGGCCAGTATCTGGGCCGGCGCCCGTTCGCTCCGGACCGCGGTTCCCAAGGCATGGCTTCTTGCCGCCGGTCCCGCCGTCACCGCCGTCGCGTCGGTGCTGGACCAGCCGGCCACCAACGTCTGGGCGGGGGGCCCGGTCTATCTGGGGTTCATGGGCGTCCTGATCGGCCTCGCGTGCCGTGAGCTCTTCCTGCTCGACCACAATTTTTCGCGCGTGCACCGCACGCTGGCCGTCGGCGCCGGCGTCCTGGCCGTGTTCTACCTCGGCCGCCTTGTTGCCTTTCTGGCGGACGGGCCGGAGGGCGGGGTGTTCATCTCGATCTTCGGATCTGCGACGACCACCATCTTTTCGGCCGTGATTCTGGTCGTGGCGTCCTTCACCATGGCCGAATTGAGCAATGAGCAGTTGACCCAGGATTTACGGGCGCGGGCGACGGTGGATGGCCTGACCGGTCTGCTGAACCGGACGGCATTCCTTGACCTGGCCGAACACGAACTCAGCCGGACCGGGACCATCGGCTCCCTGGTCCTGGCCGATCTCGACCATTTCAAGGCCATCAACGACGACTTCGGCCATTCGGCCGGCGATGCTGCGCTCAAGGCCTTTGCGGACGCGTGCACGTCCACTGTCCGGTCCACCGACCTCGTGGGCCGGTACGGGGGCGAGGAGTTCATCCTGCTGCTCCCCGGGGTGACGCCGCAGGTGGCCAGCGGAATTGCGGCGGACATCAGCCGCCGCCTGGAGGCGTCGCGGGCCAGCACGATTCCGCGTCTCCCGACGGTGAGCTACGGCATCGCGGCCACCGGCCCCGGCAGGGCGGACCTCCCGAAGATGGTGGCCGCAGCCGATGCGGCCCTCTACCAGGCGAAATCGCTGGGCAGGGACCGCTCGGTGCTGGCCAGCCACCTTGAGGAAAAGTCGGCCTGACCGCTACGGCCTGACCGCTAGGAAATGACGCCGTCGACGAGGGCTTTAGCCTCGGCCTGGACCTGCTTGAGGTGATCGGCGCCCTTGAAGGACTCGGCATAGATCTTGTATACGTCCTCGGTGCCGGAAGGCCGGGCAGCGAACCAGGCGTTTTCGGTAACCACCTTGAGGCCGCCGATCGCCGCGCCGTTGCCCGGTGCTTTCGTCAGCTTGGCGGTGATGGTCTCACCGGCCAGTTCCGTGGCGGTGACGTCCGCAGGCGACAGCTTGCCGAGGGCGGCCTTCTGCTCGCGGGTGGCAGCGGCGTCGATCCGGGCATAGACGGGGTCGCCGAACTGGTCCGTGAGGCCCTTGTAGAGCTGCGACGGCGATTTGCCGGTCACCGCGGTGATCTCCGAGGCCAGCAGGGCCAGCAGGATGCCGTCCTTGTCAGTGGTCCACACGCTGCCGTCTTTTCTGTTGAAGGACGCGCCGGCGGATTCCTCGCCGCCGAAGGCGCCTTCGCCGGACAGCAGGCCCGGGACGAACCACTTGAAGCCCACGGGGACTTCCACGAGCTTGCGGCCCAGGCTTTCGGCCACCCGGTCGATGATCGAGGAGGAAACCAGGGTCTTGCCGATCACGGACTGCGGATTCCAGCCTGTGCGGTGACGGTAGAGGTAGTCGATTGCGACGGCGAGGTAGTGGTTCGGGTTCATCAGCCCGCCTTGTCCGTCCAGGAAGGGGGTGACAATCCCGTGCCGGTCGGCGTCGGCGTCGTTACCGGTGGCAACGTCGAACGCCGTCTTGCCTGGACCGGCCTCGGACATCCTGTTGATCAGGGACGCCATCGCCGACGGCGAGGAGCAGTCCATTCGGATTTTCTCGTCCCAGTCGAGGGTCATGAACGCCCACTGCGGGTCGACAGTGGGGTTGACCACCGTGAGGTTCAGGTGGTGGCGCTCGCCGATCTCGCCCCAGTAGTCCACGGACGCCCCGCCCATGGGGTCGGCGCCGATCCGGACACCGGCCTCGCGGATCGCGTTGAGGTCCAGGACCGAGGGGAGGTCATCCACGTAGCTGCTGAGGAAGTCGAACTTGCCGGTGGTGCCGGCGCTGAGGGCATCGGCGACGGGAATCCGTTTGACCCCGCGCAGTCCGTTCTCCAGAAGTTCGTTGGCCCGGTTGGCGATCCAGCCGGTGGCATCCGTGTCCGCGGGTCCGCCGTGCGGGGGGTTGTATTTGAAGCCGCCGTCGCCGGGCGGGTTGTGGCTCGGAGTGACCACAATGCCGTCGGCCTGCGGCGCCCCGGCGGGGGAGTTGTTGTTGTGGGTGAGGATGGCGTGGCTCAGGGCCGGGGTGGGCGTGTAACCGTGGCGGGCGTCGATCAGAACGTTTACGCCGTTGGCCGCGAGCACTTCCAGGGCGGAGTTCTGGGCCGGCTCGCTGAGCGCATGGGTGTCCTTGGCCAGGTACAGGGGGCCGGTGATGCCCTGGCCGGCCCGGTATTCCACGATCGCCTGGGTGATGGCCAAAATGTGCGGTTCGTTGAAGGACGCCTTCAGGCTGGAGCCGCGGTGACCGGAGGTGCCGAACGCCACGCGCTGTCCGGGGTCGCCAAGGTCCGGCGATACGTCGTAGTACGCATCCAGGAGCGCAGTGAGATCAACAAGGTCTTGGGGTTGGGCAACAGTGCCCGCGCGGCTAGCCATGGCACCAGCATGCCAGACGGGGCGGACCCCAACACGATTTTGGCGGGAATCCGGTTCCTATGACGCGGAATTTCCTGATCGTCGGAACCGGGCGGCGGTAGTCTGGAGCCAGGGACTTTACGAGGGGACTTCCATGACTGAGCAGCAGACGCCGGGCCAGGACGAGACGCCGCAGGGCTACCAGCCGCCGTCGTCCCTTCCGCCGCAGGGAGACGGGACCTCCGCCCCGCCCGCGGGTCCGTACTACGGGCCGGGCTACGGCCAGCCGCAGGGCCAGCCGTACGGCCAGCCGTACGGCCAGCCGTACGGCCAGCCGCAGGGCCAGCCGTACGGTGCGCCGGGCGGGCCCGGCGGCCCCTACAACGCGTACGGCCAGCCGGGCGTAAGCTACAACGCTTACAACGCCTACGGCCAGCCGGGCTATTACGGGGTGCCGCCCGAGCCCAAGGGCCTGAGCATCGCGAGCCTCTGCTGCGGCATTGCCGCGCTCGTGGGGTTCGGGTTTTTCATCCTGCCGCAGATCGCGGCGGTCATCCTGGGTCACATGGCCCTCACGAGGGAGCCGTCCGGCAGGGGCATGGCCGTCGCGGGCCTGGTGCTGGGCTACGTGGGCATCGCGCTCACCATATTGGTCATCGTGATCTTTTCGATCGTGATCGGCAGCGCGCGCTACAACGGTTACGGGGCCTAAAGAGGCGCCGACAGGCGCCTCAGGCGGGCTTTTCCTAGGCGACGTCTGACAAGAGGCGCCTGACGCTGGATGCCACCGCCCCGCGGAAGTCAACGTGGGTGGACACCTCCTCGGGGAAGATCGAACTGAGTGACAGAAGCCTGTCCGCAAGTCCAGCCTCGGATCCAGCGGCTGCCTCGCGCAGGGCATCTGCCATCGGGTCATCCAGGGCCAGGGCCTTCCCGTTGACGTCGCGTCCGCGGTAGATGAAAACCATCCAGGCGGCAAGCAGCAAGGCTGCGGAATAGGGCACGTCACCGGCCCTGAGCCGGTCCGCTACGGTGCCGAGGACGCGGACTGGCAACTTTTGAGATCC
Organism: Arthrobacter sp. UYEF20; assembly: GCF_040546335.1. Classification (NCBI taxonomy): domain Bacteria; kingdom Bacillati; phylum Actinomycetota; class Actinomycetes; order Micrococcales; family Micrococcaceae; genus Arthrobacter; species Arthrobacter sp. UYEF20. Next base: position 145,415 of record NZ_JBEPNP010000001.1, on the reverse strand, counting down.
GTCCATGGCCACCTGGATGGTGGTGTGGCCAAGGTTCGGATTCGCGAACCGGGTGAGGATTGATTCGCCGTATTCGTACAGATCGAGTCCGACCGGTGCGCTCAGCGTGGGGATCACGTCATCGCGTTGGAGCTGCCGGGCTTCCCGGACCAGGGCGTCGTCGGCGACGGCGTCGGCGATGGTCGGATATCCCCGCAGCGCGCCGAGGTAGGCCAGAAGGGAATGTGTGGCGTTCAGCATCCGCAGCTTGGCGACTTCAAAGGGAGCGACGTCCTGCGTTAGTGTCGCGCCCGCGAGTTCCCAGGCCGGGCGAGGACCAAGGAATGCGTCTTCGATCACCCACTGCCCGAACGGCTCGGCGACGACGAGGCCCTCGTCCCGGACGCCGAGGATGCGCTCGGCTTCGAGCCGGTTCGCGTCCGTCGTGGCAGGAACGATCCGGTCCACCATGGTGGAAGGGAACGTGACGGAGTTCTGGAGCCATTCCAGCAGCCCCTGTGCCCCCGCGGCCTCGGCAAAGGCGCGCAGGAGGCTGCCGGTGACTTTGCCATTGGACATCAGGTTGTCACAGCACACCACCGCAATCGGGGCGCCGGACACCGCGAAGCGCCGCGCCAGCCCCCGGCCCAGCAGCCCCAGGGGGGTGCGGGCCGGACCGGCAAAGGACCGGCCCGCAAGTTCCTCCCTGAGAGCCGCGATGTCCGCCGCGATCCCGGAGTGGGAAACATCCAGTTGGCCACCAGGAGTGCGCGGGTAGCCCTTTTCCGTGATGGTCAAGGTGGCCAAGTGGACGCCTTCCGATGACAGGGCCTGCAGAACGTCTTCGGAGTCGGCCCCGGGAAATGCCACCTTACGCAGCGAGCCGATGACTCGAAGCGACTCCGAACCGCGGGCCTTGGTAAGCACCGAATACAGTCCGTCCTGCGGGCGGAGCTGTTCTGCCACCCGCGCCGAACGTCCCGTGACGCCGAGGATGCCCCAGCCCGTGTCGCCGGAGGCCGCGGCGGCGTCCTCGGTGTAGACCGCCTGGTGGGCGCGGTGGAAAGCGCCCACACCGAAGTGGACCATCCCCGTACTCAGCGCGCGGGGGTCGACAGCGGGCCCGGACACCCCTTCCCTGCCGGATATTGACGCCAGCGAAGCGAGTGAGAGCCTCTCCGTGGCGGTGGATGTGGTCGTGAACATGGATGGCCTTTCAACCGAAGCGAGGGGGCGGACGCTTTTCCGTGACGGGTCAGTCCGTGTCCTCGCGGACCTGCGAAACCAGCTGGGTCGGATTGACGAACCGGAGCGCCACGATGAGCATCACCATCATCATGAGCATGTAGACCACGGCCATCGCGTCCACGGACTGCTGCGCCCGGATCCCGGCGCCCGTCATCGCCGTGAACAGTGCCACCACAAGGGTGTCGGAGGTGGAGTCAGAGGTCAGGAACGTCAGTTCGAACATGCCCACCGTGCGGACCAGGACGAGGACGGCCGCGGCCAGGATGCCCGGGATCAGCAGCGGTGCCAGGATCTTCGTGAACAGCCGCAGCATGTTGGCGCCGCACATCCGGGCGGCGGACTCGATGGACGGGTTGATCTGTTCGATGAAGGGCGTCATGGTCAGGATCACGAACGGGATGGACGGAACCAGATTGGCGAGGATGACGCCGGTCAGGCCGGGGGCCAGATGGTAGTACGTCAGCAGGGTGGCCAGCGGGATGCCGTAGGTGATCGGCGGCATCATGATCGGCAGCAGGAAGACGAGCATCAGGATGCTCTTGCCGGGGAAGTTGCGCCGGGCCAGCACATAGGAGGCCGGCGCGCCGATCAGGACGGAGATGCCGACGACGGCGACCGCCACCGTCACGGTGGTGCCGATGACCTGGCCCAGGTCGTACTCCTTCCACGCCGCGGGGTACCAGGACGCCGTGTAGCCCGAGGGCAGCCAGGTATCAAACCATTCGCGCGCGAAGGAGTTCACCACCACGGACGAGACGACGCCGAGGAGCAGGATGAGGAAGACCGCCATGCCGCCCCAGATCAGGAAAGTTCCGGGGGAGGCCGCCAAGGGGCGCTTGGCCGGCGCCGGCGCAGCTTTGGGATTTCGTTTCAGCGTGAGACTCATCAGCCTTTACCTCCGGTGGTTCCTTTGTACATGCGTGAACGCCAGATCAGCACCAGGACGATGACGATCAGTTCCACGGCGCCCATGATGATTGCCGCCGCGGACGCGAGTGGATAGTCGAACTGCTGGCCCCAGGCGTTGTACGCCACGTAGGCGATGACCCGGGTGGATCCGGACGGGTCACCCACGAGGATGGCCGAGGGGAAAACACTGAATGCCAGCACGAAGGTCAGGCAGAACGTGATAGCCAGGCCAGGAGCCAGCAGCGGCAGGGTGATCCGACGGAACCGCTGCTTCCAGTCGGCGCCCAGCGTGCGGGCAGCCGCTTCCAGCGACGGATCGATGCCGGACAGGTAGGACAGGATCAGCAGGAAAGCGAACGGGAACCCGGAGATGATCAGGGACCAGAGCACGCCCCAGTAGTTCTGCACGAGCTGGAGCGGCTCGAAGCCGAGGACGCCCAGGAAGCGGTTCAGCCAGCCGCGCTGGCCGAAGAAGTTCAGCAGGCCTTCCGCCGTGAGCACGGTGCCGAGGGTAATCGGAATGACCAGCACGGTGGTCAGGGCCCGCTTGCCTCGGAACTTGCCCCGCATCTTGTAAGCGATCGGAACCGAGGCCAGCACGTTGATCAGGGCGGCCGGGACTGCCAGCTGCAGGGTCACCCAGATCGAGTCCAGGCCGCGCACGGACGGGTCCGTGAAGAACTTGATGTACGCCCCGAAGAGGCCGCCGGTCTTCGGCTGGAAGGACAGCCCCAGGCCGTAGACAAAGGGGTAGACGAACAGCACCAGCGCGAACAGCAGGGCCGGCAGCAGCAAGAGCAGGAGCTTGTCGATTCCGCGCTCCGCCAGCCGGTGGGACAGAGCGGGCTTGGTGCCCGGGGCGCTTTCCAGCCGGCCGGGTTTCCGCCCTGTCACCGTCACAGCACGGCCCCCTCAAGCTCCTCCGCGGTCCGGGCCCCGGCCAGCTCTGCCGGGAAGACGAGCACCCGGTCGTGGGACGCCGTCAGGGTGACCCGCTGCCCGGGCTCGACGTGCCGCGAGGTGCGCACGTGGAGCGCCTGGCCGTCGTCGGCGCGTGCCTCGACGGCGAACTCCCGGCCCTGGTACTCGACGACTTCCACCGTGGCGGTGATGCTCGCCAGACCGTCAGCCACCGTTCCTGCAGGGGCGATGTCGAAGTCCTCGGGGCGCAGGCCCACCTTCACGGCGTCGCCGGCCCGGAGGAGATCCTTCGCGGATCCGGTCACTGCAGTGCCCAGCACCGAGACGGTCACGGCACCGCCGTGAACGCGCTCGACGACGCCCTCGAGCAGGTTGCGGTATCCCATGAAGTCCGCGACGTGCCAGTTGACCGGATGCTCGTGAAGCTCCCGCGGCGTGCCCACCTGCTGCACCTCGCCGAGGCGGAGCACCACCAGGCGGTCCGCCAGGGACAGTGCCTCTTCCTGGTCGTGGGTAACGTACAGCGTGGTGAGTCCCAGCGACTGGTGCAGGCGGCGGATCTCGGTGCGCATCTCCAGCCTCAGCTTCGCGTCCAGGTTGGAGAGCGGCTCATCCATCAGCACAAGCGGCGGGCGCAGCACCACAGCCCGGGCAATGGCGACGCGCTGCTGCTGACCGCCGGACATCTGGCCGGGCAGTTTCGAGGCATGAGGGCCGAGCTGAACCAGCTCGATCGCTTCCGCCACGCGCTGCTTGATCTCGGCCTTCGGCACATTGCGCATTTCCAGGCCGAAGGCGATGTTCTTCTCCACGCTGAGGTGCGGGAAGAGGGCGTAATTCTGGAACACCATGCCGAACCCGCGCTTCTCCGGCGGCAGCTGGTCAATTTGCTTGCCGTCCATGAGGATCCGGCCACCGGTGAGGGGCAGCAGGCCTGCCAGGCAGTTCAGGGCCGTGGACTTGCCGCAGCCGGAGGGACCCAGCAGGGCGATGAACTCCCCGCTCCGGATGGAGAGATTGAGGTCCCGGAGTGCATTCTGTCCTCCGAACGAACGCGCTACATTCTCAAGTTCGAGTGTCTCGAAGCTGGTGGCGTGGATGCTCATTTTTTCTGTTCGACCTTTCCGGTGGCGACCTGGGTGTCCCAGGTGTCGAAGGCTTTGACCAGGGAGGCGGCGTCGATCGGGGTTGCCTTGGGGTTGTCCTTGATCAGGGCGTCGTACTCGGGGCGGCCGAACTTCTTGATGACGTCCTGGCTTTTCTGCGGTGCCAGGTCGATGCTGACGTCCTTGATGGCCGGTCCGGGGTAGAAGTAGCCGGTGTCGTAGGTCTTGGCCTGCTGCTCGGGAGTCAGGGCGTACTGCAGGACCTGCAGGATGGCGGACATTTTGTCCGCCGAGACGCCCTTGGGCACGGCGGCGTACTGGGCGTCGGTGACCCAGGTGAAGCCCTTTAGGGCCTGGGTCTTGAAGGTTTCCGGGACCTGGCCCAGGGCGCGGGGGTTGATGTCCCAGCCGGTGGTGGTGATGGCCATGTCCCAGGTGCCGTTCTTGAGGTTGTTCATGGTGACGCCGGTGCCGGTGGGGTAGGTCGAGACGTTCTGGTTCAGCGCCTTGAGGTAGTCCCAAGTCTTGGACCAGCCGTTGACCGGGTCCTTGGGATCCGAGTCGCCGAGGATGTACGGCAGGCCCATCAGGAAGGTCCGGCCCGGTCCGGAGTTCGCGGGACGGGCGTAGCCGAAGCGTCCGGGGTTTTCTTTGGCCCAGGTCAGGAGTTCCTCCGCGGTGGTGGGCGGGTTCGGGACCTTGTCCGGGTTGTATTCGAGCAGGGGGCCGGAGGGGTAGTAGGTCAGCGCGACGCCCTGGTCCTGGGCGAGCTTCTGCATTTCCGCGGCCGGTTCCTGGTAGTTGGCCATGTTGCCGAGCCGGTCCTTGTAGTCCTTGGCGACCGGGGCGAACAGGCTCTCGCTGATGCCGGCGGCGAGGCCGTCGGTGCCGGTGAGGACGAGGTCGATCTTCAGGTTTCCGGCCTGCTGCTGCGCCTTGACCTTGCCGGCCATGTCGGGGGCGCCGGCGGTCTCCCAGGTGACCGCGGAAATGACGTCCGGGTGGTCCTTGGCGAACTGGTCGAAGATGGCGCCGGTCAGCTGCTTGTTGCCGGCAACATCGAGGATGTTCAGCGTGACTGCCTTGGCGGGCTTCTCCGGAACGCTGCCCGCCGATAGCGTCGGGGCGGATCCGGCGTCGCTTCCCGGGGCGCCGCAGCCGGTGGCAAGCAGGCCGGCCGCGCCGAGGGTCGCGGCCCACTGGATTCGTTTAGATGCTCGCATGGGATTTCCTTTCATTGCGCCCGGCAACATTGCCGGACGGACGCTCTTGTGTGGAGGACGGAGGTACAGACGTGGACTGCCGGACCACGAGTTCAATCGGCAGGGTTTCGGCCGGTCGGGGCACCGAGGCGGAGGCAAAGCTGTCAACCAGCAGGTCGACGGCGGTGCTGCCCAGCTTGCGCAGGGGAGCCCGCACCGTGGTGAGGGCGGGCGACACCAGGGTGGCGGCGTTGATGTCGTCGATGCCGACCACGCTCATCTCGTCGGGGACGCTGATGCCGCGGGCGTTGAGCCGGGCGACGATGCCCAGTGCCACGAGGTCGTTGTAGGCGAGGACGGCCGTCACACCGGCCGCCACGGCGAGGTCCGCGGCGGACTGGCCGCCCCCGAAGACCGGGGCGAAGGAACCCAGTGACAGGACCTCCAGCCCGTCCAGGCCGGGGACAGCCTGTTCAATGCCGAGGCGGCGCTGCCGGTCGGACCATGAGCCGGTGGGCCCGCCGGCGTAGCCGACGTGCCGGTGCCCCAGGGCGTGCAGGTGCTCCAGGGCCTGGCGGACCATTTCCCCGTCGTTCAAGGTGATATTGGGCAGGCCGTCCATCCGCCGGTTGATCAGCAGCACGGAAGTGTTGTGGACCAGCGAGGCCAGATCCTGGTCTGACAGGCGCGAAGAACACAGGATCAGTCCGTCCACCTGGGGCTTGAGCTTGCGGACCAGCTCCAGCTCCACCCGGGAGTCTTCGTCGGAATCGGCTACGAAGACCGAGTATCCGGCCGTAAGTGCCCTCGCCTGGACGCCTTTGGTGACGGACGCGAAATAGGGGTTTTCCAGATCCGGCACGACGAGCCCGAGGGTTCCCTTGCGCCCGGTCACTAGACCGCGGGCTGCATTGTTCGGGCTGTAACCCAACTCGCGGGCCTTGTCCACTATCTGCTGCCGGGTGCGCGGCGCGACAAGTTCGGAGGACGACAGGGCACGGGACACCGTCGACGCCGAGACGCCCAGCGCCTTCGCCACGTCCCGAACCGTGATCGATCCCTTCATGGATGCTTCGCCTAACGTCGTTGTCTCAGGGCCGCCCTGTGGGGGTCATCACATCCTGCAATCGTTTGCATAGCGTTGTCAAGAGTTGCAACAAACTTTCGTCCTTTGCGAGCTCGCGGCGTCATGAATGTCCCGGAGAATCGTCTGATTCATTGATTTGTCGGGAATTGAGGGGCATATTGGTAATTAGTCCAGATGTCGAATTTCGTTGCATTTTGTTTCATAAGAGAGGCAATTTCATGACTGAGTCCCCACAATGGACCATCGATCCGGATCGGGCGCTTCCCGCGGAATCCGGAACACGCGGCGTCGCCCGGGAGATCTACGCCGCGGTCGAGGCGCTCCCGATTGTGTCCATGCATGGCCACGTTGAAGCCCAGGTGTTCGTTGACAACGAATTCTTTGGGAATCCCACGGAGTTGCTGATTACTCCGGACCACTACCTGGTCCGGATGCTCGTTTCGCAGGGGTTCTCGCCCGGCGAGCTTGGAGTCGCCTCCCGCCACGATCCGGCACTGACCGAGCAGGATCCGCGCCTGATCTGGCGGCGTTTCTGCGAAAACTGGAAGCTGTTCCGGGGAACGCCCACCCGTTACTGGCTTGAGCACGAACTGGCCGTAGTCTTTGGCGCGGAGATGCAGCCGTCTGCAGCAAGCGCCGATGCCCTGTACGACTCCATTGCCGCAGCACTCCAGACCGAGGCGTTCCGCCCGCGCGCCATCCTGGACCGCTTCAACGTGGAAATCCTCGCCACCACCGACTCGGCGCTTTCGGACCTCTCCGCCCATGACAAACTCGGCGACTTGCTAGGGCCGGGACGGATCGTCCCGACTTTCCGCCCTGACTCCCTGCTGCATGTGGACCACGACAGGTGGACCGACGAGGTCAGGATGCTCTCCGACGTCTCCGGTGTGGAGGTCGCCAACTATGAGTCCTTCCTGTCCGCGCTGAGGCAACGGCGTGGTGCCTTCATCGCCGCCGGGGCAAGGGCCACGGATCACGGCCATCTGCTGGCGGACACCACTCCGTTGCCGGCGTCGGAAGCGCGGCGGATCTTCGCTGCGGCCCTGCGCGGGGAAGTGACGGCGGAGGAGGCCCAGGCGTTCTCTGCCAACATGCTCTACGAGATGGCGCGCATGTCCGTCGAGGACGGCCTTGTCATGCAATTCCACCCCGGCGTGCTGCGGAACCACTCCCACGGGGTTTACGGCTCCTACGGTCCGGACAAGGGCTTCGATATTCCCGTCAGGGTCGAGTTCACACGTTCGCTGCGGCCGCTGCTGGACAGTTTCGGCATGAACAAGGACTTCCGTTTCATCGCCTTTACCACGGATGAAACGGTGTATTCCCGGGAACTGGCGCCGCTCGCGGGATGCTATCCCGCCATGAAGCTCGGTGCGCCCTGGTGGTTCCTCGACAGCCCCGAGCAGATGCGGCGCTTCCGGGAATCGGCCGTCGAGACCGCCGGGTTCTACAACACCAGCGGTTTCGTGGATGACACCCGGGCGCTGGCCTCCATTCCGGCGCGCCATGATCTGTCCCGCCGCATCGACGCCGGCTTCCTCGCCCGGCTGGTCGCCGAAGGGCGCCTGGGCCTGGCGGAAGCGGTGGAGACCGCCGTCGACCTCACCTACAACCTGCCGCTGCAGTCCTATGCAGCCCGCAACTGATCCAGGGAACACCATGATCGAGGGATGCATCCTGAGGCTCGCCGAGGGCGACGAGGTGGCAGTAGCCACCCGCGACCTGACGTCCGGCACTGTCCTGGCGGCCGAACTGGGACCCGCCTTAGAGGTGCGTGCCAACGTGCCACAGGGCCACAAAATTGCGCTCGCGGACGTGCCGGCCGGGGCGGCCGTGCACAAATACGGGCAGTCGATCGGCCGTGCCTTGACCCGGATCCGGCGCGGGGACCACGTCCACGTCCACAACCTCGGCATGGACCAGGTGCAGCAGGACTACGAATTCGGCACTGCCCGCGTCACACCGCTGGCGCCCGCCGGCCAGCGTCCCACATTCCAGGGCTACCGCCGCGCCAACGGAAAGGCCGGGACACGCAACTACGTGGGGATCCTGACCTCGGTCAATTGCTCGGCGAGCACGGCCCGGATGATCGCTGACCAGTTCCGCGGGTCCGCACTGGATGCCTATCCGAACGTGGACGGTGTCTTCGCACTCACGCACGGGAGCGGCTGCGGCATGGTCCTGGGAAGTGCCGGGGCGGAGGTGCTGGTCCGCACGCTTCGCGGCTACGCCCAGCACCCCAACTTCGCCGGGCTGCTGGTCCTGGGACTGGGCTGCGAGATGCTGCAGGCCGAGCGCTTCCTGGATGCGGACACCCCGGCCGGGTTCATCGAACGGCTCACCATCCAGGATTCGGGCGGTATCCGGGCCACGGTGAAGGCAGGGGTGGCCCGGATCCAGGGGATGCTGCCGGCCATCAACGAACTCCAGCGGGACACGATCGACGTTTCCGAGCTGGTACTGGGACTGAACTGCGGCGGCTCGGACGGGTACTCGGGCATCACGGCCAACCCGGCCCTCGGCGTCGCCTCGGACCTGCTCGTTGCCTACGGCGGAACCTCCGTGCTCGCGGAAACCCCCGAGGTTTTCGGCGCCGAGCATTTGCTGACCCGCCGGGCGGTGGCACCCGAAGTGGGCCAGCGGCTGTTGGACCGGCTCGCCTGGTGGCAGGAATACGCCACCGCCGGGGGAGGCAGCCTGGACAACAATCCCTCGCCTGGGAACAAGGCAGGCGGCCTGACCACCATCCTGGAGAAGTCGCTCGGCGCCGTCGCCAAGGCCGGGCAGGCCGAGTTGTCCGCCGTCTACGGCTACGCCGAGCCCATCACGAGCCGCGGTCTCGTCTTCATGGACACTCCAGGCTACGATCCCGTCTCCGTCACGGGCATCGTGGCCGGCGGCGCCAACGTGGTGTGTTTCACCACGGGCCGCGGATCGGTGTTTGGGTGCAAACCCGTCCCGAGCATCAAGCTGGGCACCAACACGGAGCTCTACAACAGGATGCCGGAGGACCTCGACCTGAACTGCGGGGTCATCGTGGATGGCGAAGCGACCGTCCAGGAGGTGGGGGAGCAGATCTTTGCCCGCATCCTCGCGGTCGCGTCGGGTGAGCAGACGGTCAGCGAAGAACTCGATCTCGGACAGGAAGAATTTGTGCCATGGCAATTGGGGACAGTGACGTGAGAGGCAGAGACGTGAGAGCGGACATGAACCTGGCGCGCCCCGCGCCCAGCCGGTTTTTGCTCGGGAACCCGGTGGTGGCTGTGCTGCGCGCCCGGCACGCCGGCGAATACGGACCAGTCATCGCAGCGTTGGCGGAAGGCGGCGTCCGATCGATCGAGGTGACCCTGAGCACGGCGGGGGTCTTCGACCTCCTGCCGGCGCTGGCCAGGGACTTCGGATACGACGTCGAAATCGGCGTCGGGACCGTCACGACGCCGGCCGAAGCGGAGCAGGCGCTCGACGCCGGGGCCCGTTTCCTTGTCACGCCGGTGACGGACAGCACCATAGTCCACGCCGCCGTCGAGCGTGCCGTCCCGGTCTTTCCTGGCGGCCTCACCCCGACGGAACTGCTGGCCGGATGGCGTGCCGGGGCAACGGCGGTGAAGGTCTTTCCGGCTTCCGCCGTGGGACCGGGGTACATTTCCCAGCTCCGGGGGCCGTTTCCGGACCTCGAGGTCATCCCATCGGGCGGGGTGGCCATCGAAGACGCGGCATCCTGGATCAGCGCCGGAGCCATGGCGGTCAGCCTCGGCGGGCCCCTCCTGGGCGACGCCTTCAAGGGCGGGGACCTTGGCGAGTTGACTCAACGGGCCGCAAAAGTCAGCCGTCTCGTGGCCGAAGCACTCCACGCCCGGGACAAGCGTTGAGCGCGCCGGCAGCTGGATCCCCTTCGGCCCCGGCCAGTGAGGTGGTAACCCTGGGCGAGACCATGGCGCTGATGAAGGCCTCCACGCCGGGGCCGTTGGCATTCACAGAGTCTCTGAGCCTGGGGATCGGCGGAGCGGAGAGCAACGTGGCGATCGCCCTCCGCCGGCTGGGTGCCTCCGTCACGTGGGCGGGGAAAGTCGGGGCGGACAGCCTGGGGGATCTTGTCCTCCGCGAGCTGCTGGCAGAGGGGCTGGACGTCGTCTGCACCCGGGACGGCACCGCACCAACCGGCCTGATGATCAAGGAGCGACGCACCAGCCGGAGCGTCAAGGTCTGGTACTACCGGTCCGGCAGCGCAGGATCGATGCTTGCCCCGGAGGACATTCCCGCGGAGAAGATCGCCCAGGCCCGGCTGCTCCACCTCACCGGCATCACGCCGGCCTTGTCCCCGGCGGCGGCGCGGGCCACCCAGTACGCCGTCGACTCTGCCAAGCACGCGGGCACTCTCGTCTCGTTCGACCTCAATTACCGGTCTGCCTTGTGGCCGAAGGAATCCGCGGCAAGCGCCTTCCGAGGCTTGATCAGGCAGGCGGATGTGGTTTTCGCCGGCGATGAAGAGGCGGCAATCGTGGTGGGCGCATCGGAGGACCCGCTGGAGCTGGCCCGCCGCGTTGCCGCCCTCGGGCCGTCGCAGGTCATCATCAAGCTGGGCGCCGAGGGTTGCGTGGCCCTCGTGGACGGCGAGTCCTACCACCAGCCGGCCGTCGCCATCCAGCCGCTGGATACCGTGGGCGCCGGCGACGCCTTCGTCGGCGGATATCTCGCCGAGATGCTCACCGGGGAACCGGTGCAGCAACGTCTCCTGACGGCGGTGAAGGCCGGAGCCTACGCGTGTCTGGTCAGCGGTGACTGGGAAGGAATGCCGCGGCGCGCGGAGCTGGAGCTGCTGGACGCCGCCGAACCCGTGAGCCGCTGAGGGCCCGTCTCCGTCCGGACCTTCTCCGTCCGGGCGGTCAGCCCCTAGTCCAGATTTTGTTCGATGTCGAGCGGTCCGAGCAGATGCATTCGAGACTTATTGAGTAGATTCAACGGAGTGCGCTACCCAAGGAGTCCCTGATGCCTCGTCCCCACTCACCGCTGTTGTCCGTCGATGCGATCGTCACCGCGGCGATGACGCTCGTAGATGAGGCGGGGGACTTTAGCTTCCCCAAGATGGCGCGCCGTCTCGGCGTCAGCCAGTCCGCCCTGTATAACCACATCGACAACCGTGAGCACATCGTTGAGCTGATGCGGGGCCGGCTTTTCGCCGTCCAGGTTCCGCCACGGATTGAGAATCTATCTTGGGCGGATGCCCTGCGCGCCCTCGTGCGCGCCTACCGTGACCGATTCGCCGCCCACCCTCGGCTCGTACCCCTGCTGATCACGCAAACGGTCCAGGATCTCGGCGTCGTGGGCTTCTACGAGGAAATTGCCGTCACGCTCGAGAGTGCCGGCCTTGAGCAGGGCCAGATCGGCCCGGCGATTGCCACGATTGACTACCTTGCCCTGGGTGCGGCCCTTGACCTGACCGCCCCGGATGTCGTCTGGTCCCCGCCCGAGGGTCAATTCCCCGCGCTGCATCGTGCGGTCGCAAATTCCGGCTCCGTTGAGGAGCGGGCCGAAGCGGCCTTCGTGTTCGGCCTCGAGCTGCTCGTCGCCGGCGTACATGCCAAGGCGATTACATAAGATTTAGTGAAAGCCTTTCACTAATCTCTTGTGCCCGACCGGGAGATGCGCCACACTAAATGAATGGCTTTCATTTAATGACGGCATTCACATCCAGTCCATCCCCCGGAGGGTAGCCATGTCTGAAATCATTGTGGAGCCGGAGGGTTCCGGCCCGCGTGCCGCTGACGGCGAAGCGCGCCGTCTCTGTCTTTGGGATCAGCGTGGTGGGTTTCATGACCGCCAACCTGGTTCCGGTCATGATCGTTGCCCTGACCGGGGAGCTGGGATTGTCCGTCACCGAAGCGGGCACCCTGATGACGGCCTCCCTGTTGGCCTGCGCTGCCTCCTGCCTGGTGACCTCCCGCTGGTCCGCGCACGGCGGGAGGTACGTCGTCGCCCGCGCCGGCCTGGCCCTTGCGGCCCTGGGCTTCGGAGCCGCCGCGTTCGTCCCCTCCGGGCCGGTGGTCGTCGCAGGAATAGTGCTGGGCGGCGTGGGCGCGGGCGGGGCTGTCTCCGCCGGTGGCGCGGCCTTGGGGGCCCTGCGTAATCCGGACCGCGCCTCGGGCATCAACGGGTTCACCAATTGCGCGATCGTGTCGGTCGTCTTGTTCGCGATCCCGGCGCTGGGAGCCGGAATGGGCAGCGCCTTCGGGCTGCTCGCGGGCCTGGCCCTGGCGGCCCTGCTCACCACGGGGTGGCTGCCGGACCGTCCCGTGCCCACGGCAACATACGCCTCTGCTGCGTCCTTGTCGGCCCCTACCGCAAAGCCCGCGCGCACTACGACAAAGGCCGGGATGGGGCTGTTGATCTGCTTCGCCCTGTGGGCCCTGAGCGAAGATTCCCTGTGGGCCGTCGCGGGCACCATGGGGGCCGAGCAGGCCGGTCTCGATGAAACCGGGATGGGACTGGCGCTAAGCCTGTCCACCTTGGGAGGGTTGATCGCCACAGCCGTCATGAGCGTCTTCGGCCGGCGCCTGGGACGCACCGTCCCCCTGGCGGTCACCCTGGTGGCCGGCGGCCTGCTCAAACTTCTCGCCGGGACGGTGACCGACCCGGGCTGGTACCTGGTGGTCATCATCGCGTGGAACACGCTCTACGCGGCCGCGTTCGTCTACGTCCTCGCGGTCGCCGTCGCGCTGGACGCTTCGGGACGGTGGTCGGCACCGCTGCTCGGCGTCTACCTCATCGGCTCCTCCTTCGCGCCAGTCTTCGGCACTTCCCTCTCGGCCGCGATCGGCTATGCCGGACTGGGCATGGTCCTTGCCGGGATGACCTTCGTCCTCCTGATCCCCTTCCTTATCATCTCGCGCATCTCCCTCCGGGTGGACACCGCCTCCGCCGGCCAATCTTCGCCGGAGCCCGAGTTCCCCCGGGCAGCGATCCTCTGATGCTCCCGCTACTTTCCCGCTACTTTCCCGCAATCCGAAAGGGTTCCACGTGACTAACCGCACCCTCTACACCAATGCCACCGTCTTCACAGCCGACGTCGCCGGCGCAGGTGCCGACGCCTTCGTCGTTGAAGGCTCACGCTTCCACTACGTCGGGACGGAGGCCGAAGCGCGCCGTGCCGCCGGACCCGACTCTGATGAGATCGACCTGACCGGGGGCTTCGTCCTGCCCGGGTTCGTCGACGCCCACACGCACCTGCTGATGATGGGACAGGCCCTGCAAAAGGTCGCCCTGCGCGACGCCTCGGACCTTTCCGACATCCAGCGGCGCCTGCGGGAGGCGGCCGCGGAGAACTCGAAGTCTCCCCGGATTCTGGGCGCAGGATGGCTTTACAGTGCACTGGCAGGTGCGGCCCCGACCCGGCAGATGCTCGACGAAGCCGTGGCCGACCGTCCCGTCTACCTTGACGCCAATGACCTGCACTCGGTGTGGGTCAACAGCGCGGCCCTGGTCGAGCTGGGCATTGACGACGCGACGCCGGACCCGATCGGCGGTCGCATCGGAAGGGACCCGGACACCGGGGCTGCCGACGGGATGCTCTACGAAACCGCGGCGCAGCAGATCGTCTGGCCCACCCTCGCCCGGGCCGCCAGCGACGCTGACCGCGACGCCCACCTCAAGTCGGCCTTCGAACACTACCTCGCGGCCGGCGTCACCGGCGCCGTGGACATGGCCGTCCAGGACGACGACCTGGACGCCTTCCGGCGTGCCCTGCGCCACCGCGGCGGCTCCCTGCCCCTGCGTGTGAAGGGCCACTGGCTCGTCACCCGCCGGGCCACCGAGAAGGACAACCTCGCCCAGGTCGCCAGGGCAGCCGGCCTGGTGGACGAGCTCTCCGGCCCATGGCTGCGAATCTGCGGAATCAAGATCGTCATCGACGGCGTCATCGACAGCTGCACCGCGGCCATGAAGGAGCCCTACGCCGACGGCAGCCGGTGCGAACCCATCTGGGATCGGGAGTCCCTGATCCCGGTGGTGGTCGCCGCCGACGCCGCCGGGATGCAGATCGCCCTGCACGCCATCGGCGACGAAGCGTCCGACATCGCCCTTGACGCCCTCGAAGAGGCGCACCGGATCAACGGCCCGAAGGACCGCCGGCACCGCATCGAACACCTCGAGACCGTCACTAGGGGCAACGTGCTACGGCTGGCTGATCTTGGTGTGGTGGCCTCCGTGCAACCGGTCCATGCCGACCCGGCGATCCAGGACAACTGGAGGTCCGTGCTGGGCGACGACCGCGTCGAGCGGGCCTATCCCTGGACCGAATTCCTCGCAGCCGGAGCAACCCTGGCCCTGAGCACGGACGCGCCCACCGCGCCGCACGAGCCATTGCCCAACATGTACGTCGCCACCACCCGGAAGTCCGCTCTGGACCCCTCACTGCCGCCAAACCGGCCGGACTACGCCCTTGACCTGGCCGCCGCCCTGTGCCACGCAACCCGCGACGCCGCCTACTCCTGCCGTGCAGAGGACAGCGAGGGCCGCATCATCGCCGGCCACCTCGCCGACTTCACCGTCCTAGACACCGACCCCTTCCTCTCCGAAGCCGAGCAGCTACTGACGAACCGGACCCGCCTGACCGTTGTGGGCGGGCGCGTCGCCTTCGACGCCGCCGTCGCGGCGGTCGCACCATGACGACGTCTCCGCCAGGAACCGCGGCGCACCCTCGAAACCGGCGTCCTCGAGCCAGTCGAGGTACTCACCGACGGCGAGAGACTGCGGCCGGTGCCGGGCGGCGGATTGTTCCGCCCAGCCGCACCACACCGTCGGTGACATCGCCCGCCGGCATGAGTTCGACGTCGGACGCCTCGCCGGGGGGCGCGGACGTACCTGCGTGACTCAACCGGCGGCCGGTGCCTTGGACTCACCGGCTCAGCGTACGCCGCCCATGAGCTTCTTGATGGCCGGCGAGGCCGCCGCAAGGCCGACCGCCAGCAGCACGGCGGTTCCGCCGATGCCGATGAAGTACGGCAGCTCGTCCTCCGGGTTGTACAGGCCGGACAGGATGCCGGCCAGCGTGGTGCCGAGCGACACCGAGAGGAAGAACAATGCCACCATCTGCGTGTGGAACGCCTTGGGCGCCAGCTTGGTGGTCACCGACAGGCCGATGGGGGAGAGGAACAGTTCCGCGAGAGTGAACAGGAACAGGATCCCCACCAGCGCGAGCAGCGGCGTCTTGCCCCCGCCGGCCAGCGGGATGAAGGCCAGGAACGCCAGCCCCATCACGAACAGGCCGATCGAGAACTTCAGCGCCGAGCCGGGCTGTTTGCGTCCCAGCCGGGTCCACAGGGCAGCCATGACGCCGGCGAAGATGATGATGAACACCGGGTTGATCGACTGCACCCAGGCCGCCGGCATTTCCCAGCCAAACAGGTTGCGGTCCAGCTTCTCCTCCGAGTAGACGGCGATGAAGGTGAACTGCTGCTGGAACAGGGCCCAGAACGCGGCCGAGGCGATGTACAGCGGGATGAACGCGGCCACGCGGCGGCGCTCGGTGCCGTCGACCTTCTGGCTGCTGAAGATCAGGACGAAGTACAGTACGGACGCGCCGATCGCGGCGTAGGCCATGGACATGGCCAGGTTCCCGGCGTTCACGGTGCCGGTGGCCAGCAGCACGGCGATAGCGGCCGCGATGCCGGCGAAGATCAGTCCGTACTTGGTGCGCTCCGCGGCGGGAAGCGGGTTGGGCACCCGGTGCGCCTCGTCGGGGAGCTTCCTGCGCCCTGCGGCGTAGATGGCCAGGCCCAGGGCCATGCCGACGGCGGCGGCGCCGAAGCCCCAGTGGAAGCCCTGGCTTTCCTGCAGCCAGCCGGTCACCAGCGGGCCGATCAGGGCGCCGGCGTTGATGCCCATGTAGAAGATGGAGAAGCCGGCGTCGCGGCGTTCATCCTTCTCGCGGTACAGGCTTCCCACCAGGGCGGTGGCGTTGGCCTTGAGGCCGCCGGAACCCACCCCAACCAGCACGAGGCCGGTGATCAGCCCGGGAATCCCTGGTACCAGGGCCAGCGCGATGTGGCCGGCCATGATCATGACGGCGGAGCCGAACAGCACGCGCTCGGAGCCGAAGAGCCGGTCCGCGAGCCAGGCACCGAGGATGGTGGAGAGGTAGACGCCGCCGCCGTAGGCGCCGACCAGGCTGGCGGCCAGGCCCTGCTCAATTTCCAGGCCGCCCTGGGCCGCCGTGAAGTACATGTAGTAGAGCAGGATTCCCTGCATTCCGTAGAAGGAGAAGCGCTCCCACATTTCTACGGAGAAGAGGCTGGCCAGCATCTTTGGGTGGCCAAAAAAGGAGGTATCGCCCGGCGTTGTAGCGGGGGGATTGGATAAATGAGTTGTGCTCATTTACTTAATGCTCACACTGTGACGCGCGATTGTCACATTCGCGGAGGCCCGGGGCAAGTTCCAGGGGGAGCGCGTCGTCCTGTTTCCGATGCCCGGCGGCCCGTGCCGAGTTCGCCGGAAACCTGCGGGTTCGCCCGAAGCTTCCGGCGACCCCCGCAGCGTTCCGGCGACCCCGCCGGAACCCGGATGAGGGGCTACCCGGCGTCGAAGATGATGACCTGGCGGACGGCTTTCCCGTCGGCCAGCTGGTCCATGGCCTGATTGATGTCGGCCAGTGCTATGCGGGCTGAGATCAGCTCCTCGACGGGCAGCTTCCCTTCGCGCCAGAGCTGGGCGTACTTGGGGATGTCGCGGGAAGGCACGGCGGAGCCGAGGTAGCTGCCCACGATGGTGCGGGCCTCGGCCGTGATGGTCAGCGGGGAGATCGCGGCCCGGGCCTCGGGCGAGGGCAGGCCCGCGGTGATGGTGGTTCCGCCGACGGCGGTGGCCGCGAAGGCGGTCTCGAAGGCACGCGGATTTCCGGCGCATTCGATCACATACCTGGCCTTGACGCCCTGCTCGAGGACCTGCTGGGGGGTGTACGCCTCGTGGGCGCCCAGCCGGCGGGCGTGCTCGAGTTTCTCCTCGAGGCTGTCCACCGCCACGATCCGGGAGACGCCCTGGGAGACGGCTGTGATCAAGGCGGCCATGCCGACGCCGCCGAGCCCCACGATCATGATGCTGTCCTTCGGCTCCGGCCGGGCCGCGTTGAGGACGGCCCCGCCGCCGGTCAAGACGGCGCAGCCGAGCACGGCGGCGATGTCCGCGGGAATGTCGTCGCCCACCGGCACGGCCGAGGCCCGGTCCACCACGGCGTGGCTGGCGAAGCCCGAGACGCCGAGGTGGTGATAGACCTTTTCACCCCCGCGGCTCAGGTGCGTGGAGCCGTGCAGCAGCGTGCCCTCCCCGTTGCTCTTCGACCCGGCGGTGCAGGGCAGCCGGCCGTCCGCGGCGCAGTTCTCGCACTCTTCGCAGCGGGGCAGGAAGGACATCACCACGCGCTGGCCCGGTTCCAGGTCCGTGACCTCGGAGCCGACCTCGACGACGCGGCCCGCCGCCTCGTGGCCGAGCAGCATCGGGACCGGGCGCACGCGGTTGCCGTCAACAACGCTCAGGTCGGAATGGCAGATCCCGGCGGCCTCAAGCCGGACCAGGATCTCAGTGGGCCCGGGACCGTCCAGCTCCAGTTCGGAGATGGTGATGGGCCTGGAGTCCGCGAACGGGCGCGGGCGGCCGATTTCCTCGAGTACTGCACCGGTGATCTTCATCGATCCCTCTCATGTCGTTTCAAGACGGTGTCGCCTCAAGTCATGTCGCTTCAGGACTGGGCATGTCCACCGTACAACCGGAACCGGCGCTAGAACCCCAACTGCGCGGCCACCTGCAGCAGCAGCGCCTCGGATCCCATCGGCCCGATCAGCTGGATTCCCATCGGCAGGCCGGCGCCCCGGGCGCCGCCGGTCCAGTGCACCGGGATGCTGATGGCGGGCAAGCCGCATACGTTCACCATCGAGGACCACGGCGCGAACTCGCACTGTTTGCGGTAGTCGCCGTCGGCGTCGCCCGTCCACTCGGAGGCGGGCCAGTAGCCGTCGCCGTGGGCGGCGCCGGTGAACCAGCCCACCGGCCGGGGAGTCTGCGCCAGTGCAGGCATCAGCATCAGGTCCCAGGCTGCGTACTGGACAGTCGTGTCCCGCTGGAACAGCCGCAGGAACCCTAACGACTCGTTGAGTTTGGCGGCGCTGCGCTGCTGTGCCCGGCGCCGGAACGTGCGGGTCAGCGGCGACAGGAGCGCCTCGCGGTGGGGAGCGATCCGGGCGCTTCCGACGGCGGCGGTCCAGGCAGTGGTGAACGCGTCCGGGTAGCGGTTGTCGTAGCGGACCGTGGCTTCCGTGGTTTCATGGCCCGACGCCTCCAGCATCCTGACGCCTGCCGCCAGCGCGTCGAGGGCTTCCTGGCCCGGGGTGAAGGGGAAGATCGTCTGCCACGGACTGTCCAGGCTCACCCCGATCCGGAGCCGGGGCGGTTCCTGGGCGGCGAGTTCGAGGTAGCTGGGCGCGGCATTTCGGTGCGGACCCGGTTCCGCCGGCACCAGCGCATCAAGCATCAGGGCCGCATCCGCTGCGGAGCGGGCCAGCGGGCCGGTAGCAACCAGTCCCGCGGGGTCGCCTGAGCTTTCCCCTGCGGGCACCAGGCCGCGGCCGGGCTTGAGTCCAACGAGCCCGCAGGCCGCCGCCGGGATGCGGACCGAGCCGCCGCCGTCGGACCCGGGGGCAAAGGGCAGCAACCCGGCGGCCACGGCGGCAGCGCTGCCGCCCGAGGAACCGCCCGAACTGCGGCTGAGCGCGTACGGGTTGCGCGACGGCGGTGCGATCCGGTTCTCGCTGTAGGCCGTCAGGCCGAACTCCGGAACCTGGGTCTTGCCCAGGGAAATGGCGCCGGCGCCCTTCAGCACGGAGGTGAGCGCGGCGTCGGCCAGGGCGGGCTTGTGGTCCAGGGCGGCGCTGCCATGGGTGGTGACCACGCCGGCGACGTCCGTCAGGTCCTTGAACGCCACGGGCATCCCGTGCAGCATCGGCAGCGCAGCCCCGTGGCGGGCCGCGCTGGCATGGCGCGCGTCCGCCGTGGCGGCGTCCTTCAGGGCCTGCTCCGCCGTGACAGTGATGAACGCGCCGAGGTGCGGGTTCTCGGCCCCGATCCGGTCCAGGAAATGCCCGGCCGCCTCGCGGGCCGAGACTTCACCGGAGCGCAGGACATCGCGCAGTTCGACGGCGGAAAGTTCGTGGATTTCAGCCAAGGAAACGCGGCTCCAGCCGTTCCTCGGCTGCGGCGGCCTCCCCGCCCGGGGGACATGCCCATTCCTGGGCCGCAGGAGTGGACATGGTGGCATCATGCCCAGTCCCGGCAGCAAGGGGTGAGCATGTCCCCGGGTGGGCGCTGGATATGTCCCCCCGCGCCCCGTCACGCCGGGTCACGATGTAGGCGCCCTTGCCCCTGGTCTCGCTCACGGCCTCCACCAGCTCGGTACCTACATAGACCAGCCCCACACCGTCATCAGTGCAATGCGTCTCGCCGAGGGTGCCGTCGGCCACGAGCCGGTGCACCAGGGGACGCCGGCGTGCCTCGGAGTCGTAGTGCACCCCGTTGGCGTAGGGCAGCAGCGCCAGGCCGTTGGTGACCGCCGCGAGTTCGGGGCCGAAGGAGTCGGTGGTGCCGCCCTGGAACCAGCAGAGCGATCCCGCGGAGACGCCTGCGAGGACCACGCCCTGTTCCCACACCCGCCGCAGGATGGCATCGAGTCCGTGCGCCCGCCAGACGGCGAGCAGGTTCACCACCGAACCGCCGTTGACCCAGACCACGTCCTGTTCCATCAGGTGCGCCTCGGGGTCCGGATGGTTAGGCATAGTGAAGAGGTTGAGATGGCTGAAGTCAAAGTCCGCGACCCGGGCGGCCTCATCCAGCTCGGCATTGAACCAGCGCTGATCTCCCGAGGCGGTCCCGATGTGCGTGATCCGCGGCGCCCGCCCGCTCACCCCGGCGAGTTCGACGGCGTGATGCACCAGGCGGTCGAACTCCAGCCGGGTACGGTTCCCGGCTTTGTAACCGCCGGAGGTTGCCAGGATGGTGGGCCGGTTAGCTGCCATGGGATCTCCTTTGCGCCATCCCAGAAGCGTAACGTGCTGCCCGGTGGGGTGCGCCGTCAGTGGCTGGCGATAGGCTGGTGGCAGACCTTGATTGCTGCGGAAAGGACCAACATGAGCGACTTCGACACCGTCACCGTGTCTGACATCCCTGAAGAGGCCAGAATCCTGGACGTCCGCGAGAACTATGAGTGGGTTGCGGGCCACGCGGAAGGTGCCCTGCACATTCCGCTGGACCAGCTCCCGGCACGGATCGACGAACTGGACCCGGATGAGGACCTCTACGTCATCTGCCGTACCGGCGGACGCTCATTCCGGGCCGCGCAGTGGCTCGTGGGCCAGGGGTATTCCGCCCTGAACGTGGCCGGCGGCATGGACCAGTGGCTGGAAACCGGCATGCCCCTGGTGTCCGACAACGGGCTCAAGCCAGTCATCCTGTAAGCGAAGAAAGAAGAGCCGATGCCCGCATCTCCCGTCACCTACACCTTCCTCGGGCCCGAGGGCACCTTCACCGAGGCTGCCCTGATGCAGGTGCCGGGCGCGGCGCAGGCCATCCGCATCCCGGCGTCCAATGTGAATTCGGCGCTCGACAAGGTCCGGGACGGCTCAGCGGACGCGGCGATGGTGCCGATCGAGAACTCGGTTGAGGGCGGTGTTACGGCAACCCTTGACGCCATCGCCACGGGGCAGGAGCTTCGCATCCTCCGGGAGGCCATCGTGCCGATCAGCTTTGTCCTGGCAGCCCGCCCCGGTGTCCGCATCGAAGACATCCGCCGGATCTCCACCCACGGCCACGCCTGGGCGCAGTGCAGGCTCTGGGTCGACGCTAATATTCCCAATGCGGAATACATTCCGGGTTCCTCGACAGCGGCGGCAGCGATGGGCCTTCTCGAGGACGGCGTCCACTATGACGCCGCCATCTGCGCCCCGATCGTGGCGGCGGAGCAGCCAGGGCTGGCTGTCCTGGCGGAGAACATCGGGGACAACCCCGGTGCCGTCACCCGCTTCGTGCTCGTGGGCCGGCCGGGTGCCCTGCCCGAGCCGACCGGCGCGGACAAGACCACCGTGGTGGTTCCCTTGCCGGAGGACCGGCCGGGCGCCCTGATGGAGATCCTGGACCAGTTCGCTACCCGTGGGGTGAACCTGAGCCGGATCGAATCCCGGCCCACCGGCCAGTACCTGGGTCATTACTTCTTCAGTATCGACGCGGACGGCCACGTTGCCGATGCGAGGGTCGCCGATGCCCTCGCCGGCCTGCACCGGATCAGCCCGGCCACCCGCTTCCTGGGTTCCTACGGCCGTGCCGACGGTCAGCGGACGCTCGTGGCCCCGCATACCTCGGACCAGGCATTCCGCGCGGCACATGCATGGGTGAAAAATATTCTGGCAGGAGCATCTCTGGTGCCGGAATATACGCCGAGGGCTTCGCCCAGAGCGTAGACAAATGCCGCACCGGGCACTTCCACGCCTAGGCAACTGTGCGTATGCTTGCCTGATCCATATTGGGGAAGTCCTCTAACGGAGGGAGCAGGTCATGTCCAATACCAGCACAGAAAATGACGGCCAGGGAATGATTGTCAATCCCAAACCGACCGCTGACAACCAGGACTGGGACGGTGACGACGCCGACCGTGCTGACCGGCTGCGCTTCGAAGAGGAGCAGGCCATGATCCGCGAGCAGTCCGAGGCGCGCGCCGCGAAGGCCGCTGCGGAGGCGAAGAAGTCCGCGGATGCGGCACATGCTGCTTCGAAGAAGGAAGCCAGCGCCTAGTCTTCCTCGGTGCCGTTCCTGACCCGTACCAGCAACGATCCGGGTGCCACCTGGACGGTCACCTTTGTGGCCTCGCCGGAGGGGTCGCCGTCTACCTGGGTGGCCATGGGTTCCGCGCACCGGATGGTCACCTTCCCTGAGCGGTAGTAGCTCATCACCGGCAGATTCCTGTTGTGCTTCAGGACTATCTTTGTATACATCGCCAGCCAGCCGATGGCGCTGCGCGGGCTCATGACCACCACGTCCAGCATGCCGTCATCGATCATGGCCTGGGGGATGAAGTCGATGCCGCCGGGGATCAGCCCGCAATTGGCGAACAGCACGCTGCGGATTTTCCTGGACTGTTCGGGCTGGTCATCGAGGGCGACCGAGACCTTCTTGCGGCGCCCGGGAAGATGCCGGACACCGGCTTCCGTATACGCCAGCCAGCCCACTGCCTTCTTCAGCCCGTCATTGGTGTCGCCCACGATTTCGGCGTCCATACCGATGCCGGCGATCACGAGGAAGGTGTGCTCCGACGACCGGCCGGTCCTGGAGTTTTCAACCCGCATGCGCGCCGTATCGATGAACCGCTGGTGTCCGAAGAGGGCGGCCTGCACGCTGCCGTGCACGTCATTCACGTCAAGATCTATGTTGCGCGCCAGGAGGTTGCCGGTGCCGAGCGGGATCAGGCCCATGGCGATGTCCGTGCCGGCCAGGATCTCGGCCACGACGCGCACCGTCCCGTCACCGCCGCCCGCCAGGACGACGTCGGCACCGTACTCCACAGCAGCCCGTGCCTGGGAAAAGCCGGCGTCCTCGGCCGTGGTGTCAAAGAAGCGCGGCGGCTCCCAGCCGGCTGAGGCGCATGCACTCTCGATCAGCCCCCGGGCCTCGGCAGATTTGGTCTTGATCGGGTTCATCACCACCGCCACCTTCTGCTGCCCCAGGCCTGGGCTGTGCGTTTGCTCCCAGACGGCGCTGCGGGTGTGCTTGGCTTTCAGCCTGCGCACTCCCCACCAGCTGGAGACGGCGAACGCCAGGACTCCAGCGATGATGAGGTACAGCAGCCAGTCGCGCATTGTGCTCCAACACTATCCCGCCGCTGCCATGCCGCCGGATAGCCAGGCAACGCGGATTGGATAGTCTTATCCGGTGATCGATGTAAAAGACCTCAGCGAAAATCCGGACAAGTTCCGTGCCAGCCAGCGCGCCCGCGGCGCCGACGAATCAGTGGTGGACGCGATCATGGCCGCGGACTCGGCCCGTCGCGCGGCGCTGATCAGCTTCGAGAACCTGCGCGCCGAGCAAAACGTTTACGGCAAGAAGGTGGCGCAGGCCAAGGGCGAGGAAAAACAGGCGTTGCTTGCCGACGTCAGGGTCCTGGCCGCGTCGGTCAAGGCCGCCTCCGCAGAGGCCGATGCCGCACAGGCCGCCCACGAGGAACTGCTGCGCGGCATCCCCAACCTCATCGAGGACGGCGTCCCCGCGGGGGGCGAAGACGACTACATCGTGGTCAAGACCGTCGGCACGCCTCGCGAATTCACCGGCTTCGAGCCCAAGGACCACCTGGAGATCGGTGAGCTGATCGGCGCCATCGACATGGAACGCGGCGCCAAAGTTTCCGGCTCGCGGTTCTACTTCCTGCGCGGCGTGGGTGCCCGGCTGGAAATGGCACTCCTGCAGATGGCCATGGAGCAGGCCATCGATGCCGGCTTCGTGCCCATGATCACCCCCACGCTGGTCCGCCCCGAAATCATGCAGGGAACCGGTTTCGACGTCAAGCACGACGCCGAAATCTACCGTCTCGCCGAAGACGACCTTTACCTTGTGGGCACCTCGGAAGTGGCCCTCGCCGGCTACCACTCGGACGAGATCCTGGACCTCTCCGCCGGCCCGATCCGCTATGCGGGTCAAAGCTCCTGCTACCGCCGCGAGGCCGGCTCGCACGGCAAGGACACCCGCGGCATCATCCGTGTCCACCAGTTCAACAAGGTGGAGATGTTCATCTACACCACGGTGGAGGAAGCGGCCGCCGAACACGCCCGCCTGCTGGCCTGGGAAGAGGAAATGCTGGCCAAGTGCGAGCTGCCGTACCGTGTGATCGACACCGCCGCAGGAGATCTGGGCAATTCCGCCGCGCGGAAGTTCGACTGCGAGGCGTGGGTCCCCACCCAGGGCGCCTACCGCGAGCTGACGTCCACCTCCAACTGCACCACCTTCCAGGCACGCCGGCTCAACATCCGCGAACGCGTGCTGAACGAGGACGGGGCCCCCAAGGGTACCCGTGCCGTGGCCACGCTGAACGGCACGCTGGCCACCACCCGCTGGATCGTGGCGATCCTGGAACACCACCAGAACCCGGACGGCTCCGTTAACGTCCCCGCGGCCCTGCAGAAGTACCTTGGCGGAATGACGGTCTTCCCGGTCCTGTAGCGGTCCCCCCAACCCCCGACGCCCCGCAGCGTTCACGCCGAGTTCACCGCGTGCTGTGGCGTAGATCCTAGCGGCTGTCGGGGGCGTCTGCTCTACTTGTGAGATGACAACATTGACTGAAACCTCAGTCGCCGGCAACGATGACCGGCGAAATAACGTCCAGAACAACCAGAACAACAACGGCCACAAGCTGATGATCGCCCTCGACGTCGACGGCACGCTGGTCGACCACGACGGCCACATGTCCGTCCCGGTCCGCGAGGCGGCCCAGGATGTCGTGGCCGCCGGCCACCACGTCATGATCGCGACGGGCCGCTCACTCAACGCCACGCTACCCATCATCGAGCACATCGGCATCGAGAACGGCTATGCCGTGTGTTCGAACGGCGGCGTGACCCTTCGTCTCGATTCCAGCCTGTCCGCCGGCTACGAGGTTCTCCACAAGGCAACCTTCGACCCGGGTCCGGTCCTCCGCGCCTTGCGCAAGCGACTGCCCACGGCCAAGTACGCGCTGGAGGACGAAGACGGCAACTTCCTCTCCACCGAGCGCTTCCAGGACGCCAGCTTCGGCGTGGAGGCCATCGGCGTCGACTTCCAGACCATGCTGGAGGCCACCGCGGTGCGTGTGGTGGTGTTCAGCTCCGAAAACACGCCCGAGGAGTTCAACACGGCAATCCGGCACATCGGACTGGCCGGGGTGACGTACTCGGTCGGCTGGACAGCCTGGCTGGACATTGCCGCCGCCGGCGTCACCAAGGCCAGCGCCCTGGAGCAGCTCCGCGGCCGGCTGGACATCGAGGCACACCGCACGATCGCCGTCGGCGACGGCCGGAACGACATCGAGATGCTCACGTGGGCCGCCCGCGGGGTGGCCATGGGACAGGCGCCGGAGGAGGTCATCGCCGCCGCGAACGAGGTTACCCACTCCGTTTACGACGACGGCGCAGCCCACGTGCTGCGCAGCCTCCTCGTTTAGGAAACTGCCGCCTTTATTGGGGCTGTGCTCTACGAGGAGTGTCCAGCGCCCCCGGCCCTGCAGCCCTTTGTCGCCGCCGAACCGGTCAGCGGACCTCCAGGATGAGGCCCAACAGCCGGGCGGCGGCGGGCCGTGCGGCGTGTTCCTCGTTCCACTGTGCCCGGGCCACGGCCTTGCTGACCGCCTGCGTCGTGATGCCGAGTTCCATCGCGACGGCTTTCTGCTGTCCGCGGACGCCCGGAGTCAACAGGTCCAGGACCCGCCATTCCGCCTGGCTCCGGCCGTGAACAATATGGCCCAGCAGCCGCAGCACGGCCTCCGATTCCGCCGCGAGGTCCGCCAACGGGCCTTCCACCGCCACCGGGAGCCGGTCCTTGCCGTTGCGCAGCCGGTCAACGGCCCGCCGCGCATAGATCAGCCCGTGGCCGGAAGCATCCTTGATCTGGTTGGGCAGCGGTTCGTTCACCGGCCCCACCCCGATTCCGACGTACCAGCTGCCGCTGCGCAGTGCGATCATCGCAGCTTCCACGGCCTGGTGCGGGCAGTCCACAATGCCCTGGACCTCGTCCTCCACCGAGCGGTCGAAATCGAGGCGCGCCGGAATGTGCCGCAGGTCCTTGAGGAGCTGCGGCACGCGGTCGCCGTCGCGCCGGCTGTCGGTTTGGTTGATGGTCAGCGTGAACATTCTGGATCAAACACTACCTGCTGGTAAATCGGAGGCAAGAGCGGGCCGGCCCGCCGCCGCCGGCCTTGTGTCCCGTCCGGGGACGTGTTGCGATGGAGGACACCCCACCGCCGGGGGCCCGAGCGAAGCGAGGACCGAAGTGACCAGCGACGTGAACGATGACGTGACCGGGAACCCCCGGCTGAGTCCGGCCGGGGCCGTCGGGGCGCAGCCGGCCGGTGCCTCCCGCAACGCCCTTGATGAAGCAGCACTGGCCCTGGTGGACCGCTGGTGGCGGGCCGCCAACTACCTCTCGGTGGGGCAGATCTACCTCCGCTCAAACCCCCTGCTGAAGGAACCCCTCAGCGCCGGCGACACGAAGTCCCGGCTGCTGGGCCACTGGGGCACCACGCCGGGGCTCAACTTCGTCTACGCCCACCTGAACCGGGTCATCCGCCGGGACCGGCAGCCAATGCTCTTCGTCGCCGGGCCGGGCCACGGAGGTCCCGCAGTGGTGGCGAACGCCTGGCTCGAGGGCACCTACTCCGAGATCTACGGCCAGGTGGGCGACGACGGGCAGGGCATGGCGGAGCTGTTCCGGCAGTTCTCCTACCCCGGCGGAATCCCCAGCCACGCCGCTCCGGAAACCCCGGGATCCATCAGTGAGGGCGGTGAGCTCGGCTATTCGCTGGCGCACGCCTACGGCTCTGTTTTCGACAACCCCGGGCTGATCACCGCCGTCGTGATCGGCGACGGTGAGGCGGAAACGGGCCCCCTGGCCGCGGGCTGGCACTCCCACAACTTCCTGGACCCGGCCGCGGACGGCGCGGTGCTGCCCATCCTGCACCTGAACGGCTACAAGATCGCCAACCCCACCATCCTGGCCCGGATGCCCGAGACCCAGCTGGAGCAGCTCCTGCGCGGCTACGGACATGAGCCGCACTTCGTGACGGTGGCTGACCCGGACGACACCGCTGCCGCACACCAGGCCTTCGCCGCCGCCCTCGACGAGTGCCTGGCGGAAATCCGGGCGATCCAGGCGCGGCGCCGCGACGGCGACACGGAGACCGACCACTCCGGCGCCGGCGCCGCCGCCGCGCGGTGGCCGATGATCGTGCTGCGTTCCCCGAAGGGCTGGACCGGGCCGAAAATGGTGGACGGGCTGCAGGTGGAGGGCACCTGGCGCAGCCATCAGGTCCCGCTGAACGAGGTCCGCACCAACCCGGACCACCTGTCCCACCTGCAGCAGTGGCTCGAGTCCTACCGCCCCGAAGAGCTCTTTGACGAGCGGGGCCGGCTGAACCCGGAGATCGCCGCAAACGCGCCGGCCGGGGAGCTGCGGATGAGCGCGACGCCGCATGCCAACGGCGGACTCCTGCTGCGCCCGCTCAAGCTGCCCGGCTACGCCCGGCACGCCGTCGACGTCCCCGAACCGGGCGTCGAACGCATCAGCCCGATGACCACGCTCGGCTCCTGGCTGCGCGATGTGATCGCGCTGAACCCGGCGACGTTCCGGCTCTTCGGCCCGGACGAGACCGCCTCCAACCGCCTGCAGGACGTCTACGAGGTCACGGACAAGGTCTGGCAGTACCGGATCGACAGCCTGGA
Source organism: Arthrobacter sp. UYEF20 (assembly GCF_040546335.1). Taxonomy (NCBI): domain Bacteria; kingdom Bacillati; phylum Actinomycetota; class Actinomycetes; order Micrococcales; family Micrococcaceae; genus Arthrobacter; species Arthrobacter sp. UYEF20. The sequence goes on along the minus strand of NZ_JBEPNP010000001.1, from coordinate 117,478 downwards.
CGAGCACATCGCCCGGGCCGGCCGCGTGATGGAGGTGCTGAGCGAACACCTCTGCCAGGGCTGGGTGGAGGGCTACCTCCTGACCGGCCGGCACGGCGTCTTCAACTGCTACGAGGCCTTCATCCACATCGTGGATTCGATGTTCAACCAGCACGCCAAGTGGCTCAAGGTCCACCGGCAGCTGCCGTGGCGCCGGCCGGTGGCCTCGCTGAACTACGTGCTGTCCTCGCACGTCTGGCAGCAGGACCACAACGGTTTCTCGCACCAGGACCCCGGCTTCATCGACCACGCCGTGAACAAGAAGGCCGAGGTCATCCGGGTCTACCTGCCGCCGGATGCGAACACCCTGCTGGCCGTGATGGAGCACTGCCTGGGTTCCCGGGACTATGTGAACATCGTGGTCAGCGGCAAGCAGCCATCACCGACCTGGCTGGGCCCGGAAGAGGCCGCGCACCACTGCCGCCGCGGCCTCGGCATCTGGCAGTTCGCCGGCTCGGAGACCCCCGGCGAGGAGCCCGACGTCGTCCTCGCCTGCGCCGGTGATGTGCCGACAATCGAAACTGTTGCCGCCGCGGACCTGCTGAAGCAGGGCGTCCCCGGACTGAAGATCCGGGTGGTCAACGTGGTGGACCTGATGCGGCTCCAGGATGCCAGTGAGCACCCGCACGGGCTCGGCTCACGGGACTTCGACGGCATCTTCACGGCGGACAAGCCGGTCATTTTCGCGTACCACGGCTATCCGGCCCTGATCCACCGGCTCACCTACCGCCGGACCAACCATGGTGGGCTGCACGTGCGCGGCTACCAGGAGGAGGGCACCACCACCACTCCGTTCGACATGGCCATGCTCAACGGGATCGACCGCTTCCAGCTCGCCATCGATGCGATCGACCGGGTGCCCGGGCTGTCGGAGAAGCATTCGCTGCTGCGGCAGTCGCTGCAGGACAGCCGGATGCGGGCCAGGGACCACACCCGCGTCCACGGCGAGGACCCGGCGGAGATCAGGGGCTGGTCGCTGCGGCTCCAGTAGCCACGTCGTCGTGCCTAAGCGCCGTTTCCGTTGCGCCCCCGTCCCTTGTAACCGCGGGCGGGCAGGCTCCAGGATTTCAGCGAAGCCGCCGGGTAGACGTCGGCACAGCAGGAGACGTGGACTCCGAGGATGCACTATTGTGTATCTAAATGCACAATAGTAGATGACAGGACCTGGGATGCGGTTACAGAACCCACTTACGGCGATCAGCCCCTCCCTAGACATGGGCGTGCTGTACGTGCTTGCCCGAGCGGATGCAGAATTCACTGTTCCGCAGATCGTCAAGCTGTTGCCGGAACGCGGCTCGCTCGCAGGCGTACGTAAGGCACTCAATCGCCTCACCGAACACGGTGTTGTTCTGGAAAGAGTCGCGGGAAGGACACATACGTACCATCTGAACCGTGAGCACTTGATTGCCGATGCGGTGGTGGCGATGGCGACTGCAAAAACTCAGCTTGCCGATCGCATTCGACGCGAAGTCAGTTCATGGGAATTCGCTCCCCGCGCAGTAAAGATCTTCGGCTCGGCCGCCAGGAACGAAATGCGAACTGATAGCGATATTGATATTTTCATCGCCCTGCCGAACGATGTTGATGACGACCTGGCGGAGGAACGAATCGCAGCCTTGGCGATGAAAATAAGCGCTTGGACCGGCAACGACGCCCGCCCTTTGGTGTACCGGGAACGAGAGATCCGCCCTGCCCCGATCTTTGAGTCAATCGCTAAGGAAGGCCTGGATATCGCAGGAAAGGCAGGCTGGCTCCGGCAGGCTCTGCGGTCAAGCCGGGTTCCCGGGTGAGAACGGTTACAGGTGACGATTCAGTTCGTAAAGGTCGGCTGGGTAAGGCCGAGCAGTTCCAACGGGTAGCCACCGACGCGCTAGCCCTGGTTGATGAGCACCAAGAGGTGGCGGACGCGGTTGTGACGCTGTGCGTGCACGCCGGAATAGCTGCATCGGATGCAATTTGCATCGCAGCCCTCGGAGAGTATGCCCAGGGTCAAGATCACAACGACGCTGTGACTCTTCTGAAGACGGTAGACAAGGCGGCCGGAAAGCACCTCAACACTTTGCTGGGCATGAAGACTCGCGCCGGCTACGGGTACAACCCCGTCACTGCCGACCAACTCAAGAAGGCCATCCGGGCTATGGAGGCCCTGATAGCCACGGCACGGGCGTAGTCGCTGACTCCCGGAAGTTCAGGTGCCCGGCAAGGAAGAGAAGGAAGGCGTCCGGCAAAGTCGACGCCGAGGGTCCTCACCGGGATCCGCCCGGGATAGTGGTCAGCGGCATGGGCATACGAGCAATCTACCGCCCGCCCGGCTCGGACCGCCCGGCTCAGACCATCCGGCTCAGACCGCGCGGTACCGGAGTGCCCCGGGGATCTCGCCCCGGCTGCCAAGGCCGTCCCCGTAGGCGAAACGGGCCCAAACAGCGCGGAGGGCCCGGCCCTGTGCGTTGATTTCCTCCCAGGTGGCGCCGGTAAGCAGCCCTGCACCTTCCCAGGTCCGTTGGTCTCCGAACAGCAGCGGCAGATCAACGGTATGGGCGGCCCCGTAGAAATTTCCCGGCGCGCCCCATGACAGTACGTAGCTGTAAGCCTTGCCTCCCGCCTGCGAATGCCGCCGGGCAAACCTCCTGGCTGATCTGCCATAGACCGTTTCCGTCACGGCCCAGCTGATGATCTTGAGGATGGCGCTACCGAGGACCGGGACCCTGGCCACCCGGCTCAAATGCGGGTTGCCCGGCAGGAACAGCCGGGCTTCTTCGGATGTGTGCCCGATCAGGACCTCGATCTCCGGGGCGGCCGTGTTCCACGCATCCTCAATTCCGGATTCGGCCGGCAGGGGTGAGTGCCCGTATTGCGTGCCGAACGGCATGGCAGCCGTCAGGCCGAACCTTCGGGCCACGTGCGCCACTTTTTCCTCAATGGCGACGACGTCCAGGGCCGGCGTGTCATCGGTGACGGCTTCCGCTGCGATCCCCATGGCGGTGTTCATCTTTTGCCTTCCCCGGGAAATGCCCAGGGGTGCACTTTGAATGATGGCGCGCTGGAACAGAGATGGTGCGTCCGCCGTCGCCATGAGGTGGGCGACGGCGTCGCCTCCCGCAGACTGACCGAAAGCGGTGACGCGACCAGGGTCGCCGCCGAAGGCGCCGATATTGCGCTGCACCCAGCGGAACGCCTCCAGCTGGTCCAGGAGGCCGAGGTTGGCGGGCCGGCCCGTGCCGGTGGCCAGGTATCCGAACAGGCCCAGGCGGTAGGTCACGGAAACGACGATGACCCGGGTCTCGGCCACCAGGGCCTTGGGGTCGAAGATTGCCAGGTCCCCGGAGCCGGACGTATAGGACCCGCCGTGCAGCCACACCATGACCGGCACCCGCTCATCTTTATCGAGGTCCGCCGGCAGCGTGATCGAGAGGCGCTGGCAGTCCTCACTGCCGGGGAGCTCGCCGTAACGGGTGCCGAGGATGTCGTCCAGGAACGGCACCGGTCCCTGCGGGCACGCCGGGGAGAGGAACGTTGCAGCGCGGACGCCGGTCCAGTCGGGTGCACTCACCGGAGCCTGGAAACGTCCGGCTGTGGCGTAGGGAATGCCCGTGGCGCGCACCACGTCACCGTCCCGCCATCCGGTGATCGGACCGCAGAGCGGATCAAAGGCAGGGCTGGTGTTCATGAGCCAACGATTCCACACATTACCGGCGCGCCACTGACAACCGCCGAACGGACACTCGAGGCCCCTAAAGCCCTCGGCAAAGTCAAGCGGTCGGGGCCCCAAGTGTCCGTTCGCGCTTTGGCGGGGCGGGCGAAGGTTAGTGCGTGTGCGGTACGTAGCGCTGGATGGAAGCCTCGAGCTCGGCTTCGGCCGCGGCGCGGTCGCCCCAGCCCTCGGCCTTGACCCACTTGCCCGGCTCCAGGTCCTTGTAACGGGTGAAGAAGTGCTCGATCTCCTTGATCAGGTACTCGCTGACGTCGCCGATCTCGTTGATGTGATCGAAGCGGGCGTCGGCCGGCACGCAGAGCACCTTGGCGTCGCCGCCGCCGTCGTCGGTCATGTTGAACACGCCGATGGGGCGGGACTCAACGATGACGCCGGGGTGCAGGTCGAAGTCCTGCAGCAGCACCAGGGCATCCAGCGGATCGCCGTCTTCGCCCAGGGTGTTCTCGAAGAAACCGTAGTGCGTGGGGTACTGCATGGAGGTGAACAGCACGCGGTCCAGGCGGACGCGGCCGGTCTCGTGATCAATTTCGTACTTGACGCGTGATCCCTTGGGGATCTCGATGGTCACGTCATGCTTCATGGAATGCTCCTCGACGGATTCAGGGGGTGCGCGGCGCGCAGAAAGGACTGCACTTGCCGCCGACTACTATTGAGGATATAGCGAGAGGCCCTGGTTTCAGGAACTAGCGGGGACATGTCAGGACCGAAGGACCAACAGCAGCATGAAACTCAGAACCGGCAGCGCAGGCACGGACCAGGTGCCCGGCCCGCTCCGGGGGATCGTCCCGATGCTGCTCCTGACCCTCCTGGTCCTGGCGCTCGCCGTTCCCGCGGGCCTCATAATCGCCCCGGCTTTCCTTGGCCACAATGCCTCCGCGGAACCCGTCGCGTCCGCCCCGCCGTGGCAGCAGCCGCCGGCTGCCCTGGCCGCCCGCAGCGGCGCCGGGATTGAACCGCTCAGCGCTGCCGCACCCGTCCCGGAGCCCGGCACCCTGGCCGCCCAGCTCAATGAAACCCTGAAGACCGACGGCGCCGGAACCTTCACCGGGGTAGTGCAGGACGCCGCCACCGGAAAGCTGCTCTTTGACCGCTCCGCGGACAAGGTCAGGGTTCCGGCCTCCAACATGAAGCTCCTGACGGCCAGCGCAGCGCTGCGGACCCTCGGCCCGGACCGGCGGTTCAGCACGCGGGTCCTGGCCGGCTCCGCCCCAGGCACTGTCATCCTCGCCGGCGGGGGAGACGTGCTCCTGGGCGCCGGCGACTCCGCCCCGGAAGCCGTCCTGGGCCATGCCGGGCTCGCCACGCTCGCGCAGTCCACCGTCCGGGCCCTCCAGGCGGACGGCGTCTCCGGCACCGTGACCGTGCTGCTGGATGATTCCCTTTTTACCGGCCCGTCCCTCAACCCGGCCTGGAGCGCGGAGGACGTTGCAGCCGGCGAGATGGCCCCGCTGTTCCCGCTGGCGCTGAACTCTGCCCGGTTCGACCCCGCCAAGACCACCGGGCCACGCCCCCAGGACGCCGCCATGACTGCCGCCGAGGCGTTCTGGGCGCAGCTATCGGCGGCCGGAGCGCCGGCCGGGCTCACGGTGGCGCCCGGCGTCGTACGCGCCCCCGCCGGATCAGCCGAGGAGGCCGGATCGGCCGGATCAGCGGGGGAGGCCAAGGTGCTGGCCGAGGTCCAGTCGGCCACGGTGGGCCAGCAGGTGGATCTGCTGTTGCGGACCTCGGACAACTACCTCACCGAGGTGATGGGCCGGATGACAGCCCTCGCCGTCGGCAAGCCCGCCAGCAACGACGGCGCCGCCGCGGCCGTGCTGCAACAGCTCGGCGAGCTCGACGTGGACACGGCCACGCTCCGCGCCGCCGACGTGTCCGGCCTGGCGCTCGCCAACCGGGTCTCCGCCCGCCAGCTGGCGGAAGTGGTCCGCGCCATCACCTCCGGGACGGACACCCGGCTCCGGGCGGCCCTGGCCGGATTCCCCGTCGCCGGACTCACTGGCACGCTCGGGGACCGCTACACCGACGCGTCCACCGCGCGGGGGGCGGGCCTGGTCCGCGCCAAAACCGGGACGTTGAACACCGTGATCGCCCTCAGCGGCTACGTGGTCGACGCCGACGGCCGGCTCCTGGTGTTTTCGTTCATCGGCAACGGCCTCGCCCCGGGCGCAGCCAACAAGACGGCACTGGACCGCACGGCGTCCGTCCTGGCAGGCTGCGGCTGCCGCTGACAGGAAGCGCCGTCGGGACGCGCTTCCGCCCGCCCGGGCGTCCCTTGCCGTTCGCAGCCGGACGAATTTAAGGCGAGTTGAAGGCGAGCAGCCAGGTTTAAGGCGGACAGTCGGACCGTTGTGATGTGATGGACCCTATGGAGTCCTCTGCACGCGAGACGTCTGCCCAAGCCCAAGCCCTGATCAACTGGGACCTTGCCGCGTCCACCGCCGCGAGGCTGACACCCCCCGGTCCCGTGCTGGAACCGGCCGAGATCGCCGCCGCGGTGGCGAACCTGCGCCTCATGGCGGACCGTTCGGTGCCCTACGTCCATGACATCACCGGCCTCGAGGCCGCCAGGGACCTGCGGGATTCCTCGGTCCTCGTGGTGGACCGGGCCTCCTGGGCCAGGGCCAACACCCAGAGCTTCGCCGTCATGCTTAAACCCGCGATGGAAAAAATGCTCGAGGGCCACCGCGGCACCCTGAGCCCCGGTGCTGCCAGCGTCAGCGGCGCCATCACCGGCAGCCAGCTTGGCGCCATCCTGGCGTTCCTCTCGAGCAAGGTCCTCGGCCAGTACGACCCCTTCTCCGCCCTCGCCGAGAGCTCGTCTGCCCCCGCCGCGGGACGCCTGCTGCTTGTGGCGCCCAACATCATCTCGGTGGAACGCGAGCTCAACGTCGAACCCGAGGACTTCCGGCTCTGGGTCTGCCTCCACGAACAGACCCACCGGGTGCAGTTCGCCGCGGCGCCCTGGCTGCGGCACCACATGCTGGACGAGATCGAAAACCTCAGCGGGCTGCTCCTCGGCAACGTCGATTCCCTGATGGAGCGCGCCTCGGCGGCAGCGAAATCGCTCAAGGACCGCACCGCAGCAGGCGCCGCCCCCAGCCGCGGAGCCATCCTGGACCTGCTGCAGAACCCGGAGGAAAAGGAGGCGCTCTCCCGCCTGACGGCCCTGATGAGCCTGCTCGAAGGCCACGCCAATGTGGTGATGGACGCCGTCGACGCCAGCATCGTACCGTCCGTGAAAACCATCCGGCAGCGCTTCAACTCCCGGGACAAGGACCGCGGCGTGATTGAGAAGTTCGTCCGCAGCCTCCTGGGCCTCGACGCCAAAATGCGCCAGTACAGCGACGGCGCGAAGTTCGTCCGGGAAGTGGTGGCAGTGGCCGGCATGGGAGGCTTCAACAGGGTCTGGGAGTCCGCCGGCCAGCTGCCGACCGAGGCCGAGATCCACGATTCCAAGCTGTGGCTCGACCGGATGGGGCTCTAATAACCGTGCCCGCCAGCAATCCACCCGCCGGCAATCCCGTGACCGCCGGCAAACCCGTGCCCGCGGGGCATGCCGCACCCGCCGCTTCTCCTTCCGTTGCCAGCGGACGACGCCGGCCAGGGCGGCTGGCTCCCGTCGTCGGCGCCGCGCGGAAAATGCTGCAGGACGCCCTGGCCGAAGCCCGCTATCCGGAACGCGTCCTGGTTGCCTGCAGCGGGGGACCGGACTCGCTGGCCCTGGCCGCCGTCGCCGCGTATTTCGCCCGGCGGGGGCACGTTGAGGGCCACCCCGTCTCTGTCGGCGCGGTGGTGGTCGACCACCAGCTGCAGCCGGGCTCCGCCGGGGTCGCCGCCACCACGGCCGAGGTGCTGCGCGAGCTGGGACTCGCCCCCGTCGAAATCCGGACCGTGGACGTCGCTGCCGCCGGCATGGGCCCGGAAGCTGCCGCCCGGCAGGCCCGGCACGCCGCCCTGGAAGAGGCAGCGGATCGCACCGGTGCCGGCGCGATCCTGCTCGGGCACACCCTCGATGACCAGGCCGAACAGGTCCTGCTGGGCCTGGCCCGGGGCTCGGGCACCCGGTCACTGGCCGGGATGCGGCCAGCCCGCGGACGCCTGCTGCGGCCCTTCCTGGGCCTCCGGCGTGCCGATACCCTGGAGATCTGCGCCGTCGAGGGCCTGGAACCCTGGCACGATCCGTCCAACGCCGACCCCGCCTACGCCAGATCCCGGACCCGCGTTGAAGTGCTGCCCGTGCTGGAGGAAAAGCTGGGCCCCGGCGTCGCGGAGTCGCTGGCCCGGACCGCCGCCATCCTGCAGCTCGACGCCGACTACCTCGAGGACGTGGCGAACGGCACCTTCGCCCGGCTGCAGGAGCGGTCGGCAGCCGGCATCAGCCTCCCGGAGACAGCCTTACGCGAACTGGCTCCGGCCGTGAGGTTCCGGGTCATCGCCAAGGCGGCCGCCGCCGTCGGCGGTCAACAGCCCAGCTACCAGCGCCTCCTCGCGGCGGAGGCCCTGCTGCGCCGGCACGGATCGGCGGGTCCGGTGGAACTCCCCGGCGGGGTCAGCGTCTACCGCTTGTCCCTCGCCCAGCTGCTCGCCGAGGACCAGTCCGCCCCCTCCGGTGTTCACCGGGAGGGCGCCCGCTGTGGGAAGCTTGTATTCCGGCCTCAAAAGCCGCCCCAAATATAGTCGCCCCCGCATCTACACGCCCCGCATCTACACAGGAGTCATTGGTGGATTCAAACGACGTCCAGGCAGACCTCAAGCACGTTCTGTACTCCAAGGAGCAGATCCAGTCCCGGATCACCGAACTGGCTGCCCAGATCGACAAAGACTACGAAGGCCGCGATCTGCTGATCGTCGGCGTGCTCAAGGGCGCTGTCATGGTCATGGCCGACCTCGCCCGCGCACTGCACAGCCACGTCTCGATGGACTGGATGGCCGTCTCGTCCTACGGTTCCGGGACCCAGTCCTCCGGCGTGGTCCGTATCCTCAAGGACCTCGACACCGATCTGATGGGCAAGGACGTCCTGATCGTCGAGGACATCATCGACTCGGGCCTGACCCTGTCCTGGCTCAAGACCAACCTGGAATCACGCGGCACGGCCTCGGTGGAAATCTGCACCGCCTTCCGCAAGCCCACGGCGGCCAAGGTCAAGATCGACGTCAAGTACGTCGGCTACGACATCCCCAATGAGTTCGTCGTCGGCTACGGCCTGGACTACGCCGAGAAGTACCGCAACCTGGACTTCGTCGGCACCCTCGCGCCGCACGTCTACGAGTAGGAAGCTCCCGCCCCGGCGCGGTGCCGGGCCCTTTCCTGGGCCTCGCCGGAGCCGTCCGTGCCGTGCCCCGCTACGCCGACAGGGAACTTTTGGTCTCCACCGTGCGTGAGTCACTGCGACGGTGTATAGCTAGAAGCTGACGCAGCACCACACGCGCGCAGACCGCTCGCCGTGCAGCACTACCAGGAGGGACGGGGCCAGCCCCGAACAGATGAAAGCTAAGAGTTTCTTCAAGGGCCCGGGCATCTGGATTGTCGTTGTTGTTGGCATGCTCCTGCTGGCCTTTGCCACCCTTGCACCTGGCGGCTCCGCCCGGATCGACACGGACAAGGGCCTCGCGCTGTTGGCGGACAACGGCAAGATTGAACAGGCCAAGATCTTCGACGCCGAAAACCGGGTGGACCTGGTCCTGAAGGACAGCCTGCAGGTGGACGGGCAGGACAAGGGCAAGAACGTCCAGTTCTACTACGTCAACGCCCGCGCCGCCGACGTCGTGAAGGCTGTCACCGATGCCAAGCCGCCGAGCGGCTTCACCGACCAGCCGCTCGAGAACAACTGGTTCACCGGGCTGTTCTCCCTGCTGATCCCCGTGCTGCTGCTCGGCGTCCTGTTCTGGTTCCTGCTCTCCCGCATGCAGGGCGGCGGCTCTAAGGTCATGCAGTTCGGCAAGTCCAAGGCCAAGCTGGTGAACAAGGACATGCCGCAGGTCACGTTCAGTGACGTTGCCGGTGCCGACGAGGCCGTGGAAGAACTCGAAGAGATCAAGGAGTTCCTCGCGGAGCCGGCCAAGTTCCAGGCCGTCGGCGCCAAGATCCCCAAGGGCGTGCTGCTCTACGGCCCGCCCGGAACCGGAAAGACGCTGCTGGCCCGTGCCGTCGCCGGCGAGGCAGGCGTGCCGTTCTTCTCCATCTCCGGCTCCGACTTTGTTGAAATGTTCGTCGGCGTGGGCGCTTCCCGTGTCCGCGACCTGTTCGAGCAGGCCAAGGCCAACGCGCCCGCCATCATCTTCGTGGACGAGATCGACGCCGTCGGCCGTCACCGCGGCGCCGGCATCGGCGGCGGCAACGACGAGCGCGAACAGACCCTCAACCAGCTGCTGGTTGAAATGGACGGCTTCGACGTCAAGACCAACGTCATCCTGATCGCGGCCACCAACCGCCCCGACGTCCTTGACCCGGCCCTGCTGCGCCCGGGCCGCTTCGACCGCCAGATTGGCGTCGAGGCCCCCGACCTGATCGGCCGCGACCAGATCCTGAAGGTCCACGCGAAGGGCAAGCCGATGGCTCCCGGCGTCGACCTGAGGGCCGTGGCCAAGAAGACGCCCGGCTATACCGGCGCGGACCTGGCCAACGTGCTCAACGAGGCCGCGCTGCTGACCGCCCGCTCCAACGCCAACCTGATTGACGACCGCGCCCTCGACGAGGCTATCGACCGCGTCATGGCCGGCCCGCAGAAGCGCAGCCGGGTCATGAAGGAACACGAACGCAAGGTCACCGCCTACCACGAGGGCGGCCACGCCCTGGTGGCAGCGGCCCTGCGCAACTCGGCTCCGGTCACCAAGATCACCATCCTGCCCCGCGGCCGCGCCCTGGGCTACACCATGGTGGTCCCGGAGAACGACAAGTACTCCGTGACCCGCAACGAACTGCTGGACCAGATGGCCTACGCCATGGGCGGCCGCGTCGCCGAGGAGCTGGTCTTCCACGATCCGTCCACCGGCGCGTCCAACGACATCGAAAAGGCCACCGGGATCGCCCGCAGGATGGTCACCGAATTCGGCATGAGCGAACGCGTCGGCGCGGTGCGCCTCGGCCAGGGCGGCGGCGAGCCCTTCCTGGGCCGCGACGCCGGCCACGAGCGCAACTACTCTGACCAGATCGCCTACATTGTGGACGAGGAAGTCCGCCGCCTGATCGACGGGGCCCACGATGAGGCCTACGCCATCCTCACCGAGAACCGGGACGTGCTGGACGAGCTCGCCCTTGAGCTGCTGGAACGCGAAACCCTGAACCAGGCCGAAATCGCCGAGGTCTTCACGCACATCCGCAAGCGCGACTTCCGCGATGTCTGGCTGTCCAAGGAGACCCGCCCGATCCAGGACGCCGGCCCGGTGGAGTCCCGCCTGGAGAAGGCCGAACGCGAAGCACAGGAGGAGGCCAAGGAGGCCCGGCTCGAGGAACCGCTCGACGCCATGCCGCCGCACGCCCAGGGGGTCTCCGGACAGGAGCCGTTCCAGGGCGGTGTGACGGATCGCGGGCCTGATGGCCGTCCCGGCTAGGCTTCTGTTGTGACTTCTTTCATCAGTGACAACGACGATTCCGCCAGAGACGCTCCCGCCAACGACCCTCCCGCCAACGACCCTCCCGCCAACGACCCTCCCGCCACCGACGCTCCTGCGGCGGCGGGAGAACCCGCCAAGCACACCGTCGCCAAGGTGGACCGTCCCCGGATCGAGGCGGCGGTGCGTGAGATCCTGCTGGCCATCGGGGAAGATCCGGACCGGAGCGGCCTCGTGGACACCCCGAAGCGGGTCGCCAAGGCCTACACGGAGATGTTTGCCGGCCTGCACCATGATCCGGCGGAGATCCTGGCGACTACCTTTGAGCTGGACCACGAGGAACTGGTGCTGGTCAAGGACATCCCGTTCTACTCCACCTGCGAGCACCATCTGGTGCCGTTCCACGGGGTGGCGCATGTGGGCTATATCCCCTCGCATGACGGCAAGGTCACCGGCCTGAGCAAGCTGGCGCGGGTGGTGGACATGTTCGCCCGCCGCCCGCAGGTGCAGGAACGGCTGACCACCCAGATCGTCGAAGCCCTCGTCACCCACCTCAAACCGCGCGGCGCGATCGTCGTGATCGAATGCGAACACCTCTGCATGTCCATGCGCGGCATCCGCAAGCCCGGCGCCAAGACCGTCACCAGTGCGGTACGCGGGCAACTGCATGACCCGGCCACCCGTGCCGAAGCCATGAGCCTCATACTCGGAAGGTAAGAACAGACTATGGACTCCCTAGCCGCAGCCCCCGGAACCGGCCCCGCAACCTCGCCCCTGCCCCTGCTGCGCAAACCGCGCCCGGCGGCGAGCTTCGAAGACCTCCCCTCGGACCGGACTCTTGTCATGGGGATCCTGAACGTTACCCCGGACTCTTTCAGCGACGGCGGCCAGCACTCGACCACGGACACCGCTATTGCGGCGGGCTTGCGGATGTTCTACGGCGGCGCGGACATCATCGACGTCGGCGGCGAATCAACCCGCCCCGGCGCGGTCGAAGTCAGCGTTGACGAGGAACTGAAACGGGTGCTGCCCGTGATCCAGGCGCTGGTCAAGGCCGGTGCACTCGTCAGCATCGACACGACGCACGCCGCTACCGCCGCCGCGGCGCTCGGGGCCGGCGCCACGATCATCAATGACGTCTCCGGGCTGACCATGGAGCCGGAGATGGCGGAACTCGTGGCCCGCAGCAAGGCGCCCTACATCCTGACCCACCGCCGCGGCAACGCCAGCACGATGGACTCGCTGACCGACTACGGAAACGTGGCGGAAGACGTCGCCGCGGAACTCGCTGGCATCCGCGACAAGCTCTACGCGGCCGGCGTCGCCCCGGAACAGATCATCCTGGATCCGGGTCTGGGCTTCTCGAAGAACGAGGGCCAGAACTGGGAACTGCTTCGGCACCTGGACGTCCTGCAGGCCATGGGCCATAAGGTCCTGGTCGCAGCCTCCCGCAAGCGTTTCCTCGGCAGCCTCCTGACGGTCGCCGGCAAGGCGGCACCGCCGGCGGAACGCGATGCCGCCACTGCCGCCGTGACGTCCATCAGCGCCTTCCGCGGTGCGTGGGCCGTCCGCGTGCACGACGTAGGCGCCAGCCTCGACGCCGTGAAGGTCGCGGCGCGCATGGCCCCGGCCGGCAACAACTGATCCGGCAAGCGAACATGGACCAGATCACGCTGAGCGGCGTCACCGCCGTCGGCCACCACGGGGTGTTTGATTTTGAGCGCCGGAACGGCCAGCCGTTCGTCGTCGATGCCGTGCTGCACCTGGACTTCGGCAAGGCCGCCGCTTCCGACGATGTCCTGGACACGGCGCATTACGGCGAAGTCGCGGAATGCATCCGGGGCTGGATCACCGGGGAACCGCTGAACCTGATCGAGGCCCTGGCCGTGCGGATTGCCGACGACGTGCTGGAAAAGTTCGGCGTCGCCGCCGTGGACATCACCGTGCACAAGCCGAAAGCCCCCATCGAGGTGGACTTCGGCGACGTGGCCGTCAGCGTGCACCGGGAGCGGCCATGAGTCCGTTGTACACCCGCGCCGTGATCGCACTCGGAAGCAACCTGGGGGAGCGCAACGACACCCTCTCGTCCGCCGTCGCCGACCTGGTGGACCCGCCGGAAGTCCGTCTCCTGGCCATCTCGCCGATCGTCCAGACGAAGGCCGTGGGCGGGCCGCCGGGCCAGCCGGATTTCCTCAACATGGTGATCGCGGTGGAAACCAGCCTGCCGCCGCTGGACCTGCTGCGGCACTGCCACCAGGTGGAACAGAAGCACCTGAGGGTGCGTGAAGTGCGCTGGGGTCCGCGGACCCTGGATGTGGACATCATCACGTACGGGGACACCGTGAGCTCCGACCCGGAGCTGACCCTGCCCCATCCCCGGGCGGCGGAACGGGCGTTCGTGCTCTACCCCTGGTCGCTCATCGACCCGGCCGCGGAGCTGAACGGCGAACGGGTCGGCGAGCTCGCCGCCAGGGCCGCGGACTTTTCCGACCTGGCAACCTTCGACGGCTTCCAGGACGTGCACGGCGCGGTGGAGCGGCCGTGAAGCTGACCAGCCCCCTGCTCCTCCTCGTCATCGGCGTGGGCGTGGCCGTTGCGGGCTGGTTCGCCACGGTGCTGACCACCCGTTACAGCCTGGCGACGCCGGTTCTGCCGCTGACCGGACTGCTGACCATGGGCGTGATCGTGGTCCTGACCCTTGTGCTGGGCATCCGCGTGCTGCGCTGGCGCAACGGCAAGAAGAAAAAGAAGATGCTCAACCCGATCCTGGCCGCGTGGACCCTGGTCCTCGCCCAGGCCTGCGCGTACACGGGAACCGTCCTGCTGGGCTGGCATGCCGGGATCTTCATGGACCAATTGCGGCTCTGGAACCTGCGCAGCAACCAGGGCATCACGTGGCAGGCCCTGGCCATGGCCGGCGGCGGCCTGATCATGATCATCGTGGGCCTGGTGGTGGAGCGTTTCTGCCGGATCCCGCCGGAGGACGGCGATACCGACGCCGCCCCGGGCGTCCAGGAACAGCGCGGCAAACCGAAGGCGGAGGGCGAATATGCCTACCGAGGCGATTGACCCGCCCGGCGTCACCTGGCTGCGGGTTTCCCCGAGGTACGTCACGGTGCGGATCGCGGGCTGGGCGCTGGGGAACCTGATCGTGGTGGCGGTGCTGTCCCTGCCGCTGATCCTGGTCCTGAGTGGCTGGTGGAAGGCGCTGCCGCTCTGGCTGGCCGCCGCCTTGCCTGCGGCGATGGTGCTCCTGGCGCTGTGGCGGCTGCTGCTCATCCCGCGGCAGGTCCGCGCGATCGGTTATGCCGAGCGTGAGGATGATCTGCTCATCCGCCGCGGCATCTTCTTCCAACGTGTTCTTGTGGTGCCTTACGGGCGCATGCAGTACGTGGATATCGGCGCAGGGCCGGTGGAACGTGGCCTCGGCCTGTGCGCGCTGAAGCTGCACACCGCTTCCTCCGGGACCAGTGCCGAGATCCCCGGCCTGCCCGCCGCGGAGGGAGCCCGGCTGCGCGAGCAGCTCTCCGCCCGCGGCGAAGCGCGGCTGGCCGGGCTGTGACGGGCCAGCTGTGAGGATTGCACCGGGAAAGGGAGCGCCGTGAAGCCGGGCGGTACCGGGACGGCCCCCGAAGCGACCGCCGGTGCCGAGGCGGAACGGCCCGACGGCGGCTGGCTGCGCGTGCATCCGGCCTCGCCTTTTGTCCGCGGCTGGGTGGCGCTGGCCGCCATCGGATTCTTCTTCGGCCGGGATACCTTCGAGCGGATGCTCCAGGGCGGTCCCCTGATCGATGAGCAAGTCGCCGGCCGGGCACCCTGGCTGCTGCTCGGCGGCGGCACGGTCCTGGTCCTTACGGTCGCCGGCTACGTTCTGAGCTGGTACTTCACCCGCTACCAGGTGGCGGAAGGCTACGTCCGGGTCAATACCGGATTCCTCTTCAAGCAGCAGCGGCAGGCCCGGCTGGACCGGGTCCAGGCGATCGACATCGTGCAGCCGCTGCTGGCCCGGATCTTTGGGCTGGCCGAGCTCAAGTTCGAGGTGGCCGACGCCGGGGAGTCCGCGGTCCGGCTCGCCTACCTCCCGATGGACCAGGCGCGGCAGCTCCGGGCCACCATCCTGGCCCGCGCCGCCGGCGTGGTGCCGGACCCCGAGCACCCAGGGGCCGCCGCTGCGGAGGCACCCGAATATGCGGTGCTGACCGTGCCGCCGCCGCGGCTGGTCGGTTCGCTGCTCCTGAGCGAACAGAGCGTCTTCATCCTCCTGGGCGCCGTGGCGTCCGTGGTGCTCTCCGCCGTGACCGAGAACCGCAGCTTTTACCTCTACCTGATCCCGGCCGGGCTCGGCCTGGTGGCCGCCTACTGGAACTCCTTCACCAAGGGCTACAACTTCACCGCGGCCATTTCGCCGGACGGCATCCGGCTGCGCTACGGGTTGCTGGACACCCAGGCGCAGACCCTGCCGCCGGGAAGAATCCAGGCGCTGAGAATCAGCCAGCCCCCGCTCTGGCGGATCTTCGGCTGGTACCGGATGCAGGTCAACGTGGCCGGCTACGGCACCGCCGGAAACAACGGCGAGGGCTCGTCCCGGACCACGCTCCTTCCCGTGGGCACCTTTGCTGAGGTGCTCACCATGCTGTCCCTGGTCCTGCCGGACCCCGGAACCGCCGAACCCGTGCGGATCTTCACCGCAGGCCTCAACGGCCTTGCGGGGGCGTCCGGTGCAGGCGGCGCCTCAGCGGCGGAGCGCGACGGCGGCTTCGTCACCACGCCGCGCCGCGCGCGGCTGCTGGCGCCGCTGGGCTGGCGGCGCAACGGCTTTACCGCCACTGACACGGCCCTGCTGATCCGTTCGGGGCGCTGGTGGCGGCAGCTGGTGGTGGTTCCGCACCAGCGCACGCAGTCGATGGCGCTGCAGCGGGGTCCGCTGGCCCGGCGTTTCGGTGTGGTGGACCTTGTCCTCCACACCACCGCCGGCCCCGTCTCCCCGAGACTGATCCAGGCCGGCATCGCGGAAGGCAAGGCCCTGCTCGACGCGCAGGGCGCACGCGCCCGGGCCGCGCGGAAGCGCCAGACCAGCGAGCACTGGCTGGACCAGGTGAAGCCGCTCGTGGCTGCGCCCGGCCCGGAAGCGGAGCCTGTAGCGGCGGCCCCGGCCCAAGCAGGGCCCCCCGAAGCCGGGCCCGCCGAAATCCCAAATGTGAATCGGCCCGGCCCGGCCGGCGCCGTTGACCCCGAGACAAGCGAAAAGGAAGGCCTGCAGCATGGCTAAGCCAGGACGCCTCGGCGTCGGAATCATCGGTGCCGGCAAGGTCGGTGCTGTCCTGGGGGCCGCGCTGCGCGGTGCCGAGCATGCCGTCATCGGGGTGTCCGCGGTCTCGGAGGCGAGCCGGGAACGCGCGGAGACCCTGCTTCCGGGTGTGCCGGTGCTGGATGTGCAGGACATCGTCGAGCGCGCCGAACTCGTGCTCCTCGCCGTCCCCGATGATGCGCTCGGCCCCCTCGTGGAAGGGCTGGCCAAACTCCGCGCCTGGCAGCCCGGACAGCTCGTGGCGCACACCTCGGGCCGCTTCGGCGTCGGCATCCTGCACCCGGTCCGCGCCGCAGGGGCCGTGCCGCTGGCGTTGCATCCCGCGATGACCTTCACCGGCATGAGCCTAGACCTCACGAGGCTGCTGGACTGCACCTTCGGGGTCACTGCCGACACCGCGATGCTGCCCATCGCGCAGGCCCTCGTCGTGGAGATGGGCGCCGAGCCTGTCGCCATTGCCGAAGCGGACCGGACGCTCTACCACGCAGCCCTCGCGCACGGTTCGAACCACCTCGTCACCCTCGTGGCGCAGGCCTCGCAGCTCCTGCGGGAAGTCGGCGTCGAAGCCCCCGAACGCATGCTGGGCCCCTTGCTGCGCGCCACCCTGGAGAACGCCCTCGCCTCGGGCGAATCGGCGCTGACCGGTCCCGTGGCCCGCGGCGATGCGGGCACCGTGGCCGCGCACGCCGAAGCCCTCCGGGAGCACGACGCCGGCTCCGGCGGCGATATTCTGGAGGCGTACCTGGCCATGGCCCGGGCGACGGCCCGCCGGGCGGGAAGCCGCGGCCTGCTGAAACCGGACCAGCTCGAGGGCGTCAACCGCGCCCTTGAAGACCCGGAACATGGTGGCCCGGAATCCTAAGGAAGGACCCTAACGTGGCGATCCAACTCGTGACGACGGCCGCGCAGCTCCGCACCGAAAGCGCCCGCCTCCTCACGCAAAAGGGGGGCACCTCGCAGGGGCTGGTGCCCACCATGGGCGCCCTGCACGAGGGACATGCCCAGCTGGCGCGCACCGCCGTCGAACAGAACGACGTGGTGGTGGCCAGCATCTTCGTGAACCCGCTGCAGTTCGGCGAGGCAGCGGACCTGGAACGGTACCCCCGGACGCTGGAAGCGGACCTGGCCGTCCTGGACGCCGAGGGCGTGGACCTGGTGTTCGCGCCGGGCGTCGACGAGGTCTACCCCGACGGGGAACCGATGGTGCGGATCACCGCGGGGCCGATGGCCGGGAAATGGGAGGGGGCCTCCCGCCCCGGGCACTTCGACGGCGCCCTGACCGTCGTAGCCAAGCTGCTGCACTACGGAATGCCCGGCGCGGCCACGGGCATTGCAACCGGCGGGGCAAGCCGCGGGGCAACCGGCGCAGCGCTGCCGGCGTACCGGGCGTATTTCGGCCAGAAGGACGCCCAGCAGCTGGCCCTGGTCCAGCGCATGGTGGCGGACCTCAACTTCCCGGTGGAGATCGTCCCGGTACCGATCGTGCGCGCCCCGGACGGGCTCGCACTGTCCAGCCGCAACCGGTTCCTCTCAGCCGCGGAACGCGAAGCGGCCCTGGTGCTGTCCCGGGCGCTGCGCCTGATCGAGGACCGGGCCAACGCCCACGAGCCGCTGGACCTGGAATCCGCCCACGCGCTGGTGGAATCACAGCCGCTCGTGGAACTGGACTACTTCGAGGTGGTGGATCCGCGCACCCTGGAGCCGCTGGCCGAGAACTGCAAGAACACACCCTTCCGCGGTGAAGGGCTGGCCCTCATCGCGGCCAAAGTGGGCCCGGTCCGCCTGATCGACAACGTGCCACTGGACTCCTGACGGACGTCTTCCCGGATTCTCCCTCTTCGCGGGAATTAGCTTCGCGAATACACTGTTGGAACCAGCAGCAGCAGCGCCGACGCTCGCCGGACACCATTTCGCACTCCCTGAGGGAACCCCCATGTCTACAGACGTCTCTTCCAACGCCCACGGCGACCCATTACAGACTCCAGCCGTGCTGACTGAAGCCCCGGCGGGGGCGCCCGTTTCGGCGCCTGTTTCACCGCCGCCGCCGCCGAATTCGGCGCCGGCGAAGATGTCCCGGGAATCCGTCACCATCATCGTCACCTTGCTGGTGGCCACGTTCGTGGTCATCCTCAACGAAACCATCATGAACGTCGCCCTGCAGCGGCTGATGGTGGATCTCAGGATCGACGCCCCCACCGTGCAGTGGCTGTCCACCGGCTTCATGCTCACCATGGCAGTCGTGATCCCCACAACGGGCTTCATCCTGCAGCGGCTGTCCACCCGCGCCGTCTTCATGCTGGCCATGGGCCTCTTCTCCGGCGGCACCCTGCTCGCGGCGCTGGCTCCGGGCTTCGAGATCCTCCTGCTCGCCCGGATCGTCCAGGCCGGCGGCACGGCAATCATGCTTCCGCTCCTGATGACCACCATCCTCACCCTGGTCCCCGTGTCACGCAGGGGCGCCGTGATGGGCAACGTCAGCATCGCCATCTCGGTGGCGCCGGCCATGGGCCCCACAGTTTCCGGCCTGATCCTCGAACACTTTTCCTGGCGCTTCATGTTTGTTTTTGTCCTGCCGATCGCCCTGCTCGCGTTCGCCATCGGCGCCAAGTATCTGACCAACATCGGCGAAACGGAAAAGACGCGGCTTGATGCCCTGTCTGTCCTGCTGACGGTTCCCGCCTTCGGCGGCCTCGTGTACGGGCTGAGCCAGATCGGTGGCGGCCAGGGCGGTCCTGGTTCACCTGCCGTCATTGCCCTGGCCGTCGGGGTGGCGGCCATGCTGGCGTTCGTACTCCGGCAGTTGAAGTTGCAGAAGTCCGCGGCGCCCCTGCTGGACCTGCGCGCGTTCAACTTCCGCATGTTCACGGTGTCCGTGCTGCTGCTCGTGGTGGCGATGATCGCCCTGTTCGGCGCCGTGATTCTGTTGCCGCTGTACCTGCAGGAAATCCGCGGGCTGAAGTCGCTGGAGACAGGACTTGCCCTGCTGCCCGGCGGTCTCGCGATGGGCCTGCTGGGCCCTTTCATCGGCCGGATCTTTGACAAGGTTGGCCCGCTTCCGCTGACTCTCGCGGGCTCGGCCATGCTGGTGCTGTCCCTGTTCCAGTTCTCCCTGCTGGACGCGGACACGCCGGTGGGGTGGATCATCGCGCTGCATGTGGGTCTGAGCCTGGGCCTTGCATTGCTGTTCACGCCGGCCTTCACCACCGGGCTGAACCCGTTGCCGCCGCATCTCTATTCGCACGGTTCGGCCATCATGAGCACGCTGCAGCAGGTGGCCGGCGCCGCCGGCACGGCGCTCCTGGTCTCGATCTACGCCGTCGTGTCCGCCGCCTCGGGACTCGTCGCGGGCATGCACGCGGCGTTCCTGACGGCGGCAGTCATAGCCCTCGCGGCCGTGGTGCTGTCCGCCATGATGCGCAAGACCGCCGGGGCGGACCAGCCGGCGGCCCACTAACGCAACGGGGGTCACTCAGTGGTCATTTTCGTTAGTTCGTCGGGGGTTTAGAGGGCTGGGACTTCTTCGGGTCGGGAGGACATGCCCATTCCTCGCGCCCGGGTCCGGACATAATCGGAATATGTCCGCGCGCCGACCCCGGCATGGGGCATGTCCGGATCCCGGGGGCACTTTCGGGTGGCTCCGCTGCGGGGATCGGCTACTCTCCAGGAGGACACCGCCCGGTCTTCGCGCCCGGGACCGGCGACACCGTGACGTTCCTGGCCGGAAGCCGGGCACGTGGGCGCGGGCAGTAAGCGGGGCGCTCCTTCCCGGTTGCTTGCCGCCCGGCCGCCTGCCTGCCGTGGCGAACCCCGGATTCCCGCGGGCGGTTTGCGCGTGGCGCCGAAGCAACTGGGGAGGAACGTCACGGCAGGGGTGCGTGGGGCTGGTCCAGTCAAGCGTTGGGCATGTCAGGCGTTGGGCGTGTTCGGCGGCGGGGCGTCGGGCTGCTCCCCGGGAGGCCATGCCCAATCCTCGCGCCCGGGTCCGGACATAATCGGAATATGTCCATCCGCCGATCCCGGCGCGGGGCATGTCCTTAAGCCCGGGCACCCCGCCGCCTGGACCTGAACCCCCGACGAACTAACGAAAATGCCCACTAACCATTAACGCAGCGCGGGGTCACCTGGCGCCCCTCTGAGCCGCCGGAATGGGCGCCAGGTGACCCCGCGTTGCCGTGGTGGGGCTCAGCCGGCGAAGAATTCACTCAATTCGGTGATCAGCTTGTCCGGCGCCTTGTTCACGCCGTCGTGCCCCATGCCCGGCAGGATCGTGTAGCTGGAGCCGGAGAGTACGTCGTGGATCTGCCCGCAGGCCACGCCGAAGTACGCCGGGCTCTTCTCGCCCACGACGATCAGCGTCTCCAGCGGGAGTTCCAGGAACGGTTCGGCCGGCATGTCGGCGGCGATGATGGCCTTGATCTCGCGGACACCGGTCTGCATGAGCTCGCGCAGCTGCTTGCCCACCGGGGTGCCGGCGGCGAGCTTGTTGGCCAGCGTCAGCATGGACAGCGGCATCCGGGACAGGGCGCTGCCGGTTTCGAGCCCCTTGAGCAGCACGGCGAGGGCGCGGTCGTCGTCGCCGGCCGCCGTCGCACGCTCATATTCGGCGGTCCAGTCCGCGGTGACGCTGTGGTTGACGGACACTGCGGGGTCATAGACGGCGAGGCGTTCCACCGGCAGGGTGCGGGCAGCGTGCAGGGCGACGGCGCCGCCGAAGCTGTGCCCGAAGACGTCCGTGCTGGAAGTGTGCTTCATGACCGCGTCGAGGTCGCGGATATCCACGTCCAGGGTGTAGTCCTCCGGCTGCGGGGAGGAGGAGCCGCGCCCGCGCCGGTTGAAGGTGTGGACCGGCCGGCCCAGCGCAGCGCTGAGCTTCTGTGCGAAGCGGCCGTAATCGGCGGCAGTCACCATCGAGGCCGGCACGACGACGACGCCGGAACCCGCCGAGGCCAGCTCGGCGCCCGTGCTGAAAAGCTCGATGGTTCCGCCGTCGGTGGTTCTGATGTTCTCGCGGGTCATGCCCCGAGCCTAGCCGAGGCTGCAGCTACGGCGTAGTAGGTAGCCGGTCGCCGGGGCGCTCAGCCGCCCAGCCGACCGCCGGAGGCCTCGAGGTAGCAGGAACCGCACAGCGATTCGTACCAGATGTCCTGGCCGTCGATGGCGACCTGGTCGCCGTCGAACACCACCTGGTTGCCGACCCGGCGGGTGTTGAAGATGGCCTTGCGGCCGCAGCGGCAGATCGTCTTGAGTTCCTCGAGGGTGTGGGCGATCTCCAGGAGCCGGAGCGAGCCCGGGAACGCCCGGGTCCGGAAGTCGGTGCGGATGCCATAGGCGAGCACCGGGACCTGGTCCAGGACGGCGATGCGGAAGAGGTCGTCCACCTGGGCCGGTTCGAGGAACTGCGCCTCATCCACCAGCAGGCACGCCACCGGCTGGGTGTCCACATGCTCCAGCAGGGCATCGGGATCGTCACCGTGAGCGCGGGCGGTGAACAGCCCGCGGGCGGATGCCCCCGCCGGGATCAGGAAGTCCACCGAGCGGGTCATGCCCAGGCGGGACACGACGTCGGAGTGGCCCTTGGTGTCGACGTCGGGCTTGGCGAGCAGCACCCGCTGGCCCCGTTCCTCATAATTGAACGCGGCCTGGAGCAGTCCCGTCGACTTGCCGGAGTTCATGGCGCCGTAGCGGAAGTAGAGCTTGGCCAAGGGGGTCCTTTCGAAGGGGTCGCCCCCCGATTGTAAAGGCCCGTCCTTCAGCGTCCGATTCTTCAGGGCCCCATCCTTCAGCCGGCTCGGGCCGGAGTCGGCGTGCCGGCACCGCGGGGACCCGGGCGGGAGGAACTCCCGGTAAACTTGGGGATTGTGACTTCCCAAAACACCCCCGCCCCGCACACCGCAGCCGAGCCCCACGACGCCAGCGAGCAGACGCGCATCCGGATGGAGAAGCGTGCCAAGCTGATCGAACGCGGCATCGAGGCGTATCCGGTGGGTGTCGGGCGCACGCATTCGCTGGGTGAAATCCGCGAGAAGTACGCGCACTTGCAGGCCGACGAAACCACCGGCGACACCGTCGGCGTGACCGGCCGCATCGTCTTCATCCGCAATACCGGCAAGCTCTGCTTCGCCACCCTCCAGGAGGGCGGCGCCGACGGCAAGGCCGTCCGGCTGCAGGTGATGTTGAGCCTGGCTAACATCGGCGAGGAAGCGCTGGCGGACTGGAAGTCCCTCGTGGACCTGGGCGACCACGTTTTCGTCAAGGGTGAGGTCATCTCCTCACGCCGCGGCGAGCTCTCGGTCATGGCGGAATCCTGGTCCATGGCGTCCAAGGCGCTGCGCCCGCTGCCGGTGCTGCACGCCGGGCTCAACGAGGAAACCCGCGTACGGCAGCGCTACGTGGACCTCATCGTCCGCGACGAGGCCCGGGAAATGGTGTACACCCGCGCCGCGATCACCCGTTCCATCCGCGAGACCCTGCACCGCCAGGGCTACGTCGAGGTGGAAACCCCGATGCTGCAGCTGGTCCACGGCGGCGCCACGGCCCGGCCCTTCCAGACGCACATGAACGCCTTCGACCAGAAGATGACGCTGCGCATCGCCACCGAGCTGTACCTCAAGCGCACGGTGGTCGGCGGGATCGACCGCGTCTACGACATGGGCCGCGTGTTCCGCAACGAGGGTGTGGACTCCACGCACAGCCCCGAGTTCACCACGCTTGAGAGCTACGAGGCCTGGGCGGACCAGTTCGTGATGGCGGACCGGATCAAGGAAATCATCCTGGACGCCGCGGATGCCGCCGGGGTGGGCCGCGTGCTGCAGACCGGAGCCGGGGAGATCAACCTCGACGGCGACTGGGCCTGGCTGGCCGTGTACCCCGGACTCTCCGACTTCGTGGGCCAGGAAATCACTCCGGACACCCCGGTTTCCGAGCTGCTGGCGCTCGCCGCAAAGCACGAGGCCAAGGTCGACGCCGGCTGGGACGCCGAGAAGCTCGTCGTCGAACTCTTCGGCGAACTGGTGGAGCCCACTTTGCTGAACCCCACCTTCGTCTACGACTATCCGCCGTCCGCGCAGCCGCTGGCCCGCCAGCACCGTGAGGATGACCGGCTGATCGAGGCCTGGGACCTCATCATCGGCGGCATGGAGCGGGGCACGGCCTTCTCCGAGCTGATCGACCCCGTCATCCAGCGCGAACGGCTCACCGAGCAGTCCCGGCGCTCCGCGGCCGGCGACGTGGAGGCCATGCAGCTGGACGAGGACTTCCTGCGGGCCCTGGAATACGGTGCACCGCCCATGGGCGGGATCGGACTGGGAATCGACCGGCTCGTCATGCTCTTCACCGGAGCCGGCATCCGCGAGACCATCCTGTTCCCGCTGCTGAAGCCCGAAGGACACTGAACGTGGAGTACATTGCCGTTTTGCTGCCCTCCGTTGTGGTGGGCCTGCTTTTCTGGTTCGCGATGAAATCGATCTTCAATGCGGACAAATCAGAGCGCCAGGCTGAGGCGCGAGCCCAGGCTGAAGCCGAGGAAAAGGCCCGGACGGGCGATACCGGTCCCGACGACGGCCATTCTCCCGGAATGGTCGAATAGGGCCTATTCGATCCTGTGGATTTCCTTTAGAAAAACTCCGTCCGCTTTGACTCGCCACGGCAAAGCGGAGGATACTTATTACAGATACATCCCGCTTTTCTAAATACTCGTTCTTTTGGAAAGAGAGTCTTTGTGGCACAGAAAGTAAAAATCATCCTGGTAGATGATCTGGATGGGGGATCCGCGGACGAGACTGTCCGGTTTGGCCTCGACGGGGTCAGCTATGAAATCGACCTGTCGTCGAATAATGCGGTGGAACTGCGTTCTGCGGTTGAGCGCTTTGTCTCCCATGCGCGCAAGACGTCCACCGGGCGCGCCACGCGCACCAAGGTCATGAGCGGCCGCAACCAGGACTCTGCGCAGATCCGGCAGTGGGCCCGGGACAACGGCTACTCGGTAAACAGCCGCGGACGCATTCAGGCAGAAATTCAGGAAGCGTACCAGAAGGCAAATTCCTAGAACTTCGAGACTTCCGCTGTACAGGCCCGGCCTCCGCCACACGCTGCGGAGGCCGGGCCTTTTCACCGGCATTTCGGACCGTTTGCCGCAACGACTCCCTGCGCCCTTCCCGTGCTGGCGCCTTGCTGATTGGCCCGCTCGAATCGATTCTTGGCGGGAGATTCCATGTCTGATATTCAGTTCTTGAACGGGACCTTTGCGGAGCGGGCTGGTTATTGGGCCAATTCCTACCACCGGCGACGCCGGTTCAGGCTTTCCGCGCTGCGTAACAGGAGATTCCGTACTGGAGCTGTTCGGCCACGAGCCGCGGCAGGATTTCTCGTCGGCTGACGTGATCCGGGTGGAGTCCTCGGTCCCGGGCGCCTCAACGTGGACCTCAACCGGGTGGACGGTCCTCCGCAGGTCCGCGATGCGGCGGCTCTCCCCGGAGCACTCCCGTGGTGGGTCGATCAGTAAAAAGCGGAAATTACGGACAATCGCCCCCCACGGTTTCCCCTGTGGCGAACAAGCCCCAAATCTCGAACGGGGCCACGTAGCATCAAAGTAAGTCGTAGCTAGGAGTGTGGCGAAATGTTTGAGCGATTCACGGACCGTGCCCGTCGCGTAGTTGTGCTTGCCCAAGAAGAGGCACGCATGCTGAACCACAATTACATCGGTACCGAACACATCCTCTTGGGTCTGATCCATGAGGGTGAAGGTGTTGCCGCCAAAGCCCTCGAGTCCTTGAGCATTTCGCTCGACGGAGTCCGCGAGCAGGTGCAGGAGATCATCGGCCAGGGCCAGCAGGCCCCGTCCGGCCACATCCCCTTCACCCCGCGCGCCAAGAAGGTGCTGGAGCTCTCGCTGCGCGAGGCCCTGCAGCTGGGACACAACTACATCGGCACCGAGCACATCCTGCTCGGCCTCATTCGTGAGGGTGAAGGCGTAGCCGCCCAGGTGCTGGTCAAGCTCGGCGCGGACCTGAACCGCGTCCGCCAGCAGGTCATCCAGCTGCTCTCGGGCTATCAGGGCAAGGAGACCACCGGCGCTGGCGTCGGTCCCGGCCAGGCCGAAGGCACCCCGGCCGGTTCCGTGGTCCTGGACCAGTTCGGCCGCAACCTCACGCAGGCGGCGCGCGAGAACAAGCTGGACCCCGTGATCGGGCGCGAATCCGAAATGGAACGCGTCATGCAGGTCCTGTCCCGCCGCACCAAGAACAACCCAGTGCTGATCGGCGAGCCCGGCGTCGGCAAGACAGCCGTCGTCGAAGGCCTGGCGCAGGCGATTGTCCGCGGTGACGTGCCCGAGACCATCAAGGACAAGCAGCTGTACACCCTGGACCTCGGGTCCCTGGTGGCCGGCTCCCGGTACCGCGGTGACTTCGAAGAGCGCCTCAAGAAGGTCCTCAAGGAGATCCGCACCCGCGGCGACATCATCCTGTTCATCGATGAGATCCACACCCTGGTGGGTGCCGGTGCTGCCGAAGGTGCCATCGATGCGGCTTCGATCCTGAAGCCCATGCTGGCCCGCGGCGAGCTGCAGACCATCGGCGCCACCACGCTGGATGAGTACCGGAAGCACATCGAGAAGGATGCCGCCCTGGAACGCCGTTTCCAGCCCATCCAGGTCAAGGAACCCTCTGTCGCGCACGCGATCGAGATCCTCAAGGGCCTGCGGGACCGGTACGAGGCGCACCACCGCGTCACCATCACCGACGGCGCCCTCGCCTCCGCAGCAAGCCTTTCCGAACGCTACATCTCGGACCGGTTCCTGCCGGACAAGGCGATCGACCTGATTGATGAGGCCGGCGCACGGCTGCGCATCCGCCGGATGACCGCCCCGCCGGAGCTCAAGGTCATGGACGAGAAGATCGCCGCCATGAAGCTGGAGAAGGAATCCGCGATTGACGCGCAGGACTTCGAAGGTGCCGCCTCGCTGCGCGACAAGGAGCAGAAGCTCATTGCCGAGCGTGCCGAGAAGGAACGCCAGTGGAAGACCGGCGGCATGGATGACATCTCCGAGGTTGATGAGGACCTCATTGCCGAGGTGCTGGCGAACTCCACCGGCATCCCGGTCTTCAAGCTCACCGAGGAAGAATCCAGCCGGCTGCTGAAAATGGAAGACGAGCTGCACAAGCGCGTTGTCGGCCAGGATGAGGCCATCAGGGCCCTGTCTCAGGCGATCCGCCGCACCCGTGCAGGGCTCAAGGATCCGAAGCGCCCGGGCGGCTCGTTCATTTTCGCCGGCCCCACCGGCGTCGGCAAGACCGAGCTGGCCAAGGCCCTCGCCGAGTTCCTGTTCGGCGAAGAAGACGCACTGATCACCCTGGACATGTCCGAGTACTCGGAGAAGCACACGGTGTCGCGTCTCTTCGGTGCCCCTCCGGGCTACGTGGGCTACGAGGAGGGCGGCCAGCTTACCGAGAAGGTCCGGCGTCGTCCGTTCTCCGTGGTGCTGTTCGACGAAGTGGAGAAGGCGCACGCCGATCTCTTCAACTCTCTGCTGCAGATCCTGGAAGACGGCCGCCTGACCGACTCCCAGGGCCGCGTGGTGGATTTCAAGAACACCGTGATCATCATGACCACGAACCTCGGCACCCGGGACATCTCCAAGACCGTTGCCACCGGCTTCCAGTCCGGCACGGACACGCAGACCGGCTACAACCGGATGCGCGCCCGCGTCACGGAGGAGCTCAAGCAGCACTTCCGCCCCGAGTTCCTGAACCGTGTTGACGACGTTGTGGTCTTCCCGCAGCTGACCCAGGACGAGATCATCGAGATCGTGGACATGTTCGTGGGCCGGCTGGAAAAGCGCCTCAAGGACAAGGACATGGGCATCGAGCTCACGACGGCGGCCAAGGTACTCCTGGCCACCCGCGGCTACGACCCCTCGATGGGTGCCCGGCCGCTGCGCCGCACCATCCAGCGCGAGATCGAGGACCAGCTCTCCGAGAAGATCCTCTTCGGCGAACTGCACGGCGGCGACATCGTGGTGGTGGATGTGGAAGGCGAAGGCGACGACGCGAAGTTCACGTTCGCCGGCAACGCCAAGCCCCGCATCCCGGAGATCGCTCCGAGCGTCTAGCACCAAGAGCAAAGGCCCCGTCTGCCCCGAAAGGAGTTGGCGGGGCCTTCGTGTTGTCCGGGCTCGACGGCGGTGGGTGGGTCGGCGCTGCCGGCCGCCCCCGGGCGGGCCTGGCCTCTGCTGTCCAGCCCGGGCACACCCAACTGACCCGCAATAGTTGTCGTTTTGAGCCCTCAAAACGACAACGAGTGCTAGTCAGTTGGGTCGAAACCGTAGGATTGGGCTGTGACTGAGACGATCCGCATCCGCCCTGCCCGCACTGGCGATGTCGCGGCCATCAAGGCGCTCGTGGCCCCGCTGGCGGACCGGCGGATCCTCATGGCCAAAGAGACGGTGGCGTACTACGAAAGCCTGCAGGAGTTCCTGATTGCCGAAGCGGGCGACGGCGGGGTGATCGGTTGCGGGGCGCTGCACGTTATGTGGGAGGACCTGGCGGAAGTGCGTACGCTTGCCGCATCGGATGGCTGGCGCGGGAAGGGCGTTGGCCATCTGCTCGTGGAACGGCTCCTGGAGGAGGCGCGGGCGCTCGGGGTTTCCCGGGTCTTCTGCCTGACCTTCGAGGTGGACTTCTTCAAAAAGCACGGCTTCGAGGTCATGGCGGACCAGAGCGCCGTGGACCCGGTGGTGTATTCGGAACTGCTTCGCTCGCATGACGAGGGCGTTGCCGAGTTCCTGGACCTCGCACGGGTGAAGCCCAACACCCTGGGCAACACAAGGATGATCAAGGTTCTGTAGCCCCTGGCCCCGCCGCGATCGAACCCGCCGCGATCGAACCGGCCCGCCGGCGGAAGCACCCGCTGGGACGCGCTGCGCATCCCCGCCAGGCCCAGCTCTTCCTTTCGATCAATTTGATGGATAAACTGAGCCAGGCCCAGGGGGTGGGCCGCCCCAGCTTCCGGAGGCAAGAGATTGCACAAGCGCGTGATATTTCCAAATTTCTCCGCATTCCAAATGACCATCGCAGGCGTACCCGCAGCGCCCCGGGCAACGGACCAGGCACCCGAGGGCGATGAAGCCCCCGGACCCGCGCCAGGACAGCGCGCTGACCCGGGCGGGGACGCCGGAACCCAACGGCACCGCGTCACGGCGCCGCCGTTTTCATGGCTGGGAAGCGACGCCTGGCCGAATTTCCCTGCCTGGGCGGACAGACGGCCCTGACACGGCGTCACTGCGAACGCGCGCGGATCCGGTGCCCGCGCCGGCTGTTCTAGACCGGAGCCTTTCGCTGGCAGGGCCCCGGTAGTAGGGTCTTAGCAAGCAGCCAGGACACCATCCAGGGAGCACAGCCATGAAGAAGCTCATCAATGATCCCCGCGCCGTGGTCGACGAGTCAGTGGAAGGGTTCGGGCTTGCCCATGCCGACCTCGTGACCGTCTTTTCGGACCCGAAGTACATCGTGCGCAAGGACGCGCCGGTGGCCGGAAAAGTGGGGCTGGTGTCCGGCGGAGGCAGCGGCCATGAGCCCCTGCACGGCGGCTACGTCGGGATGGGAATGCTCGACGCCGCGGTGCCGGGTGCGGTGTTCAGCTCGCCCACCCCGGACCAGATCCTGCCGGCCACGCTCGCCGTCAGCTCGGGCGCCGGCGTCGTCCATATTGTGAAGAACTACACGGGGGACGTGCTCAACTTCGAAACGGCGGCGGAACTTGCGCAAGCCGAGGGTGTGGAGGTCCGCACGGTGCTCGTCAACGACGACGTCGCGGTGGAGGACTCGCTGTACACCGCCGGACGGCGCGGGGTTGGCGGCACGGTGCTGGTGGAGAAAATCGCCGGTGCGGCCGCCGAGCGGGGGGACAACCTCGACGCCGTCGCGGCCATCGGTGACCGGGTCAACCAGAACGTCCGCAGCATGGGCGTGGCGCTGACCGCCGGCACCGTCCCGCACGCCGGGGCGCCCAGCTTTGTCCTTGAGGAAAACGAGATCGAGATCGGCATCGGCATCCATGGCGAGCCCGGCCGGCACCGCATCGCGATGGAAAACGCCGACGGCATCACGGACCGCCTGCTGGAGCCGGTGGTCAGCGACCTCGGCCTTGCATCCGGGGACAAGGTGCTCCTGTTCGTGAACGGCATGGGCGGCACCCCGCAGAGCGAGCTGTACATTGTCTACCGCAGGGCCGCGCAAGTGCTGGCCGAGAAGGGCATCACGGTGGAGCGCTCGCTGGTGGGCAACTACATCACCTCCCTCGAGATGCAGGGTTGCTCCATCACGGTCCTGCGCCTGGACGATGAAATGACGGCGCTCTGGGACGCGCCTGTCCACACGCCGGCCCTCCGCTGGGGTGTCTGACCGTGGGGCTGGACGTCGGCTGGGCCCTGCGGTGGCTGGCGCTGTCAGCGCAGGCGATGGCGGAGCACCGGGAAGAGCTCATTGAACTGGACCGGCCGATCGGCGATTCGGACCACGGCGAGAACATGGACCGCGGCTTCAAAGCGGTGATAGTGAAGATCGCCGAAACGCCCCCGGAAACACCCGGGGCCGCCCTCAAGCTGACGGCCATGACGCTGATGTCCAAGGTGGGCGGGGCAGCCGGCCCGCTCTACGGCACCGCCTTCCTGCGCGCCGCCACGGCGCTGGGGGACACAGCGGATGTGGACGCAACCACCCTGGCCACGGCCCTGCAGGCCGCCCGCGACGGCATCGTAGCCCGCGGAAAGGCCGAGCCCGGGGACAAGACCATGGTGGACGCCTGGACGCCGGCCATCGAGGCGGCCGCCGCCGAAGCAGCCCACGGCGACGTCCGAAAGGTGCTGCTCGCCGCCGCGGAAGCGGCCGAGGCCGGGGCCGTGTCCACCGATCCGATGCTGGCCCGGAAGGGACGCGCGAGTTACCTGGGGGAGCGCAGCATCGGCCACCGGGACCCCGGCGCCGTTTCCAGCGCCCTGATCCTGAGGGCTGCGGCCGGAGCGTCCGAATGACGGTCGGGCTCGTCGTCGTCTCCCACAGCGAGAAGATCGCCGACGGCGCCGTCGAACTTGCCGCCCAGATGGCGCCTGACGTTCTGATCATCCCCGCCGGAGGCACCGACGACGGCCGGATCGGCACCAGCCTGGAGCGGGTCCTGGCGGCGCTGGAACAGGCTGCCGGCGGTGACGGCGTCGTGGTCCTGACCGACCTCGGATCGGCGGTGATGACCGCGGAATCGGCCGTGGAATTCGCGGGGGACCCCGCGTCCGTGCTGCTGGCTGACGCGCCGCTGATCGAAGGGCTTGTCGCTGCTGCCGTGGCCGCCCAGGCCGGTGCCGGCAAGGAGGCGGTCAAGGAAGCCGCCGAAGCCGTCTACCGGCCCCCCGCGGCGCCGGAGCACGTGCACGATCACCGCCAACCGCCCGAAGCGTCGGGGGATTTCGAGCTCGTGAACCAGGCCGGAATGCACGCCCGTCCGGCAGCAAAGATCGCGGGCGGTCTGTCCGGCATGGACGCCGAGGTGACGGTCAACGGCGCCGACGGCGCGTCCATGACAGAGATGATGATGCTCGGGGCCGGACGGGGCACGGTGCTGCACATCGAAGCCAGCGGCCCGGATGCTTCCAAGGCCGTGGACTATCTGGGCGGCCTGATCAAATCCGGCTTCGGTGAAGCGTAGGCGTAGGCGCCCAGACACTGGCCACTGGTCCCCAGCCGATGATCATTGGTCCCCGGCCACTGGCCCTTGGTCCCTACGCTCCGCCGGTTCCGGCGGCGGCACGGTCTAAAGACCTTCGTCCCTCCCGCGTCACGTTCCACGCAATCCAGCCGCCGGCAACCGCCGCGAGCAGCGCCCCGGCGGTCTGGGTGGGCAGGCTGCTTCCTGTCGTCGCCTGCCCCAGCACCACGCCCAGGACGTAGAAGAGCACGGCGCCGGCCACCCAGATCGCCCCTGCCCAGCGCGGCAGGGTCCGGGAGTGCCACACGGCAATCCCCAGCAGCACATTTCCGAGGAAGGCCAGCAGGAGTCCCAGCAGAAACGACCCCGACATGGCGGCGGGGAACTCGAGCTGCATGACGTCCTGATTTCCTCCGAGATATGCCTTCCCGATCGCGGGGATGGCGAAGGTGGAGACCGCCGCGGGAACCAGCAACAAGGCAGTTCCGGCGACGGTGACCACCATCGCTGCCAGCGCCAGGCGCCCCACCCGGCTGTTAGCCAGGCTGCAGCCGAGGGCGAAGACGCCGAAGATCGCGAGGACGGTACCGCCCGTGCTGCCCAGCAGGTGGCTGAACTGGTACGAGTCCGAGCTGACAAACCGGGCCCAGGCATCCGGATCCCGCTCCTGGTCCGGCTGCGGTTCGAGCGTGGACCAGCCGGTGATCAATCCGGAGACCGGCAGGGTCCACAAGCCCGCCAGGAGCCAATGCCTGATGTTCTGCGCGTTCATGGGTGCCCCTTTCTGGGCGCGGACTAATCCGCCTGCCGGAGGCCGTCCGCGTCGCCGCGTACTTGCGCATGCTTCAGGGTAGTTCCGGGTGGCGTGTCCAGCTAGGGCCTCGGGATTCAGCCCGCCGGAGTCAGCGCGAGCCCGCCCAGTCCCGCCCAGTCCCGCCCGCCATGCTCAGGCCATGCTCAGCCAGGGAGCCGGAGCCCGCCGAGGTGCAGTTCCGCCAGTCCGTCACTCAGCAGGCCAGCCAGCGCGCGTTCAAGCTGCTCGGGCGCGGAATCGAGACGATGCAGGGCGGCCAGCGGGATGCCGATGCCCTCCGGTCCGAAGCCGAGGTCGGCCGGCGCCCGCTGGAACAGCTCCGGCGCCACAGGGGCGTCGGCCAGGCGGAGAACAGCCAGCACGGCACCGCGTACTTGGCGGTCGGTGCCGTGCCATGACTGGCCTTTCGGCGTATAAGTCGGCGGCGGCCCGCCTGCAGCGAGCCAGGCGCAGGAGCTTCGCACCGGGCATTCAGCGCACTTCGGCGCCCGGGCAGTGCACACCAGCGCGCCGAGCTCCATCATGGAGGCGTTCCACCGCACGGAGGTGCCGACGTCGTCCGGCATCACCTGCGCCGCCAGCCGCATCTCGGCGGCCGTGAGCGACTGCGAGGGCAGGGCGGCGCCGGAAAACAGCCGCGCATGGACCCGGCGGATGTTTGTGTCCACCACCGTTTCGCGGCGTCCGAAGGCGAAAGCGGCGACTGCCGCGGCCGTGTAGCTTCCCACTCCGGGCAGCCCCAGCAGTTCAGGATACGTGGCGGGAACCATCCCGCCATGGCTGTCCCCGATCGCGACAGCGGCCGCGTGCAGACGCAGGGCCCGCCGCGGGTAGCCGAGCCTGCCCCAGGACCGGACGGCCTCGCCCGAGGTCTCCCTGGCCAAATCGGCCGGCTCCGGCCAGCGCCGCAGCCATTCCTCCCAGACCGGCAGGACACGAACCACCGGGGTCTGCTGGAGCATGATCTCGCTGACCAGCACGCCCCACGGAGTGCAGCCGGCAGCCCTCCAGGGGAGGTCGCGGGCATGGGACTCGAACCAGGTGTCCAGGGCCCCATGCAGGCTGGCCAGCGGAACGCCGGCAGGCGGCGGGCGGACGCCGGGAACGCCGGCAGGCGGCGGGCGGACGCCGGGGACGCCGTCCGGCAGGTTTTCCGGGGGTGCTGCCAACGGGAGGGCGGGGGAATCGGCTAGAGCTTTGATCCAATCAGCGTAATGGACGCGGGCCGTGGTCCGTCCCGCGGCGTGGTGGGTCCCCATAGTCTGCGCGGTTCTCTAGCCTAGGAGGATGGGCAGGCAAGGCAACTCAGGAACGAACGGTTCACGACCGAAGGCTTCCGGCAGCGGACAATCCGCGCGCAGGCCCGCAAAGAAACCTGCCCGTAAGCCGGTAAGGAAACCGGGAAACGCCGTCTACCGCCGCCGTCGGCTGTTCGTCGGTGCCGCCCTGCTCCTGGTCGTCGCCGTTGCCGTGGGGGGCTTCATTGCCGTTTCCAGTGTCATCAACGCCCCCCGGCAGCCTGCTGCAGAGGTGGGCGGAACTGCTGCCGGGAGCCCCGGGACCGGACCGAGTTCCGGCCCGGAGGGGGCCACTGCGAAACCCACCGCCAGCCCCTCGGCAACTCCTTCGCAGGGCAATGGCTGCCAGCAGAACCTCGTGACTGTCACGGCAGCAACTGACAAGCCCGCCTACGCGGCCGGCGAGGAGCCGCTGCTCAGTCTCAAAGTCACGAACGGCAACAAGGTGCCGTGCGAGGTCAATATGGGGACTTCCCAGATGGAGTACCAAATCACCAGCGGCTCGGATCGGATCTTCTCGTCCCAGGACTGCCAGGCAGACAGCACGGAGCTGATGAAGACCATCGCCCCGGGCCAGAGCGAGACGGCGAATTTCCCCTGGCAGCGCAACCGCAGCGTCCAGGGCTGTGACCCCATTGAGGCAAAGCCCGGAGCGGGCGGGGCTTACTATGTCTTCACCGCGCGCCTGGCGAACAAGGTGAGCCCGAAGGCCGTGTTCCAGCTCAACTGAGTCCGACGTCGGCCGGAGACGAAGTCCTAGAGGAACCTGTCCAGCAGGCTGGCCTCCGCCATCCGGCTCAGCCCTTCCCGGACCGTGCGGGCACGCTGGTCGCCGATGCCGTCCACGGTCATGAGGTCATCGATTGTGGCAGCCATAAGGAACTGCAGGCCGCCGAAGTGGTCCACGAGCCGGTCAGCGACGGCTTTGGGAACGGCCTTGAGCCCTGACAGCAGACGGTAGCCGCGCGGCTGGACGACGGCGTCGAGGTTGGCCTCTCCGCCGGCGAAACCCACGATGCCCGCGATCTTGCTCAGATCGATCAGCTCCATTGGACCCAGGTTCACGAGAGCCTTGACGGCCTTGTCGATAGCTTCGCTGGACGTGGCCGGCCCGGAGTAATCGCGGATGATCACATCGCTGCCGGGGCCGCGGCCCACCGTCAGCTCGTCCAGCTGCAGCGAAAGCAGGCGGCCGTCCTCGCCCAGTTCCAGCACGTACTGCGAGATCTCCTCGGAAATCCGGCGCACCATTTCCTGGCGCTGCAGGGTGACCGCGACATCGCGGACCGTCACCATCGCCTCGATTTCGAGGGCAGAGAGCGAGCTTGTCACCTGGTCCAGGCGGGAGCGGTAGCGTTCCAGGGTGGCCAGGGCCTGGTTTGCGCGGGCCAGGACCTTCTCCGAGCCCTCCAGCACGTAGCGCAGGCCGTTCACGTAGAGCGCGATGATCTGCATGGACTGGCTCACCGAGATGACCGGGACGCCGGTCTGGATGGCCACGCGTTCCGCGGTGCGGTGCCGGGTGCCCGATTCCTGGGTTTCGATGCTGGAGTCCGGCACCAGCTGGACGGCGGCGCGCAGGATGTTGCTCGCATCCTTATCGCAGATGATGGCGCCGTCCATTTTGGCCAGTTCCCGCAGCCGGGTGGGGGAAAAGTCGATGCCGATGTCGAAGCCGCCGGAGCAGATGGATTCGATGGTCCTGTCGATCCCCAGCACGATCAGGGCCCCGGTCCGTCCGCGGAGGATGCGTTCCAGGCCGTCGCGAAGGGCGGTGCCCGGCGCCACCCTGCCCAGAGTCGCCTTGAGTGAATCTTCAGGGCTCCGAGCCATAGATTTTCCCTTCAAAGGTGCAGGCGACCGCCCGCAGGTGCGCCGGTTTCCAGTGTTTGCCGGCAGGATCAAAAGTACTCGGTTCCCCGCTCTCATCATGATAGGGGTAAACGTGGCCCGGAACCGCACGGGCAAGCCTCAAAGTGGCCCATTCGGACCCGTCATGCAAGCCCTGCGGAATGGCCCTGCCGCCCTCCGTCCAGGGCCGCACTTTGGGCGGCCTGCGGCCGGGCTCGGCTGGTGCTTCGCGTCAGCTCGGCGGGCTGCGATAAACTGGAAGCCGTGGGTGTACCGCGGGCTCTCCGCGCGATTCCCCTCCCAACGCCCGCAGCGAAAGTAGCACCGTGTCCCAAGAAGTCCTTAGCCCCGCACGAGTCCAAGAGATTCACAAGCAGGCGGCCCGGCGTCGGACTTTCGCGGTCATCTCACACCCCGACGCCGGAAAGTCCACGCTGACCGAGGCGCTCGCCCTGCACGCCAAGGTGATCGGCACCGCCGGTGCTTCCAGCGGCAAGGCGAACCGCAAGGAAACGATCTCCGACTGGATGCAGATGGAAAAGGACCGCGGCATCTCCATCAGCTCTGCCGCCCTGCAGTTCTCCTACCGCGACACCGTGATCAACCTGCTGGACACCCCGGGCCACGCCGACTTCTCCGAGGACACGTACCGCGTGCTGGCCGCCGTCGACTGCGCCGTGATGCTGGTGGACGCGGCCAAGGGCCTGGAAACGCAGACCATGAAGCTGTTCGAAGTCTGCAAGCAGCGGAACCTGCCCATCATCACGGTGATCAACAAGTGGGACCGGCCCGGCCTGGACGCCCTGGCGCTGATGGACGAGATCACAGAACGCACCGGCCTCCTGCCCATGCCGCTGACCTGGGCCGTGGGCATTTCGGGTGACTTCCGGGGCGTGTGGGACCTCCGCAACGACCGCTTCGCGAAGTTCCAGCGCAACAATTCCGGCGCCAACATCGCCCTCACCGAGTACTTCACCCCGGAAGAGGCGGCGGCCAGCCAGGGCGATGACTGGTCCAACGCCGTGGACGAGGCCGGGCTGGTGGTCGAATCGAACCTGGAATTCGACGTTGAGGCCTTCCACGCCGGCAAGGCGACGCCTATTCTCTTCAGCTCTGCTGCCCTGAACTTCGGCGTGAAGGAAATCCTCGATGCCCTCGTGGACTTCGCCCCGCCCGCTGCGCCCCGGCCCGACGTCGACGGCGCCGCGCGTCCCGTCGACGCCCCCTTCGCCGGCTTCGTCTTCAAGGTCCAGGCCGGCATGAACAAGGCGCACCGCGACCACGTCGCCTTCATCCGCGTCTGCTCCGGCATCTTCGAACGCGGCATGGTGGTCACGCAGGGCCGGACCGGGAAGTCCTTCGCCACCAAGTACGCCCAGCAGGTGTTCGGCCGCGAACGCGAGGTCATCGACGAGGCCTTCCCCGGCGACGTCGTGGGCCTCGTCAACGCCTCCTCGCTGCGGGTCGGCGACAGCCTGTTCCTGGAGCGGCCGGTGGAGTTCCCTGCCATCCCGCTGTTCGCCCCGGAACACTTCCAGGTGGCGCGGTCCAAGGACCCCAGCCGCTTCAAGCAGTTCCGCCGCGGCATCGAACAGCTGGAGCACGAGGGTGTCATCCAGGTCCTCCGCTCCGACATCCGCGGTGACCAGGCCCCGGTGCTGGCCGCCGTGGGGCCGATGCAGTTCGAAGTTGTTGAAGACCGCATGGCGCACGATTTCAGTGCGCCGATGCGGCTGGAGCGGCTTCCATATTCGATCGCCCGGATCTCGACGGCGGATGCCATGCCCGCGCTGGCCAACGTGCCCGGCGCCGAGGTGCTGCTGCGCTCCGACGGCGAGTACCTGGCCCTGTTCAACGATGTCTGGGCCCTGCGCCGGATCGAGAAGAACCACCCGGACCTGACCCTGGTGCCGATCGGCACGCACAACCCTGCCAAATAGCGGCGCTGTCACGCGTCGCCGGCTTGGCCTGGCGCCTGGCTAGTGGCGCCTGCTTAACGCCGCGCCTGCTCAGCGCCTGCGCCTGCCTAACGCCTGCGCTTGCTTAACGCCTGCGCTTGCTTAACGCCGTCCGGCGTGGAGCGCCAGCTCCAGCTCGAACCGCGCCTTCGGGTCCTCCAGGGTGTCACCGAACAGCTCGCGCAATTGCGCCGCCCGGTAGCCGACGGTCTGCGGATGGATGCCCAGCTCCGCCGCCACCGGGGCGCGCTGGCCCCAGTGGCGCAGCCAGGAGAGCAGCGTTTCCGCGAGCCGCTCGCGCTGGGCCGGGCGCAGCCCCTCCAGGGGCGCCAGCCGGCGGCTGGCCAGCTCGGCGATGGCCGAGGGTTCCGCGCCGAGAATCACCTGCGCCAGATGGTCGTCAGCCCAGATGGGCGGATCCTCCGGGCCGTCCCGCGGCGGCACCACCGACGCCGCGAGCACGGCGAGCCGCAGTGAATCGGGGACCTTCTCCCAGCCTCCGGCCGGCCCCACGGAGGCGCCTCGCCCCTGCAGCGCCTTTTCCAGGTTTGCCCGGGCGGTGCTGGACTGCTGTGCGGGAACCAGGGCGACGGCGTCGGTCTCGCGTTCGATCACCAGTGTTCCGGGCCCCAAACGCAAACGAAGCCCGGCCGCCCGGTCCAACGGCAAGGTCACCACCACCATCCGCTGGGGCAGCGACCAGTCCGCCAGGGCTGCCTTCTGGCGCAGGGCTGCCTCATCCGCCTGGCCCAGCAGGAGCAGATCCAGCAGCTCGGTGCGGCGCCGGTCCACCGCACCGGCTCGCTCGGACTGCTCAAAGGCGTAGGCCTCGGCGCTGACCGCGGACAGTTCGTCGATGTAGGCGAGGATCGACTCGCCCAGGTCCACCACGACGCTCTGGCCCAGGTGATGCTCCACGGATACACGGGACATCTCCCGGAACGTCACCCGGGCACCCATGCGGTAGGCGCTCAGCAGCGCGTCCATGCTCCGGCCCTGCCGGAACTCGCCGCTGCCCAGCCCCGCCACGAGCTGGCGGCTCTCCTCCGACAGTGCCGGCAGTCGGGTCCCGGGCAACTGCAGGAAGCGGTCCAGCGCGGCGGCCACCCCGCGCCGGAGGCCGCGGCCGAAGCGGCCCTCAATGGGCCGGGCATAGGCGGGCACCAGTTGCGGCACGGCGTCGATGATGGCCTCGACAATGCCCGGCATCATGGGCCTTAGCATATCGCTGACCTCCCGCGGCAGGGCCAGCCACGGCGGGTCATAGGCGGGGGTGGCGGGCTGTTCCATTGAGGAAGCGTTCATGTGCCACATCCATAAGGTTGTTGCGGACAGACAGTTTCTTAGACTCGATCGTATGCCTTGGGTGAAGAACTATGGCGCAATCTGACATAAGCTTGATGAATGATCCGGCTCCGTAAGCTGGCGCGCGCCGCATCTGTACTGACCACCCCCTTAGCTCCAGAAGACATTCTGGCGCTGTTCAACCCCGTGTTCTCCGCCCGCCAATTGCGCGGCGTGGTCACCAGGGTGGTTCCAGAAACGGCCGATTCCGCCACCATTTTCTTCCGTCCCGGCCGCGGCTGGCAAGCACACCTTGCCGGCCAGTGGGCCCGCATCGGCGTCGAACTCGACGGCGTCCGCCACTGGCGGTCCTACTCGCTCAGTGCCCCCGCGGGCCAGGACCCGGCCATTACCGTCACGGACATGGGCGCCGTCTCCGGCACCCTGGTGCGCAGCACCAAGCCCGGCGACGTGCTCTTCCTGGCACCCCCGCAGGGCGACTTCGTCCTGCCGGAACACCCGCGGCCGCTGCTGATGCTCACCGCCGGCAGCGGCATCACCCCGGTCATGTCGATGATCCGCACGCTCGTGCCGCACCGGCCCGACTCCGACGTGGTGCTCATCCACACCGCCCGGACTCCGGCGGACGCCATCTTCCGCGAGGAGCTGGCCGAACTCGCGGACCAGTTCCCCAACTTCCGCGTCACCCACTGGTTCACCGGAGAACGCGGACGGCTGGACTTCACGTCAGCCGACGCACTGGAACAGCTCTGCCCCGACTGGCGCCAGCGGGCAGCCTACGCCTGCGGCCCCGAAGGCTTCCTCGACGATGCCGAGGCGCTCTGGGAAGCCGAGATTGCGGAGTCCTCCGCCGGCGATGCCCAGGCGGCGGCCACCCTGACCATTGAACGCTTCAGCACCAAGCTGGCGGGCGGGGAGGGGCACGACGGCGGACTCGTCACCTTTGAGGCCTCCGACCGCGAGGTCGAGGCCGACGGCGACACGCCGCTGCTCGACGTCGGCGAGGATGCCGGCGTGCTGATGCCCAGCGGCTGCCGGATGGGCATCTGCCACAGCTGCCTGATCCCCCTCCGGGCCGGCCAGGTCCGTGACCTGCGCACGGACGAAGTCCACGGCGAGCCCGGCCAACTAATCCAGACGTGCGTTTCGGCAGCCGCCGGACCCGTTAACCTCGACCTCTAAGGAGTACCACCGCATGACGATTGTTTCCGACAAGCCGGACGTTTCCGGGGACGCTGCCACGGGTGACGCCGCCACGGCCAAAGTGACCGCTGCTGCGAGGACGCGGCCCGGCGCCCTCGCCGAGTCCGGCCACCCGTTGGTCCGTCCGGACGCCGCGGCGCACCTCTCTGACGAGCAGGTGGCCGAGCTGGGGCGCGAGCTCGACGCCATCCGCGACGAGGTCCTCGCCAAGCGCGGGGCGAGCGACGCGGCGTACATCCGCCGGGTGATTAAGGTCCAGCGCGGGCTCGAGATCACCGGCCGCGCGACGCTTCTGGTGAGCAAGCACAAAGCCGCCTGGGTCGCGGGCACGGCGATGCTCAGCTTTGCCAAGATCCTGGAAAACATGGAACTTGGCCACAACATCCTGCACGGCCAGTGGGACTGGATGCGGGACCCGGACATCCACTCCACCACCTGGGATTGGGACTTCGTCACCCCCACCCGCTCCTGGCAGCACACCCACAACGATCTGCACCACCGCTGGACGAACGTCGTGGGCAAGGACAATGACATCGGGTACAACCTGCTGCGCATGGATCCGTCCCAGGAATGGAAGCCCTTCA
Organism: Arthrobacter sp. UYEF20; assembly: GCF_040546335.1. NCBI lineage: Bacteria > Bacillati > Actinomycetota > Actinomycetes > Micrococcales > Micrococcaceae > Arthrobacter > Arthrobacter sp. UYEF20. The sequence continues at coordinate 77,161 of NZ_JBEPNP010000001.1, read as the reverse complement.
ACCTGGGCAACCCGCTGTACAACGCAATCCTGGCACCGGTGTTCGAATGGGGGATCGCACTCTACGATCTTGAGTTGCCCGACTACAAAGAGGGCAAGAAGAGCAAAGAGGCCATGACCAGGGACCTCAAGGCGCTGGGGCTCAAGGCCCTGAAGCAGTTCGCCAAGGATTACGCCGCCACACCCGCAGTGGCCATGCTGACCGGTTCCGGCAAGCAGGCGCTTTATGGCACCCTGACCGCCAACGCGGTCCGGAACGTCTGGGCGCATGCGATTATCTTCTGCGGGCATTTCCCCGACGGCACCGACACCTTCACCGAAGAGATGGTCGAAGGCGAGACCCGTGGCGACTGGTACGTCCGCCAGATGATCGGATCCGCCAATATTTCCGGGTCCAAGTTCATGCACCTGATGAGCGGTAACCTCTCGCATCAGATCGAGCACCACCTCTTCCCGGACCTGCCGTCCAACCGCTACGCCGAGGTGGCCCCGAAGGTGCAGGAGATCTGCAAGCGCTACGGTCTGCCCTACACTACCGGGCCGCTGCTGAAGCAGGTCGGCTCCACCTGGGCCAAGGTCTTCAAGCTGGCCCTGCCGCCGAAAAAGGCGTAGGGGTCCGGGACACCGTCCCGGTGCCAGGGTAAAGATCGAAGAAGGGGGCACCTGCCGGTTCGGCAGGCGCCCCCTTCTTCGATTGCCGCCCTTTTTCCCGGCCTTGGCCGCCGCGCCAAGAATGTGGGCCACCTTCGGGTTACCGGGGAGGGCTGAAAAGCCGAAGCGCTCCAGATCCCGCATGGTGAGGCCGGCCCCGGCGATCGTGGCGGCGGTGTCGCGGTTCGGGTGACATCCGCCTGCCATCCGGCTCCACAGCGGCGTGACCAGGTCTTCGACCGCCGCAAGCACTCGGTGCGCCGAGCGGACGTGTTCATAGAACAGCAGCAGGCCGCCGGGTCGGAGTACCCGGATCGTCTCCGCCAGGACGGTGGGCTGGTCCGCCACGCTGCAGAGCACCAGGCTGGAGACGACGACGTCGATCGAGGCATCCGCCGCCGGCAACGATTCCGCCACGCCGTTTTGCACGGTGATGGGCACCGGGGCCCTGATTGCGGCGGCCAGCGCCAGCTCCCGGAGCGTTGGGTCGGGCTCGAGCGCGAGCACGCTCGTCACCGCGGAAGTGTAGAACGGGAACGTGGCCCCGTAGCCCGCCCCGATTTCGATGACGGCACCGTGCGCCACTTCCACGAGACGCCGGCGGTGCGCCGTTGCCCCGCGGGCGTCCATACGCGGGCCCACGCGGGCGAAGTGTTGCCCGAATGATGGATAACGGGAGTTGCAGTCTGGCATTGGCGTCCTTCCGGTCAGCGGGCCTCGGCGGGGTTGAGCTTCAGCCGCCGCAGCAGCTAGGTGTTGAGGGCCGCCACGATTGTGGAGGCGGACATCAGCGCGGCGCCAGCGACAGAGCGGACGACGCCGGCGAAGGCGAGCACCCCGGCAGCCAACGGCACGGAATTAGGAGGCGTCGGCCAGCAGCCTGCCCCACCTTGGTGCCAGCAATGGGGAACCGGCAAGTTTGAGGCAATGCCACAGGGTGACGGCTACCGAGTCCAGCACGGAGACTCCCGTGCCGGCCTCGATTTCCGCCGCGACGTTGGCACCGTAGAGGTTGGTGCATAGGTAGACCAGGGCGTCCGGTTTCGACACTGCAAGCTCCAGCGATCCCGGCCGCATCTCGTCATCCGTGACCCGGGCAAACGACTCGTTTTCGCTCAGCCCCAGGAACCGGTGACCCACCTTCTTGATGCCGTCCCGTTCGTAGGACGCCACGATGGCTTGGTTCACGTCTTCGGTGCAGGGGTGAACAGGCCGATCCGGTCGGTGCCGAACGACTTGAACGCCTCCATGTACGCAAGCGTGGATGTGGTGGCTGGGATGCCTGTGGCGTTGGTGATTTCGCTGACGAGTGTGCGATCGTGATCCGCTCCGAGCCAGGAGCCCGAAGTGCCGTTCCAGGCGATGACGTCCACATCGGCGGTTGCCAGCAGCTCTGCGGCAGACCGCATCACACTCGAATCGAATTGTTTGTCGGACGAATCGTCCAGGGCAATCCTTGTGACCGGGATCCGGGTGAAGTGGATCGTGACGTCGTCGCGGTCGCCAAGGATTCGGTAGCTTTGAGGTTCGAGGCAGGTGTTGGAGGACGGCACGATCATGCCGATGCGGGTCTTGCGTGTTGCGGATGGCATGTCGCTCCTAGAGGGTCGCCGGTACGGTGGGTGTGCTGTCTGCGGTGGCGGCCTGATGCTCTCGGAAGCCGTTTCGGGCCACAAAGCGGCCCACGGGTCCGGGATCATGGAAGCCGTCGCGGTCCACCACGATCCGCCCGGCCGAAACGACGACGGCGGGCCAACCGGTCAGCGTCCTCCCTTCGAAAGGCGAGAAGTCAGTACCCATGTGGAGAGCGCCGCCGTCGACCGTGCGTTCCTCGGCGGGGTCGAAGATGACGAGGTCGGCATCGAAGCCGGCGGCGATGGTTCCCTTGCCGGGGACGGCGTTGATCCTGGCTGGTCCGGCGGCGAAAACCTCCACGAAGTCCTCCACCCGGCCCTCTCCGCCGCTGGCCGAATCCATCATGGCCGTGAAGGCGACGGGCATGCGGGTTTCGACCCCCGGCAGGCCGTGTGGCATGGCGCGGATGTCGTCCGTGCGTTCCCGCTTCTGCGAGAGGTCGTAGCAGGAGTGGTCCGAGGCGATGGTGTGGATGGCACCGGCGGCCAGCCGGTCCTTGAGCGCGGCCACGGTTTCGGCGCTGCGCATCGGCGGGCAGCACGCGTACCACTCCGGAAACGCGCTGCCGTAGACGGAGTCGTCCAGGGTGAGGTAGTGCGGGCACGTCTCGGAGTAGGCCGCCAGGCCGCGGCTGCGGGCCTCGGCGACCAGATCCACCGCGGCGGGCGTTGATTGGTGCACAAAGTGTGTCCTTTGTGGGTCTTGGCCGGAGGCGAGGCTGCCGGGGGCTGGACTCAGTGACGCATGTGGCCCTCGGCCTCGCTCATCTCAAATTCCTTGCTCAGATCCGATGTCCGGTGGAGGAGGAGGTAGGCGACGGCCGCGACCGGCAGGCCGACGAAGACGGAGTAGTCGACGGCGCCGGCGGCGGCGGCGGCGGCGGCGATGAATCCTGTAAACGGTGCCGTGACCATGAAAGGGACCATCGCCAGCAGAGCGATGAGGTAGGAACCTATGCCCCGCCAGCCCCAGCGGCCGTAAATGCCGTCGGGATTGAAGATTTCGGAGACGACGTAGCGGCCCTTCCGGACGAAAAAGTAATCGATGAGATTGATGGCGGTCCAGGGAGTGAACAGGTATGCGAGGAAGATCAGGACGTTGCTGAAGAACGCGTTGAAATTGTCGATCCCGACGAACTGGCTGATGACGAAGACGATGGTGCCCATGACCAGAATCGAGAGCACACGGATGGCACGGGTCGGCCGGATACGTGTGAATGAGTCAACGATCGAGATCAACGCGAGGCTTCCGCCGTACTGGTTGATGACCATGATCGACAGGACGCCAAGGAACAGAAACGAAACGCCTATGACGCCGAACCCGGGGAAGAGCCTGTCACCCAGGGCGATGAAGGCGCTGACAGGGTCAGAACCCGGCGAAACGGCAGCCACGACGGCGCCAAGAACGAAAACCCAGACTGAAGAGATCACGCTTGGCGCGTAGGTCCACCAGAAGGTGGCTTTGACGCCCACGGTCGCCGGCAAGTAGCGCGAGTAGTCGGAAACGTAGGGTGCCCAGCCCAGCTGGAATCCGGCAACGATCACGAAGACGGTCATGAACGGGGCCAGCTCGAAGTTGCCCGGCGCCAAGACCTCCACAGGGAGCGCATTCGAACCCAAAGCTATGCCGGTGAATACCACTAGAACGGCGACCATAGGCCAGGTCAGCCACTTGTTGATGCGGTGGATCGCCTTGTAGCCGTAGATCGCCATCACGGCGGCGACCGCTGTTGCTATGAGATACCCCGCCGTCGCGTTGATGCCGGTTATCTGCTGGGCGGCGCCGCCGGAAAGAAGTGCGTCCGACGTGTTGTACGCGACGTAGTTGATGAACGCGAAGATCAGCACCGTTACGGCCGAGCCCAGGTATCCGAACTGCGGGCGGGACTGCACCAGCTGCGGCAACCCGAGCTGAGGTCCCTGAGCGGAATGAAGGGCCATAAAGAAAGTACCGAAGAGCGAGCCCAGCACGGTAGCCATGATTGTCCAGAACAGCGACGCTCCGATGGACAACGTTGCCACCCCGGTGGCTATGCCTACGAGGTTGACACTGCTCACAAACCAGATGGGTCCGAGGTCGCGGACCTTGCCGAAGCGCTCGGAATGCGTCACGAAGTCTATGGAGCGGGTCTCGATCTTGGAGCCCGGCTGAGTTAGAGCAGTCGCCACTGACTGCGGGGAAGTTTTGATTGCCATGGAAGAACCTCTTCAGAAATCTGCGGGAACGATTCCGCAATCATGGCGGTGCGGGAACGATTCCGCAATAGTTTTGGCCAAAATTACCCTGCGGCCAAGGTGCCTGCTGGGGCCGGTTCTGACTGCTAAAGTCCCAAGTATGCAATCGCGTGCGGCCGTGACCATCCTCGACATCGCCCGGGAGGCGAAGGTTTCCCGTACCACGGTTTCAGCCGCACTTGGCAGCACGGGCCGGGTGTCCGGAGCGACGAGGGAACATGTCCGGGCGGTGGCCACGCAACTCGGATATGCCCCGAACCAGGCGGCACGGAATCTCCGCCGCAGCCGGACCGGAGCGATCGGCCTGCACCTCCCCGAAAAGGTGACCGGCCTCGCGTATTACATGGACTTCACCTTTGGAGTGGTGGACAGAGCCAGCGAGGATGACGTTGCCGTCGTCCTGACGTCCTCGTCGGCTCATTCGTCCGCGCTTACGGCAAAGATTACGGACGGAATCGTCGCCGTGGATCTCATCGACGGGGACCCCATTATCGGGGACCTTGAATCCCGGAATATCCCTCTTGTGACAGGCGAACACGGGCGCCAGGCGGTCGGCAGAAACGGCGGAACAGTCTGGTCGGACCACCGTTCCAGCATGCTGGAACTGCTGGACCACCTTTACCTTAGGGGCAGCAGGCGTCCGGCTTTCCTGGGGCCGGGAAGATCCAGTGACTGGGGCCGCTCCCTCCATCGCGGTTACCTGGAGTGGTGCACAAGACACGGGGTCCAGCCCAATGCGGCCGATCTGGCCTTCAACGCGACCGCTGCCGACGTGCGGGAAAAATCCCTGAAGCTGCTGCGTGTCGATCCGCGCCCGGACGCAATAGTCTGTGCACCGGACGGCTCGGCGATCGGGGTCCTGACAGCGGCGGCGGAATGCGGCCTGACCCCCGGCGAAGATCTCCTGGTCGCATCCTGCGTCGACAGCTCGGTTATGCAAATGGCCAGCCCGCAAATTACATCAATAGAGCTTTCCCCGCGCGAGATGGGACAGCGCTGTGCGGACATGCTCATTCGCCTGATCCAGGAGCCAGGTACCGGCCCCTGGGACGAGGAGCACCCCACAATGCTCAACGTCAGAGCTTCCACACGGCCCATCTGACGACGAACACTTTTGGGGCGCGGTTATCTGTTGGCTGGGCGGAGGGCTTCGGGGTTGGCGCAGTGGGCCAGGGGTTCCCCGCGGAGGTACCGTCCGACGTCTCCGGCGACGATCGTTGCGGCTTTGGCAGCCGTTTGTTTACTGGCGCCGGCCAGGTGGGGGGTCATGACGATGTTGCGGGTGGTGAGGAGGCGCGAGCCTGCGGGGATGGGCTCTTCGGGAAATACGTCGAATGCGGCCCCGAACAGGTGGCCTGAGTCGAGGGCATCGCACAGGGCGTCGTAGTCCAGCAGCGCCCCGCGGGCACAGTTGATGATGATGGACCCCGCGGGCATCGCGGCGATCTGTGCGGCGCCGATCATTTTGGTGGTCTCCGGGGTAACGCGGGCGTGCAGGCTTACCACCAGGCTGCGGGAGAGCAGTTCGTCCAGTCCCACCATTTCGGCGTTTCCTGCCAGGAGGTCGGCGGTGACGTAGGGGTCGTGGACCAGGACCTCAGCGCCGAAACCCTTGAGCATCCGCGCTACGCGGCTGCCGATGGCACCGTAGCCAACGAGGCCGATTGTGCTGCCCTCAAGCTCGGGACCGACGTTGTCGTACGTGTAGTAGTCGCCCCGCCAGGTTCCGGCGGACAGATCGGCGTTGGTCTGGGGTATGCGGCGGATGGCTGCCAGCATCATGCCCAGGGTGTGTTCGGCGGTGGCGGCGGCGTTGCGTCCGGGTGCGGACGTGACGGCAACCCCGTGGCGGGTGGCCGCTTCCAGATTTGCGTTGACCGGTCCGCCGCGGCTGATGCAGAACAGTTTCAGGTCCGGGCAGGCCTGGAGGATCTTTTCGGTCAGCGGCGCCATCTGCGTGATGCAGATTTCGACGCCCCGGAGCGACTCGATCAGCTGTTCTTCGGTTCCGGAGGCTTCGTCCACTTCGGCGACCGGGCCAAACGGGGTCAGCGGCCACGGAAGCGTCATTTCGGTGAATTCGACGCCGGCCGGCACTTCGCGTTCTACGGCGTCGATGAGGAGGCGGTTCAGGACGAAGTGGTCTCCTGCGGCGAGGATGCGGGTTGTCATGTGGAACTCCTAGGTTCTGGTCAGGATGCCGCGGACGCAGCAGATGGTCTGGCTGCGGATGGTTCAGTCAGCGGCCCGGCGGCTGCGTTGTATTCGAGGAGGCCGGCCTGTTGGCCCTGAAGACGGATCGTGGTCAGGGCGCAGTTGCCGAGGGAGGGGAAAACCCGCCGGTATTCGCCGAGGGGGATACCCAGGAGCCGGCAGAGAGTGAGCCGGATGGCCGTGGTGTGGGCGACGACCAGGACACGGCCGTCCGGCTGTTCCTCCGCTATGTCGTACAGACACTGCACGAACCGTTCAGCGGCCTTGAAAGGGTCTTCGCCGCCGGGCAGCGGGGACGCGGCGGGGTCGGTTTGAAAGGCTTTGCGGGCCTCGGGGAATTTGGCTTCCATCTCGGCACCGGTCATGCCCTCTCCGTCGCCGAAGTCGAGCTCGCGCAGCCGCGGGTCGATCTTAAGTTCGTGGCCTGTGGCCTCGGCACAGCCTTCGGCGGTCCGGCGGGCCCGGCTGAGGTCCGAGGCCCAGATACCTGTCAGTCCCGCGGTTTCCGCCCAACGGGCGAGTCGGGACGCCTGTTCCAGGCCGCGGGGCGTCAGGTCGACGTCGCTGCGGCCGGCGTACCGGTTTTCCGCGTGCCAGATGGTCTCGCCGTGCCGGACGAGGATGAGATCGGTCATGCGTTTGTCCTTTCACGTGCGTGTGCGGCGACGGCTTCCGGGAGCCAGCCGCGTTGTTCGAGCTCCCCGACCAGGTTCAGGTAGGAGGCGTCGTACGTGCCGGTGGATCCGTCACGGGGATCGATGGTCCGGCGCATCCGCACCATCTCCGCGGCCACGTCGGCGGTCTGTCGGCCCGGGGAGGCCGCGAGGACGGCCATGCCCAGCGCCGGCTCCGCGTTCTGCGGCAATGTCACGGGACGGCCCAGGATGTCGGCGCGCAGCTGGCACCAGTACTCGCTTTTGGTGGCTCCGCCCGTGAGGATCAGCTCACCGTGCAGGGGCGCGCCCAGGAGGTCGAGGTAGTCGAAGCAGAGCCGTTCGATGTAGGCGATGCCCTGCAGGACCGCGGCGTACCGTTCGCCATCGATGGCGGGGGTCCCGAGGATGAATCCTTCCGCTCCGGGGGCGAGGAAAGGGAAGCGTTCACCGCGGGACACGAGCGGGTAGGCGAGGACGCCTGCGGGTTCATAGGTTCTGGCCTGACGCTCAAGCTGGGCCAGGTCCTGGCCGGAGAAGTCCCGGCTGATGGCGCCGGCTCCGGTGCTGGAGGCGCCCCCGGGGAGCCAGTCTCCGTTGGGGGCCTTATGTGAATAGACGACGCCCAGGGGGTCCTGGATCAGGTCCCGGGTGACGCCTTTGAGTACCAGTGTTGTGCCGAGTACGGAGTTCCAGCTGCCGACTTTCAGTGCTCCGGCGCCGAGCTGCGCGGCGCAGCCGTCGGTGGCACCGGCGATGACCGGGGTGCCTGCGGGGATGCCGGTGGCCGCGGCAGCCGCGCTGCTGACGGACCCGATCCGGGTGCCCATGCGGACGAGGTCCGGGAGGATCGTCAGGGGGACACCGAGGTTCTCCATGAGTTCCTCGGGCCACTTTTCCTGAATGAGGTGTGCCCCTGTTTTGAGGGCATTGCTCAGGTCGGTGGGGACGTCATGACCGGTGAGCTGGCGGTTGATGAAGTCGTTCTGATGGGCCAGCCGGGCGCCGGGGACTTTGTCCTGATGCTCGCGCAGCAGCCAGAGTAGCTTCGGCAGGGCCCACGCCGGCTGCATCCGCTGGTAGCCCAGTTCGCCCCAGACGTCGGCCCCGGCATTGTTGACGCGGGCGGCCTCCGCTGCGGCGCGTCCGTCGTCGTACATGAGCCCCGGCGTCAGGGGCCGTCCGTCCCGGTCCATGAGCAGGATGGTGCCGGAAGTCGCGTCGACGGCAACGCCCCGTACCGCCGCTGCGGGTGCGTCCCGGAGCGCCTCAGAGGAGGCGCCGGCGACCGCCTCCCACCATTGTTCCGGGTTCTGCTCGTGGCGGGCGCCGTCCCGGTGGCTGGTGAGCGGGCGGCTGCCGGAACCGAGCACCGTACCGGATCCGGTGACGGCAAGGACGCGGACGCTTTGGGTTCCCAGATCGATTCCAACCCACACGTCGTCGATGGCGTTTGGCTGGTCTTTCATATGCTTCTCTCCGGCCCGTGACTGGTTCGCGGCTGGATGGTTCGCCGCGCGGCGACGGGGGGCGGTGGGGCCCCGGGGGAGTCGCCAGGGGGCGCGGGGTTGTGGGCCGGTACCGTGTCCGGCCGGCTGTTTTCAATGGAGCGCTGCCGCATCATGGCCAGCCGGGGCCAGGCCTGGCTGGCCACGTGCCGCAGGGCCAGGAAGTCTTCGTAGAGTCCGCTGTAGAAGGCCGCCCGGGTTGGTTCCGGTGTGAAAGTGTCCCGGATCCGTATATACGAGGGGGCTGCTTCCTGCACGCTGCCGGCGCGGCCGGTGGCGACGAGTCCGATCAGGAATGCACCTTTGGCTCCGACCTCGGTGTCCTTGGACCTGAGCACCGGGATGCCGGTGACGTCGGCGATCATCTGCAGCCACGGGGCGCTGGCTGCTCCTCCGCCGCATACCCGCAGTTCCGTGGGGGAGTCTCCGGAGGCGGTGAGGCAGTCCCGGATGACCAGGGTGAGTCCTTCCAGAACAGCCTTGGCGATGTGTTCGCGCCGGTGTTCGAAGGACATCCCCAGGAAGGTCCCCCGCGCCAGCGGATCCAGGAATGGCGCCCGCTCACCCGCGGGGGAAAAGTACGGCAGGAACATCAGACCCCCCGCGCCGGGACCGCACGTGGAGGCTAATTGCGTGAGCGCGTCAGGGTCTTGGATTCCCAGCAGTTCACAGGCCCATTGGATGACCTCGCCGCCGGCGAGTGTGGGGAAGGAGCGAAGGATCAGTCCCGGCAGTCCCGGGGCAATGTTCAGGCCGGCGGCAGGGTCGCTGATCCGGACCTGGTCGGTGATGATCTCGGTGCACAGTGTTGTGCCCAGGATGCAGCAGGCCTGGCCGGGAGTGACGGCGCCGACGCCGATAGCGGTGGAGGCTATGTCGTAGGAGGACATCACGACCGGCAGCCCGGCCGGAAGGCCGAGAAGTGCCCCGGCGTGAGCGGTGAGCTCCGCTGCTCGATGGTGGTCGTCGCGGATGGGCGGCAGCAACGCCTGTGCCCATTCCATGTCGTAGAGGCGCAGCAGCTCCGGGGAGTACTGGCGGGTGTGGATGTCCATGAAGGGGGCGGCCGCGTCGGACTCGTCGATCGCGAATTCGCCGGTCATTTGGGCGAAGATCCATCCTCCGCAGGTCAGGGACGCGTGCGAGCGGTCGAGCCGGTCCGGATCGTTTTGCCGCAGCCAGCTGAGGATGACGTTGGGCATTCCCGAGGATGTCAGCGAACCGTTGATGGGGAAGGCCCGTTCAAGGACCCCGGCGTGCGTCCAGGCAGAGAGGATGTCCACGCCGCGGCCGTCGTTCCACAGGATGGCCGGACCTGTGGGCGCCCCGTCGGAGGCGACGAGCCACGCGCCGTCGCCCTGGGCGGTGATGGCCAGGTAGTCGACTTCGGATTGGAGCCGGGCGACGACGCCGCGGACGGTGAAGACCACGGCGTCCCAGACCGATTGCATGTCCTGCTCCGCCCAGCCCGGCTGCGGGCGGGCCAAGGCTGTGGCCTGGCGGACGACCACGACCTCGACCCCGTCCTGGTCGTACCCGACTGCTTTGATCATCGTGGTGCCGGCATCAACGCAGATGACCGCCATGTCCGATCCTTCCTTCTTGCTGTGGATGTGTGGCCCGCAGGTTGCGGGTCAGGCCCTGCCGTGCGAGGTGCGGGAGCGGCGGGAGACGGAGTCGAGCATGACGGCCAGCAGCAGGACGACGCCGGTGACCATGAACCGGAACGAGGAGTCCAGGTTCAGCAGGGTCAGTCCGCTGGATATTGACTGGATGACGACGATGCCCAGAAGGGCGGAGAAGGCGCTTCCCCGGCCGCCGAAGAGGCTGGTGCCGCCGATGACGGCGGCGGCGATGGCGTTGAGGTTGACGTCTCCGCCGCCGCTGCCCTGGTTGGCTGCGGCCAGGCGTGCCGCGGCCAGCAGTCCGCCGACGGCTGCCAGGGTGGAGCAGGTGACGAAGACCGAGGTGTAAACGGCTTTGACGTTGATGCCCGCCCGGCGGGCCGCTTCGGCGTTGCCTCCGACTGCGTAGACTGACCGTCCCCATTTGGTCCGCTTCAGCAGGTAGTTCATCGCCAGTATCAGGGCGATGAAGAAGACGAACATCCAGCCCACACCCCGTGTCTGGTTCAGGTACCAGACGACCAATCCCAGGACCAGCAGCAGCAGGACGCTGCGGGGGATCATGCTCTGCAGCGGCATCGATGACAGCCCAGCGGTCCGCCGGGCACGGGCGTGGAGATAGTCGGTGGCGAACAGGCCGCCGGCCGCTGCGACGACGAGGACATAGGAAAGCCACGGCGGCACGAAGGCGAGCTGGGCGAAGTACACGAGGGCCGAATCGAAGGGAAGGTTGATGGACCCCTTGGCTCCGAGAACGTACAGCTGCAGGCCCAGGAACCCCAGCAGGCCGGCGAGCGTGATGACGAAGCTGGGCACACCGAAACGGTTGAAGATCTGCCCATAGACCCAGCCGATGACCGCGCCCAGGGCCACCGTGGCCAGGACGGACAGCCAGACCGGCCAGCCCATATTGACCGCGGTCACGGCGACTACGGCCGCGGACAGTCCGCTGACGGAACCGACGGACAGATCGATCTGCGCGACGAGGAGGACACCGACGATGCCGAGCGCGATGATTCCGACCGCAGAGCTTTCCATGCTCAGGTTCACCAGGTTGGCGCTGGAAAGGAAGATCGGGTTCAGGCTTTGAAGGATGGCCCAGATGACGATGAGTCCGGCCACGACCGGCAGGACACCAAGGTCTCCGGATCGTGTCCTGTCCACGAAGGCCCTGAATTGTCCGGAGAGTCCGGTGCGGTCCTGAAGCCGTTCATCCTGCAGGTCCAGCGGCCGGATAGGGGTCGCGGGTGCGGTATTGCTGTTCATTGTGCCAGGTTCTCCTCGCTGGGTGTGGCAGGTCCGGGTGTTCCGCGTGCGGCGGACCGGCGGGAAACGACGTTGTCCGTCGCACCGGTAATGGCGGCGATGACGTCTTCCGTTGAGACGTCGCTGACGCGGAAGTCGCCGTTGTTGCGGCCAAGCCGGAGCACGGCGACGCGGTCGGCGACCGCCTGCACATCGGCCATGTTGTGACTGATCATGATGACGCCGTGCCCTCGTTCGCGCAGCCGCTCCACCAGGTTCAGTACTTCAGCGGTCTGGGCTACCCCGAGGGCGGCGGTGGGCTCGTCCAGGATGACGATTTTGGGATCCCCGAGAAGGGACCGTGCGATGGCCACTGTTTGCCTTTGCCCGCCCGAGAGGGAGGCGACCGGTGTGCGCAGCGAGGGAATCTTGGCAGAGAGCTGTTTCAGCAGCTCCCACGACCGGGTTTCCATTTCGACTTCGTTCAGCCGCAGCGGTGAGATCTCGCGGCCAAGGAACAGGTTGTCGACGACGGTGAGATTGTCGCAGAGGGCAAGGTCCTGGAAGACGGTGGCGATGCCCAGGTGCAGGGCTGCCATCGGAGTGGGGATGGTCACTTCGTTGCCCTCGAAGGCGATGGTCCCCGAATCGGGGCCATGCACTCCGGAGAGCACTTTGACCAGTGTTGATTTGCCGGCACCGTTATCCCCGACGATGGCCACGACCTCTCCCGCAGCCACGTCCAGATCGATGTCCATGAGAGCGGCGACGGCGCCGAAGGATTTATTGATGCCGCGCAAAGCCAGCAGCGGGTTTCCGGTCCCGTCACCGGGTGAGTTGGGTGTTGAAGACATGTGATCCTCTAAGCAGTAATCGTTGTTCATACGGCGGATCGATGCCCCGCCGAACGGGCGGGGCACCTTTCCCTGTTATTTGATGCCGGCCTTGGCGCAGGCTGCGGCGTACGTGGAGGTGCACAGGTCGGAGGCCTTCAGGATGCCGCTCTTCACCAGCGATTCGTTGAGGTTGTCGATGGTTACCACGGTCGGGACGAACAGCTCCGACGGGGTGTCAAACAAGGTGGTCTTGCCCTCGGGCTTTTCGCCCTTGGCAAACTTGTAGGCGACGTCAGCGGCCGCTTCGGCGACAATCTTGATGGGTTTGGAGATGGTGTTGTACTGGTCCCCGGCGATGATCCGCTGGGCCGCTGCAAGCTCGGCGTCGTTGCCCGTCACCGGAGGTACCGGGTTGACGCCGGCCGCCTTGAAGGCGGCAATCGCGCCGCCGCCGGTGCCGTCATTGGCTGCGACAACACCCGCGATCTGTCCCTGGAACTGGGTGATCTGGCCGCTGACCCAATCCTGGGCCTTGGTCGGTTCCCAGCCGGGGGTGTCGAACTCGGCCAGCAGCTTCAAACCGCTGGAGTCCACCGCGGTGTGGATGCCCTTCTTAATCAACCCGGCGGCCGCATCCGTAGGGGAGCCGTTGACCTGGAGCAGCCCGCCTTTCGCATTAGTTTGCTTCAGGTGGTCCACCAGCGACTGGGCGATGAGGGAACCGATCTTCTCATTGTCAAAGGACACGTAGTAGCTGGCCGGAACCGAAGGGATTGGCCGGTCATAGGCGATGACCGGAACGTTCTGTGCCTTGGCTGTGTTGACGATGGTGGCCGCCGCCGCCGAGTCAACAGGGTCGATCACGATCGCCTTTACCCCCTGGGCAAGGGCTGAGTTCGCCTGCTCCTGCTGCTTAGCGGCGCTGGCGTTGGCATTGGAGTAAATGACCGAACAACCCGAACACAGGGACTTGATCTTGGCCTCGAACAGCGGCTTGTCGAACAGTTCATACCGGGTCGAGGCGATGTCCGGCATCAGGAACGCGATCTTGGCGTTCGACGCGTCACCGCCGGCACCGGCGCCGCCCGTGCCCTGTGGTGTGGAACAGCCCGCCAGGGCCGCCACTGCTGCCATGGCCGCCAAAGCAACGGCGGCCGCACGGGTGTAGAAGTTCTTCATTGAATTCCCTTTCTCGGGGTGAGCTGTACGGCGTGCGATCATCCCGGCCGCTGCCGATGTGATAAGAGTAACAGAAATAATGTGAATTCGACCACTAAAGTTGGTACACTTTTCACAACGGCGGACGGGATATCCTGAACGGATGCCCAGCCGCAATGAACCCCGACAGGTGCCGGGAACGATACCCAAGGCGAAGGCGAGCCGATGAACGAGACGACTGCTTTGAAGAAACCCCGGGCACGCCGCCAGCAGAAACTCGTCGAGCACGTGGTCGGAGCGGGGTTCGCCACTGCCGCCGAACTGGCAGCCCTCGCCGGCGTCAGCCTCATGACCGTTCACCGCGACATCGACGACCTGGCCGGGCGCGGAGTTCTCCGCAAAGTCCATGGAGGAGTTTCCGCGCTGCCGTCAACCGTGTTCGAAGCCAGCTCCGAAATCCGCATGCAGATGCAGGCCCAGGCCAAGACCGCCCTGGCCCACAAGGCGCTGGAGTTCGTAGAGGCCGGCATGTCCGTCATGCTCGACGACTCCACAACCGTTCTCGCGCTGGCACGCCTGCTGAACAAGACCGGCCCCCTGACCGTCCTCACGAACTACCGACAGGTCCTCGAAGTCCTGCGCGAGAATGACGACATCCGTCTCATCGTCATCGGCGGCCAGTACTCCCGGACACACGACTCGTTCATCGGACTTCCTACCGACAGCTCTGTGAACTCCTACGCCGTGGACATAGTGTTCCAGTCAACCTCGACCATGGGGTCCGAGATGACCTACCACCAGGAACAGGACATTGTCTTCATGAAGCGCGCCATGCTCAAAGCAGGCACCAGGCGCATCCTCATGATGGACGGAAGCAAAGTGGGCAGGACGTCCCTGCACCATTTCGTCCCCGTCAGCGATTTCACAGACGTCATCCTGACTGACGACGTACCCGCCCAGGACCGGGACGCCATCGCAGCGAACTGTAAGGTGCATATCGCCCCCCTCGCCCCTCACAGGCCGGCGCACTCAGAAGTTCAGTAGGGACACCTGCCGCAGACCGCATCAAGTATCGGATCACGTACCCTGAACAGCCCGGGCGGTCAGCATGGCTGGCGCATTACGGTGACCGTCCGGGGGGCCTGGAAGGACAAGAGGCGGATCCATTGGGGCTCGCGGTCCCGCAACCGTATTCGAAGCAGCGCAGAGGCGGTGTCCTGGACAACGATGGCCGCCTCCAGTTCTGCCAGCTTGGCCCCGAGGCAGCGGTGGATGCCCGAGCCAAAAACCAGACCATATGAGGTTGACGGTCTGTGCCGGGCCGATTGCATTGGCAGGGGCAAACCCTCGGGCTCGGCTGATCGCGTGCCGTGATTGCCGGTCAGCTCGAGGAGGATCTCGGCTCCGGTCGGGATCAGCTCGCCACCAAGCCGCGTGTCCTGCGCTGCCACGCGGCGCCAGGTTGGCACTGATGATTCGGTGGCAAGCACGTGCCTGACCATGGATCGGGAGCCTGCCTCGGATGCCGCGTCGTCCCAGCCCACGGGCGCTGATCCCTCGAGGAGCCGGAACAGGGTGGTGCTGATCAGCTGGGTGGTCGTTTCCTGTCCGGCGATGAGCAGGAAATAGCCAAGCGAACAGATCTCAGGCGTTGACAAGCCATGTTCGGCCAGTGACTTGAACAGATTGCGCCCGGCCGCGGTCACGGATTCCTCTACAAGCTGGCGCAGCCAGACGTAGAAATCGGCGGCACTCTGGGCGAGTTCGAGTTGCCGATCCTCGTCGGGCCAACCCCAGAACAGTTCCATGGAGTCAAGGCCCCAGCGCTTGAGCCCCGCCAGATCTCGGACGGGCAGCCCAAGGAGTTCAAGCATGATGACGGCCGGAGGGAACGCCGCTACCGTCGGCACGAGGTCCACGTGGCCGAAACGTTCGAGCTGCTCCGCTGCGTTCGCCGCCGCTTCCTGCGCGAGTTCGCGGATACGTGGCTCCAAGGCGGTGACCTTGGCCGGCGTGAAATAGCCCGCCACGACCTTACGGATCCCCGCATGTGTGTCAGTGTCATTGCTGGCCAGGACAGGCGGCAACGCGAAGCGCACGCGCTGCAGCACCCGCAGGGCCGGCCCCGCAAGGGGCGTCACCGCGACAAGGGCATTGGCGGGGCTGAAGTCGCCCGGCCGGTGCAGAACTTCCCGGACGGCATCCGGGTCACGGACCACAATGTATGGGCACCGGTCCGGTCCAAGCTTCTCCGTTTGCGGTTCCGAGGGTCCTGCGGTCGCTGGTGCCTGGTTCATGCGGGCAGGCCGTTCAGCCAGGCCGCTGCCTCAGCACGGAAAACGGCCGGGGTCAGTTCCGAGGCCTGCTCGGGAATGGCGCCGATGAAGGGAACCCGCAACGATTGGAGCACCTGCCGGTTGCTGTGGTGCACGAAGCCCGGGTTGCCTGGCCAGCTTCCGAGCACGACGCCCAGCACCTGAAGCTCGCGGGCTTCCAGCGCTTCGAGGGTCAGCGCGCTGTGGTTCAACGTTCCGAGGGCCGCACGCGCAACGAGCAGTAAGGCCGCGGCGGGTGCCAGAAGCGCTGCGAGCCCGGCCAGCGTCCCGCCGTCGGAGTCCAGCTCAACCAGCAGACCGCCCGCGCCCTCGACCAGAACATGATCGTGGGACCCGGCGAGCTCGCGGATCCTGCCCGCGTGCACCGCCAGCGGCGGGAGTGCCGTTCCGTCGACGGCGGCCGCCGCGACGGGCGCCAACGGCTCCCACAGCACCACGCCGGTTTCGGCTGTCATTGCGCCGGTAAGACGGACAATCTCGGCGGTGTCAGAGTCGCCGGCGGAGGCTCCAGACTGGCAGGGTTTGTAGACGGCGACGCTGCGCCCCAGCCCCTGGAGGACGGCGGCGAGGGCCGCCGTCGTTATGGTCTTGCCGACTCCGGTGTCTGTTCCTGTGACCAGGATGATGGCGGGCAGGTTCATATGATTTCCTCCAGGATGCCGCGCAGCACGGCGCAGCTGTGTTCAATGTCCTCAGGTGTTAGGGTGGCGCGTGCGGTGAGCCGAAGCCGCGAAATCCCGTCAGGGACGGACGGCGGCCGGAAGCAACCGATCCGCACGCCGGCGGTTCGCGCGGCCAGGGTGGCCTTCAGGGCCGATTCTGCGGAGGGCATGGCAATGGACTGAACCGCCCCCGCCGACGGTTCGATGGTGGTCCCGCGGACTGCAAGCACCGAAGCCAGCCCCGCGGCAAGCGCCGCAGCGTTGTTCCGGACGGATCCCGCGCGCCAGGGCTCGTCGCGGATGATCCGCACCGCGGCGAGGGCGGCAGCGACGGATGCCGGGGCCAGTCCGGTGTCGAAGATGAAGCTGCGGGAGCGGTTGATGAGGTGTTCGCGCAGCAGGGGAGACCCGAGGACCGCGCCGCCCTGGCTGCCCAGGGCCTTGGACAGTGTGGCGGTGACGACGACGTTCGGGTGGCCGGCAAGGGCTGTCCCGGCCACGGAACCGTGTCCCCGGTAGTGGCCGGTGCCTGTGACGCCGAGGCTGTGCGCCTCGTCGACGAGCAGCACGGCGTCGTACTCCTCGGCCAAAGCCAGCAGGTCCTCGAGCGGGGCCTCATCGCCCAGCACGCTGTAGACGGATTCGACGGCGATGAGTGCGCGCGGTTCCGTCCGGCCGGCGAGTAACCGGCTGGCTTCCTCCACGCTGTTGTGGGCGAAGGATTCCGTGCGGGAGCGGCTCAGCCGGAATCCGTCGATCATCGAGGCGTGGCAGTGCTCGTCCGCCACGAACAGGGTCCCCGGGCCGCCCAACGCCGTGATCACACCCATATTCGCCAGATAGCCGGAGGAGAACACCAGCGCAGCTTCCATGCCGGCCAGCCGGGCCAGTTCCTGCTCCAGGTCCAGATGCTGCTGAGTGGTCCCGGCCACCAGGCGCGAGGATGTGGCGCCGGTACCCCACAGCAAAATGGCTGCCGCGGCAGCGTCCGCAAGCCGGGGATCTGAGGACAGGCCTAGGTAGTCGTTGCTGGCCAGGTCGATGAAGCGTTCATCCGCGGCCCGGGGGAGGGGGCGGCGGACCAGGCCTCGGCGATCCCGGACCGCGGCCTGGCGCTCGAGCCACTGCGTCATCGAGGCGCTCATGCCGCGTCTCCGCGCCGGACGGCGGCGTGTTCGTGGACTTCGGCGACGGCCGCGGTCATGCCTGCGGTGATCTGTTCAATGTCCGCCGCGGTGCTGACATAGGGGGGCATGGTGTAGACGAGATTCCGGAACGGCCGCACCCAGACGCCGTTTCGGATGGCCGCGCGCGTGACCGCGGGGACGTCGACGGCGTCGTGGAGCTCGATGACTCCGACGGCGCCGATGGTGCGGACATCCGCCACGGCCTCAAGTTCCCGGGCGGGGGCGAGCCCATTGGCCAGCCCGGAGCCTATCCGGGCCACGTCGGAGCGCCAGCCGCCACCGTCGATGATGCCGAGACTGGCATTGGCCACCGCACACGCCAGCGGGTTCGCCATGAACGTCGGGCCGTGCAGCAGCGCCCCGGCCTGGCCGCCGGATACCGTCGCAGCCACGTCGCCGGTGCAGAGCATGGCGGCGAGGGTCAGGTATCCGCCGGTCAGGGCCTTGCCCAGGCACATGATGTCCGGAACGACGCCGGCATGGCCGGCCGCGAACAGCTCACCGGTGCGGCCAAAACCGGTGGCGATCTCATCGAAGATCAGCAGCAGCCCGTGCCGGTCCGCCACCCGGCGCAGCGCCGTCAGGCATGCGGCCGGATACGCGTACATGCCGCCGGCGCCCTGGAGCAGCGGCTCGACGATAATCGCGGCCAGCTCTTCGGAGTGTGCAGCCGTGATGGCCTGGACCTCCGATGCCCACGCCTGAACGGATTCCGGGGTCGCAGAAGCCGCGGCCGGCGGACGGGGAGCAAACACGTTGCCCGCGAGCAACCCCGGGAATGCCGCGTGCATGCCGTCCACGGGATCACAGACCCCCATCGCCCCGAAGGTGTCGCCGTGGTACCCGCCGCGGATACTCAGGAACCGCTGCCGCCGGGGATGCCCGGACGCGGTCTGGAACTGCACCGCCAGCTTCAGCGCAACCTCCACGGCAACCGAGCCTGAGTCAGCGAGGAACACCCGCTCCAAACGCGACCTGCCAGCAGCTGCCGGCGCCATGTCCACCAGCCGCTCAGCCAGTTCAACCGCCGGGGCATGCGTCAGGCCGCCGAACATCACATGGCTGAAACCGTCCAGCTGCCGCTTCGCGGCGGCGTCCAGCACGGGGTTCCGGTAGCCGTGGATCACCGACCACCACGAGGACATGGCATCCAAAACCTCATGCTGCGTGCCGTCTTCGCCGCGGAGCCGCAGCCGCACGCCCTCGGCCGCCTCGACCTCCCACAGCGGAAGATCCGGGGAAGCCGGCGCGTACGGGTGCCACAACCGTGCGCGGTCCCGCTGGATCAGGCTTAGCGGCGCCGAAACCGGAACCTGTGTCATCTGACAAGTACCCCGTGGCGGGAGCATTCTGCGGTCCAGCCCAGCGGCGTGACCTGGACCTTCATCCGCCTGCGGCAATGCTCGCAGTACCGTGGCGGTTCCAGCGCCAGCTGCTCCCGGCAACGAAGGTGAGTGTCCGACGTCGGCAGCTCACCGCCGTCGGACGTGCCGCCGCAGTGACCGCAATAGTCGGTCGGCCCGGTGAGATCCGGTTTCTGGATGGAAGATTTCACAGTGTCTTCTGGAATTCCTTGATGGGCATGTTCAGTTCCACCAGGAGATTCAGGTCGGCATCGGCGGGGCGGCCCAGGGTGGTCAGGTAGTTCCCGACGATGACGGCGTTGATGCCGCCCAGCAGGCCTTCGCGGGTGCCCAGATCACCGAGGGTGAGTTCTCGGCCTCCGGCATAGCGCAGCACGGTCCGGGGCATGGCCAAGCGGAACGCGGCGATGGCGCGCAGGGCGTCCTTGCCGTCCATGATCCCCTGGTTCTCCAGTGGTGTGCCGGGCCTGGGGTTCAGGAAGTTGAGGGGGACCTCGTGCGGTTCGAGGGCTGCGAGCTCGGCTGCGAGCTCGGCCCGCTGTTCCAGGGATTCGCCCATACCGATCAAAGCCCCGCAGCACAGCTCCATGCCGGCCGCCTTGACCATAGTGCAGGTTTCGAGGCGTTCCTCGTAGCTGTGCGTGGTCACGACTTCGGGGAAGTAGCTGCGGGCGGTCTCGAGGTTGTGGTTGTAACGGTGCACGCCCCACTCAGCAAGCAGGTCCACCTGCCGCTGGGTGAGCATGCCCAGCGAGCATGCGATGTTGATGTCCACTGCCTCGTTGATCCGGTCGATCGCGAACTTGATCTGGTTCATCAGTTTGATGTCGGGTCCTCGGACGGCCGCCACGATACAGAACTCCGTGGCTCCTGTGGCCGCGGTTTCTTTCGCCGCCTTGACCAGTTCAGGAATGTCCAGCCACACGCCGCGGACGGGCGAGTCGAAGAGTCCGGACTGGCTGCAGAAGTGGCAGTCCTCGGGGCAGCCTCCGGTCTTGATGGAGACGATGCCTTCCACCTCCACGTCCTCGCCGCAGTGCCTGAGCCGCACCTCGTGGGCCAGCTGCAGCGCAGCGGGAAGGGCCTCATCGGGCAGTCGCAGCACGTCCACCAGCTGGTCCTGCGTCAACCCGCGTCCCTCTTCAAGGACCTGTTTGCGAGCGGTTTCGAGAATTTCGTACCGGGTAGTCTCCGGATGTGCCTGAATCGTCATTGATCGTCCTTTGCGCTGGCCGGCTGCGGATATGCCTCACAGCTGACGCTAGTTTCCTGTTGACGCCAGGATTTTGTTGGGTGTCCACAAACTGGCGGCCTGGGCTTTGGTCCCGACCATGTAGGTCATGCAGCCCGGCGGGGCCGTGTCCGGCATCGGGCAGCTCATAAACGTCCGCTATCGGGAATCTGCCGATGGAATGGTTGACCCCAAATAATTGGTCCTTGGAGCTCCTACCCTGGGACCCAACCACTGTCTCGTCTCCTACTCAGAAGCGATTCCCTCCGCCTGAGTCTGGTCCTGCCGCAAGAGGCCGATGTGCGGTCGTCTTGTCAGCCTGACGGCGGTCTCAGGCCAGGTTCTCCTTGAGCAGAGCGCGGTGTTCGACGGCGGCTTTCCCGTGCAGGGCACGGCCCGCGTCGGTGAGTTCCAGAAACAGTGAGCGCCGGTCATCTTCGCAGGAATGGCGGCAGATGAGTCCGGCTTTCTCAAGCCTGTCCACCACCTTGGACATGGCACTCTGGGTCATGGGCGTCCGCTCCCCGAGCTGCTTCATCCTGCACGCCGAGTCCGCGCTGTCGGCCACGAGGTCCAGGATTTCAAACTCAGTCAGGCCGATGCTGAACCGCGACTCCAGGGCACGGTCGATCGCGCCCGCGGTACGGAAGTAGGTAGTCTGGATGCTGCGCCATTGCTCAACCAGCTGGCGGTCCTGCGGTGTTGCCATGCAGCGATTCTAGTTCATGACGAATTCAAAGTCCACGTCATAATATTCCTTGTCATTCAATGACACGTCATGTAATTTGAGGCCATGACTTCATCTTCCACGCTTGAAAGATCTGCCGGAGAACGGCTTATACCTGTCCGATGGACCCGTGCGCAGTGGATGCTGCTCCTGGTCCTGTGCACCGTTCTGGCGCTCGATGCGCTGGACGTATCCATGGTCGGTGTGGCACTGCCCTCGATTGGCACCGAACTCCACCTTGGAACCGAATCCCTCCAATGGATCGTCTCCGCCTACGTGCTCGGCTACGGAAGTCTTCTCCTGCTGGGCGGCCGGATGGCGGATCTCCTCGGCCGGCGCCGCATCTTCCTCATTGCCCTCAGCGTCTTCGCTGCCGCGTCCCTGCTCGGCGGACTGGTGGACGACCCCGCCCTGTTGATCGCCACCCGCTTCGTCAAAGGACTGGCCGCGGCGTTCACGGCTCCTGCCGGCTTCTCCATCATCACCACCAACTTCCCGGAAGGGCGCGAACGAAACCGCGCCGTGTCCATCTTCACCACCTTCGGCGCAAGCGGCTTCTCACTCGGCCTGGTCGTTGGGGGTCTCATGACTGCCATGAGCTGGCGCTGGACCTTCCTGGTCTCGGTACCGGTGGCAGTCGCCGTCGTGATTCTTGGCCTGAAGTACATCCCCCGGGACAACGCCGCCGGCCAGGCCGAAGGCAGGGATCAGGACAGCGGGCATGACGTCTGGGGCGCGGTCACGCTCGCCGCCGGCATGCTGGGGCTGGTGTACACGCTGGTTTCGGCACCCGGGAACGGCTGGGGATCTGTGGCAACTATCGCCGGATTCGTGGCCTCTGCAGCGGTGCTGGCAGCGTTCGCCGTAATCGAAAACCGCGTCAGGCACCCGCTGATCCGGTTCAGCATCCTCAGGGAAGGCTGGGTTGCCCGGGCCAACCTCAGCGCGGTGGGGCTGTTCGGCTCGTATTTGAGTTTCCAGTTCATCCTCACGCTCTACCTGCAGTCCGTGCTGGGATGGAGCCCGCTGGGCATGGCTCTGGCACTTCTTCCCACTGGCCTGCTGGTGGCCTCGAGTGCACCTTTCGCGGACCGGCCCATTGAAAAGTTTGGCGCCCCGCGGCTCATTCTGACCGGCCTGGCGTCGTTGGCGCTCGGCTATGTGCTGTTCCTGCGGGTGGGCACCTCGCCCAACTACGTGACGGACATCCTGCCGTCGGTCCTGCTACTGGGCATCGGCTTCGCCCTCGCCTTCCCGTCCATCAACGTCCAGGCCACCGCGGGCATCCGAAATTCGGAACAGGGCCTGGCGGCCGGCCTGATCCAGACCAGCACGCAGGTGGGGGCCGCCCTGGTTCTGGCGGTCACCACGGCGATGGTCAGCGGTCACGGCAACGCGTCCGACGGCGGCGCCGGCGTGAATGCGGCGGCAATGCTGGAGCAGTACCGTCCCGGCCTGATCCTGAGCGCAGCCGTGGCCATTGCGGCCCTGGTCATTGCCGCGACACCGTCCCGTCGCCGGAACCGGTCGCGGCAGACCACTGAGCGGCCTCAGCCGTGACTTCGGCCGAGGCGGGCGTTTACCAACGTCCGCCTCGGCCGAACCGTTACTCAATTGCCGGTTCGGTTTGTCCGGCAGCCAGACGGAGTGCGCGGGAACGACTGCCCGTCAGCTGGCGCGCAACTATACCGTGGCTGCATCGTGGACGCCCGGCAGTGCGGCGAGATTGACTTCGTCAGCTGATCAGCAGCCCCAGCGCCTCGGTCAGGTGCCCGACCTCCCGGACTGAGAACCCGGTGGGGACCGGCCCCGGTCCGTTGGGACTCGCCGGAACCACGGCATGCGTGAATCCCAGCCGGTGGGCTTCCTGGATGCGCTGGTTGATTCCCGGCACGGGACGGACCTCACCGGCCAGGCCCACCTCACCGAAGGCGATGAGCCGCTGCGGCAGGGGTTTCTTGGCCTTCGCCGAGGCCACGGCCAGCGCGACGGCGAGGTCCGTGGCGGGCTCGCTGAGCTTCACGCCGCCGACCGTCGCGACGTACGAATCGTCCTTGTGCAGCAGGCAGCCGGCCCGCTGCTGCAGCACGGCGAGCAGCATGGCAACCCTGGAGCTGTCCAGCCCGCTGGTGGCGCGGCGGGGCTGGGAGCTGGAGCTTTCGGCCAGCAGGGACTGGACCTCGGCCAGCAGCGGCCGGCGCCCCTCCAGGGTCACCGTGATGCAGGTGCCGGAAACCGGTTCCTTGGTCCGCGAGACAAACAGCCCGCTGGGGTCGGCCAGGCCCACGATCCCGTCCTCGTTCAGGTCGAAGCACCCGACGTCGTCGGTGGGCCCGTAGCGGTTCTTCACGGCCCGCAGCAGCCGCAGCCGTGAATGGCGCTCACCCTCGAACTGGCAGACCACGTCCACGAGGTGCTCCAGCAGGCGGGGCCCGGCGATGGAACCGTCCTTGGTCACGTGCCCCACCAGCAGCGTGGTCATGTTGCGGCGCTTGGCCGAGGCGATCAGGGAGGCGGCAACCTCGCGCACCTGGGAGACGCCGCCGGCGCTGCCCTCCACATCGGCGCTGCTCAGCGTCTGCACCGAGTCCACCACCAGCAGCCGCGGCTCGAGCTTCTCCACCTGACCCAGCGCCTGGCCGAGGTCCGTTTCGGCGGAAAGGTAGAGGGATTCGGCCACGGCGTCGATCCGGTCCGCGCGGAGCTTCACCTGCGCGGCGGATTCCTCGCCGGTGATGTAGAGGACGTCCTGGGCGGTGCGGGCAAACTTGGCCGCGACATCGAGCAGCAGCGTGGACTTGCCGACGCCGGGCTCGCCGGCCAGCAGGATGACGGCGCCGGGGACCAGCCCGCCGCCAAGCACCCGGTCCAGCTCGTCCACGCCGGTCGGCAGGAAGGCGGCAGTGGTCGCGTCAACCTCGGCGATCCGGCGGGCCGGCTCCAGGACGGCGGTGGCCGCCGTCGTCCGGGCCACGGCGCCGCCGGTCTCCTCCACGGTGCCCCAGGCCTGGCACTCGCCGCAGCGGCCCACCCACTTTGCCGTGGTCCAGCCGCACTCGGCGCATTTGTAGCCCGGCGCCTTGGAAGCCCGGGAAGTCTTGGTAGCCATTGCCCCACCCTATCCGCGGCCGGTGACAACCAGGGGACCCGGAGGTCCCGGGGAGGCCCTAGAGCGGGGGCAGGATGTCCCGGGCTTCCTTGGAATCCACGCCCGCGGCCTCGAGCAGGTCCACCATGAGCGGACGGAACAGCATGACCACCGTCTCGCCCTCGAGCCGCTGGACGTCCAGCAGCCGGGGATGCAGACGGCCGGCGATCTCACTCAGCTCCGCCCGGGCAGTCCGCAGGTGCGCGCGCCGGACGCCGTCGTGGACTTCGGCCAGGCCCCGGGACAGCTCGTCCAGGGCATCGGCGGTCTCCCGCAGGACCTCGGCGATGTTCTGGGTGGCCTCGTCCGAGAGCGCTGCATGGTTGATGGCGCTGGTCAGGCGGCGGGCAAAGACCCGGCTGTTGCGCAGCGCGAGGTCGATGTAGTCCAGCGACTGCTCCATCTGGTCCAGCTCGTCCCGGTAGCGCCGGTAGGCGGGAGCCAGGGTGGCCACCTCGCCGGAGGCGCGCAGGGACTGGCGCATGGCGTCGACCAGGGGCTGGCAGTTCCGCCCGCGGATCAGCGCATGCCAGGCCTGGGTGGAATCGCTGTAGCTCAGGGCCGAGGCGCATTCCCGCAGCACCTCGGCGAGCTCGTGCAGGAGCTTCTTAACGTCATTGCGGGGTTCCCGGCGCGGGTCCTTGGGAATGAGGATGGTCACCAGCAGTGCGAACACGCCGCCCACGACGGCGTCGATGCTGCGGGTGAACGGCCCCCCGGCCGGCGCGGGCAAGAGCACCACCAGCAGGGACTGCAGCCCCAGCTGGGTGGTGAAGATGGTGCCACTGTCCAGGAACCGCGCCAGCAGGATGGAGAAGAGCAGCACGACGGCGGCCTGCCAGATTCCGGCGCCCAGCCAGTGCAGCAGCAGGTCCCCGACCACGATCCCGATGGTGCAGCCCAGGCCGACTTCCACAACGCGGCGCAGCCTCGGATCGCGGGAGAAACCAAGGGCGATGAGGGAGGAGGTGGCCGCGAAGAGCGGTCCGGTGTGGCCCAGGACGTACTCTGCGAAGGCATAGGCGCCCACGGCGCAGCCGGTCATCTGCATCGCCGGCACCAGCGAGTTGCGGCTCCGGACAAAGCCGGTGCGGACGCGGCCGCGCAGGAATCGTGCGCTTGCGGAAAGTCCAGTCGCGGAGGCCATGTGCTTCAGTCTATTTGCTGGCAGCGGCGGCACACGCCGCCCGCCGCCGGCCGCGAGGACGGCTGCCGGTACCGCTGCGAGTACCGCAGCCAGTACGGCTGCCGGTACCGCTGCGAGGACGGCTGCCAGTACGGCTACGGCGCGGTGAGCGCAATGGCAACCCGGCAGATGTAAGCCAAGGTACCGGCGTCGTTAACCCGCCGTTCACTTTGGACGGCAATTCTCTTCACCTGGGGCACCTACCTTCGATAGAGGTACAAACCGTACGCATCCTTATGTGCGGGCTTCTCCGGCCCGGCACGCAGAGAAAATCCCTGAAAGGGGTACATCCAGTGAAGGCACTCCGCTTCGGCCGCCACGCGGCTATCGCTGTCATCGCAGCCGGCGCACTCGCGCTCACCGCCTGTGGTTCCGACAACGCAACGGGCACTGCCGCAGGCACGCAGTCCGCTGCCGCAGGCACCAAGGTCACCGGCACCCTGACCGGCATCGGCTCCTCCGCTCAGGGTGCAGCCATGGACGTGTGGAAGACCAACTTTGCCTCCGCAAACCAGGGCGCCAACGTGCAGTACTCCCCGGACGGCTCCGGGGCCGGCCGCAAGGCCATCCTGGACGGCTCCGCGCAGTTCGCCGGCTCCGACGCTTACCTCAAGGATGATGAGTACGCCAGCTCCATGGCGAAGTGCGGCCCCGAGGGCGCCCTCAACATCCCGGTCTACATTTCCCCGATCGCCGTGGCCTTCAACCTGCCCGACATCAAGGAACTGAAGCTCGACGCCGCCACCGTCGCCAAGATCTTCCGCGGCGAGATCGCCAAGTGGAACGACCCCGCCATCGCCGCCCTGAACCCGGACGCCAAGCTGCCGGACCTCAAGGTCACCCCGGTGAACCGCTCGGACGATTCCGGCACCACCTCCAACTTCACCGATTACCTCGCCGCAGCCGCCCCCGAGGTCTGGACCGACAAGTCCGCCGGCATCTGGCCTGCAGCCCTGAAGGGCGAGAACGCCAAGGGCACCTCCGGCGTGGTGAAGACAGTGACCGACACCCCGGGCGCCGTGACCTACGCCGACGACTCCGCCGTCAGCGGCAAGCTGGGCATCGCGCAGATCAAGGTCGGCGATTCCTTCACGAAGATCTCCGCCGATGCCGCCGCCAAGGCAGTCGACGCCGGCAAGCCGGTTGCAGGCCGCAGCGCCAACGACCTGTCCATCAAGCTGGACCGCACCACCACCATCGCGGGCGCCTACCCGATCGTGCTGGTCTCCTTCCACGTTGTCTGCAGCACCTACGACAAGCAGGAAACCGTCGACCTCGTGAAGGGCTTCGACAAGTACGTGGTTTCCGACGCCGGGCAGAAGGCAGCCGCCGACGCCGCCAAGTCCGCCCCGCTGTCCAAGACCCTGCAGGACAAGGCACTGAAGTCCATCGAGTCCATCAAGGTCAAGTCCTAGGGACACCTTGCGCTGACAGGCATAGTGGAAGCACCAGCCTGATCCAGGTTCCCTGTCCCGGTACGGCCGTCACCGACGGCCGGCCGGGGCAGGGAACCGACGTGTTTGTCCGAAGTACCCAAAGATCTGAAGGATCGTGAAGTGACCCCCACCTCCCTGACCACGTCCCGGGGCGCAGGCCGCACCGGAGACAAAGTCTTTTCCGCAGCCACCTTGGCCGCAGGGTGCCTGATCCTGGCCGTGCTCTTCGGAGTGGCGCTGTTCCTCGTCATCCAGGCCATCCCCGCCCTCACGGCCTCCCCGGACAAGATCCAGGGCGGCGAAGGCTTCTTCGCCTACATCTGGCCGATCGTCATCGGCACCCTCATCGCAGCCGTCATCGCCCTCGTGATCGCCACCCCGGTCGCGATCGGCGTCGCGCTGTTCATCTCGCACTTCGCCCCGCGCCGGCTCGCGTCCGGCCTGGGCTATGTGATCGACCTGCTGGCCGCCATCCCCTCGGTGGTCTACGGCGCCTGGGGCGCCGCCTTCCTGGCCAAGGAAATCACACCGGCCTACAACTGGCTGGCCAACAACATGGGCTGGCTGCCGATCTTCCAGGGACCCGCCTCGGCCACCGGCAAGACCATCCTCACCGCAGGGATCGTGCTGTCCGTCATGGTCCTGCCCATCATCACCTCCCTGACCCGCGAGATCTTCCTGCAGACCCCCAAGCTGCACGAGGAGGCCGCGCTGGCGCTCGGCGCCACGCGCTGGGAAATGATCCGGATGGCCGTGCTGCCGTTCGCCCGCCCCGGAATCGTCAGTGCGGTGATGCTGGGCCTGGGCCGCGCGCTCGGCGAGACCATGGCCGTCGCGCTGGTGCTGTCCTCCGGCGCGCTGACCGCGAGCCTGATCACGTCGGGCAACCAGACCATCGCCGCCGAAATCGCCCTGAACTTCCCCGAGGCCAGCGGCCTGAAGGTCAGCACGCTGATCGCCGCCGGCCTGGTCCTGTTCGTCATCACCCTCGGCGTGAACATGATCGCCCGCTGGATCATCACCCGGCACAAAGAATTCTCGGGAGCCAACTAAATGACCTCCACCCTGACCCCCGTCCAGAAGCGCTCGGCCCTCACCAAGGGCCAGCTGCCGAAGTGGGCCCCCTATCTGGTGCTGGGCATCGCCCTGATTCTCGGCGCTGCCGTCCTGGCCCTGATCGGCTTCAACGCCTTCGGCTGGGGAATCGTCTCCGCCATCCTCTTCGCCGCCGGCCTCGTCGGCTGGAGCGCCGTCGTGGAGGGCTCACGTCGGGCCAAGGACAAACTGGCCAGCTGCCTCGTCGTGGGCGCGTTCCTGGTCGCCCTGCTGCCGCTGATTTCCGTGATCTGGACCGTGCTGGTGAACGGCCTGCCCGGGCTCACGGACCCCGGCTTCCTCACCACGTCCATGAACGGCGTCACCGGCGCCTTCGACAACAAGAGCGTCGAGGAAGGCGCCCCGGTGGTGGGCGGCATCTTCCACGCACTGATCGGCACCCTGCAAATCACCCTGCTGGCGACCGTCATCTCGGTGCCCGTCGGCCTGCTGACCGCCATCTACCTCGTGGAGTACGGCAACGACCGCCCGCTGGCCCGCGCCATCACGTTCTTCGTGGACGTCATGACCGGAATCCCCTCGATTGTGGCCGGCCTGTTCGCGGCGGCCTTCTTCTTCGCCGTCGTGGGGCCGGGCACCAAAACCGGTGCCGTCGCCGCCGTCGCACTGTCCGTGCTGATGATCCCGGTTGTGGTGCGCTCCAGCGAGGAAATGCTCAAGATCGTCCCCAACGAACTCCGCGAGGCGGCGTACGCCCTGGGCGTCCGCAAGTGGCGGACCATCCTAAAGGTGGTCATCCCGACGGCGATCTCCGGCATCGCCTCGGGCGTCACCCTCGCGATTGCCCGGGTGATCGGCGAGACCGCCCCGATCCTCGTCACCGCGGGCTTCGCGACCTCGATCAACAACAACGTGTTCGGCGGCTGGATGGCCTCGCTGCCCACCTTCATCTACACGCAGATCCTGAACCCCACCTCGCCGTCCAACCCGGATCCGTCCTCCCAGCGCGCCTGGGGAGCCGCCCTGGTCCTCATCATCCTGGTGATGCTGCTCAACCTTGGCGCCCGCCTGGTTGCCCGCACGTTCGCCCCCAAGACCGGCCGCTAGCCGGCGCCGGCGCCCCAACTCTCCAGCCCGTACCCCAGCAAGTGAAGGAACATCATGTCTAAGCGCATCGACGTCAAAGACCTGAACGTCTACTACAGCAAATTCCTCGCCGTCGAAGACGTCAACGTCAGCATCGAGGCCAAGTCCGTCACGGCCTTCATCGGCCCTTCGGGCTGCGGCAAGTCCACTTTCCTGCGCACCCTGAACCGCATGCACGAGGTGATTCCCGGCGCCCGGGTCGAAGGTGAAGTACTGCTCGACGGCGACAACCTCTATGGCCCCGGCGTGGACCCGGTGACCGTCCGCTCGCAGATCGGCATGGTGTTCCAGCGCCCCAACCCGTTCCCCACGATGTCCATCCGCGACAACGTGCTGGCCGGCGTGAAGCTGAACAACCAGAAGATCTCCAGGGGCGAGGCCGATGCCCTGGTGGAGCGCTCGCTGCAGGGCGCCAACCTCTGGAACGAGGTCAAGGACCGCCTCGGCAAGCCCGGCTCCGGCCTGTCCGGCGGCCAGCAGCAGCGCCTCTGCATCGCCCGCGCCATCGCCGTGGAGCCCCAGGTCATCCTGATGGACGAGCCCTGCTCGGCCCTGGACCCCATCTCCACGCTGGCCATCGAGGACCTCATCAATGAGCTCAAGGACCAGTACACCGTGGTGATCGTGACCCACAACATGCAGCAGGCCGCGCGTGTTTCCGAAAAGACCGCGTTCTTCAACATTGCCGGCACCGGAAAACCGGGCAAGCTGATCGAATACGGTGACACCCATACCATCTTCAGCAACCCGACGCAGAAGGCGACCGAGGACTACGTCTCGGGCCGTTTCGGATAACCCGCTCTTTACTGGTTGCTCCAAGGGCGCATGCCGGCCCGTTTGCTCCAAAGGTGCGTGCTGGCCCGGTTGCTCCAAGGGCGCATGCTGGCTTGGGGGCACTTTGGCCCGCATCTCCGCCCCGCAGGGTCTGGCTGACGGTGTGTCCGTGTCGAAGTGCCCCTGGACGGTTTCTCGGCGCTGTCCGGCGCGCTCAACATGACGGTCTTGCCGATGCCCCTGGACCCGGTCCTTGATGGTGAGGAGTCCGGGAGCACCCGAGCCCTGCTGCAGGCCGTACTCTAATTCGTCCAGGAGCCCGGCCCGCCCGATCAGGTCCGGCGGGGTGGCTCCGGCGGTCGGTTTAAAGGGATTCTGCACCGGGGCGTCCGGGGTGAAACTGGTGAAACTTCGCCCAGCCTCCCACCCTTTCATCCCTCCCTGATTAGTGGCTGCGACGAAGTCAAAGACCCGGACGACGTCGGTGGATTTGGCCCGGGGGCACTTTGGCCCGCATCTCCGCCCCGCAGGGTCTGGCTGACGGTGTGTCCGTGTCGAAGTGCCCCCGGACGGTTTCGGCGCTGTCCGGCGGCCCTACAACCCCACGAGCGGCGAGAGCGAGAGTTCCAGCACGAACGCGACGGCTGCGGTGACGATCGGGGTGAGCAGCCAGAAAGCCAGGATGCGCATCACGAGCCGCCGGTTTGTGGCGGGGAACCCCTGGTTCGTGCCGGCCCCCAGTACGGCAGTGGTCACGGTGTGTGTCGTCGAGATGGGCCAGTGCAGCCCGATCGCGCCGACCAGCAGGATCGCCGAGCTGTAGAGCTGGGCGACGAACCCGCGCAGCGGATCCATCCGGATCAGCCGGTAGCCCACGGTGTAGGAAATCCGCCAGCCTCCGGCCAGCGTCCCTGCCGCCAGCATGGACGCGGTGAGCAGCGCCACCCAGATCGGCACGGAGCCGACGTCGGACAGCCCGGCGGCCAGCAGGGCAAGGATCAGCACGGCGCCGGTCCGCTGTCCGTCCTGCAGTCCGTGGGCAAACGCGACGACGCCGGCGGCGATGGCCTGGGCCCGGCGGGACCGGCTGTTGACGACGTTCGTGGGTGTGTAGCGCGCGGCCCAGGTCGCCGGCCAGACCAGCAGATAGGCGCCCGCGAACGCAATGGCCGGTGAGAGCAGCAGGGGCAGCACCACCTGGAACAGCAGGGAATTATCCACGCCGGCGACCGAATGCCCGCCCACCGCGACGCTGGCGACGCCGGCACCGGCCAGGCCGCCCACCAGCGCGTGGGTGGAAGAGGACGGGATCCCGCGCCACCAGGTGTAGACACCCCAGGCGACGGCGCTGGCGAGGCCCGCCATCAGGATGGTCAGGCCGTTCTGCCCGGCCGGCAGCTGGACCCAGCTCCGGCTGACTTCCAGCGCCAGGGTGGCGCTCAGGCCCGCGCCGATGAAGTTGAACAGGCCGGCCAGCAGTACCGCGACGGTGGGGGTCAGGGCCCGTGTCCGCACGGCCAGGGCCACGGACGTGGAGGCGTCCCGGAAGCCGTTCAGGAAGGCAAACGCCGCGGCGAAAATCACCACCAGGGCAAAGAAGAACCCCGTCACCTCAGGATTCCTTGACGATGATGCTGCCTACCTGGGTGGCAATCCGCCGCATGTCCTTGGTGACTTCCACGAGCTGGTTGGCGATGTCGCGGTTGCGCGCGTACTGGGCCGACTTCATGTCATTGAGCATGTCCGCCACCCAGACGCGGTGGGTCCGTTCCGCGCGCTTGGCCAGCCGGAGGATCTCGATCCAGTAGTCCTCGAGGTCGTCCAGGTTGTTGAGCCTGCGCATGGCGTCGACGGTGAGCTCGGCCTGCCGGCTGATGATCTCCAGCTGGTCCGCGGCCCGCTTGGGCAGACGGTCCAGCTTGTACAGGGACACGAGCTCGGCCGCGGCGTCGAGTTTCTCCATTGCCTCGTTGAGGTAGCGGGAGAGAGCGTACATGTCTTCGCGGGGGAGCGGGTTCACGAAACTGGTCCGCATGTGGGTCAGCAGGGCAAAGTGCAGCTCGGCGGACTTGGCCTCGTGGTTGTGCATATCCTCCACGAGCCGGCCGTGTTCGCTTGCCGGGGCGCCGAGGATTTCCGAGAGGGTGCCGGTGGCGAGCACAATCTGGCGTGCCAACAGGGAAAGTAGGTTCAGCCCGGCGGGCTCCTGGGGAAAAAGGCGCAGCTTCACGTGGGGTCACCGGTCTTCGGGAAGGAGTTGCTGGGGGTGTCGTCTGCCGGCCGTGTGACGTGACGATGACCCGCGCATGAGGATTACTTTACCGGCAGTGTCGCGGGGGCCGGGAAACCGTCAAAAGAGGCGCGGG
Source organism: Arthrobacter sp. UYEF20 (assembly GCF_040546335.1). Taxonomy (NCBI): domain Bacteria; kingdom Bacillati; phylum Actinomycetota; class Actinomycetes; order Micrococcales; family Micrococcaceae; genus Arthrobacter; species Arthrobacter sp. UYEF20. Next base: position 44,784 of record NZ_JBEPNP010000001.1, on the reverse strand, counting down.
GAATGTGACGCCGGCCAGCAAAGGGCAGAAAAATGGTGCCGAACCGGAGACGCCTCTCGGCGGTAGGCCGCTCTAGGCGGCTAGATGTTGAAGCCCGGGGGTTTCGCGGTTCGGCACCGCTTTCAGTGTTCTACGACAGCTGCACCAAGTCAACGTTGACAGTCCGGCATCGGCGTGTGTAGCCGGGGTGTGTACCGGGCCGCAGCCGGTGTCAGTCCGGACCGCCTCAGTCCAGTTCGCCCAGCCGCCAGGCATTGGCGGCGTGTTCCAGGTCCTCGGCGGTCTTGACCAGGAGGTGCGAATTGCGTGTGAGCTTGCTCGCGTGGTTCTCATTGCTGTGCTCGGCACCGTCGGCGAGGGTTGCCTGGCCCAGCGCCACGACCCGGCAGAACGCCGCGGATCGTTCCAGCGCGACGTCGAACTCGCCGTCGAACGCTCCGGAGAGGATGGCATCCGCCATCGACTTCATTTCATCCGCCCCCGGCGGCTCGGCGGCGCCGGCCACCACATGGGCAACCTGCGCCGTGTCCTTGCCCGCCTTGAAGTAGACCGAAATGCGCTCCGGGTCCTGGATGGTGGCGGCGCGCAGGGCGTACAGGCGCCACAAGGCGCCCGGGAGCGACCGTGCCGGGCTTTCGGCCCACATCTCGGCAATGGCGTCCAGTCCCTGCTCATCGGCGAGTTTCACCAGCCGCCTGGTGATGGTGGGATCGTCGCTGTCGCGTCCGCGGCGGACCAGTGCCTGCGCAGCGAGGTGAGCGGCCTCGGAGATGCGGGCCGGATCGGCGCCGCCGGCGAAGGGTTCAAAGTCGATCGGCGCGAAGGGCTTCGGCTTGTGGTGCCGGTGCGGTCCGGGGCTGCTGGATGCTGCTTGCTCGCTCATGCCACCACGCTACTCCTGTGCTGTACGGGAATCGACCATGGGGCCGGCCGCCGGCGGGGGGCGGCCGGGGCGGTGACGGCACGACGGCGGCGCGCCGCCGTCGTGCGAAAATCCGGCTCCGGTCTGGGGTACAGTGTTAACGTCCAGAAATGGACTGGGCTGATCGGCTCCTGAGCCGCGGATTTATCCGTGATTCCAGGGCTGTTGGCTGGGGCCTTTAGCTCAGTTGGTAGAGCATCGGACTTTTAATCCGTGGGTCGTGGGTTCGATCCCCACAGGGCCCACCCCGTCGCAGGTCAGAGACAATTTGCCTCTGGCCTGCTGTCGTTTCAGGATCTCCGTCGGCAAGGATGCCTGCTTGCTGCAGCCGGCGAATGAGGGAATCCGGGAACCAGACCGAATTGCAGAGTTGGGGATTCACTTATGGTCCTGCAGGATCGCGCCAAGGCCACCCGTGAGGCGATCATCGCCGGAGCGGCAGCGGTCTTTGAGGAGCACGGCTACGGCAGCGCCAGCCTGACCCAGGTATCCGATGCGGCAAAGGTGACCAAGGGGGCGCTCTACTTTCACTTCCAGTCCAAGGAAGATCTGGCCCGGGCGGTCATCGAGGAGCAGCACCGGATCGTCGTGGCGGAGAGCGAAACTCTCCTCGCCGAGGACGGGCCCGCCCTGCCCGCCATGATCCTCCTGTGCCGCGCGTTTGGGCTCAAGCTGGTGCACGAACCTGCAGTCAGGGCAGGCATCCGCCTCACGCTGGAAGCAACCGCATTCGGCCCGCCGGTGCAGGGCCCGTACGAGGACTGGATAGCGGTCATGGAGCAGCTGACCGATCGGGCCAAAAGAGAAAAACAGGTACGGTCCTCCGTCGATTCCGAGGCTCTTGCCAGATACCTTGTTGCATCGTTTACCGGGGTTCAGATGGTCTCCGGCGTCCTGACCGGGCGCGCTGATGTCATGCAGCGGATTGATGAGATGTGGTCCATCCTGCTTCCCGGGATCATGCATGAAGATTTTCACGAGGACCCGCAGACCCTGTCCAGACTGGTTGCCGCTGAAGTTCCAATTCCGCGCGGGGCGGAGGTGGAGTCCTCGGCGTGACGCCTGCGACGGCCCGGCGGGGAGCAGCCTTGCGGCGCCCTGCCGTGGAGCGTCTAGGTCTGGGCTGGCGATACCTTGGCCGGGGCGCTGTCGCCGTGGAGGTCGAAGGCCGGTTCCAGTGACCCGCGCCGCAGCACCACCAGCCAGCACACCAGGATGGCGAGGGCGCAGAAGACCCCGGCGCTCGAGGCCATGATCCAGAGCCCGGGCGTCTGGATGTCCAGGTTCTCCGCGCCCAGGGCGGTGCCGATGGTCTTCGGCGAGAACAGGAACACGAGCACGGAGATGCCCAGCACCCCGCCCATCAGCCAGCGGGTGATCCGGTACCGGGCCGGTGTTTCGCGCAGGGTCCAGGCGAAGGCGGGAATTACGGCGGCGACCCACACCCAGTGGTGGGACCACGAGACCGGGCTGATCAGCAGCATGGTGAGCGCCGTCGTCGAGATGGCGACCACCCGGGCACCCTGGTCGCTGGCGGTCTTGATGATCACGGCGGCCAGCACCACCACCAGCAGGCTCAGCGCCAGCCACGGCACGGTGACGGCTGCCGCGGGGACGCCGAAGTGCAGCAGAGCGCCCTTGAGGGACAGGTTGTCCACGTAGCCCGCGCCGCCGATCCGGGAAGTGTCCGGCAGGATTTCCAGCCAGAACTGCAGGGATTCGGCGGGGCGCAGCAGGAACCCGATCAGCACGGTGGAGGCGAATCCCGCCGCCAAGTTCAGCAGTCCGCGCCAGTCCTTGCGCATCAGGAAGTAAAGCCCGAACACCAGTGGTGTGAGTTTGATGCCCGCCGCGACGCCGACCAGGAAACCGCCGCCGGGGAAGCCCCGGGTCCAGCGCGGGTTGCGGGCCAGCAGGTCCGCGGCCATCAGGCCCATCAGCAGGATGTTGATCTGGCCGAACGCCAGGGTCTCGCGCCACGGGCCCAGGTTCAGCACGGCCAGGACCAGCGCGGCCGCAACCAGGCGGTTTCTGGTGGAGCGGAAGGTGCTGCGCCAGTCCGCCTTGGCGTGCCAGTAGCGGACGCCGCGGACGGCAACCCAGAGCGCTACGAGGACGCCGGCGGTGTTGAAGAGGTTCAGGGCGATCTTTTCCGGAAGCCGGGCCAGCAGCCCGAAGAGCAATGCGGCGAACGGCGGGTAGGTAAATGGCAATCCTGGACCGCCGGCCCAGGCAACGGAGGGCCCGTAAAGGCCTGACGCCGCCGGGCCGGCCTCATTGAGGATCTTGCCGCCGTGCCAATAGACGCTGAAGTCGATCCCCTGCTTTGACCAGGCGCCGAGCCAGAAGGCGGCCAGGGCCACCGCGCCGGCAAGGGCCAACGGTGCGGTCAGCCGGGTCGCGAGCAGAGGCAGAGCCGGGAGGCCCCACCGCCGTCGCCCCGTCCAGCTCCGGGTCCGGCCGGGCCAGGTCCGGCCGGGCCGGCTCGGGGTGGAGTCCGGCACGGCCTCAAGAGAGGGCGCGGCTGGCGGTGCGTTCGTTTCTTCGGCGTCGAGCAGTGCCATTCGTGTATCCCCCAATGTTGACTGCCGATTCGGCACGTCGTCGAAGCCCCCAGCCAAACCGTCGCTACTAAACCGGACAACCGTCTTGTTTCATCCTACCGAAGCTAGATCAAGACGCCGTATCCGGCGGCGCGCCGCCGCGATTGTTCTTGTTTGCGGCCATCCTTTGCCGGGGCGGCGGACCAGACGCCGTTGGAATGTGGCTGTCTACAGCCCGAACCCACCCCGGGCCCATAGAGGCGCAAATTATCGGGCGGAGCTTGGGGGCCGGCAGGGCTACCCGGCGCCGTCCGGGGGCACTTTGACACGAAACGCCGGGCGCCGTCGTCCATTTCGACGCCGGACCGCGGCAAAGTGCCCCCGGCCCGCGTGGCAAGTAGGCCAGGACGCCTACGTGAGCGGCTACGACCTGCCGTGATGTCCGTCGTGAGCTACACCGGGACCGGGGAACGGGACGCGTGTTGATGGCCAGCCGAAGCCCGAACGGGCGCCCTGTGATGCCGCCCAGCTGGCGGCCGGCGCGTCTCCTAGAAGCGGATAGCGTCGATCACCTTGACGCGGACTGCCACGAACGCCGGTATCGCTCCGGCTATCGCCCCGACGAGGACGGCGGCCCCTAAGCCCAGCATGGCGGCCTCGATCGGGAACGCCGGGTATTCACTCAGGCCGGGAGCGATTTTGGACTCGATCCATGGGTTCTTGACCACGGCGACGGCCAGCATCACCCCGGCCACCCCGGCCACCGCCGTTGCCACGACAGACTCCATCATGACGCCCAGGAAGATCCGTCGGGAGGTGGCACCGAAACTTCGTCTGATGCCGATCTCGCGCACCCGGTACCGCACGGTGACCATGGAGATGTTCAGCATGCCGACAGCTCCCAGGAGCAGAACGAGCCCGGCGATGCCGCCCACAGCCAACTGCACCGCCGCGAATGGGTCTCCCTGGCTGGCGTAGTCCATCCGGTCGACCTGGGCCTGCATACCCGGGAACTGCAGTTGAAGGTCTGATGTGATGGCCGCCTTGAGCGCATTTGCCTGGCCGTCCTGGACCCAGAGTTTGAACTGCCCGAACTCTGCCCCGGGTACCCCTGCCCGCTCCGCAGCACCGGTCAGCATATAGGCCGACGGCGGTGACTCCGGATACGGATCCGGAACCACCCCGATCATCACCGCAGTCGTTTCCTGAGTGCCAACCAACTTCACCTTCGGTGAAGTGATCAGGTTTGGCCGTCCCGCGGCATTGTAGAACGCCTCCGAAACGACCACTGCAGGGGCCAGCCTGTCTTCGTCGTCTGCCGCGAACCAGCCGCCCTGGCTGACCTCCAGCCGGTGAATTACGCCGTAGCCGGGATCCACGACCTGGAGCTGAACTTGCTGCACGCCGCGAGGAAACTGGAACGGCTGCTGCGCCGGGGCCACATGTGTGTAATGCGTTATCCCGTAGCGCTGGATGATGCCCCGGTAGGCTTGCTCGAGTTTCTGCGGATCCGGCTGGCTGGGACCGAAGACGCCGATGCCAAGCGTCGCCGACCGGCCGCCGTTGCGTTCGGAGCTCGCGGTGAACCCCTCACGCGCCAGATTTCCCACACCAACCACGGAGGTCAGGGCTGCAACTGAAAGGGCCACTCCCAGCAGCGCCAGAAGTATGCGTGTCTTGTTGATCCACAGTTCCTGCCACGCCTCCACCAGGGCCGAGGCCACCCCGGTCATGCTGGCATCACCGCCGTGGCCTTGGCCGGGGTCTCGGCCGGGGTCAGAACGCCCGATTCCAGGCGGTAGCAGGCTCGCGCCAGGGCCGCGACATTGACGTCGTGGGTGATGGTGATGAGGGCGGCTCCAGATTCCGTCGCCACGGTGTCGAGCAGGGCCATGACCGCCTGCCCCGTGTCCACGTCAAGTGCCCCCGTGGGTTCGTCCGCCAGGATCAGTCGCGGCCGGCGGACGAGGGCCCGGGCTATCGCCACTCTCTGCTGTTCACCGCCGGAGAGCATATTGGGGTGGGTCTGCGCACGCGCGGCGAGACCCACCCGGTCCAACATATCCATGGCGATTTCCCGGCGGCGCCAGAATGTGGCCCCGCCGGCGTACAGGAGGGGCGTGATCACGTTGTCCAGTGCGCTGCGGCCCGGCAGAAGATTGAATTGCTGGAACACGAAGCCTACCGACGAGCCCCGCAGCTTGGCCCTTGCGTTGCCGCCGAGCTTCTGCACAGGCGTTCCCTGGAAGCAGAGTTCGCCGCTGGTGGGCAGGTCCAGCAGTCCGAGCAGGTTCAGCAAAGTTGACTTGCCACAGCCGGATCGCCCGATCACTGCGGTGTGGTCGCCGCTGAAGACGGCGAGATCCACGCCCCGGAGAATGTGCAGTTCCTGATCATCGGGCAGCCGGACGGTCCGTGTCACGCCCTTGAGGGTGACCAGTTCCTCCACCGTCAGCCTCCGGCCGGGAACGAGCCAGGCCCGGCGAACCCCGGGCCCGGCTGCACCTGCGCCGGTGCGCCGGGAATGAACTCGAGGACAGATTCCCCTTCGGCCAGGCCGGAAACGATCTCCACCACCGAGCCGTCGTTGAGGCCCAGCTGAACCTTGCGCTGTTGAGGCTGCCCGGCACCGTTTCCTGCGGGCTGACCTGGGGCGGCGCCCGGGGCTGGTTCCGGGACTGGTTCTGGAACGGCGTCCGGGGCTGGTTCCGGGACTGCGCCTGGAGCGGCGTCCGGGGCTGCGGCCGGAGCGGGGTCCGGGGCTGCGGCCGGGGCTGCCCCTGGAGCGGTGTCTGGAACGGCGTCCGGGGCGGCGTCCGGGGCTGGTTCCGGGACTGCACCTGGAGCGGCTTCCGGGGCTGCGCCTGCGGGAGCAATCCAGACCGATCCTTCCTTCACGCTCCCATCCACAGAAGTAAGCGGCACGGTGATGACATCGATGGCCTGGCCGGCTGTCACCGTCATCGTCGCGCCCAGTCCCGCAAACACCTCCACCTCGGCCGGGACGGGGCAGCTGATGGTTCCGGTGGGTGTCCCGCCCTGTTCGGGGGCCCCGCCTCCGCCGGGGCTGGCGGCGTAGGGGACGGACCGGGCCGCGCCTCCGGAGATTCCGCCCGAACCGTTCCCTCCGGTGCTCCCGCCGGCGATCCCTGCGCTGCCGCTGTCCGCGCTCTTCAACACCACGGAGGCGCACTCGAAAGGAGCGGGGCCTCCCACGACGGATATCCGTGCGGAACTGGGCTTGGCCAGCAGCCGGTACTGCTGTGCGGCGTCGACTGAGCCGCCCACGGTGAAGGTCCCCGGATTAACGGTCCCGGTGGATTCGCCCACGCCCACCTGCTGGTCAATGAGGACCGTAAGGGTCTCCAGTTCACCGGACGAGGGAGCCAACACGTCGGTATACGTATAAGTGGGACGGGCGATCGTCCGGGCAGGCCGGGCGGCAGTCCCGCCCGGCTGGGCCGACGCAGAGGTGCCGGTGACGGACTCCGCCGTCGGCTCAGCGGGAACTTCAGCACGGACCTGGTACAGCCGTTCCCCCGAGTTCACCTTGGCCCCGGGGGACAGAAAAATGTGGGACACCACCCCGGCGGCTGTATTGCGGACACCGAGTGGTGCGTCGCTTTGGATCGTTGCCTTGATCTGAACCGTATTGGTGACGGTAGCCCGGATGGCCTGGACCACCGGAATCGTGACTTCGGCCTGGGGCCCCACCACCGCCGGGCCTGGCTTCATCCCGTCGACAAAAGCGATCTTGACCAGTGCCACGGCTATGACGGCGAACACTGCCAGCCATGCGACCGGCATGACGACGCGCCTGAAAATCCTCATCTCTGCCCCATTCGGTAACTCCCCACAGAACCTCTCTGCGAGAGATGTGCTCACAGCCTATAGGCGCTCGCCGCCGGGGCGTGGATATTCAGCAAGCCGCCGCGCTCGCAGCCGGTGTTGTCAGCCAATCAGTTCGAGCCAGGCGGCGTTGGCCGGCCCATTCGCGGCACGCTCAGCCCCGGCCGGGTGGGGCCGAAAGCCCCATGCACTCCGCTCGGAGCATGACCTAGACTTCGGGGCAAGGGACTCTGGGGTTTCGGGCTCTACTCATCGCGAGTGCGTTGAGAGCCCCGACCAGAGAGTGAACGTCATGGACCCTCCATCCCATCCCGTCTCCCGTCTGGACCGGATAATTCGACGTCCTCGCTATCACCCACGAGACCGGGGCGCCACTTTGGTCCCGGTGCAGGTCATCGACGCCCACGACGGCGACGGCGGCACGCCGGCGTACCAGGGACCTCGCCAACCCACATCCAACAGCACAATTCCGCATACTCCGGGAGGACCCATGACCACGAGTGAAACGGCAAGATCACCCCGGCCTCCCAGTGCCGTCGCGGCGGATTTGCCGCTCTACCGATTGCACCTCATGCGAGTCGGATATGCCCTGATGGGCTTCGGCCTGGCCGTGTTCAAGTGGCCGGAATACGTCAACCACCCGGATCCCTGGCTTCTGCATGAAGGAGTGGTCGCCTGCCTGCTCACCGCAATGTCACTGCTGGCGTTCCTGGGCCTGCGATACCCGGTCAAGCTGCTGCCGCTGCTCTTGTTCGAATCGATCCGGAAACTGATCTGGCTGTCGGTTGTTGCCGTCCCCCAGCTGATGGCCGGTGACATGGATGAGGCCACAGGGAAAGTGCTATTCACCTGCTCGTTGGTCGTCGTCATCTTGGCCGTCATTCCGTGGCGGTACGTGTGGCAGCAGTACGTCAAAGCAAAGGGAGACAGGTGGCGCTGATCTGGGGGAGACAGCGGACGCGATGAGCGGGTCCGCCGATCCGCGGGGATTCCTTGCCGGGTCCTGGTTTCTCAATTCACGCCGAGGTCATTTGACGGTCAGGGTCCCCTGCATATTGGAGTGGTACGTGCAGTGGTAGGCATAGGTGCCGGGCTTGACGGGGGCGGTGAAGGTGACGGATTCCCCGCCTTTGACGACGGCATCGAAGGAACCGTCCTCGGCAGTCACCGTGTGGGCCTCGGAGTCCATGTTCATCACTGTCACCGTTGCCCCTGCCGGGACGGTGTCCGGGCCGGTGTAGTCGAAGGACTTGATGTGGATCGTAGCCGGGGACTGGGCGGCGGACGGCGACGGAGCTGCGGCCGGGGCCGAACCGGCTGGGGGTGAGGCGGCGGAATTCGCGGACGCGGAAGCTGCCGGGGGCGCCGATGTGGCTGGTCCGGCGCTGCTGCTGCCGGCCCCACTTCCACAGGCGGCGACGCCCAGTACCGCTGATCCGGCGAGGAGTGCCGCGGCGAGGTGGACGGAATTGCTTCGGCTCAGATTCATGGTGTTCCCTCCGGGGAAACTGGACGGGGCTGCCGGGAAATCGGCACGCCGGGCGGGAGTGGTTGTCCCGGGCTCAGGCGGGGTGGGTGGAGGTCAGGTGGGCGAAGACGACAGTGTTGTCCAGGTATTCCCCGGTGGCCGGGTCATAGCCGCCGCACGTGATCAGGCGGACTTCGGGCCGGTCGGCGTTCTTGTACACCTCCACGGTGGGGAAACTGGCTTTGTGGTAGATCTGGACCTTGTCGACGGTGAACACGGCGGCGGTGCTGTCGGCGCGGGTGACGGCGATTTCCTGGCCGGGGGTGAGCTCGTGGAGCCGGTAGAACACCCCGATGGGGTTTTTCGTGGAGTTCACATGGCCAAGGAGCACCGCGGAGCCGTTCTGGCCCGGGGCGGGGGAGTCCTTGTACCAGCCGGCGGGGGAGCCGGGCTCCCCGGGCGGGGTCTGGACTTCACCGTTTGCCTGTTTACCCAGCTGCAGCAGGGCGGAGTTGATCCCGATGGAGGGAACATCGACGCTGACGGGCAGGGACGCGGCCAGGACCGGTCCCGCTGGTTGTGCCGGCGGGGGAGCGGCGGGGGCGGCCGGATCCGCGGCCGCTGCTGTTGCTGACGCGGCGGCGGAGGACGGGGCCGGGCCACTGACGGACGCCGAGGGGTTTCCGGCGGGTGCCGGGGGCTCGGCATGGAGCCCGAGTCCGAGGGTGGTAATGCCGCCGGCCAGGAGCAGGGCGGCCGCCGCGGACGCAAGGGTGCGTCCGCGGCGGCCTTTCAGATCAGATGACATCAGACCCTGCCCGGTGTCAGGCCTTGACGCTCATCCGGCGGCGGACTGCGAAGGCTCCGCCCGCTGCCAGGACGAGGCCTCCGCCTGCCGCGAGGAGACCCATGTCAGCGCCGGCCGGGGTGGCCGGGGTGGTGATGCCGGTGCCGGGGGCCCCGGCAGGCATCGCGGTCAGGGTCCCGCACAGTGCCGGTGACGTTGCGGCCAGGGGCAGGGACGGGACCAGGTCACTGGGTGCCTTCTGGGCGGCGGCGGACAGGGTGGCCGGGTCCAGTCCGTGGACGACGACGACGGCGGTGCCGGCCTTGAGCGAAGCGGACGTTTTCGCGTCCAGGGCGAAGGTGCGCTCGTAGGTGTAGCTGGCGCCCATGCCGGCCACGGTCAGGTCGGTGCCGGCCGCGGGGCTGGTGTCGCCGCTGGTGGACAGGGTGGTACCGATCGCGCCGTACGCCGGGGCGCCTTCGGTGGTGCTGATCACGCCGTCCTTGTCCGCGTCAGCGGACATATCGGGGCAGGTGCCCTTGGCGCCGATGTGGATGTGCTGGACGTGCGGGTACGGTTTTCCGCTGAATGTGGCGGCGAGTCCGGAGACTTTTTCCGTGACGGTGGCCTGATCACCGTTGAGGGTGATCATCACCGTGCCGGAGGCGTTGCTGCCGTTGATCGCGGCAAGGTTTGCCTGATAGGTGGTTTTGTCGGCCGCGAGGGCCGGGCTGGTGGAGAGAGCGAGGACGCCCAGGGCCAGGGCCGGGGCGATCAGGAAAGCGGATTTCTTCATGACTTGTTTCCTCCAATGACACCGGCATTCCCCTGATGGGCATGCCAATGATGGTGACACAAACGGTTCGTTGTGGTCCGCATCACGGATTGGGGTCCGGGGAATCTTTCTTTGCACACTCCGGGAGAGGGCCGGCGATTGCACCGGCACCCCGGGGCGCGTCCTGGCACAGGGCCGTCAGCGCCCGGAAGCTTACTCGGACCAGCAGGCCAGGACGGCGGTGGCGACCTCGTACGCGAACGCGTTGCGGGAGACGCTGTGCGGGCCGAGAGTTGCCGACAGGGCCGTGGCGTCCACCTTCAGGACGAAGCTGTCCTTGACAAAGACCACGGACCCGTCCGTGCTCTCGAAGGCCGGAAGGCCCAGGTTCGCCATCCCCTCGATAGGCCGGGCCGAAGCAGTGGTCTGCTGCAGCCCGTCGAAATGGCCGCGTGCGGCGGCCGGGTCCGCCGCTTCCTTGACCGAGAGCACAAGGGAACCGGCAGGCAGCGCGTAGGTGCAGGTATAGAGTTTATCCGCCCAGGAATCGCTGGTCCGGGGAGGAACGGACAGGGCCAGAATCCGGACAATATTGGTCCGGGTTTCCTTCCCGCACACCATCTTCGCCGATGCCGACGGGGCCTCGTCGACCGCCCCTGGCGCCGGGACAGCAGGGGTCGACGACGAACTCTGGGGACCCGTGCCGCCGCTCGCCGCAGGGCCGCCCGGGTCGGCAGCGCAGCCGGCCAGCAAGAGCGCCAAGAGTGCCGCAACGGCCAGAGGGCTCTTACCGGACGGACCGGCGCAGATCCTGCTTCTCATCAAGGCACCACTTCCACACATTCACGGACTGAGGATAAACACTGACACTTCGTAAGGTATTCGTTGCCGCGTCGTCCACGGACCGGTCCACCGACACGTGAATCCAGAATGAGACTCCGCAGTGTGGGGCGGGCTCCGGACTCTTCCGGCCGGCGCTGACGCGGCGCTGAAGAGACCCGGTGGGAAAGGCCGCCCGGTTCACGGATAGCGAAGGCAACATTCTCAACCTCTTCCAGCGCCAGTAACTGCACCGTTGAGGTCTGGGTCGACCGGGCTTAGGCTGTCAATTCCGTTGCAATACCCGGATTTCGGGTGCGCAACGACCGCGCCTCGTTGGCGGCCAAATAGCCGGGCAACACTTACCTGCAAGGAGAAGCTGTGACCACGCCGCCGTCCGTCATTGTGTTCGATGTTAATGAAACTCTCTCCGACATGTCCCCCATGGGGGCGCGGTTCTCCGACGTCGGTGCCCCTGCACCGCTGGCCACGCTGTGGTTCGCCTCTCTGCTGAGGGACGGATTCGCCCTTACCGCGGCCGGGGACAACGGCCGGTTCGCCGAGATCGGGGCCGAGGTTCTGCGTGGAGTCCTCGGCCGGCTGGCCCTGGACCGGGGCCTGGACCAGGCGGTGGAACACATCATGGCCGGCATGGCAGAACTGGGGCTGCATCCTGACGTACCCGAGGGCGTTCGGGCACTTAAAAACGCCGGGTACCGGCTGGCGACCCTGACCAACGGGTCCACTGCAGTTGCTGAAGCGCTGTTCACTCCGGCCAGGATTCTTGACGAGTTCGACCTCCTGCTCTCCGTCGAAGACGCTTCGGGCTGGAAGCCGGCCCGGGCAGCCTACGAGTACGCAGCCGCCGCCTGCGGGGTGGCGCCGGAGCAGATGATGCTGGTCGCCGTCCACCCCTGGGACATTCACGGTGCCGCCCGTGCGGGGCTGGCCACCGCGTGGATCAACCGGTCCGGGAGTGCCTACCCGGGCTACTTCGCTGGGCCGGACCACACCGCGGAATCGATCGGCGGCCTTGCCGTGGTTCTGGCGCGGGCAGCCAGGCCATAGCCCACGCCATGCGCCGTCGTGAACAGCGGGTGATTCATGAACCACCTCTGATCGTGCCGGCTCACGGTGTGAGTGGGCCTTGAAGGACGCGGAGTGCCAGGTCAGCATCACCTTCGATGATTGCTGTACCTGTGAGATTGGAGCGGCCCCAGAGACCGAGGTACATTCCGCGTACGGGCGCGGTAATCGAGGCCGCGGGGGCACCCTGGCCGAGTGTCCAGCTGGTGCCCCCGGGCACGTGGAAGGTCACGGCCCCTTCTGGGTGCGGCATCCGTTCGAACCGCAGCTGGCGTGGGGCGAACATGGCCAGGACCTCGTCAATACCGTCGAGCATGAAGTCCTCTCCGAGGGCAGGTCCTTCCAGGTCTGACGCTTGGCAGGCGTCGACGAGGTGGATGGCGTGTTCGTGTGCCTGGCGCCGGAGCCAGAACCCGGCCGTGCGCGGTGGCGGGCCAAAGTTCCAGCACTGGGCTTCCGGATCAAGCGCCGCCATCGTCGCGAGGAACGCGTCAGCGCCTTCGAGGAACCATGCCGCGGCCTCGGCCGGCGGGGCCGGTTCCTCGACGAACGTCCCCGCGCGGACCACTGCGGCCGCCCACCGTTCGATCGAACCGAGGTGCCCGAAAAGCTCAACGAGGGTCCAGCCCGGACAGGCCGGAACAGATCGAGCCAGTATTTCGTCCGGCTGGCGTGCCAGCGTCCTCAGGCGCTCGAGGCTGCTGCTCAGCTCGGCAAGGTAGCAATCGGGTGACATGAGTTGAGCATAACGGGCCACCGGGGAAGCCATCCGGGATCTACGGACGGCCGTGCCGCGGCGGGCGCCGTTGACAGGGCTGCACGAAGCTACCCGCGGCGGAGGGCCCGGCGCGGGTAGCTTCGGGTGTGGCCCGTTACGGTCAGTTGGCCTTGACGGTACGGGTTCGGGCGAGGGCCGTCACGCCGGCGGCGAGGCCGATCAGACCCGCTGCGAGTCCGAACCAGCCGGCAGTGGAGCCAGCATCACCGGATGTGGTGGTCGCCGCGGCCTGGGCCGCAGACGGAGCCGGGGACGCGGAGGGCGCCGTGGCCACGGCCGGAGCGGCTGAGGCGGGCGCGTCCTTGGCTGTGGTCACGAACGACGGGGCCGGGTGTTTGGGTTCGTCCTGGCCTTCGACGGTCTTCTCGTCCCACTTCACCACCGTGCCGTCGGTGTAGGTCTGGGCGGTGGGAAGCGTCACCGTGGTCCCGGCGTCGGGGAGGACGCCGACGGAGAGCGAGAACGCCTGGTATTCGTTCTGTCCGAGCTGGTGGGCGGCGTCGGCGGTCCACACCACGGAACTTTCGGCCTTGGTGATCGTTGCCCCGGCGACTGTGACCGGCTGGGGCAGGTCGCTGGTGGTGAGCTCGGCCTTCCAACCCTCGATGGGCTTCACAGACACCGAGGTGAACGGGGTGTCGGCGGGCATTGTGACTTCGAGTTTGCTGGTTTTGACCGTCGCGGATTCGTTGGGGACGTTGAAGGTCAGGTGCGTGTAGCCGCCCGCGGCCGTGTCATCCGTTTCGACGTGGACGTGGGCCGAGGCTGCAGCGGCGCCGGCGGCGAGCAGGCCGGCGGTCATCGTGGCGGCTGCGGCGGTCTTGAGGGTACGGCGAAGGGAGGTCTTCATGGCAATGGTGCCTTTCACAAAAGAAAAATCGGAGCAGGAACCGGACGGAACAGCATCCGTCCGGTGAAAGCAGCGGGTGGCCCCCTGCGGTCCCTGTCCGTGTGTGAAAAGGGTTCGTCTCAGGCGGCCGGCACGGGAGCGGGCGGGCCCCGCCGGGTCGGCAGCCGCCGGCCGGCCCGGTCCAGAGGGCGGCTTGGGGTGGCTGCGCAGGGTCCGGCGACGCGCACCGGCGCGATGGTGAAAGGTTGGGGCAGCTGCACCAGGGGGCGCAGCCACGCGGAGAGCGTGGAAAGGGCCAGTTCCCCGCGGGCCAGCAGCACGGCGGTGCCCAGCGTCGCAACCGCGTGGGCGGCGAACATGGCCCCGTCCATGCCCGCCGCCGGGGACGGCATGGCTTGGCTGAACACCCCGGGGGCGAGGCCCGCAGCGGCATGCCCGGCATGGCCGTGTGCCCCGGGCTCCGGAAACGTCGCCGGCGCAGCGGCGGACAGGGCGTCGAAGGACCAGTTAAGCCAGGCCTGTCCCGCCCCGAGCAGCCCGGTCAGGACAAGGAGGGGCAGCCGGAACCGGGTCAGGACCGCTACAGGGATCATCGCCACTGCACACAGCGCCGTGAGGATCGCCGGCTGGGGAAGCTGGCCACCGCCGGCCAGGTGTCCGCCGGCGGCCAGCCCCAGAATGATGGAGCCGATCAGCCCGGTGCGGAACAGCCGGAAGGGAGCTCGCGTCACAGTGGGCGGTCCTTTCCGGGTTCCAGGGCAGGGCTGGGATTTATCTGGAATTCTACGGGACGGCCGGCCTCGGTCCCCAAGAGGGGAGTTCATGACACGGCCCGTCGGCGTCGTAGGCGGAACGCGGACGGATTTGCGGCGGCAATCATTACGAATTGCCGACGTGTTCCTGCTGGGGCCGGTGGGCTCTCGCAGCCTGGACGGCGGCGACATAGGGTGGGTACATGGCGCAAACCAGAGGTAGCGCGCGGCACCTTGACGGAGATCTGCGCGACCGTCGGGTCCTCGTGGTTGAGGATGATCCGACGGTCAGGGAGGTCGCGTGCGACTACCTTCGCTCGGCCGGCCTGATCGTCGACCAGGCCATCGATGGAATCAGCGCCTTGACTGCTGCGGAGCGTACGCGGCCGGACCTGATCGTGCTGGACCGGATGCTTCCCGGTATCAACGGGGCGGAAGTCTGCAGAAGGATCCGGGCCCGTGCCTCGACACCGATCCTAATGCTCACCGCACTCGGCTCCACCGAGGAGCGCATCGAGGGACTCGAAGCCGGTGCCGACGACTACCTGACCAAGCCCTTTTCGCCGCGCGAACTCGTCCTTCGCGTGCAGTCGATCCTGCGCCGCAGCATCACTGACATCACCCCCGAAGCCCCCTTCGTCCTGGACGGCTTCAGGGTGGATGCGTCCAACCGCAGGATCTTCCAGGACGGACGGCTGCTGGTCCTGGCGGTCCGCGAATTCGATCTGCTTGCCTTCCTGCTGAAACATCCTGATCAGGTCTTCAGCCGGGCGCAGCTGCTGAAAGAGGTGTGGCGCTGGGATTTCGGGGACCTGTCCACTGTCACGGTCCACGTCCGCCGGGTCCGCGAGAAGATCGAAGTCGACCCGACCAAACCGCTGTTCCTGACCACCGAGTGGGGCGTCGGGTACCGGCTGAGCGTCCCGGGGACCGGTGGGTCATGATCGGGCTGGCCGACTTCGGCATCATCCTCCTCACCGCGGTGGGGGCAGCGGCCGCCGTCGCGGTCCTCGCAGGGATTGCACTGCGTCTCGCGCGGCACAAATCGATGCTCCTTCGGCTCCTCATTGTGGTGGGAGCCACGGTTGCGTCGGTTGCGGCCGCGACCATCGCGATCGCTGCCGAGATGTATATCTCGGATCACGATCTCCTCGTGTTGTTCTGGGTGATGGGGGTCACGGCGGCTGTCAGCCTGGCCGGCGCCGCGGTGATCGGCGTCGGCATCACCCGCACCAGCGACCGGCTGCGTTCCACGGCCCGGGCAGTCGGGGACGGCCAGATCGTTGTGCCCGAGGATCACGACGGGCTGGAGTTCGCCGCCCTGGCCCGCGAGCTGGCCGATACTTCGCAGCGGCTCGCCCGGTCCCGGGAGGAGGTGGCCACGCTGGATGAATCACGACGCCGTCTGGTTGCGTGGATCTCGCACGATCTGCGCACCCCGCTGGCCGCGTTGCGGGCGATGGCCGAGTCCCTTGAGGATGGCGTCGCCGAAGACCCTGCCCGCTACTACCGGCAGATCCGTCTCCAGACGGAAACCCTGGGCAGTATGGTCGAGGACCTGTTTGTGCTCTCCAAGATCCAGACGGGCACGCTGTCCCTGCATATGGGGCCCGTGTCGCTGTTTGATCTGGTCAGCGATGCTGTGGCAGACCTGCACCCGGTCGCCGCATCACGATCGATCACGCTCAAGGAGTCGCGGACCGGAAACCTGACCCTTTTCGGCGACGCGCGGGAACTCTCCCGGGTTATCGACAACCTTCTGATGAACGCCATCCAGCACTCCCCGGCGAACAGCGAGATCCTCATCTCGGCCCGCGAGACCAGCGACGAACACGTGGCGCTGAGCGTCGAGGACGCCGGCGGTGGAATCCCGGAAGAAGACCTCGGCAAGATCTTCGACGCCGGCTGGCGCGGCACGCCCTCCCGGACACCCTCGACGACGGCAGGGATGTCTGCAGGGGCCGGCCTCGGGCTTGCCATCGTGGCGGGCATCGTCGAAGCCCACGCCGGTGGGGTGTCGGTCCGCAACGTTCCCGGCGGATGCCGGTTCGATGTCACCCTCCCGCGGTACGGAGCCCGCGTGGCTTGAGGGCCCGGCGGAGCGCCGGGGATCCCCGGCCGCGGGCCCGCAGTCTGCGGCCCCGCCCGTTCCGCTCAGAGGCTCGCGCCTCGCAGGGGAGCGGTGGCAAATTCCCGCATGCCTTCGGCAAAGCCGACGGCCGGGGACCAGCCCAGTTCGGTTTTGATCCGCTTGGAGGAGGCGGTGATGTGCCGCACGTCCCCGAGGCGGTACTCTCCGGTCACAACCGGCGTCGGACCGGAGCCGAATTCACTCAGCGCCCGGGCTACGTCGCCGATGGTGTGCACTTCGTCGGCCCCCACGTTGTAAGCGCGGAAGCCCGGGCCGCCGGAGGACAGCGCCTCTGCTGCGGCGGTATTTGCCGCGGCCACGTCCCGGACATGGATGAAGCTGCGCCGCTGGGCGCCGTCTTCGAACACGCGTGGCGCTTCGCCGCGGGCCAGGGCCGAACGGAACAGCGAAGCGACGCCGGCGTAGGGAGTATCCCTGGGCATCCTGGGGCCGTAGACGTTGTGGTAGCGCAGCGCGACCGCTGAGCCGCCAGTACTCCTGGCCCATGAAGCGGCAAGATGCTCCTGGCTGACTTTTGATGCGGCGTACACGTTCCGAGGATCCAGCGGGGCGTCCTCGGTGACCATCGCCGGGATCAGGACTGCTCCCGTTTCCGGGTTGCGGGGATCGAAGATCCCGGCGCGCAGGTCAGCCTCGTCGCGGGGACCCGGCCGGCAAGGCAGCCCGGTCTCGGCGTCCGTGTAGGCCCCTTCGCCGTAGACCACCATCGAGGAAGCCAGGACCAGCCGCCCGATGGCACGGCGCTCCATGGCAGCCAGCAGGACAGCGGTCGCGAAGTCGTTGTTGCGGATGTAGTCGGGCGCGTCCGCGAAGCTGACGCCGAGCCCCACCTTCGCGCTTTGGTGGCAGACGGTGTCCATTCCCTGCAGCGCGCGGTCCACCGCGTCCGGGTCTGTGACATCTCCGGTCAGCAACTCCACCTCCGGATCAAACTCCGGCGGGCCGGCGTGGAGGGCAGGGTCCAGCGAATCCAGGACCCGGACCGACCATCCTTTGGCGAGCGCGGCGTCGACGATATGCGAACCGATGAACCCGGCACCGCCGGTGACGAGGAGCCTCACCGGGCGGACACCGCCTGGCCCGCAACCGGAAGAGCCATGATCCGGTCCACGGCGGTTGGATCCATCAGGGTGCGGGGAGCATAATCATCGCCAATGGCGGCGATCGTCGCTTCGAGCACTGCAAGCACGCTGCGCTGGGCATCCTTCAGGCGCGCAAAAACGGCTTCGGCGGTCACCGGATCCGAACCGTCATGCCCGGTATCCGAATCGGTGATGAACGCCAGGTTGGCGAAGCCCATGTTCAGCTCGGCGGCCAGGACCGGTTCCGGGTACTGGGTCATGCTGATGATGTCAGCGCCGCCGGTGACGTACCAGGCCGACTCGGCCTTTGTGGAAAAGCGCGGCCCGTTGACCACCACCACGGTTCCCTGCGGAACGTAGCGGACACCCTGCGCCGCCAGCGCGGCACCGAGAAGTGAACGCAGGGCCGGGCAAAACGGCTCCGAGGCCGGCAGGTGCTGGACGCCGGCCGCGGTGACGCCGTCGGCCACGGTGCCGTCGAAGAAGGTATCGGTGCGTCCCCAGGTCCGGTCGATCAGCTGGTCCGTGACCACAAACGTCTCCGGCCCGAAGCCTTCATGCAGTCCGCCCACCGCCGAGGAGGAAATCACCGCCTCGACGCCGAGGCTCTTGAGTGCCCAGAGGTTCGCCCGGTAGTTGATCTTCTGGGGCGGCAGCGAATGTTCCCCGCCGTGGCGGGGCATGAATGCCACGGTCCTTCCGGCGACGTCGGCCAGCGTCACGGGGCCCGACGGCGGTCCGTAGGGAGTGCCGACGTCGACGGTCGCCCGGATTATTGCGCCGGGGAGCCGGTAGGTCCCGGAGCCCCCGATGATTCCGATGCGCGCCTGTGCCGTGCGGCTAGATGATTGTTCCATAGGGCCATCCTGCCAGCCTGCGGGAGCTCCCACGACCGGGCCGTCCCGGTCACCGTTGTTCCGGGTTGCAGCTCAAGGCTTCGGTCCGGAGCGCCGACGCGGCGGCCAGGCGCAGCCCGGCGCGGCGCCGCAGCCAGGCTCCGGCGGCAAGTGCGGCGGCCGCGGCGAGGAGAAGGCCCTGGTTGATCGGCAAGCTGTAACGCTCCACCTTGGGCACCATGTAAATGACGTCCAGGGCAAGGATCACCGCGGCGTACTCCCACCTGCGGCTGAGCACGATGAACGGCAACAGCATCAGCGCGTACCAGGGGTAGTTGGGGCTGACAATCAGCAGCGTCAGCCCGATCATGACGGTCTGCTGGTCCCAGACGTTGTCGGCGCGTGTCCGCCGCATGACTGCCAGCGCCACGATGGCCAGCGTGGCCGCGCTGAGAACCGGCGGCCACTGGCCGGCGGAGATGAGCTGCGCGAGGCCGAACCGGATGCCGCCGCTCTGGCTGTACCCCTCTTCCTTGAGGTATCCGGGCAGGAACCCGAGAACCGCGGCCCCGGCGACCGCCAGGTACGGCACGTAGAGGAGCACGAAAGTTCCCGCCGCCGCGGCGATGAACCTGACCGGGCGCCGGAAAAGCAGTGCGGGTGCGGCGATGACCGGGATGAGCTTGGTCGCCACCGCTGCCCCGAACGCCACTCCCGACCGGAGCGGCCTCCCGCCGGCCAGCAGCATGCCGGCGGCCAGAATGAAAGCACCGCCGAGCACATCGACATGGGCGTTGTTCACCGCTTCAAGAAGCACGAACGGACTCCATCCCCACACCGCGGCCAGCTCGCGGGGCAGTCCGCGTCTGGCCAGCACACGGAGCAGCATGAGGGTGACGGCCACACTGATGAGCAGCCCGCCGAGCTGGAAGGCGAGGTAGCCGACGGTGTCCGGCACGGCGGCACGCACCCCGACGAAGTAGAGTTCGGCCGTGGGCGGATAGATGGTAGGCACATGCGGCCGGTTGATTGCCGTGCACAACGGGTCCCCGGAGGGAAAGCCGGTTGCGGCAACGGATTCCGTCCCGAACAGGTTCTGGGGACAGACAGGTTTGCCATCGGGGCCGGAGGCGCCCGGCGCGAACAGCCAGCCGGGCCGGAGGCCGCTGAGGGTCTCGTCGATGGGCACATAGGAATACGGCGAGATGCCTGCTTTTTGGACGATGCCGTCCCACGCATACCGGGCTGAATCGTTGCTGGTCCGGGGCGGGGCGCTGACGGCAACCAAGCCCAGCAGGACAGTGCCCGCCACGATGACGGCTCCCACCCTGCGCCGCGGCACGTGCCGCAGGAGCAGGACGGCAACCACGAGGACCAGCGAGGATAGACAGGTGCCGACTATCGGCGCCGGGTCGAACGGGTTGCCGGGGAGCACCATCCACCACAACAAGGCGGCACCCACAAGGAACACGAAGGGAAGGACCACGAAGAGCCTGATCCCGTTGGTGCGGATTGATTCTGATGTACTGGCAGCCACCCTACCGATCCTGCCTCATTTCGGGAGCTGCCTTTGCGCCCTGCCGAAGGTTTCAGCGAATCGTAAGGTCTGGGGGCGGTTCGGCGGCCGGAATGGTGGTGTGATCTACGTATGGAAAAGCTCACCAACGCCTTGGCCGCCAGATTTGCGTCGCCGACGCGCAGTACGCGGCTGACGGTTGTCCTGGGGCGGTGGCTCGGCCTGAGCTTCACCATCTGTTTCCTGACCGGTCTCTTGAGCCACGGGCTGCAGGAACCGCCGTCGTGGATGTTCTTCCCCACCCGGCCCGTCTGGATCTATCAGCTGACCCAGGGGCTCCACGTGACCGCCGGTATCGCTGCCATTCCGCTGCTCCTGGCCAAGTTGTGGTCCGTCTACCCCGAATTGCTGAAGTGGCCTCCGATCAAGTCCGTGGCGCACGGCCTGGAGCGGGCTTCCATCGCCTTGTTCATCGCCTCTTCGCTGGTGGAGCTGACCACCGGCCTGATCAACACCTACAAGTGGTACCCCTGGCCCTTCCCGTTCCGTGAAACGCACTTCTGGCTGTCGTGGGTCATCTGGGGGTCGCTGCTGCTCCACATTGCCGTCAAGCTTCCGGCGATCATGGAGCACTGGCGCGCCCGTCCGGGCCGCGGGCCGGCGGGGGCTTCCGGCGCGCTCGCCCCCGCGCAGCTGACCGACGCCCCCGCGCAGCTGACCGACGACGGCGCGCCGGCACCGGGCCGCTGGTCGCGGCGTGCTTTCCTGGCCGCCGTCGGGACCACCACGGGGGTGGTGGTGCTCACGACGGCCGGGCAGTCGTTCTCGTGGCTGCACCCGCTCAACTTTTTCGCGCCCCGGGCCATGGGAACGGGCCCTCAGGCCGTTCCGGTGAACCGCACTTCCGCCGATGCGAAGGTCGCGGCCCTGGCCGGCGCTGCGGACTGGAAGCTGACCGTCAGCCACCAGGGGACCAGACGTTCCTTCACGTGGGCGGAGCTCAAAGCCCTGCCGCAGTATGAAAGCGAGCTGCCCATCGCCTGCGTCGAAGGCTGGAGCCAGACGGCCCGGTGGAAGGGCGTGCGGACCCGGGATCTGGTCAGCGCTGTCGGGGCCCCGCCGTCGTCCTCGCTCCGTGTCACCAGCCTGGAACCTGAGGGCAACTACCGGATCATGTCCATGCCCGCCGTCTACGTGCAGGATGAGCTGACCCTGGTGGCCCTGGAACTCAACGGGCAGACTCTCGATCTGGAACACGGGTATCCGGCCCGCATCATCGCGCCCGGGCGCCCCGGCGTCCTGCAAACCAAATGGCTGAAGACTGTGGAGGTCCTGTGAAAACCGTGAAGAGCCCGAAGGTTTCAACCCCGGCCCGGGCGGGAAATTCCGTGAAGATCACGCGGTACGTACTCGGAGTGGCGGGCGCAGGGTTGATCGGGTACGGGCTTTTGGGGTTGCCGACCAAACTGGGGCCACCGCAACTGTTCGGGCTGCTGGTCTGGCTGGCGGTGGCCGTCCTGCTCCACGACGGCGTCATGGTGCCGATCTCCACCCTGGCCGGCGCGGGCCTCACCCGGGTGGGGTCCCGGCTGCGTCCGGCGTCGGTGGCGGTTCTCCGCGGCGCGCTGATGACGGGCGCGGTGGTAACGCTGATCGCGGGGGTGCTGCTCAAGGCGCAGTCCGTGGCCCGCATTCTCAGCGCACTGGACGGCGACTACGCCGCCAACCTGCTCTGGTTCTGGGCGTTCCTGGTAACCCTGGCCGCAATCCTCATCTACGGGATTGAACGTGCCTACAGGTCTGAACGTGGCGGCTCCGGCCGCGGCGAGAGACAGTAGAACACCCGGCCTTGACGGCGCTGGATGGCGGAAACCGTCCATCCGGCGGACTGCGCCCGGGATTCCAGGCCTGCCCCGCCGGTCCGCGCCCAGCTGAAAGGCTCGCTCCGGTTGCCCAGTTCGTCTTCCAGCACCGCCAGGTAGGCGGCATCCAGGTCCTCGTCGGCCTCCACTTCCACCAGGAGTGTCCCGGAGGGCGCAATGAGCTGCCGGCAGCGGCGAAGCAGGGAGGTGATACTTCCGCCGATGCCGATGTTGCCATCGAGCAAGAGAACAGTCTGCCAGTGCCCGGATTGGGGTACCGCGGCGAAGACGGACTGCTCCAGGGCGCGGTCCCCACGGACGCGTGCCCAACGGACCGCTTCGGCGCTCGTGTCTATGCCCACCGCCTGCAGCCCAAGTGACCGGGCTGCCGCCAGCAGCCTGCCGGGTCCGCAGCCGACGTCGAGGATCGGCCCCTGAAGACTGTTCAGGAGTGACCTTTCCATAGGGCTGGCATCCTCGCACCAGCTGCTGACATCGAATTCCACAGGTTCCGCGTGGTGGTAGTGGTTCACCGGGCGCAGCGTCAGGGTTCCGGCGCCATTCTGTAGGGCGCGGGCGTACGGCTCGTGCCGGCCCTGGCCAAAGAGCGCCACGGGGGCAACCCCGACGGCGGTCACCGCAGTACTCCCGCGCGTGGGTGTTCGGCCTGCGCCAGGTCCGAGGCCTCATCCACTGCGAAGGCGAAGTCCGTGCCCGGAATTTCGGCAGCGATCTGCAGGGCGTCGCTGAAGTGGTCCATGTCCCGAAGCTCGGGAAGCATTCCGACGGAGAGTCCGGCCGCGGCAAGCCGGGCGAGCTGCTCGGCTCCGGTGGTCTCAGTGGACATCGGCACTCCCCGGATCAGCGCGCCGTCGGGCCGGCGCAGCGCTAGGGCCCAAAAGCCGCCGTCCGTAGCCAGCCCCAGCCAGGCTTCGTGCCGGGGTGCGTCCGAGGACCAGTCGCGCAGCAGTGGAGCGACGTGCTCCGTTGAGAGCTGCGGGGTGTCCATGCCGACAATGAGCAGCGGACCCGTGGCCGCATCGCATATGGCGGCCAAACGCTCGTCGAGGCCGCCGGCAGCCTGCGGCACCACCGTGAATTGCGCCGCGTCGTGCGCGTTCGGGGTTCCGTCGATGACCAGAATCCTGTGCCGTGCCCGGAGATGCCGAACCGTGTCCAGCGTGCGGCTGAGACTCAGCTGCGCCAGCGCGGCCGCGGCCTCGGGCGTCAGTGGAGGGCTGAGCCGGGTCTTGACCTTACCCGGCACACACTCCTTGGCGATGACCGCCACGCTCAGTTCCATGCTGTCCCTCATATAGGTTCTTCGTCGCGGGCGGCGGTCCGGACCGGTCCGGAAGCCGAAGCGTTGGCGGCAGCCTTGAGCTGGGCGGACATATCCTTCACCGCGGTCAGCGTTCCGCGGACGGTGCCGGTCACCTTCGACTTGCCGGTGCGGGGGGCATAGGGCACGGGGAGCTCCCGGATCCGCCAGTGCCTCAGGCTTGCCTTGAGGAACATCTCCAGGGGATAGCCGCTGCGGCGGTCCTCCAGTGCCAGAGACAACAGAGCCTCCCGGCGTGCGGCCCGCATCGGGCCGAGATCCGTGACCCGTTCCCCGGTCAGGCGCCGGAGCCGCCACGCCAGGACACCGTTGGCGATGCGGGCATGGAGGGGCCATGACCCGCGCTGGGGCTGGCGGCTGCCCAGCACCAGGTCCGCGCTGCCGTCCATGACGGGCGCGAGAAGCGCCGGCAGCTGCGCCGGATCGAGTGAGCCGTCGCAGTCGCAAAAAGCGACGAACTCGGCCGTTGAGGCGAGCAGACCGGCATGGGCGGCGGCCCCGAAGCCCCGGCGCACCTCCGTCACCACGACGGCGCCAAGGCTGGCCGCCAGCGCGGCGGAACCGTCCGTGGAGCCGTTGTCGACCACGATGGCCCGGTACCCGCGCGGCAGGCGGGACAAAACCCACGGCAAGGCACCTCGTTCGTTCAAACACGGGAGAACGACATCAACCTTGGCGTCGGTCATGTCAACCATCCTTCAAGGCTACGGATCCGGCGGCGTTGCTTGGCCCGGGAATCCTTACGGTATGCGCACGGAAAAGTGCCGCGGACCCTCGGAAAAGTGCCGCGGACCCTCAGGGAGGGCCGCGGCACTTCCTGCCGGTGCAGACCATGCATCCGGCGGGTTTTCCTGGCGTGGGCTATTTGGTGTTGACGGTGATCTTGGCGATGCCGACGAGCATGCCGGCCTTCACGGCGTCGGTCTTGAAGGTCTTGTTCAGCAGGCCGGCGGCGGTGTCGGAGATCAGCACGCGGGTGCCTTCCAGGACGGCGGTGTCGCCGGACTTCGCCAACGGCTTCAGGGTGGAGCCGTCGAGGTTGAAGATGTAGGCCTGCTTCGCGGCGGTTTCGCCGTTGACGGCCACGTCACCGTAGAGCTTGGAGGTGCCGGGGTCGATGGTGAAGTTGGTCAGGTCCACCTTGGTGTCCCCGGCGGTGAGGGAGAAGCCGGAGCCGGCGTGGCTGATCAGGCCCTGGACGTAGGGGCGGTAGTCCTTGGCGGGGTCGTAGTAGTCGACCTTGCCGGCGGTGATCGGGAAGACCAGCGACCCATCGGTGAGCGCGGCGGTGCCGACCACGCCGGGGGTCAGTTTCAGGGTCTCAAGGGCGGCGGTGAAGGAGGCGTCCAGCTTCACGGCGGTGCTCACCCCGGTCAGGGCCGGGATGGACGCCAGCGGCTTCGGCATTTCGGCCGACGCCGAAGAGGCGGCCGGGGCGGGGGCGTTGTTGGCCGGGCTGCAGGCGGCCAGGGAGAACATGAGGGAACCGGCCGCGGCGACGCCGAGGAAGGTCTTGAGTGGGGTATGCATGGTGTGCTCCTGTTGCGTGGTGGGGGTGTCCCGCGGCCGCGGTGCTGGCCTGGGTTTTTCTCCGGGTCCGGAGTGGTGGAGTGGTCTGTCAGGAGTACTTCGACGGCACCCCCGGCCCCGGATGGGTCCTACCGCAACCGTCGCCAATCCGTTACGCGCCCCCGGCCGGCCCCACAACCGACCCGCCGGCCTGGAGCCCCGGGAGTTTGTACCCTGGCGCACGTCTTCGGGGACTGCCATTGGCTCTCGCGCCGGCTGCACACGTTGGCGGTTGCCTGATGACGGCCCGTACGGACGCTAACGCGCGGCTCGAGGACGCCCGCGACTCCGCGAGCTGAATCGGCGGCTTCCGTCGGCGACTATTGAGCGGGGCCCCGTTCCGACGGGGGACCGGGCGCCCGGTGCCACCGCTGGGGACCAGGATGCGGACCCGGATGCGGACCAGGATGCGGACCCGGGGGCGGCACAGGCACATGTTTGCGAAGATGCGGCGGTGCGGGTGGCGGCCCGCCGTGCGGCAGTGGCGGCAGGTCCACCGGTCCCGCCAGCCGCGGCCCGGCGGCTTCCACCAGTCCATCGTTGCCCGCAGCATCCGCCGTGGCTTGGGCCGGCACGGCCTCCGGGGCCACCCTCGAACCGTCGGCCGCCGTCGAACCGTCGTCCGCACTGGATCCGGGCGTGAATGCATTGCCGGATCTGCCGGTGACGAGCCCGTAGTAGCGGTAGAGCTCCTGCTCCTGCGTCGCGGTGATCGCGCCGCGGTCGCTGTCGATGCGCGGGGCGTTCTTCACCAGGTCCTTGGCGAAGGCCACCTGGATCACGGATTCCTTGAGTCTGGCCCCGGAGAGCGGGGCAAAGGATTCGGACATGCCGAACAGGCCGGTCCGCACGGTGACAAAGGCCGGATCCCCGGAATCGCCGCTGATGAAGACCTGCTCCACGGAGCCGATCTTGTCCCCGGCCGCGTCCACGACGATGCCTCCGTTGAGGACGATGTTGTCGATGTCCTGCAGGCTGAGCATGGCGCACATCCTTGTCGTAAGTGGATGCGGGGGAGCGGGGCGGTGTCCTTTATTCTTGCCTGATTGTTCGGAATCGGAAAGTGCCCTGGCCCCGGGCGGCCGTGAAGGGACTCACGGCAGCGTGGCCGCCAGTGCCGTCACCGCGGCGAGCACCGTCAGGGGTGCGACGATCAGCCCGAAGAGCGCGTAGCCCTTCCAGCTGATCAGGACATTCATCCGCACCAGCCGGTCGTGCCAGAGCAGGGTGGCCAGCGACGCCCACGGAGTGATAAGCGGGCCGGCATTGACTCCGATCAGCAAGGCCGCCAGCCGCGGCGGGGTCCCGGCGAGCGGTTCGGCCAGCAGGTAGGCGGGCAGATTGTTCAGCAGGTTGGAACCGAGGGCGCCCGTTGCGGCCAGCCGAAACAGATCCAGGAGGCCCTGGCCTTCTCCGGCGAGTTGGCTCAGCAGCGCCGGAGCGCCCAGATGCCGGGCGGTTTCCATCACCAGAAAGAGCCCGGAGGCGAACAGCAGCAGGGACCAGGGAATCAACGAGGCCCTGAGCACCCGCGGCCGCCGGAGCGCAAACACAACGCCCAGCACGACGGCGGCGGCCGCGGAGGGTATCCACACCGGGGCCCCGGACACCAGGGCCGGCAGCAAGACTGCCAGCACGAGGGCGCTCGCGGCGAGCAGAACCCGGTCCCCGGCTGGGGGCCCGGCAACGCCGGACCCGGCGCTGGACCCGGCGCTGGCTGGCAGATCCGGCCGGATCCGGCTGACCGCGATCCGCGAATAGCGCTTGCGCAGGTCGCGGCGGAAGACGATGCCGATGAACACCAGCGGTACGACGGCGGCAGCAAGGGCCGGGGCCCACATCAGGGCCGCAAAACCCGCCGGACTGAGACCGCCGAGGCTGTGCTGGGCCAGAAGGTTGGTCAGGTTGGAAATGGGCAGCAGCAGGCTGGCGGTGTTGGCCAGCCACACCGTCGTCAGGGCGAAGGGCAGCGCCGGCAGTCCGGGCTGCCGGGCCACGGTGACCACCACCGGGGTCAGCAGCACCGCCGTCGTATCCAGGGACAGGAAGATGGTGCTCAACGCGGCGAAAGCCGCCAGGAACAGCCACAGGAGAACGCTGTGCCCGCGGCCCCAATGCCGTAACCGGCGGGCCGCCCAAAGGAAGACGCCGGCCTCGCTGGCCAGCTCGGTCACCACGGTCATCGCGACGACGAACAGCAGGATCGGCGCCACCCGGTCGAACAGTGCCGCGAGATCGGCCACGGGCAGCACCCCGGTGGCCGCCGCCGCGGCACCGGCCAGAAGCAGGACCGCTCCAATGATCGCCAGACGCATGCACGGATTCTAGTCCCGGCGTCCCGCAGCACGAACCATTAGGGTGCGGGCCCAGGTGCCGTCACGTCAGCTGGTCAACGTCCTTTTGAATCTCCCCCGGATTGAGCGCGCCCCAGCTGCCAAAGTTTTTGGGTCGCGTGGTTACACTTTGGGGGCTGCCGGACATTAACAGGGCATGAGCCTACAAACAGTCCGTATGGAACGAGGGGACTTGGAGAAGGAGAAACGATTCTTGGCCGCGCACGCTGCCGGCCACGACCGCATCTACCGCTATTTCCGCCGTCGAACAGAAAACGCCGCTACCGCCGAAGATCTTTGTGCCGAGGTCTTCAGGATCACCTGGGAGAAGACAGCGCAGGACGGCAGCCTTTCAGTCATGGTCCTCTTCGGGATTGCGAAAAACGTGCTCCGCAACCATGACCGGTCAGCTGTCCGGTCCGCCAGCCTCCGCGGTGCTCTTCAGCTCGAGCGGGACCACAATAGCCGCACCAATGGATCCCCAGTCCATGAAGCTCTGAGTCAGCTCCGCGCCGAAGACCGCCAGGTGCTGCTCCTGACGTACTGGGACGGCTTCAGCTCCGCAGAGGTCTCCGACCTGCTTAACACCAGCGCCACCGCGGTCAGGATGCGCCTGCACCGGGCCCGCAAGGCGCTCAGCCACCTACTTAAGACACAGACGCAGCCAGAGGGAGCAGCAAAATGAACAAAACCACTATGTCTGGTACCCTCGAGCGCCGGCTTGCCTCTGCCGATCCGGGAGACTCCGTCACCGAATCTGAACTGGCCAGGAGCCGGGCCAGATCGCTTTCATTCCTGATTCCCGATGCCGACGCTGCGCCTCACCAGCTCCCCGCGGGCCACATGGACGGCCCGCACACGCCAGTCGACACCGGCCCCGCTGTCATTTCGCTTTCCTCGCGCCGCCCCCGCAGGTTCGTGCGCAGGACGCTTCTGCTCTCCGCTGCCGCTGCTGCCGTTCTCGCCGGTGTCCTGGTCGCCTCCGACGTACTGGTCCCCGGCCCACACACCGGCGCCACCGCACAGGCAGCCGAGGTGCTCAGCAACGCGGCGGCCGCCACCATCAAAACGTCAGACCCGGTCGTGACGCCGGGCCAGTACCTGAAGATTGACACGAAAGCCGTCTACAGCACAGGTACGGTCACCCCCGACGGAACGCAGCTGTCCTGGCTGGTTAGGACCGGTGGCCAGGTCTATGTCCCGGCAGACCGGAATGGAGAATGGATCTGGAACCGTGAAGACCGCGTCCCTGACACGTTCTTCAGTGAAGCCGCAAAAGTCGAAGCGACCACGAGGCCGAAATCACTGACCAACGCAAACGTGAGTCTGGCCGGGATCCAGCGTGCCCCGCGCGGCGCCTTTTACGGCAACGAGCAGACCATCATCAATGAAATGCCTCTGGACGAGGGAGTCAGGAATCTGCCCCGGGATCCGAAGGCACTCCTGGACGTGATCTACGAACGGACGAAGGGCCACGGCTCGTCACCGGAAGAAGAAGCGCTGATCACCATCGCCGATACGCTGCGCATCGGAGTCATCCCCGCAGACCTGCGGGCCGCGCTCTACAAATCGGCGGCGCTCATCCCAGGGATCACAGTCGGGGACCGCCAGGCCACCCTTGACGGCAAGACAGGCGTCGCGATCGGGATGGAAGACCCCGACGGCGGCGGCCGCGTGGACATCATCATTGATCCCACAACCGGCCTGCTGATCGGAGAACGGAATGTGTCGCTGAAAGCCACCGCCGACTTCCCCGCCGGAACGGCGACATCCTGGACCTCAGTTCAAACCTCAGTGGTCGATTCTGCGCCATAGCAACGGCTGGACCACCGGAAGACCTCCCGGGAGCATGAGCTCCCGGGAGGTCTTCTCACGGTTCAGCCCTCCGGTCTCATCGAAGGGCCCGGCGCTTCCGGCCCGATCCAACCGGGACAACCGACAGTCCTTGACGGGAGTGCCCATTCAATTTGGGCGCCTGCGACCCCGGATATGCTTGATTTTTCTCCCGATCAGGGACCCCTAGCGCATATCGCGGATGCCTCCGTGAACTCTTTTGCGGGGAACGGGCAATACATAGTGTGAGCACAGATAACGACATCATCAGGCGGTCCCGGGCCAGCCCCGCAGTTTTTGGGGAGTTATACGACAGACACGCCTCGGTCATCTACAGATACGCCGCCAGAAGGGCCGGCGACTTCGCGGCCGACGACGTTACGTCGGAGACCTTTCTGGTCGCCTGGGAACAGCTGGAAACCTACGACCTTGACCGGGATGATGCCCGGCCCTGGTTGTTCGGCATTGCCACCAATCTGCTCCGGCGGCACCACCGCGCCGAAGCCAAGGTGCTGAAAACCGCGGCGAAAGCAGCTTCACGGGAATCCGTCGCTGATTCTTCGGACCGGATCGCTGCCCAGGTGGACGCCGTTGTGGCGACCGGGCGCATCGCCGGCACGCTGAAGTCCATGGCCGCCATCGACCGCGAAACGTTGCTGCTCTATGCCTGGGCGGACCTGACCTATGAGGGCATCGCCCTGGCCATGGACGTTCCGGTGGGAACGGTGCGGTCCCGCCTGAACCGCGCCCGCCGGACCCTGCGGACCGAACTCAACCTCGGAAAACTTGATGAAACGGAGAACGACCATGGACGACTTGCAGCTGCTGCGCGAAATGCGTAGCGACATCGGCTCCGCCCCTGCGGCCACGCTGGCCCGCGGCCGCACCAAACTCATGGCCAGAATCGATTCGGATTCCCGTCCCGGGGCAACGACCGGCACGCACCCCCCGGCCACGGTGAGCCCGATCCGCTTCCGGCGCCGTGTCCTGATGGCCTCGGCCGCCGCGGCCCTGCTCGTGGGCGGAATCATAGTGGCAGATGTTGTCCGGCCAAGTGGTCCGGGAGCAACCGCTGAAGCAGCCGAGGTCCTGAACAACGCCGCGGCAGCAACCATCCGGACCTCCGACCCGGTGGTGGGACCCGGCCAGTACCTGAAAATCGAGACGACGGAGCTCACCGGCGGAGGCATGCAAGCGGCCGATGGAAGTGACATTTCCTGGCAGGAAACGGCGGGTGGGCAGGTCTATGTTCCGGCAGACAGGGAAGGGGAATGGGTCTGGAACCGTGAAGAGCGTGTCCCCCTTGAGTCCTCCAGTGAAGCCGCCAAGGCCGCAGCAGCCGAGATGCGGAAACGGGTTGCCTCATCACTGTGGCCGGAAGGGCAGCCCCGGCCGGTCGGGATTCAGCGTGCCCCCGGAGGTGCCTTCTACGGGAACAAGCCAACAGTCATTATCGGCACACCCCTCAAGGAAGCCGGCAGTCTGCCCAGGGACCCACAGGCTCTGCTGGACATCATCTACGAGCGGACAAAAGGCGCCGGGAAGTCTCCTGAAGCAGAGGCATTCGTTACGATCGCGGACGGACTGCGCACCGGAGTCGTCCCCGCCGACCTTCGCGCCGCCCTCTACAAGGCCGCTGCCCTCATCCCCGGCGTCACCGTCGGCGACAGGCAGGCAACAGTCGACGGCAGGACGGGGATCGCCATCGGCATCCCCTCTCCCGACGGAGGAGCGAGGCAGGACATCATCATCGATCCCACCTCGGGACTGGTGATCGGGGAACAGGACGTACTGCTGAAGGACTATCCTGGCTCTCCCGCCGGGACCGTCTCGACCTGGACCTCGGTGCGGACATCCGTGGTGGACTCCGCGCCCTAAACTGCAACGGACACGAATGGCCGCCTGGAAAGCTAAGCTCCAGGCGGCCATTGCCCGCTTGCCTTGCCCCGGACACACGACACGGCCAGATCTGTCTGACGCAAAGCTGGCGTCACACTATTCACTAAGTGTATAGATGAAGGTGTGAACAACTCCCTTACCCTGCTGGGCCTCTTGAGCCGCGAGCCGAGCTACGGCTACGACCTCAAGCACTCTTATGACCGCTATTTCGGAGCCGGAAAGGCCTTGGCCTTCGGGCAGGTGTATTCCACCCTGGCCCGGATGGTCCGTGACGAGCTGATCCGCGCCCTGGGTGAGGAGACCGGCGGCGGTCCGGACCGCAAGAAGTACGAGATCACCGTTGCCGGCCAGGACAGGGTGCACGAGTGGTTGTTCACCCCCGACGTTCCATCAGAAACCCTGCAAAGCAACCTCTTTGCCAAGACCGTGATCGCCTTGCTGCTCGA
The DNA here is from genome assembly GCF_040546335.1 of Arthrobacter sp. UYEF20. Classification (NCBI taxonomy): domain Bacteria; kingdom Bacillati; phylum Actinomycetota; class Actinomycetes; order Micrococcales; family Micrococcaceae; genus Arthrobacter; species Arthrobacter sp. UYEF20. The sequence continues at coordinate 13,285 of NZ_JBEPNP010000001.1, read as the reverse complement.
CGACGACGCCGACCGGCTGCTCGACGTGCAGCGCAGCGAGCACATGGCCCGCATGCGTGAACTGACCCGCCTGAAGCAGGACGCGGACCTGCTGCAGGTCCTGATGTGCGACCACGGCCTCTTCCACATCGAAGCCGACCTACGCTGGATCGACCTCACCAGCGCCCGCCTGACCCAACTCAAGAAGGAGCTCCAGAGTGCATGAGCACCAATGACACCGCTGCACCCATCCTCAGTGCCCGCGCCCTGCAGCACACCTTCGGGCAGACCGAGGCATTGCGGGGCATCGACCTCGACGTCCATGCAGGGGAGGTGCTCGCCGTGATGGGCCCGTCCGGATCCGGCAAGTCCACGCTGCTGCACTGCCTGGCCGGCGTTCTGGTCCCCGACGGCGGTTCGGTGACCTACCGTCCCGCCGGCCGGTCCCCGATGGAGACCAGTGCCCTCGGGGAGCCGAAACGGGCCCGGCTGCGGCTGACCGATTTCGGGTTCGTCTTCCAGTTCGGCCAGCTGCTGCCGGAGCTTACGGCGGTGGATAACGTCAGCATCCCGCTACTCCTGGCCGGGACCCGGCGCCCGGAGGCGCTGCGCCGGTCGGCGGAGCTGCTGGACCGCCTCGGTCTGGGCGGGTTGGGCGCGAAGCTGCCCGGTGAACTGTCCGGCGGCCAGGCCCAACGCGTCGCCGTGGCCCGTGCCCTGGTGACTTCCCCCGCCGTGTTGTTCGCCGATGAGCCCACCGGCTCCCTGGATTCCCTCGCCGCAGAGAATGTGCTGACGCTCATGGTCGAGCTGGTCCGGGAAGCAGGCACGACGGTGGTGATGATCACTCACGATGCACGCACCGCCGCATATGCGGACCGGGAAGTGATGGTGCGCGACGGCGTGATCGGCGCCGGCTACCGGGTGTCCGCATGAATCCCGGGCTGCTGAAACTGGCAGTCGTCGGCAGCCGGTCCGCCTACGGCCGGCTCGCTTGAATCGCCGGAGGGATCGCCGTCGGGGTGTGCCTGCTGCTGTTGCTCTGGGGCGGCGCCAACGGGCTGGCGCAGCGCGACGCGCGGGGTGCGTGGCTGCGGGAGATGGGCCAGGCCTCGGCTACTGTGCCGCTGGCAGCCGACGGGCGCACGGTCAACGGACCTCTGGAACCGATACCCCTGACGCCGGAGAGGATTCTGCTGGGATTCCCGGTGGACGTCTTCCGTGACCAGCTCATCAATCACCGCGACATCGCCGCGCTCCCCACCACCACCGTAAAGCTACCGGGCATCGACGCCCCGCCGGCCCCGGGACAGTACTACGCCTCACCCGCACTCCAGAGACTGATCGAATCGACCCCGGCCGACGAGCTGGGAGATCGGTATGGACAGTTCGTTGGCATCATCGATGACACGGCCCTCCCCGGGCCCGACGCTTTGGTGGTCATCACCGGCGTCACGGAGGCCCAGCTCCGCCAGGGTCCGGCAGCAATGCTCGTCACCGAGTTCACCACTAACCCCTACGGCGAGAGCGCCAGCCTGTACCGGACCGCGCTGCTGGTTGGCGGAATCGCGGTGCTCTTCCCGGTACTGCTGCTGGTCAGCATCGCGACCGGGCTGGGCGCCGCCCAGCGCCGGGAACGGTTCGCGACCCTTCGCCTGATCGGCGCTTCGCCGCGGCTGGTCTCAGGCATGGCGGCCGTCGAGACAGCCGTCCCCAGCCTGGCCGGTGCCCTCCTTGGTGTGATTCTCGCCGGCGTCTTCCGGCCGGCCGCAGCCCAAATACCTGTCAACGGCATGAGGATGTTCCTCGCAGATTTCACGTTCGGCGCGGGATTCGCTGCCGCCGTCGTCGTCCTCGTGGTGCTGGCCGCCGCGCTGGTGGGAGCGGGCCGTACCGCCAGGAGCGGAATCGGCCCGTTGGGAGTCACCCGGGCCATGCACGAGAAAACCCCCACCGGGTGGCGTGCCGTGCCCTTGCTGGCCGGACTGACGTGCATGGCCACCGGAACCCTACTGACCAAGATCGATGCAGACGGCAATCCGTGGACTTCGCCGCTGCTGATCGGCGGATTCGCGCTGACCTCGGTCGGCATCGTGACCGTCGGCCCGTGGCTGACCAAGGCGGTCAGCACCATCGGGTTACAGCGGGCACGTACAGCTTCAACCGTCATCGCCGCCAGCCGGATCCGCCGGACCCCCGTCGCAGTTTTCCGTTCCGTCTCCGGGCTGGTCATTGCCGTGTTCATGGTCTCCGTCTTCGCCGGAGGCATCAGCGCCATCGGAACGGTCGAGACACCCCAGGCCCGTCCCGGGCTGCTCCTGGACACCAGCGTCTACGCGTTCGTGTCCAGCGGCTACACACCAGGCCAGGTGTCCGCCGCCGCCCAGAGTACCAAGGAACGTACCGGCATCCGTGACGCCACCATCGGCTACGCCTCAACGGCCCTCGGCCGCGGGGACACCATGGACATGTATATTGCGGCCGCCGATGCGCCCTCCCTCGGCTTCGCAGAGATCCAGGCGGGGAAAATTGAGGCCTTCGACGCGTCGTTCCTGAACACCTGGACCAGCAAGCCGGTTCCGCTCGCGGCCGCGCCGGTCGATAACTTGGAGGGCCTTGTTCCGGTAGTGATGGTGGTCAGTACCGACGGGACTCCGGAGGCTATTGACCGGGCGCGCACGGCTCTGAACACCTCCGGCGTAACTGCCACCCCTGCCACCTCTCCCGCGGACACCGCAACGATGAGCAACACCCGGCTGATCCAGGGCTTGGCGGCCCTTGCCTACATCGGTGTCTTCGTGGCCGTCGTCATCGCAGGCGTCTCGCTGGCCGTGTCCACCGCGGCCGCGATCCTGGACCGCAAACGCGTGCTGGGCCTGATCCGGCTGATGGGCATGCCCGTGTCCGTCCTTCGCAGGGTCATTGTTCAGGAGGCCGCGGTGCCCCTCCTGGCCGTTTTGCTGCTATCGGTCGGGCTCGGGTTCTTCGTCGCGTGGCTCATGATCACCTCATTCGGTGGCGGCCGGACCATCACCTGGCCCAGCACCGAGTACTACGCCGCGCTGTCCCTCAGCCTCCTTCTCGCCCTCGGCGCGGTCACAGCAACCTTCAGCCTCATCCGGGGCAATACGGCAATGACTGCCACACGCTTCGAATAAAAGCGCCACGGTCCACACGAAGGTTGTCCCATCGGTGCCAGAAGCCCCGACCAAGAAGTCTGGTCGGGGCCTGACCGCCGATGTGAATCCTGCTGCGATGGTCGGGATGCAGCATGCGCCCGGGCACTCCGACGACAATATTTCTGGTCCGGGCTTCATGGTGCTCAGTGTCGCGCGGCACCATAGACATCCCGCCGGTCCGGCGAGGGACGGGCGGACGCACGGATCCGAGAAAATGCCCCCCTACGAGTTTGCCGGCTCCGCGCGGGACGGATGCCACCGAAGCCATTTGTCGTCCACGGCGCCAAGTACGTCGACGCCGTGGTGCCTTGCCAGGAGCAGAATATGAGCGAAAACGTCGGCTATCTCAGCTTTGAAATTGTCCTCAATTTCGACTTGGCTCAACCCCTTGGATCGTGCCTGTCCGGTCTTCATAAGGTATGCCTGCGTGAGCTCTCCGACTTCTTCATGAAGCTTGAGTGTGTACCAGTTCGAGTCTCGCTCGATTCCATTTGTTCGCGCATACCGTTCAGATACGTCTTCTAATTCTTGCTCGAGTTGGCTCAGATCCATGGGGCAACCCTAAGGCCCGCCTTGACCCGAGGGGTCAGAGGCGCGCGGGCCAGATGTTCGCAGCCCGGCGATGACAATCCCATGGACTCAGCGCTGGCCTGGGCCCAGATGATCGACATCGGTGAGAGCGACCAACGTGCGGTTGCGCCAGTATTCGTCCTGCTCGTTGGCGTGACTCAAGCGCCGATCCGACGCAGCACCGCCGCGTAGGCGTCATGGGCTAGATCGAGCTCGAGGGCATCGCTGGGCGCGAACCATTGGACGTCGTCGTGCTCTTCTGCGGCAACATTCGCCGGGTTGCCTGACCATTCCGTGAGGACCCATCCGGAAAGAGCCAAACCGTCCGGTGAGTCTTCGTTTTCGCGGATGATGAAGTCCGGCTCACCCGAAGGCGGGGCAACTGTCACCGCGATCTCCTCACGAAGCTCACGGGTCAAAGCGTCGCCCGCCGTTTCGCCGTTCTCGACATGACCACCAGGAAAGTCCCACTTACCGGCATACCAGCGCACGGACGGGCGCCGGTGGCACAGGAGAACTCCCAAAGGCCCGACGAGCGCCCCGACTGCAACACGATGGGCCATGGAACCAGCCGACCAGACAGGTTCGCGTCGAAGCCAGGACTGTCTGTCCTGCGAGACCGCCTCTGGGAGATGGAAGGGTCTTGCGCCGCCGCCGCGGTATTGGATGGTCGCGATCGTTAGCGTTCGCACTCGTTGCAGTAGGCGTGGCCGTTTTTCTCACGGGCCAGCTGGGAGCGGTGCCGGACCAGGAAGCAGGAGTAGCAGGTGAACTCGTCATGCTTTTGCGGGATCACTTGGACAGTGAGTTCTTCGGCGACGAATTCGCCGCCGGGGACGTCGAGCCCGTCCAGGCCGTCGGCTTCGTCCAGGTCGCGGACGACGCTCCGTGCGTCCGGGGCGCTGGCGGACTGCAGTGCCTCCAGGGAGTTGTTTTGTGATTCCTTGACGTCGGAGCGGGGTTCGTCGTAGTCGGTTGCCACTTAGGTGGTTCTCTTTTCTCGTGTTATGGGTGTCGGCTATGCAACGTACAGGATCTCATAGGTATTCCATACCCGTTGTCAGAACGAATTGCAGGTGCGGCAGATTCGCGATATCCGGGGCAACCCGTGGCCTCATAAGCTACACCGGCGGATTCGCCGCGTAGCTCTGTAGGCTGTAAAAATGCCGACCGAATTTGCCGTGGGCCTCGCCGTGGTTGCTTTGCTGTTGCTGCTCCTGCGGCTTCTGGTTCCCGGATTGCCCCCGGTGGGGCTGGCAGTCCAACTGGCCGCCGTGGATTTCGCACTGGCCGCGGCGGGGCTGCTGGGCCTCATGCTTCACTGTGCGTCGATGTTCTATCAGCCGCTGGTTGCCTTTATCCCGGGCAGCGCCGCCGTCACCGAGCAGATCAATTCTATGGGAACCGCCAGCGTGATCTGGTACGTCGTTCCGGCGCTTCTGCTCCTGGCGGGACTTCGGCGGCAAAAACCGGTGGTCCTGACTGTTTTGGCCGCCTCGCTTCTGGCGGTCGGGCTGACCATGTATAGCGGCGGGCCGCTCTCCATCCATCTCGCTGCGATCTTTGCGTCCGGCGTGGTGACGGCGGCCATCATGTTCCTTCTCGTCCTGCCTCCCTGGCAGGTCCAGCCCAGGCCTCACCGGGATTAACAAGGCACTTCCCGCCTGCGTCCGGTCAGCGCCGGCGGGGGAGGCCGGGGCGGAGTGCCTGCAGGGTGGCGGCGGTTACGACGCCGTAGGCCAGGTGGGGGATGATGTCGCTGGCCCAGTCCGCGGGAGACCAGGTGCGGGGGTCCGTGATGCCGAGGACGGTCATGGGTCCGTTGCTGCCGATCAGTGCGCCGGCCGCCGCAGTCAGTGAGGAGCCGAGGAGTCCGGGCCGGCAGCCAGCCTCCCGGGCGAGACCCAGGACGGCGCCGACGCCGGCGCCGACAGCCAGCCCTGTCAGCGGGCCGAGTCCGGCGATGCGGTTGGTGCGTTCTTCCTCGTTGCCCTTGATGGTCAGGCCGGTGACGTCGGCGAGTTTTTCCACGGTCGCCTCCGGGGTGCTGCTGGCGGGGCGGCCCCGCCACACCATGTCCAGGTAGGTGAGGGTGTTCAGTGCCGTGGTCCCGGCGGCCCCGGCTGCGGCTCCGGCGGCGAGCGCGCGGATGATTCTCATGGCTGGGGTGCCAGGCCGAGCTGAGTGAGCATGCCGAGTTGATCGCTGCTGCCCCAGCGTTCGGTGAGTTTGCCGTCTTGGAAGCGTCCGATCTGCATCCCCCGGATTTTGATGCTCCGTCCGGTGGGTGCGTGGCCCATCAGCGGCCCTTGATGGGTGCCGGTGATCTCGTAGGCGAAGGCGACGTCGTCGTCGGTGGCTGTGAGGTGTTCGACGGCGATGTTCAGATCCGGGAATGACGCGCGCAGTCCCGCGAAGAAGTCTTTGAATCCCTGCGGGCCCGGACCCTGATCCGGTGCGGGGTCGTGGTCCACGCACTCGGCCGCGACGACTTCATCGATGCCATCGAGCCTGCCGCTGTTCACGGCAGCAGCGAAGCGCTCCTGGGCGTGGATATTTGCATCCCTGGTCATGAATCCTCCGTCATTGTCACCGGGCCGGCCCGCGCGGACGGCCGCTGTGGTCATCTGTCATCCTGCCCGCTGATCCGTTAGGGGGCAAGAGGCACTGCGTGTCCGGCCGCTTCTGCAAGGGCGCGGCCGACGACGGCGCGGTTGCGGCCCGCGGCCTTCGCCTCGTACAGGGCCTCGTCCGCTTCCCGGATCAGCCGCTGGAGCCCGCCGCTGCGGTTCCGCGTGTCGACGATTCCGAAGCTCGCGGTGGCCGGCGGCGCGCCGTCGGGCAGGGAGCTGTGTTCTGCCAGCACCGCATTGATCCGGTCCGCGATCCGTACTGCCTCATCCGCGTCGACACCGGTGAGCAGCATGGCGAATTCCTCGCCGCCGTAACGTGCCACCAGATCGGCGGTCCGCATCGCGGAGCGGCAGGCATCGCTGAAGGCCCGGATGACGCCGTCGCCCGCGTCGTGGCCGAATCCGTCATTGATGGCCTTGAAGCTGTCCAGGTCCGCCATGACAATCGCCGTGTCAACGCCGGCGTCCAGATTGTTCCGGAGCCGCTGTTGTGCCCGCTGCGTGAATTCGCGGCGGTTCAGCAGCCCGGTGAGGGCATCGCGGGAGGCCAGTTCCGTCAGGTCCTCGGTCCGGCGGGCGGTGTTCAGTGCGGTGATGCTGGAGGAGACCACCACCAGCAGCACCATCGCCATCAGAAGGGTGACGCCGGTGCCGAACAGGAGCTGGAACAGCGCGTCCTGGGGTCCAAGGAGGGCCAGTCCGGCCATCCGGCTGAGGTAGTAGGCGGCACAGACAGCGGTCGCGACGGCGAGCGAGCGCACCAGGTGCCAGGAGCTCGCCCGTTCGCGCCACAGCTCGAGTGAGGCCAGCCCGATTGCCGTCCCCATCATGGCCAGCAGGACGATGCTGCCGATCCGGGTGTCGCCCGATGTGTGGACCGCGAAGCCAACCGTGCAGGCCGCAGCAGCGGGAAGGGCCAGCAGCACGGGACGGACGCGTCGTCCCGCCAGCGAGCGTACGCCCGCCCAGACGCAGCCGGAACCCAGCACCATGACCCCGTTCCCCACGCTCGGCGCCCAGACCACGCCCGAGACTTCGCCCAGGAAGTAGAAGACGGCAGCACAAAAAAAGGAGCCGACGGCGACGCACCACCAGCCGGCAAACGGTGCCCGGCTCTTCCGGTAAGTATCGAAGTAGAAGAGCACCAGCATGGTCAGCGTCATCACGGCGAAGACGACCATGAGCGTTGACCTGTCGAGTTGGACCATTTTCCGGACGATTTCCAAGCTGCCGGAGGCGGCCCCCCGGCAGACCCTCGGCGTAGTTCCCTGCCGGATCAGGCCCCGGCCGGGTCAAGTCTCTCAGAACCCGGCCCGGCACCCCGGGTTGCGACGCGGTCTGCGGCTGGCGCGCCCGTACGTCAGGGTCAGTCGAGGCCCGTGTGGGCCCGGCCTGGTGCAAGATGGTGGCATGGACGCCGCCGCTGCCCTCAATGAGATTGCATTCTGGCTCGAACGCGAGCCTGCACCCACGTTCAAGGTGCAGGCGTTTCGGAAAGCCGCCGGAATCATCGCCGGGCTGGAGCCGGCGGAGCTCGAGGCGCGGGCGCGGGACGGCCGGCTCAAGCGGACGAAAGGGATCGGGGACCGCACCTTGGAAGTCATCCGGGAAGCCCTCGACGGCGATGTGCCCGGCTACCTGGCGGGACTGCGCCGCCGTGGCTCGCACCCCCTGGCTGAAGGCGGCCGAGAGCTGCTGGGATTGCTTCGGGGAGATCTGCACAGCCACAGCGACTGGTCAGACGGCGGGTCTCCGATTGAGCTCATGGTGGACGCCGCGCAGCTGCTGGGCCGCGAATACCTTGCGCTGACCGATCATTCGCCACGGCTCACCATCGCCAACGGGCTGAGCGCCGAGCGTCTGGAGCAGCAGCTCGACGTCGTGGCACGCATCAACGCCCGCCGCGACGGGGGCTTCCGCCTGCTGCGCGGCATTGAGGTGGACATCCTCGAGGACGGCACCCTGGACCAGACGCCGGAACTGCTGGAGCGCCTTGACGTGGTGGTGGCAAGCGCCCACTCGAAGCTCCGCTCGGACAAGCGCACCATGACCCGGCGGATGCTCAACGCGGTTGCAGACCCGCACACGGACGTGCTCGGCCACTGCACGGGGCGGCTGATTCAAGGGTCGAGGGGGACGCGCCCCGAATCGGAGTTCGACGCGGAACTGGTCTTCGCCGCCTGCGCCGAACACGACGTGGCGGTCGAGATCAATTCGCGGCCGGAACGCCAGGACCCGCCGGACCGGCTCATCCAGCTTGCCCTCGACGCCGGATGCCTGTTCAGCATTGACAGCGACGCGCACGCCCCGGGCCAGCTCGATTTCCTCCAGTACGGGGCCGAGCGGGCGGCAGCCAACGGCGTCCCGGCGGACCGGATCATCACCACCTGGCCGCTGGAACGCCTGCTGGCCTGGGCCGCGTCCGGGAACTGAATCCGGCTGCTCCGTTAGGACCGTGCCCTATCGCAAAATCACGGTCCGGTTGCCGAGCAGCAGGATCCTGCCCTCGCAGTGCCAGCGGACCGCGTTGCGCAGGGCGGCGCATTCGGCGTCCCGGCCCACCGCCACCAGGTCGTCCGGGGTGTAGGTGTGGTCCACGTCAATGACCTGCTGCGAAATGATGGGCCCCTCGTCCAGTTCGGCATTGACGTAGTGGGCCGTGGCGCCCACGGTTTTCACGCCGCGGTCATAGGCCTGGTGGTAAGGCTTGGCACCCTTGAAGCTGGGCAGGAAGGAGTGGTGGATGTTGATGGTCCGGCCTGCCAGCTGGGCGGAGAGGCCGTCGCTGAGGACCTGCATGTAGCGGGCCAGGACCACCAGTTCCACGTCAAGTTCATCCACGAGTTCCAGCAGCCTGGCCTCGGCCTCCGGCTTGGAGTCCTTCGTGACCGGCAGGTGGAAGAACGGGATGCCGTGCCACTGGACCAGTCCCTCCTGGTCGCGGTGGTTGGACACCACGGCCACGATGTCGATCGGAAGGTCTCCGGTGCGTGCCCTGAAGAGCAGGTCGTTGAGGCAGTGCCCGAATTTCGAGACCATGACCAGGACCCGGCGTTTGCGGCCCTGTGGCTCCAGCTGCCAGTTCATCTTCCATTTTTCCGCCAGGGGCGTGAAATCCCCGCGCAGCTGCTCGGTGCCGAAGGACTCCTTCGCGGCGGAGAAGTGGACGCGCATGAAGAAGTGCCCTTGCCCGCGGTCACCGTACTGTTTGATGTCGATGATGTCGCTGCCGTGATCCAGCAGGAACCCCGAGATCGCGTGGACGATGCCGGGGGACTCCGCACAGTCAAGGGTGAGCACATGCTCGGTCAGGGCGGTATGTTCCGCCGGTTCCTGGGTGGGATTGTTCAAAGTCTGCGCGGTGTTCATTGACCCTGCCGCCCGCTGGTTGCTTCCTGTTCCAGGGCGAGTTCGGTGGCGAGGTCGGCCTGGAAGGTCGCGTAGCGGGCCAGGTGGGCGGGGCGCCGGCGCAGGAAGAACCAGGCAATGCCAAGAATGATGAACCAGACCGGCGTGACCAGCAGGGCCGCGAGGGTGTCCGGCTGGGTGGTCAGTGCCCAGAGCACGAAGGCGAAGAAGGCGAAGACCACCCAGACCATGGGGATGCCGCCGGGCATCTTGAACTTGGATGCGTCGTGCAGCTGCGGGCGGCGTTTGCGGAAGGCAATGTAGCTGGCCAGGATGATGGACCAGACGAAGACGAAGCAGACGGCGGACACGGTGGTCACCATGTCGAAGGCCTTGCCGATATCCTGGCCTGCGTACATCAGCACCACGCCGGAGAGCAGCAGTACGCAGGAGAGGAACAGCGCGTTCTGCGGGACTTTCCGGCGGGACAGGCCGCTGAACACGGCCGGAGCGTCGCCTTCCTGGGCCAGGCCATAGACCATGCGCGAGGTGGAGTAGATGCCGGAGTTGGCCGAGGACATGGCCGAGGACAGCACCACCAGGTTCACAATGGTGGCGGCGGCACCCAGGCCGGCCAGGGAGAACATGGCGATGAAGGGGCTGTGTCCGGCCTGGAACTGGGTCCAGGGCGTGACGGACATCAGGATGATCAGGGCGCCCACGTAGAAGAGCAGCACGCGGATCGGGATGGAGTTGATGGCGCGGGGCAGGTTCTTCTCCGGGTTCTTGGCCTCCGCGGCCGTGGTGCCCACCAGTTCAATGCCTACAAACGCGAACACGGCAATCTGGAAACCGGCTACGAAGCCCATGAACTCGTTCGGGAAGAAGCCGCCGTGGCTCCACAGGTTGGTGAAGGTGGCTGGGCCGGCGTCGGACTGGAAACCGCTGAAGATCATGAACAGGCCCACCACGATCAGTGCCGCGATGGCGATGATCTTGATCAGCGCGAACCAGAACTCGGTCTCACCGAACGCCCGCACCGTGGCCAGGTTCAGCAGCAGCAGGATGGCGATGGTGACCAGTCCGGGGATCCACAAGGGTAGCCCCGGCCAGAGTTCCTGCGAATAGCCGGCAATCGCAATAACATCCGCGATTCCGGTGATCACCCAGCAGAACCAGTACGTCCAGCCCGTGAAGAAGCCGGCCCAGGGGCCCAGCAGGTCCGCGGCAAAGTCGCTGAAGGACTTGTAGTGCAGGTTGCTCAGCAGCAGTTCGCCCATCGCCCTCATGACGAAGAACAGCATGAAGCCGATGATCATGTACACGAAGATCACGGAAGGCCCGGCCGCCGAAATCGTCTTGCCGGAGCCCATGAACAGGCCGGTACCGATGGCGCCGCCGATCGCAATCAGCTGGATATGCCGGTTGCTGAGCTGCCTCTCCAGGTGCGGGGCCTGCGCCAGGTTTTCACTCTGGGTCTTCATTTTGCTGCTCCTTGCATCGAAACGAGTTCGGTAGCCACGGGACTCGACGGAGGGGTTGCCCGGTCCGTCACCGCGCTCAGGTGATTGAAAGTGTAGAAATGGATGCCAGATACCCTGTCCGGGTGTTCGGCAAGCTCGGAAATCAGGGTCGCAGGCTCGTAGTGTTCCCCGCTGAGGAGCCGGCGGGCGAGCGGGCCCTTGCGGCTGAGGAATTTCAGGGAGGCCCCGACGCCGATCTGGGTGCCCAGGGCCACCAGCCTGGCCCTGGGCACGGTGCCGGCGACGCCCGCCCAGACCGGCAGCTCCACGCCTTCGCGGCGCAGCAGGCCCACGTAGTCCACGATCTTCGGGGCGGAAAAGCACATCTGCGTGACAATGTGGCTCGCCAGGTGCTGCTTTGCCAGCAGTGCGTCCAGGAGGTCGAGCCCGAAGACGGAGGGGTGGCCCTCGGGGTAGCCGGCGATGCCGATGGAGATGCCGCCGCCGGAGTACTGGGCGATGTCTTCCATCAGCTCTGCCGCCGTGCCGTAGGGCCCGGCGGCCCGCGGGGAGTCCCCGCCGACGGCAAAGACTTCCCTGATGCCGGCAGCGTCGCAGTCGCGCAGGATTCCGACGAGCTGGGAGCGCTCCTGCAGGGCGCGTGCCGCGAGGTGCGGGACCACCGTGTAGCCCAGCTGGGCCAGCTGGACTGCCGTGCGGATGGTGCGCCCGATCCCGTGGTGGGGCAGGCAGGTGATGGTGAGTGTGGTGCCCAGGGGCACGTCCGCCGTGACTTTTTCGACGATTCCCTCGGAAGGGATGATCTCTAGTCGTGTGGGGAACATCTTTGGTCCTTTACGGGTGTTAGACGCCGGCGTGCGCGGCGAGGATGGAGCTGGCTTCCTGGCGCGTGCTGCCGGAGCTTTCGATGTGGGCCAGCTGGGCGGGGATTTCCCGGCCCTTCTTGCGCATCGCGGTGGCCCAGAGCCGGCCGGCGCGGTACGAGGAACGCACCAGCGGCCCGCTCATGACGCCGAGGAAGCCGATCTCGTCCGCTTCCTGCTGCAGGTCCACGAACTCCTGCGGCTTGACCCAGCGGTCCACCGGCAGGTGCCGCTCACTCGGGCGCAGGTACTGCGTGATGGTGATGAGGTCGCAGCCGGCGTCGTGCAGGTCCCGGAGTGCCTCGGAGATCTCTTCGCGGGTCTCGCCCATGCCCAGGATCAGGTTCGACTTCGTCACCATGCCCAGGTTCCGGCCCTGCGTGATGACGTCCAGGGACCGGTCGTACCGGAACGCCGGCCGGATGCGCTTGAAGATCCGGGGAACCGTCTCCACATTGTGCGCAAAGACCTCGGGCTTGGAATCGCAGATGGCCTCGATGTGCTCCGGCTTCCCGGAAAAGTCAGGAATGAGGAGTTCGACGCCGGTGCCCGGGTTGAGTTCGTGGATCTTCCGGACCGTTTCCGCGTAGAGCCAGACGCCCTCGTCGGCGAGGTCGTCGCGGGCCACCCCGGTGACGGTGGCATAGCGCAGCGCCATGGCCTGGACGGAACGCGCCACCTTGGTCGGTTCGAAAACGTCAACCGGGGAGGGCTTGCCGGTATCGATCTGGCAGAAGTCGCAGCGCCGGGTGCATTCGGAGCCGCCAATCAGGAAGGTCGCTTCCTTGTCTTCCCAGCATTCGAAGATGTTGGGGCAGCCGGCCTCCTCGCAGACGGTGTGGAGGCCTTCCTTCTTGACGAGTTTCTTGAGCTGGACGAACTCGGGGCCCATCTGGACCTTGGCCTTGATCCACTCGGGCTTGCGTTCGACCGGTACTGCCGAGTTGCGCTGTTCAACGCGCAGCAGCTTGCGGCCTTCAGGTGCCAGGGTCATAGTTCTCTTTCCTTCAGCATTCGACGACGTTCACGGCGAGGCCGCCCATCGCGGTTTCCTTGTACTTGGAGGACATGTCCTTGCCGGTTTCGCGCATGGTCACGATGACTTCGTCGAGGGAGACCCGGTGTGTGCCGTCACCCCAGAGCGCCATCTTGGCGGCGTTGATGGCTTTGGCCGCGGCGATCGCGTTGCGTTCGATGCAGGGGATCTGCACGAGTCCGCCGATCGGGTC